>NZ_JBHJXS010000043.1:0-1025 GCF_042269265.1 Nocardia sp. NPDC056000 | reverse complement strand
ACCCTTGATTTTGAAGGCTTAGTGCTTACAAAAGAAGAGGAAGAGCTTTTGAAAAGGCGGTTTCATGGAGAAATTACAGAAGAGGAATACATACAAAAAGCGCTCGAACTGGCAAGGTCTTGAGGAGGACTGGCTGCTGCAGGGAGAAAACAAGCGTTTATGCCGCGAAAGTCGATTTACAATGAGAGGCACTCTCATGCAAACTGCCGGAGGTGGCCCCGGAGGGCGGTTTTCGCCCTGCGGGGTTGCCTTTGGGAGTTTGAGGGTGCGGAGGCTCGTTGTCAATCGAACCGTGGAATAAAAAGCGGGGCCGATGTTCGGGAATCGGGAGGTAAAGGCAGCTGCCGGCGATTTTAGTCGTTCGTCTTTTTGTCGATTTGGATCCCTAACCTGGTTCCTGGTCGTTCGGTTTTTGGAAAGGTGGAAGTAAGTGAAGACAGAAGAGGAAAAGGTACTGAAGGCACTAGAGGATTTGGGCCAGATGATTAAAGAGGGTTTGGATGAGATAAAAGAGGATTTGGGAGATACGCGATCGGGTATCAAAGCAGAGACTGTGGCGTTGAAGAGGGAACTGAGTGAGTTTGAAAAAAATATGAATGAGCGTTTTGATAGACTGGATGAGGTGTTTGAGAGCAGGCGGAAAAAAATGATTGAATTTGCGAAGGAGATCGGGGCGGATATAGAGAGCTAATTCCGAGGCTTTTTGATCGCTGAATAAAGTTGTATAATTTTAGCTGCTCACATGTTTTGTTTTAGCGCTCTTGCTTTTTGGCAGGAGCGTTTTTTTTGTTTGCGGCGTCACGCAACATTTTTTCTAAGAGATTTTCTGCGATTATTGGCGGGCATCTTTATGTTAATCTTTAACATAAAAAGGGTTTTTGTTGGGAAGGAAGGAATGAGGCTCATTGGAAACCATACCATCTTCTTCTGTGGGAATGAAAATCAATGCGTGGTACAACGAAATCCAGAAGCTGAATGTGATAGAAGCGGAACGGTTGAAAGCCGAAATTGAGCAGGATTTAGAC
>NZ_JBHJXS010000042.1:0-1025 GCF_042269265.1 Nocardia sp. NPDC056000 | reverse complement strand
CAGTTAAACTACCCACCAGGCACTGTCCCTGAACCCGATCAGGGTCCGAGGTTAGAGGTCCAATACGATCAGAGTGGTATTTCAACGATGACTCCCTCGACACTGGCGTGCCGATTTCACAGTCTCCCACCTATCCTACACAAACCGTACCGAACACCAATACCAAGCTATAGTGAAGGTCCCGGGGTCTTTTCGTCCTGCCGCGCGTAACGAGCATCTTTACTCGTAATGCAATTTCGCCGAGTCTGTGGTTGAGACAGCTGAGAAGTCGTTACGCCATTCGTGCAGGTCGGAACTTACCCGACAAGGAATTTCGCTACCTTAGGATGGTTATAGTTACCACCGCCGTTTACCGGGGCTTAAATTCTCAGCTTCGCCACCGAAGTAGCTAACCGGTCCTCTTAACCTTCCGGCACCGGGCAGGCGTCAGTCCGTATACATCGTCTTACGACTTCGCACGGACCTGTGTTTTTAGTAAACAGTCGCTTCTCACTGGTCTCTGCGACCTCACCCAGCTCCCGGAGCAAGTCCGTTCACCAGACAAGGCCCTCCTTCTCCCGAAGTTACGGAGGTATTTTGCCGAGTTCCTTAACCACAGTTATCTCGATCGCCTTAGTATTCTCTACCTGACCACCTGTGTCGGTTTGGGGTACGGGCCGTGTACCAACTCACTAGAGGCTTTTCTCGGCAGCATAGGATCACTGAATTCGCCTCAATCGGCTACGCATCACCTCTCAGGCTATATGTCTGGCGGATTTGCCTACCAGACGCCCTACAGGCTTACACCCGGACAACCATTACCGGGCCCAGCTACCTTCCTGCGTCACCCCATCGCTTACCTACTACACCCAGGGTCGTATGCAGCCAGTTCCGGCTTCCCGAAGGAAGTCCATCCCCTTTTGGATACTTAGCACAGATGATTCGATATTTGGCGCGGATACACGGGTACGGGAATATCAACCCGTTGTCCATCGACTACGCCTGTCGGCCTCGCCTTAGGTCCCGACTCACCCTGGGCGGATTAA
>NZ_JBHJXS010000041.1:0-1056 GCF_042269265.1 Nocardia sp. NPDC056000 | reverse complement strand
GCCCTCCCCGGAGCTGTTCGCGGTCGGCGCGAGCATGTCCAACGGCTCCGCATTCGACAGCGCGGGCAACCTGTACATCACCGACACCCTCGCGGCGGGGGCCGTCGTTCTCGGTGCCGCCGGGCCAGGTGACCTCGGCCAGGGCCCAGTCGTAGCGGCGCCCGCCCTTGGTCCCGGTGCCGCACGAGCGGCGCTCGAAGCGCAGCGGGACACGCTTGGCCAGGGCATCGGCCCGCAGCGGTCCGGTCCCGTGTGTCACCACGGTCTCGTCCGCCGGTACCGCCATCACATACGGGATGCGGCGGCGCTCCAGTGCCGCGCGGAGCTTGCGGTCCTGGCCGTAGAGGCTGTCGGCGGCCACCCAGCCGAAGGGCACCCCCGCCCGCCGGCAGCGCTCCACCATCCGCCGGCCCAGTTCCGGCTTGGTCACCACCTCCCTGGCCCGGGGCCGGGGGATCTTCGCGTCCCGGCACCGTTCGGCGTCCTTGGTCCAGACATCCACAGCTTCGGTGATACGTTTAGCCCCGGTACATTTTCGGCGCAGAGTCACTCGACCAGTGAGCTATTACGCACTCTTTAAATGGTGGCTGCTTCTAAGCCAACATCCTGGTTGTCTAAGCAACTCCACATCCTTTTCCACTTAACGTATACTTTGGGACCTTAGCTGGTGGTCTGGGCTGTTTCCCTTTTGACTACGGATCTTATCACTCGCAGTCTGACTCCTAAGGATAAGTCATTGGCATTCGGAGTTTGTCTGAATTCGGTAACCCGATGAGGGCCCCTAGTCCAAACAGTGCTCTACCTCCAAGACTCTTACCTTAAGGCTAGCCCTAAAGCTATTTCGGAGAGAACCAGCTATCTCCAAGTTCGATTGGAATTTCTCCGCTACCCACACCTCATCCCCGCACTTTTCAACGTGCGTGGGTTCGGGCCTCCAGTAAGTGTTACCTTACCTTCACCCTGGACATGGGTAGATCACCTGGTTTCGGGTCTACGACCACGTACTCATTCGCCCTATTCAGACTCGCTTTCGCTGCGGCTCCGCCTCTTCAGCTT
>NZ_JBHJXS010000040.1:0-1107 GCF_042269265.1 Nocardia sp. NPDC056000 | reverse complement strand
GGGGCCTGCTCGGCCAGGACGTCTATGCCTTCGTGCAGGTAGCGGTAGCCGGTGGCCTGAGAGATTCCCGCGTCCCGCGCCAGGCAGTGCACGCACGACCGCTCCCGGAACCAGCGCAGCACCAGCACGGCCTGCCGGAATGGTCCCAGCGCCCGCGAGCCCTTCGGGGTGCCGATCCGGCGACGATGGCCGGCCAGCAGCCGGGCGAGAAACTCAACGACATGACGCGGAACGTCGAGTACGGCAGCATAGGTGACCAACGTGAAGCCCCCGGTGACAGGCGGTCTTGTGAGAAAGACCTGTCCTACCAGGGGCTTCACGCCTGTCCACAGCCACCCTCATGCCCCAGCAACAGCGAGATCATTTCGTTGAGAAAACCTCATTGATCGGGTGGCCAGTTGATCGGATATGTCCGTGCGGTAGTGATCACTGAGGTTTTCTCAACGAAGGTCATTACCAGGCGTTGTTGAGGACGAGGGCGGCTTTGACGATGGCGCCGATCCGACCGGGGCTGAGCGTGACGCGCTTCAGGGTGCGCCAGCGTTCCTTCAGCTCGGCCGCAGCTCGTTCGCCCAGCGCCCGAACTCCTCGCAGGAGTGCGTTGTAGGTGCGGGTGTCGGAGTGAAGTTGCAGGTGGGAGCGGCCAGGGGGCTTCTTGAACGGGTGGTGGATGCCGATCCCGGCGCCTTGATAGCCGGCGTCGGCGAGGGTGGGCAGGCCGTCGGCGGCCGCCTTGTACAGGGCTGACAGGCAGTGCATTCGGGCGGCGGTGATGTCGGGCACCGAGCCGGGCTCGGCTTCGGACACCCATAACGGGGTGCCGTTCGGGGCGGACAGGAACTGCACGTTCGCCCCGAATGCCTTGTGTTTCGCCGAATACCAGGTGTCCACCTCCTTGCCCGCGGCGCTCATGTGGGTACCGGCGACGCGGTCGGACTCGATCAGCGTGCCGTCCAGGACCAGGTGGTTCATGCCCCGCTTTCGGCACTCTGCAAGGACCCGGTGCAGATCCGGGGCCTGCTCGGCCAGGACGTCTATGCCTTCGTGCAGGTAGCGGTAGCCGGTGGCCTGAGAGATTCCCGCGTCCCGCGCCAGGCAGTGCACGCA
>NZ_JBHJXS010000039.1:0-1117 GCF_042269265.1 Nocardia sp. NPDC056000 | reverse complement strand
CTCGCTTTCGCTACGGCTACCCCACACGGGTTAACCTCGCCACACACCGATGACTCGCAGGCTCATTCTTCAAAAGGCACGCCATCACCCCACGACAAGTCGAGGGCTCTGACGGATTGTAAGCGCACGGTTTCAGGTACTATTTCACTCCCCTCCCGGGGTACTTTTCACCTTTCCCTCACGGTACTAGTCCGCTATCGGTCACCAGGTAGTATTCAGGCTTATCGGGTGGTCCCGACAGATTCACAGCAGATTTCACGGGCCCGCTGCTACTCGGGAGTTGCTCACATGAGCCGTTGAGTTTTCGTCTACGGGATTCTCACCCTCTACGACGGGCCGTCCCAGGCCACTTCGACTAACACAACGGTTTCTGACTCATGCTCAACTCGGCAGAGTTGAGAAGAACAATCCCACAACCCCGACTATGCAACGACTGCCGTCTATCACACATAATCGGTTTAGCCTCTTCCGCTTTCGCTCGCCACTACTCACGGAATCACTGTTGTTTTCTCTTCCTGTGGGTACTGAGATGTTTCACTTCCCCACGTTCCCTCCACACCACCTATATATTCAGTGGCGGGTAACACGACATCACTCGTGCTGGGTTTCCCCATTCGGAAATCCTCGGATCTCAGCTCGTTTGACAGCTCCCCGAGGCTTATCGCAGCCTACTACGTCCTTCATCGGCTCCTGGTGCCAAGGCATCCACCGTACGCTCTTACACACTTACTAACAAAGATGCTCGCGTCCACTGTGCAGTTCTCAAACAACACACCCACTCGAATCGAATTTCACTGGACCAGACCGAAGCAAGCTTCGCGGTATCGAGGAAGATCCGAGCGGATCGTTATCTTGCCTGGAAAGAAAGACTTACGTCTGTTCTTTCAGGACCCAACAGTGTGTCGATATATTTTCTCGAAAGAAAAGGTAGTCAGTGTTCCACCCATGAGCGTCCGCCGGAAGACGTTTGCTTCCGAAACGGTCTCTGCCACAACGTCATCCACCTGTGTGAAGAGTCGTGGAGATGTGCTCCTTAGAAAGGAGGTGATCCAGCCGCACCTTCCGGTACGGCTACCTTGTTACGACTTCGTCCCAATCGCCAATCCCACCTTCGACG
>NZ_JBHJXS010000038.1:0-1147 GCF_042269265.1 Nocardia sp. NPDC056000 | reverse complement strand
CAAGCCCTGGTTCGCCTCGCACCGGACGCCGATCGCGGGATACGCACCTGCCCGTCGCAGGAACTCGATAGTTGCTGTCCGCTCAATCTTCGGCTCCAGCCGCCCAGACGCCCCCGTGGATACCGCACCCATACCTACCCCAAGCCCAGCAGCTACACCCACTAGAAGGAGCGAGGGAAACGCGTCGGCAACCCTGAGCCCTATTCACGGGGTTTCACCAGCCCTTCTTGTAGAAGGCAAGTGCGGTGACGGTCTTGGCGACGAGGGCGAAGCGGGTGAGAGGGCCGCGGTAGCGGGTGGCGAGGATCTTCCAGTCCTTCAGGTGCGCGATGGTCCGCTCGACTGCGGCCCGGAGTGTGCTGATGGAACGGTTGGCCACTTTGTCCCCAGTGGATCGTTCCTGGCGCGGCGGCTTGCGCCGTGGGGTGAGCAGTCCGGAGCCGACGTAGCCCAGATCGCCGATGCCCTCCCGTTCGGCGAAGGCTTTGGGGAAGTGTGACCGGCGCCAGGCGTGCATGTCGTGGCGCGAGCCCGGAACAGGCGACGAGACCGCGAGCAGGTCCCCGGTGAGCGTGGCGGCAACCTGCAGGTTGAAGCCCGTGTCGCGGTGCTTGCCGGAGAACATCGTGGTGCCCTCGCTCGCCCAGTCCCAGGTGGGTACCAGGGTTCCGTCGACCAGCACGACACGGCCGGCCGAAGCCCCGACAGGATCGGGAACATGCCTGGCCAGAGCCTTCTCCACCACCGGCAGCAGGACAGTCCAGCGGCGCGAGACGGTCGCTTGGGAGACCCCGAACAACTCGGCCGCCGCTGACTGGACCGGGTTCTGCCGCAGCAGGAACAGCACCAGCACCACCGATTTGTACAGCCCCAGCGCCCACATCCGCCTGGGAGCCACCGGCGGATCCGGGTCCTCCACGAGAATCCGGTGGACATGCTCCACGAGCACGTCCAGTTGATCGGTGTCCAGCCCTGTCGTAACGTTCCAGCTCAACGGCCCTGCTCCTGTAGAAAATGACGTCTTCGCAACCGTCACGCTACCGAGCAGGGCCGCTCTCATGATCAAGCACAGCGGACCGAAACCCTCCGTGAATAAGCCTCCAGACCTGTCACTCGATCGTTGGGCGGGCTGAAAAGGCTCATTGAC
>NZ_JBHJXS010000037.1:0-1297 GCF_042269265.1 Nocardia sp. NPDC056000 | reverse complement strand
CTTGGGACCTACTACAGCCCCAGGATGCGATGAGCCGACATCGAGGTGCCAAACCTCCCCGTCGATGTGGACTCTTGGGGGAGATAAGCCTGTTATCCCCGGGGTAGCTTTTATCCGTTGAGCGATGGCCCTTCCATGCGGAACCACCGGATCACTAAGCCCGACTTTCGTCCCTGCTCGACTTGTAGGTCTCGCAGTCAAGCTCCCTTGTGCCTTTACACTCTGCGAATGATTTCCAACCATTCTGAGGGAACCTTTGGGCGCCTCCGTTACCTTTTAGGAGGCGACCGCCCCAGTCAAACTGCCCACCTGACACTGTCTCCCACCCCGATTCAGGGGTGCGGGTTAGAATTTCAATACAGCCAGGGTAGTATCCCACCGACGCCTCCACCGAAGCTGGCGCTCCGGCTTCAAAGGCTCCTACCTATCCTGTACAAGCTGTACCAAAATTCAATATCAGGCTGCAGTAAAGCTCCACGGGGTCTTTCCGTCCTGTCGCGGGTAACCTGCATCTTCACAGGTACTATAATTTCACCGAGTCTCTCGTTGAGACAGTGCCCAGATCGTTGCGCCTTTCGTGCGGGTCAGAACTTACCTGACAAGGAATTTCGCTACCTTAGGACCGTTATAGTTACGGCCGCCGTTTACTGGGGCTTCAATTCAAAGCTTCGTGATGCCACTAACCTCTCCTCTTAACCTTCCAGCACCGGGCAGGCGTCAGCCCCTATACTTCGCCTTACGGCTTCGCAGAGACCTGTGTTTTTGCTAAACAGTCGCCTGGGCCTATTCACTGCGGCTCTCTCGGGCTTGCACCCTAACAGAGCACCCCTTCTCCCGAAGTTACGGGGTCATTTTGCCGAGTTCCTTAACGAGAGTTCTCTCGCTCACCTTAGGATTCTCTCCTCGCCTACCTGTGTCGGTTTGCGGTACGGGCACCTTTCACCTCGCTAGAGGCTTTTCTTGGCAGTGTGGAATCAGGAACTTCGCTACTATATTTCGCTCGCCATCACAGCTCAGCCTTACGGGAAACGGATTTGCCTATTTCCCAGCCTAACTGCTTGGACGCGGATATCCAATACCGCGCTTGCCCTATCCTCCTGCGTCCCCCCATTGCTCAAACGGTGAAGAGGTGGTACAGGAATATCAACCTGTTGTCCATCGCCTACGCCTGTCGGCCTCGGCTTAGGTCCTGACTAACCCTGAGCGGACGAGCGTCCTCACCGACGCGGGCTATCAGCTCGAACCGATCCTGTTCGGATTGGGCGCGTGGGGTGCGCGCTGGACCTTCGGCGAACCG
>NZ_JBHJXS010000035.1:0-1826 GCF_042269265.1 Nocardia sp. NPDC056000 | reverse complement strand
ACTGCGCCCTGAGCTGTCTTAAAGTTCCCGCCGTCGCCGGGGTTGGTCAGCAGCAGGGCGAGCGGGCCGCGCTCGGCGTACGACAGGCAGCCTTCGGCGTACCCCGCGAGGGAGGCGAGGACCTTGAGCGGGTGGCGGTCCTCGCCGCGCCCCGGACCGGGGCGGAACGTTCCTTGTGGCCACGACAGACCCTCTCTTGCCGAAGGTACGCATCTGTCGGCCCGGTGGTACTTAACGTACCTTGCCGACGCCACGAAGATACATCAAGCACCGATGCGAGGCAAGGATGTACCTTGGGAGGGTCATTGATGTACCTTCGGAGGTGTACCGCGCTCCGACAAACAGGGAGAAGCCATGCCATACAAGGCACCGGAGGGGAAGGGCTATGCCGACGTGGCGGCCCACTTCCGCACACTGATCAAGAGCGGGGAACTCGCGCCTGGCGCCACGTTGCCGTCCGTCGCTGAGATCCGTGAGCAGTTCGGCGTGGCGGCCAAGACCGTGAGCCGGGCCCTGGCCGTACTCAAGAGCGAGGGCCTGGTCAGCTCGCGCGGGGCGCTGGGCACGGTCGTCGAGAAGAACCCCATGGTGATCACCGGCGCGGACCGCCTGAAGCGCATGGAGAAGAACGGGATGCGCTACGCCCCCGGCGAGACCTCCTCCGGTCACCGCGTGATGACCCGGTCGGTCCACGACCCCGAGATTTGCACGGCTCTCAACCTGGAGCCCGGCGACGAAGCCGTGATCCGCATTCGCGTCTTCCGCCAGGACGACAAGCCGACGTCGGTCGGCGTCTCCGTCTATCCGCCCCACACGGTGGCCGCCGTCCCGGAGCTGGCCGACGACGTACGGATGGTGAAGCAGTTCGACAAGCTCTACAGCGAGCGCACCGGCCGCGAAGTCGTGAAGGGGCAGCGCACCGGCCACGCCCGGCAGGCGTCCCAGGACGAGCTGAACGCCTTGGAGATCGACGCCCCGGCCCACTCGGCCATCGCCGTCTTCGTCACGACCGTGACCTTCCACGACGACGAACAGGCACTCGGCTACTGGGAAGACGTCTACGCCCCCGGCGCCCGGGTGCCCATCGGCGAGTGACACATAGAGCCCTCGCCCAACGTCCCCAGGAGCCCCCGTCGGAGATCCGGCGGGGGCTTTCTGCTGCCCAGCGAGGGCGGCATCTCTGAGCGGTTTACATGGCCAGCCGTCTGCCGACTGCCGCTCTCGCTGTTGTGCTCGCGGACAGGCTGGCGGCGGAGGGGTGGGGGGCGCGTGGCGCTGAGCGGCCGTCTGACGGGGCGGGACGGGGGCTGAGCGCCGTACCCCCGCCGTCGCGGGGCTGGGCAGCGTGAGGCGACCGCACCGCCCGTCTCGGGCTGATGGGGAGCGGCTGCTGCCGCGATGTGGCCGATGCCGTCGAGCTGGTCAGCCCCGCGGCTCCGTCGGTGGCTGAGCGTCCGGCTGCTCGAAGAGGGGCAGGGCCTCCGGGCGGGGCCGCCCCGGTGGGGGAGGCAGAAGGCGCCGGCGCTTTCGCTGCGAGGGGCCGGGCGGCAGGGGCGGCGGCGCGGCCGGGCGAGGAGGCGGCGGCACCGGCCGAGGGTCCGGAGCGGGGGGCGGAGCCGGTGGCCGCGTTTCGTCACGTGACGAATCGTCGGGGCTCCGGGAATCGTCACGTGACGAATCTCGGCGTGCGACGGCCGACGCCACGGCGGCGACCACGGCCTCCCGCTGCTTCCTCGCCTCGTACGCCCGTTGGCGGCAGCTCCGGCGGCAGTAGTCCTTGCTCCGGCCGATGCCGTTCTGCTGGATCGGGGAGCCGCACCAGGCGC
>NZ_JBHJXS010000034.1:0-2138 GCF_042269265.1 Nocardia sp. NPDC056000 | reverse complement strand
GGGCCCTGAGGAATCGTGCTCCTCCGCCGTCTCCCCCCCCGTGGCCACTCGGGGGCGTAGCGGCCGCGGGCGGCGGCGGGGGGGTCACCGCGCCCATCCGCTTCCGATGTCTCCGGGCGGGGCTGCCCGCGAGACAGGTACGAAGCGATGAGGCTCCGGCCCCCGTGACGCGGCGTCGCGGGGGCCGGAGCCGACCTACTGGTCAGCGGGCATTCCAGGTGCGGAAAGATGGGACACGTGAGCGGCGACATCATTGATGAACTGACCTGGCGCGGTTTGATCGCGCAGTCCACCGATCTGGACGCATTGCGTGCGGAGCTGGCGAAGGGCCCGATCACCCTCTATGCGGGATTCGATCCCACCGCCGCCAGCCTGCACGCCGGACATCTCGTTCCGCTGTTGGCGCTCAAGCGTTTTCAGCGTGCGGGCAATCGCCCCGTGGTTCTCGCGGGTGGCGCGACCGGCCTCATCGGCGATCCGCGTGACGTGGGCGAACGCTCGATGAACTCCACCGACACCGTCGCCGAGTGGGCCGGGCGCATCCGCTCCCAGCTGGAGCGTTTCGTCGATATCGACGATTCCCCGACGGGTGCGATCATCGCGAACAATATGGATTGGACCGGGCCGTTGAGCACGGTCTCCTTCCTGCGCGATATCGGCAAGCACTTCTCGGTGAATGTCATGCTGGCCCGCGACACCGTCAAGCGGCGGCTGGAGAGCGACGGCATGTCCTACACCGAGTTCTCCTACATGCTGTTGCAGGCCAACGACTACCTCCAGCTGCGCCGCAATCACGAATGCCGGTTGCAGGTCGGCGGTTCGGATCAGTGGGGCAACATCATCGCGGGCGTCGAGCTGAACCGTCGTGTCGACGGTGAGCACGTGCACGCCCTGACCGTTCCCTTGGTGACCTCGGCCGACGGCAAGAAGTTCGGCAAGTCCACCGGCGGCGGCAGCCTCTGGCTCGATCCGGAGATGACCAGTCCCTACGCCTGGTACCAGTACTTCGTGAATACCGCGGACGCCGATGTGGTCCGCTACCTGCGCTGGTTCACCTTCCTGTCCCGCGAGGAACTGGACGAACTGGAGACCGCCACCACCGAGCGCCCGCACGCCCGGGAGGCGCAGCGCCGCTTGGCCGCCGAGATGACCACGCTCGTGCACGGTGAGGAGCACACCCGTTCGGTGCAGCTGGCCAGTCAGGCGCTGTTCGGTCGCGGTGAACTCCGCGATCTGAACGAGTCGACCCTGGCCGCCGCGCTCACCGAGGCCGCGGTCGAGGGCAAGGTCGCCGAGGCCACCGCGGAATCGACGATTGTCGATCTGCTGGTGTCCAGCGGTCTTTCCGAGAGTCGCGCCGCCGCTCGCCGCGCTGTCAACGAGGGTGGCGCATCGGTGAACAACGAACGCGTCTCCGATCTGGAGTGGACTCCCTCGGATTCGGACTACCTGCACGGCAGCTGGCTGGTGCTGCGTCGCGGCAAGAAGAACTTCGCCGGCGTCCGCCGGGCCGAATGATCTTGTTTTCCATGACCTGGGTCACAAATATGTGGCCCGGGTCGGGAAACGGCCCGGTGCGGACCCTCGTGAACTGCGAAGACGCGCCCGTGACCAGGCGATTTGACTCTCCGTTTTCCGCCACGTAACTTATTCCAGGTCAGAGCGACACGGACACCGACCGGGTGCCAAACGCCCAGCTCAGAAGCTGGAAACACGGAACCGGACAACGAGGTCGTACGAGGAGCGCCTGGCAGCCTGCGAACCGATCCACAACCCCGAGTTTGACTCTGCGGGATGCGGCCGGTAGGCTGGAAAAGTTGCCTCTTCTGAGGGTCGCTAAAGCGGCCGGATGATTTGTGCGCCTGTTCTTTGAGAACTCAATAGTGTGTCGATGAATGTCAGTGCCAATAATTTATTGGTTCCGGCCTTCCACACCCCCGTGTGAGAAGGTTGGACATTTAGTCAGCAAATACTTTTGCTGGCGTTTGATTTTGCCAAGGTTTTCGGACTCTGGTTAATTCTTCCGATTAGCCCGCAAGGGCTGATTGAGAGTCTTCAACGGAGAGTTTGATCCTGGCTCAGGACGAACGCTGGCGGCGTGCTTAACACATGCAAGTCGAGCGGTAAGGCCCTTCGGG
>NZ_JBHJXS010000033.1:0-2846 GCF_042269265.1 Nocardia sp. NPDC056000 | reverse complement strand
CCCGGAAGTCGCGCCGGTACGCCGGACGCCGGACGCTGTGGCGGATCACCGGCGACCCCGCGTGCAAGGGCTGCGGCCGGAGCCTGATGGACCCGGCCTCCGGCGTCATCGTCGGGCAGACGGCATCCGGGACCGCCGTGGTCCTGGGCCTCATGCGCTGCGGGCGGATCTGGCTCTGCCCCGTCTGCGCGGCGACCATCCGGCACAAGCGGGCCGAGGAGATCACGGAGGCCGTAGTCGAGTGGATCCGCCGAGGCGGCACCGCCTACCTGGTCACGCTGACCACCCGGCACGCGGCCAAGGACCGACTCGACGGCCTGATGGACGCCCTCCAGGGCTCCCGGTCCGGCACGGCCGCCGAGATCCGCGTCGCCAAGGCCAACGTCGCCGTTGCCGAGACGACCCTCCAGGAGGTCACCGACCGGACCCGTGCCGCCGTGAACGCCGCCCGGCTTGCCGCGCCCAAGGGCCAGAAGCGCGCCGCGATGGCGGCCGCGAAGGAGGCAGCCGCGGGCGAGCTGGCCGACGCGCAGGCCCATCTCCGCACCACGCAGGCTGAGCTGGCGTCCACCCGCCGGAAGGCGGGCGCCTACCAGCGGCTCATCACCGGCGGCACCTGGGCCGGGCGGAAGTGCGACCCGGAGGGAATCCGCGGCCGGATCGGCTACATCGGCATGATCCGCGCAACAGAGGTCACCGTCGGCCTCGCCAACGGCTGGCACCCGCACATCCACGCGATCGTGCTCGTCGGCGGCCGGACCACGGGCGAGCGTGCCGAGAAGCGGGTGGCCGGCACCTTCGAGCCGTCGGAGAACGCGCTCACCGAGTGGCAGAACCACTGGCGGACGGTCTGGGTCGGCGCCCTCCAGGGGATCAACCCGAAGTGGCGGCCGTCGGACGACTGCGACCGGACCAACTGCCCGTGCGGCGGCAAGGGCCACGCGATCGACTTCAAGCGCCTGGAAACCGAGCGCGACGCCAAAGACCTGGGCGAGTACATCGCCAAGACCCAGGACGGCAAGCAGCCCGCACTGGAGCTGACCCGCGCCGACCTCAAGACCGCCACCGGGGAGAACGTCACGCCGTTCGAACTCCTCTTCCGCATCGGCGACCTGGCCAACGGGGTGCCCGACGACGGCGAGGAAGGCAGCGCCTCCGGCATCGGCACGCTGGAGTGGAACCTGGCCAAGTGGCACGAGTACGAGCGGGCCACCAAGGGCCGCCGGGCCATCGAATGGACCCGCTACCTGCGGCAGATGCTCGGCATCGAGGGCGGCGACACCCACGAGGACGACCTCGACATGCTGTTCGGCTCGGACGCCGAGGACGGCGAGCTTCGCGCCGGCGTCGCCATCGCCGAAGAAGGCTGGACGGCCGTCACCCGCAAGGGCCTCGACCTCGCAGCCACGGAGGCCGCCGAGGGCAAGGACGGCAACACCGACCCGGAAGCCGTCGCTGGCAGGGTCCGCGAGATCCTCGCCCTGGCCGACGTCGCCGACACGGCGGTAGTCCTGTCGGCCGCTCAGGTCGCCGAGGCGTACACGAACATGCTCGACAACCTCGCCCGCCGCCGCGAGGAAGCAGCTGCACGCCGCCGCCGCGAGCACGAGGACCAGGAGCACGACGACGCCCCCGTCGACACCGCCGAACTCCAGGCCCGCCTGCGCCGCCGCACCACTCCCTCGCCCCGCCCTGCCGTGGAAGCGCCCGCCGTCACCCCTTGACCGCCTTCGGGCGGAGGGGTCAGAGGTCAGGCGGTTCGGGTTGGCGGCGCCGCATGTTCACGACGGTCGCCTCGTCGACCCGCCGCACGGCCTCGCCGACGCGCTGCAGAACGGCCTCCAGTTGCTCCTGGGTGACGTCGCCGCCGGCGTTCAGCGTCCGCGCGATCTGGTTCAGGTTCGTGCCGATCCGGGTCAGCCCGATCCGGGCGGCAAGCAGCTCGCGCAGCTCCTCGCGCCGGGTCCTCGGGACCGGCCACAGCGTGCTCATCGCCACGGACCCGGCGACGTGCGCCGCGTAGCTGGAGGGGGTCAGCCGGGCGAGCTTCGCGGCGGCCTCGACGGCTGCCTTCTCGTCGTCACCGAGCCGGAGATTCAGGCGGTGCGGACGCGGCTCGTCGTTGCGCCGGGTACGCCGCCGCTGCTCCGGAAACACCCGCTGTGGCCGCACGAGATCCCCCTCCGAAACTCCCCCGGTCCGTGCTCGGACCGACCGCTGATCGTCCCCGATCAGCGCGCATACGGTAACCGTATGCACCAACTTGCTGCCGTCATCTACGGCCCGGAAGTCAGCAGCAGGTTGGGTCCGAAGAGTCCCCCGGGGGCGGAGCAAGTTATCGCGTGAGCATTGCTCCCGCGCCCGCCCGGGGGCCGAGCAAGTTATCCGTTTGGAGACTCCAGCGGTTCCCCGACCGAGGGCGTCGCGTCGATCCCCGGTCCGAGCGTCCGCCGGCCTTTTCGCGCGTGCACGTCCTGGTGCTCGACGTCCCCCAGGAGTGCGTCCGGCACCACTCGCTCGACGGGCAGCAGCCGCGGTGCGGCGTCCGTCGTCGTCGTGCTCCTGGTGGTGCTCGGGCCGGTGCCGAGACGGCGTCGCGCGGTGCTCATGACGGGGAGTCTCCCGCGCCGTGGTCGACCCCCTCGCGGCGGCTCCGGCCGTAATGCAAGAGGTGTGACCGGAAGCGCCGTGCCGTAGTGCATGAGCTGTGGCCGTAACGATCTTGTCGGCTTGGGCCTTCGGATCGGAATGCAAGGGCAAACCCAGCATCGTCGAATTGACTCCCACACCCCCTGAACAAGCGAATCGGAGATCACTCAGCGCCCAGTACGGCACCGGATCATTCC
>NZ_JBHJXS010000032.1:0-3684 GCF_042269265.1 Nocardia sp. NPDC056000 | reverse complement strand
GACCTGAGGGTGCGGCCCGGCGGCATATCTCGGGCGGGTACGTCATCCCCGTCGAAAGCATGCCGGGATGACGAGGGCGGCCCGGGCCGGGGCGCGCATGGCGGGGATGACATGGCGGAGGGCCCGCACATGGTGTGCGGGCCCTCCGGGAATGGTCGGGTGGGGCGGCGGCTCAGAGGCCGAAGGTGCCCGGGCCTACGTTCTTGCTGTTGCGGGTGCGTAGGGCGTGCACGTATTCGCTTGGGGCCCCGGCCTTTTCGGCCCCTTCGGCGATGACGCCGATGTAGCGGGCCGAGGGTAGGCCGCCCTCATAGGCGTCCAGCACGTAGAGCCAGGCCAGGACGGGCTGGGTGGCGGCGCCCTGGTTCAGGGTGACGCGGAGGCGGATCTTCTTGTGAATGCCGAAGTCCGAGCCCTCCCAGCGGTCCAGGCTCGCTTCGTCCTCACCCGGGACGTCGTAGAGGACGACGAAAACCCGGGATCCGGGCTCCTCGACCACGGTCGCGAGCGGTCCCTCCCAGCCGATGTCGTCCCCGGCGAAGGTCAGGCGCCAACCCTCCAGCCAGCCGGTTCCGTACACGGGGGAGTGCGGACAGCGCTTGAGCATCTGCTCGGGATCCATGTTGGATCCGTAGGCGGCGTAAATCGGCACCGTTAGAGCGTATCGAACAATCCCGAGCAACCGCCCCTGATCCCGATCCTCAGCGGTTCGTGTGCAACCCGACCGGTCACCCCGGAGCAGCCCTTATCTCATTTACGGCACTCGCCAATTGTGACGAAGCTGTCTTCAGACGCGGTCGGAGCTGTGGGGATACCGCCCGTTAGGGTTTTAGTGCGGCGCCGGAGATCCCGGTTGCCCACCAGAAGCGAGGGAAACAATGACCCGCATTGCGATCATCGGAGGCGGACCCGCCGGATACGAAGCGGCGCTGGTGGCCGCACAGCACGGCGCGCCCGTCACGCTGATCGACAGCGACGGGATCGGCGGCGCCTGCGTGCTCTGGGACTGCGTGCCCTCCAAGACCTTCATCGCCTCCACCGGCGTGCGCACCGATCTGCGCCGCGCCCGCGATCTCGGCATCACCGTGCATCCCTCGCAGGCGCAGGTGCGCCTGGCCGAGGTGAACTCGCGGGTGAAGGCCCTCGCGCAGGCGCAGTCCGCCGATATCAAGGTGAAGTTGCAGACCGCCGGGGTGACGGTGCTGTCCGGTTACGGCGAACTCATCGATCAGGCTCCCGGTCTGGCCACGCACCTGGTGAAGGCGACCCTCGCCGATGGTCAGCAGCAGGTGATCGAGGCCGAGGTGGTGCTCATCGCCACCGGTGCGAGCCCGCGTGTGCTCGAGGGCGCGGAGCCCGACGGTGAGCGAATCCTGAACTGGCGTCAGCTCTATGACTTGAAGGAGCTGCCCGAAACCCTGGTGGTGGTCGGTTCCGGTGTCACCGGTGCGGAATTCGTCTCGGCGTACACCGAGATGGGCGTGAAGGTGAAGCTGGTCTCCAGCCGCGACCGCGTACTGCCCGGTGAGGACGCCGACGCCGCGCTGGTGCTGGAGGACGCGCTCGCCGAACGCGGTGTGGAACTGGTCAAGCACGCCCGCGCCGATGCGGTGGAGCGCACCGCCGACGGCATCGTGGTGAAGCTGTCCGACGGTCGCACCGTTACCGGTTCGCACGCGCTCATGACGGTCGGCTCCATCCCCAATACCCAGAACCTGGGTCTGGCCCGGCTGGGCATCGAACTCGACAAGGGTGGTTACCTTCGCGTCGACCGGGTCTCGCGCACCACCGCCACCGGTGTCTACGCGGCGGGCGACTGCACCGGACTGCTGCCTTTGGCCTCTGTGGCGGCCATGCAGGGCCGAATCGCCATGTATCACGCACTGGGTGAGGGTGTGCAGCCGATTCGCCTGAAAACCGTTGCCTCGGCGGTGTTCACGCGTCCGGAGATCGCGACCGTCGGTGTCAGTCAGACCGCGATCGACAATGGCGAGGTGCCCGCGCGCACGGTCATGCTGCCGTTGAACACCAATCCGCGGGCCAAGATGTCGGGCCTGCGACGGGGTTTCGTGAAGATCTTCTGCCGTCCCGCCACGGGTGTGGTGATCGGCGGTGTCGTGGTCGCGCCGATCGCCTCGGAGCTGATTCTGCCTATCGCCCTTGCGGTGCAGAACAATCTGACGGTGAACGATCTCGCGCAGACGTTCTCTGTGTACCCGTCGCTGACCGGTTCGGTCACCGAGGCCGCGCGTCAGCTGATGCGGCACGACGACCTGGACTGACGGGTTAACTTCCGGTGTAATGACACTCGCCGCCTTGCCTGGAATACGCTGGTGTGATTCACTTCGCGACGGGAAGCGATCGGCAGGGCGGTCGCGAGAACGCCGGGGGGTCAACCCTTTCCGAGGCGGCCGCTGTGCAGCTCGTACTCGCCCCGCTTGCTCGATCGCGGCGATGAGGTACGAACGAATAGGGCGAAAAGTGAAGCACCGCAAGCCGAATCGGATAAAGGCCAGTACCTCCCTGTCGCTGGCCGGCGCGGTCGCCGTGGTCAGCCTGCTGGGCGCACCCGCGAACGCGGCCCCCAATGACCCGGGCGCGGTCCCGGCGCAGCCCGGCCAGCAGCCGGGCGATACCCAGCAGCCGCCGACCACCGATCCCACCCCTGAAAACCCGCAGGCCGCAGTCGTTCCCGCGCCCAAGCCGGAGAATGTGCAGCCGGGCACCACCAAACCGCAGCAGAGCCAGCCGGGTGTCACCACGCCGGGCTCGCCCAAGCCCGACACCACCCAGCCCGGCACCACGGTGCCCTCGGGTGAGACCCCCAAGGCCGATGACACCACCCCGGCCCAGCCCGCCGGTGTGGCGCCGCAGGCGAATCCGAAGGATTCCAAGCCGACCCAGCCCGGTGTGACCGTGCCGCGCGTCGCACCGCTGCCGGTGCCCGGTCAGACCGCGCCCGCCATCCCCGTGCAGAACCCGCCCGCGGGCACCCAGACCAAGCCCGACACCCAGGCGACCAATCCGGGTACGGTGCAGCCCGCGGTCACCACCGATCAGGATCAGCCGGACACCACGCTGAACACCCTGACCGGTGAGCAGACCAAGCCGAAGCCGCAGTGGCAGGCCCCGGCCGTGGAGACCGCCCCCGCGGCTCCCGTGGTCGCCATGCAGGGTCCGCACACCGAGATCGGCGCGAATATCGACGGCGGCGCGGCGCTGCCCGGTTTCGCCGCGAACACGCACCACTTCAGCAACCTGGACGGTTACGTCGGCACCATCGGCTACACCACCCCGGGTGGCACCGGTGAGGCCGGTATGTCGCTGGACTTCACCCAGGTCAATCAGATCAAGGTGACGGCCTTCGCGAGCGCCGGTCCGGGCGATGATCGCAAGCTGGAGTTCGTGCTCGATTCCACCGTGGCCAATCAGGCCAAGGCGGACACCGAGAATTTCATTCGCCTGCTCCCCGGTGGCGGCACCATCCTGGACGCGGCCGCTCAGATTGGTAAGCTCCCGCAGGGCGATATCCCCGGGCAGACCACCGACCTCGGCGGCGTGACCACGCAGGTGGGCGGTTCGGTCCAGTACTGAGAACTGCGGGCGCCCGGGAGGCGCCCGGCAAGCACTGAGTTGTCGCGTGGGGCGGGGGGGAGACCGCCCCACCCGGGTGTGGCGGAAGGG
>NZ_JBHJXS010000031.1:0-5314 GCF_042269265.1 Nocardia sp. NPDC056000 | reverse complement strand
GGCCGCACGGTATCGTTCCAGGTCCCCAGCACCTGCCGCAATTCCACCTCGGACAGCAGCGACAATCTCGAAAGCGGCCGATCCGGTTCGGCCACAACACTTTCCAGCAGTCGCACGAATCTGGCCGTCATCTGTTCCACGGTGCGGGCATCGAACAGATCCGGCGAATATCGGAGCCGCCCGGTGATGCCCCGCGGGGAACGCTCGGCGTCATAGTGATCGGTGAAGTTGAATTCCAGATCGAACTTCGTCGTCTCCTCGACCGGTTCGGCCTGTACCTCCAGCCCCGGCACGGATAGGTGGGGCTGAATATTGTTCTGCAGCACCACCGCTACCTGGAACAGCGGATGCCGATTCAGGGCCCGCTCCGGATTGAGCGCCTCCACCAGCAGTTCGAACGGCACGTCCTGATGTTCGAAGGCGGTGAGGTCGGCCGTGCGCACTCGCTCCACGACCCGGGCGAACGATGGATCGCCCGCGAGGTCGGTGCGCAGCACCAGGGTGTTCAGGAAGAATCCGATGAGCTCGTCCAGCGCCTCGTCGGACCGTCCCGCGATCGGCGTACCGACCACGATGTCGGTGCCCGCGCCCAATTTCGACAGCAGTACCGTCACCGCCGCGTGCAGCACCATGAACACGCTCGCCCCGCCCGCTCGCGCCACCGTGAGCAGGCCGCGATGGACCGCCGGTGGCAATTCGAGGGGAACCGTGGCGACCTGGTAGGCGGGTGTGAGCGGGCGGATGCGATCGGCAGGCAGAGGCAGCTCGCCGGGTGCGCCCGCGAGGGTGCGCTTCCAATAACCCAGCTGCCGCGAAAGCTCACTGCCGGTATCGCGTTCGGAGCCGAGCACTTCGCGCTGCCAGAGCGTGAAATCCACGTATTGGACCGGCAGGGGCCGCCAGGCGGGCGCGACTCCCGCGAGCCGCGCGGCCACCGCGACGGCCACATCGCGGGCGAACGGCGCCATGGACCAGCCGTCGGCCGCAATGTGGTGCAGGACCGCGACCAATACGAACTCGCGCACCTCCGCGGCCTCGGCGGTGGTCTCGAAAACGCTCACCCGCAGCGGCAATTCACGAGCGACATCGAAGCCGCGATCGATCGCGCCCGCCACGGCGGTGGGCAGTGCGGCGGCCGAGACGCGGGTGCTCGAGTATTCCCAGCGCTCCGCCAGCGCGTCGGAGTCGATGACCAATTGCCTCGGCACGCCCTCGATCTCGGGGAATACGGTGCGCAGGGCTTCATGCCGGGTGACAACGTCGCGCAGGGCCTGTTCGAGCACCGCCGGGTCCAACGCACCCCGCATGCGCAGCACCACCGGTACGTTGTACGCCGCAGACGCGTCCTCGAATCGATTGAGGAACCAGAGCCGCGCCTGGCCGAACGACAACGGCACCACCTCGGGCCGAGGCATCGGAACCAGCACGGGGCGGACGTTCTCCGATGCGGCAACGCCGCGCTCCAGCAGCAGTGCCACGGTGGGCGCCGCGAAGAGATCACGCACGGTCAATTCGAGTCCCAGCACCGAACGCACCCGGTTGATCAGGCGCGGGGCCGAGAGCGAATGCCCGCCGAGGTCGAAGAAGGAATCATCGATGCCGACCCGTTCCAGACCGAGTACCTCGGCGAACAACCCGCACAGCACCTCCTCGCGGGCATCGCGCGGACCCCGCGAGGACACCGCGGTCGCGAAATCCGCTGCGGGTAGGGCGCGCCGGTCCACCTTCCCATTGGGGGTCAACGGGAATCGCTCCAGTACCACCACCACCGACGGCACCATATGCGCTGGCAGCACGGCGGCGACCTCGGAACGCAGCCGCGCACCGTCGATCGCCGTATCCGGTTCGGCGACAACGTAGCCGACCAACTGCCGCACATCGGCGGCATCGGCGCGGGCAACGACCACCGCCTGGGCGATACCGGCGGACGCGCCCAAAACCGTTTCGACCTCGCCGAGTTCGATCCGGAAGCCGCGAATCTTCACCTGATCATCGCCGCGGCCCACATATTCGAGTTCACCGGAAGCGTTCCAGCGCACCAGATCACCGGTCCGATAGAGCCGGCCCGCGCCGAAGGGATCGGCCACGAAGCGAGTGGCGGTCAGTCCGGCGCGGCCGTGATAGCCGCGCGCGAGCTGTGCGCCGCCGACGTACAGCTCACCCATTACCCCGGGCGGCACCGGCTGCAACCCGTCGTCCAGTACATAGACCCGAGTGTTGAAGAAGGGTTTGCCGATGGTCGGCGTCTCGGCGCGTTCCGCGGTCACCGGGGACTGTGTGCACCACACCGTCACCTCGGTCGGCCCGTACACATTCAGCACCGAACGCGCCCGGGTCGCCAGCGTTCGGGCCAGCGGCGGCGGCAGGGCCTCACCACCGACGAGCACCCGCAGGCCGTCCGGCAGCGCGGCGCCGGACGCTTCCAGCGATGCCCACATGGACGGTGTCGCCTGCATGATGGTGGCACCGGAATCGCGCAGTTCGTCAGCCAGAATCAGCGCATCGCGCGTCGCCGCGTCCGAGGCGATCAGCACCCGGGCGCCACACACCAGGGGTAGGTACAGCTCGAGGGCGGCGATATCGAACGACACCGTCGTCACCGCCAGCCAGGTGTCCCGCTCGCCCAGTCGCAGTGTGGACCGCATCTGCGCCAGAAAGTTCGACAGGGCGCCGTGCGGCACCACCACGCCCTTCGGGGTGCCGGTGGAACCGGAGGTGTAGATGGCGTACGCCCCGCTCGACTCATGCGGGGGCGCAACAAGTTCCGCACCGGTGAGCGCGGTGTCGTCGAGCTCGGATAGCTGACTGGTCAGCGATGGCGTGTCCATGAGCAGCCAATGTGCCGATGGCGCCGGATGATCCGGCCCGGCACCGGCCAACACCGCCTCGGTCGCCGAATCGGTGATGACCGCGGCGGGTTCGGCATCAGCCAACATGAACCCCACCCGCTCCACCGGATACGACGGATCAATCGGCACATACCCCGCACCAGACTTCAACACCCCCAACAACACCACCAACAACAACTCCGAACGCGGCAACAACACCGCCACCAACGACTCCGCACCCACACCCCGCGAAATCAACAACCGCGCAACACGATTCGACGCCGCATCCAACTCCCCATACGACAACCCACGCCCACCGAACTCCACCGCCACCGCATCCCGAGCCATCCCGACACGAGCAGCGAACAACTCCGGCAACAACCCCCCCACCACCGGACGCCGCGTATCGTTCCACACCTCCAACACACGATGCCGCTCCACCGCGGACAACAGCGACACCTGAGAAACGAGCTGTTCGGGCCGCGCGGCAATCGATTCCAGGACGCGCACCAGCCGCCCGGCCAGTAGCTCCGCGGTGGCGGGCGAGACCAGTTCGGGCCGGTAAGCGAACCGAACCTCCAGCACCTCGCCGGGGAATACCACGATGGTCACCGCGTAGTGCGTGCCGTCCATGCCGACCAGGCTGCGCACCGAGGTCGCCGAATCGTCGGAGATGGCGGCGCCGGTCAGGTTGATCGGATAGTTCTGGAAGATGATGAGCGTGTCGAAAAGGTCGCGACGCGCACCGGCCGCGTAGATCTCGGGCAGGCCGACGTATTCGTCATCGACGTAATCGGCCTTGCGGTGCTGCACTTCCCGGATCACCGCGGCCAGGCTCTGGTCCGCACCCCAGGCGACGCGCACCGGCACGGTATTGATGAACAGGCCGATCATGCGTTCGATGCCATCCACCTCGGGCGGCCGGCCCGAGACCGTCGCGCCGATGACGACGTCCGAACTCCGTAATTGCAACCCGAGCGTCAGCGCCCATGCGGTCCGCATGACGCTGCTCATCGTGACGCCGAGCCGCCGGCACACGTCTTCGAGTCCGCGGGACAACTCCGCGGGCAGGTCGAAGAGAATATCCACCGGTTCCACCCGCTCGGCCCGCCCATGGTCGGCGGCGAGCAGCGCGGGTTCGGCGCCGGACAATGATTCGGCCCAGCGGGCCGCGGAAACTCCTAGGTCTCGCTTGCTGATCCAGCGCAGATACGCCTCGAACGGCGGGGGTGGCGCGGTGACATCCCGGCCGCCATTTCGGTAGAGCAGGAACAGATCCTGCATCAGCAACGGAATGGACCAGCCGTCGAGCAGGATGTGATGGCAGGACACCACGAGTTTGTGCTCGTGCGGGCCGAATTCGACCAGGTGAAATCGAATGAGCGGCGGCCGGGACAGCACGAACCGTTCATTGCGAATCCGGTGCAGTTCTCGCTGCCACGCCGAGTCCCGCTCGGCGGCCGGGATATGGGCCAGTTCGATGCGGGCGAGTTCGCACGGCACCGCCGACAGCACCACCTGCACAGGGTCTTTGTCATTGCGCTTGCGGAAGAAGACGCGCAGGTTGGCGTGTCTGGCCAGCAGCCGGGTCACCGCGGCCTGCAATATCTCCACGTCCAGTGGACCGTCGATGGTGGCCACGGTGACGATTGCGTACACGTCCACATCGGTCGCACCGGAGAATTCATTGTGGAACAGCAATCCACGCTGCAGCGGTGAGAGCGGAAGAATGCTATCGACACGCCTGGAGTTCATCGCGGTCACAGGAAATCTCCCTCGAGGAAGTTCTCGATATCGTCCAGCTCGTCCTGGCTCATATCGACGAGCGGTTCGTGGTCCTGCACCCGAGCAGCCGCATCGGCCGCCGCGAGTTCGGCCGCGGTCAGCCATTCGACAGCCGCGGACAGTTCGGCCGGGGTCTGATGTATGAATATGTCGCGCAGGGTGATTCGCGCGCCGGTGGTACGGGCGAGGGTCACCAGTCGAATCGAGAGAATGCTGTCGCCGCCGAGATCGAAGAAGGAATCGTCGATCCCGACCCGTTCCACGCCGAGCACCTCGGCGAACAGCGCGCACAGCGTTTCCTCGCGGGCGTCGCGCGGTACGCGCGCCGAGGCCAGCGCTCCGAAATCCGGTGCGGGCAGTGCCCGACGATCGACCTTGCCATTCAGGCTCAATGGAATTCGATCCAGCACCAGGACGGCCGATGGCACCATATGGCCGGGCAGCGATTGCGCGAGCGCGGATCGCAGCCCGCCGCCCTTGAGATCCGTATCCGGTTGGGCAACAACGTATCCCACCAAACGGGGTACGCCACCGCCGTCCGTTCGAGCGACCACGACGGATTGCACCACACCCGCGCACTGTGTCAGCGCGGTTTCGATTTCGCCGAGTTCGATCCGGAACCCACGAATCTTCACCTGATCATCGCCACGACCCAGATACTCCAGGGCACCGGAATCATTCCAGCGCACCAAATCACCCGT
>NZ_JBHJXS010000030.1:0-13163 GCF_042269265.1 Nocardia sp. NPDC056000 | reverse complement strand
CACACCCTTGGGCACACCCGTCGAACCCGACGTATAAATCATGTACGCCGCATTCGACACCGACAACGGCACAACACGATCCACATCAGAAACCGCACCACCACTGCGACCCGAAACCTCGAATACCACCTCGGGCGCATCCAACAGCATCCGCGCGGACCCGTGCTCGAACCCCGCGGCCGCAGCGGTCGCGGTATCGGTGAGCGTCACCAACGGCGCGGCATCATCCAGCATGAACGCGATGCGTTCGGCCGGATATCCCGGATCGACCGGCACATACGCCGCACCCGCCTTGAGCACCGCCAGCAGCGCGACGATGAGCCGCTCCGAACGCGGTAGCAGCACCGCAACGAACGATTCCGGGCCGACCTGCCGCGCGATCAGCGAGCGCGCCAATCGATTCGACGCCTCGTCCAGATCGCTGTAGGTCAGTTCCCGGTCGCCGAAGACCACCGCGACCGCCTCCGGCGTCGCCGCCACCCGGGCGGCGAACAGTTCCGGCACCGGCACCACGGGCACCGGCCGCACGGTATCGTTCCAGGTCCCCAGCACCTGCCGCAATTCCACCTCGGACAGCAGCGACAATCTCGAAAGCGGCCGATCCGGTTCGGCCACCAGGGTTTCCACCAGTCGCACCAGCCGGGTCACCATCAGGGCGGCGGTGTCGGCGTCGAACAGGTCCATCGCATAGCGCAGTGATCCGGCCAGTCCCCGCGCGGTGCGGTCGTCGCCGTACTGCTCGGTGAAACCGAATTCCAGATCGAATTTCGTGGTGGCGGTATCGGCTTCGGACACCGTGGCAGCCATCCCGGGCAGGGTGAGTTCGGGGCGGGCATTGTTCTGCAGCACCAGCATGACCTGGAAGAGCGGATGCCTGCTGAGCGCGCGCTCGGGGTTCAGGGCGTCGACCACCACGTCGAAAGGCACGTCCTGATGCTCGTAGGCGGCCAGATCCACCGCGCGAGCCCGATCCACGATCTCGCCGAACGATGGATCACCCGACAAATCGGTACGCAGCACCAACGTGTTCAAGAAGAACCCGACCAGATCATCCAACGCCGCATCACCACGACCCGCGACCGGCGTACCGATCACCACATCCGAACCAGCACCCACCTTCGACAACAACACCGACAACGCCGCATGCAACACCATGAACACCGACACACCACGAGAACGCGCCAACTCCAACACATCCCGATGCACCCGCGCCGACAACTCGATCGGCACCGTGCCACCGCGATAACTCGGAACCTGCGGACGCACCCGATCCACCGGCAACACCAACTCCGGCGGCGCACCCGCCAGATTGCCCGTCCAATAGTTCAGCTGCTCGGACAGCCGGCTGCCGGAATCCTCAGCGGCGCCGAGTATCTCCCGCTGCCAGAGCGTAAAATCCGCGTACTGCACCGGCAATTCGCGCCACGCCGGGGCCGTACCCGCCGCCCGCGCCCCGACGGCGGCGGTGATGTCCCGCGCGAACGGACCCATCGACCAGCCGTCGGCGGCAATGTGATGCAGCACCGCCACCAGCACGTACTCGCGGATCTCGGGTGCGCCCGCACCCGTGAAGGGCAATTCGAAAACCGCCGCGCGAATGGGTAATTCACGGGTCAGATCGAAGCCCTGGCCGGCGAATTCCGTCACCTCGGCCGCTACCCGGGCGGCGCCGCTGACCCGGGAGGTGAACTCCCACCACCCCGCCAGCTCGGGCAGCGGAACGACCTGTTGCCGGGGTGCGCCGTCGATTTCGGGGAAAACGGTGCGCAAGGCCTCATGCCTGGCCACCACATCCCACAGCGCCTGCTCCAGCACGATCGCGTTGATCGCACCGCGCAATCGCAGTACGAACGGCATGTTGTAGGCCGCCGATTCGCCCTGGAAGCGGTTGAGGAACCACAGGCGTTTCTGCCCGTAGGAGAGCGGAACCACGCCCGGTCGCGGTCCGACCGTCAGAGCGGGACGGGGTGTGCGCAGGCTGTCGGCGATCCGGGCCGCCAGCAGCGCGACGGTCGGCGCGTCGAAGAGATCGCGCACGGTCAGTTCGACCTCGAGGATCGCACGCACTCGGCTCAGCACCCGGGTACCCAGGAGCGAATGCCCGCCGAGATCGAAGAAGGAATCGTCGATCCCGACCCGTTCCACCCCCAGCACCTCGGCGAACAGGGCGCAGAGCAGTTCTTCCTGGGCATCGCGCGGCGCCCGCGCGGAGGTGAGCGCCCCGAAATCCGGTGCGGGCAACGCCCGCCGATCGACCTTTCCATTGTGGGTCAACGGAATTCGATCCAGCACCACGATCGTCGCGGGGATCATATGGTTAGGCAGCATGGTCGTGAGTTCGGCCCGCACCCGCACGGTGTCGATGTGCGCGGCCGTTTCGGCGACGACATAACCCACCAGCTGCGGTGCGCCGTCGCCGGTGACGCGCGCGATCACCACCGCCCGCGCGACCTCCGCGCACTGTGTCAGCGCGGCTTCGATTTCGCCGAGTTCGATCCGGAACCCACGAATCTTCACCTGATCATCACCACGACCCAGATACTCGAGCGCACCGGAAGCATTCCAGCGCACCAGATCACCCGTCCGATACAACCGGCCACCCGAACCGAACGGATCAGCCACAAAACGCGACGCGGTCAACGCCACACGACCGTGATAGCCGCGCGCCAACTGCACACCACCGAGATAGAGCTCACCCACCACACCCGGCGACACCGGCTGCAACCCCGCATCGAGCACATAGGTACGGGTATTCCACACCGGCGCACCGATCAGTACGGGGCTATCCGCCCGAACCTCGGCGCTGGTCACATCGATCGCGGCTTCCGTCGGGCCATACAGGTTGTGCAGCAATATATTCGGGGCGGCAGCGGCGAATCTGGACACCACCGAGGCCGGTAGTGCCTCGCCGCTGCACAGCACCCGACTGAGCGCGGTATCCCGCAACCCCTCGGGCACGGTCGCCAAGAACTGATCCAGCATCGACGGCACGAAATGCGCCATCGTCACACCCTGCCCCCGAATCACCTCCGCCAAATACACCGGATCCCGGTGCCCCTCAGGTTCGGCAACAACAACCACCGCACCAGACACCAACGGCAGGAACAACTCCCACACCGACACATCAAAACTCACCGGCGTCTTCTGCAAGATCCGATCGCTGGCCGAAACCGCATACTCCGAACGCATCCACTCGAGATGCGCCACCAAAGACTCATGCCCGGTCACCACACCCTTGGGCACACCCGTCGAACCCGACGTATAAATCATGTACGCCGCATTCGACACCGACAACGGCACAACACGATCCACATCAGAAACCGGCTCGCCACTACGACCCGACACCTCCGACACCACCTCGGGCGCATCCAACAGCATCCAGTCCGCACCACCGGCGCTCGGGACACCCGCGGCACCCTGCATTCGCGCGGTGGCGGCATCGGTGAGCACCAGCCCGGGCGCGGCATCGCCCAGCATGAACGCGATGCGCTCGGCCGGATAACCCGGATCGATCGGCACATACGCCGCACCGGCGGCGAGCACCGCCAACAGCGCGACCACCAACTGCTCCGAACGCGGGAGCAGGACCGCGACAAAGGTTTCCGGACCACAGGCGCGCGCCGTCAGCTGCCGCGCGAGGCGATTCGACGCCGCGGACAGCTCGCCGTAGGTCAGGGTGCGGTCACCGTGCACAACGGCCACCGCATCCGGTGTGGCCGCGGCTCGCGCGGCGAAGTAATCCGGAAGCGGCGACGCCGCCACCGCGTATTCGGTGGCGTTCCACTCGCCGAGCACCCGGACCCGCTCGGCATCGGACAGTAAGGACAGCTGCGACAGACGCCGATTCGGTTCGGCGAGCAGCGTTTCCAGGACACGGCCCAGTCGCTCCACCGCCAGTTCGGCGGTGCTCCGGTCGAACAGGTCCGTCGCGTAGCGGAGAGTTCCGGCAATGCCGCAGGCGGCGCGGCGGTCGTCGTACCGTTCGGCGAACCCGAACTCCAGATCGAACTTGGTGGCGGCGGTCTCGGCCGCTTCGGCGGTGATCTCCACCCCCGGCAGCGATAGTTCCGGTTCGGCCGTGTTCTGCAGGGCGATCAGCACCTGAAACAGCGGATGCCGATGCGGCGCCCGCTCCGGATCCAGTTCCGCCACCAGCGATTCGAACGGCACCTGCTGATGTTCGAAGGCGCTCAGATCGGTGGCTCGCACCCGATCCACGATCTCGCCGAACGATGGATCACCCGACAAATCGGTACGCAGCACCAACGTGTTCAAGAAGAACCCGACCAGATCATCCAACGCCGCATCACCACGACCCGCGACCGGCGTACCGATCACCACATCCGAACCAGCACCCACCTTCGACAACAACACCGACAACGCCGCATGCAACACCATGAACACCGACACACCACGAGAACGCGCCAACTCCAACACATCCCGATGCACCCGCGCCGACAACTCGATCGGCACCGTGCCACCGCGATAACTCGGAACCTGCGGACGCACCCGATCCACCGGCAACACCAACTCCGGCGGCGCACCGGTGAGCGCCTCGCGCCAGTACCCGAGCTGCCGGGACAGATCACTGCCGGGGTCCGCCGCGGAACCCAGTGCCCGCTGCTGCCAGAGCGCGAAATCCGCGTACTGCACCGGCAATTCGGGCCAGACCGGCGCACCGCCGGACAGCCGAGCGGAGAGGGCACTCGCGATATCGCGCGCGAGCGGGGCCATGGACCAGCCGTCGGCGGCGATATGGTGCAGAACCACCGCCAGCACCAGCTCGGGCTCCGACTCGGATACGGTCGGCGCCAACTCGAACACCCATGCGCGCAAAGGCAATTCGTGGCGCACATCGAATCCGCGGCGCACCACGGCCGCCACGTCCGAGCGCACCTCGGCGCGGGTGGACACGGCGGAGCCAAACTCCCACCGCGAGCCGAGTTCCGATGGCGCGATCACCAATTGCTCGGGCACGCCATGGATTTCCGGGAAGACGGTACGCAATGCTTCGTGCCGGGTGACCACATCCAGCAGGGCGTGCTCAAGATCGGCGGGCCGGAGATCGCCGCGCATCCGCAGCACGATCGGCAGGTTGTAGTTGGCGGATTCACCCTCGAGCCGGTTCAGGAACCACAGTCGCTGCTGCCCGAAGGACAGTGGCAGCGACTCGGGCCGCGGCACCGCCGTCAGCGCGAGCCGCGCGGGGATGACCGCGGTGCCGCCGCGTTCGAGCAATGCGGCCACGGTCGGCGCTTCGAACAGATCGCGAATGGTCAGTTCGATCCCGAGAGCGGCCTGAATACGGCTCAGCAGCCGGGTGCCCAGCAGCGAATGCCCACCCAGATCGAAGAAGGAATCGTCGATTCCCACCCGCTCCAGCCCCAGGACCTCGGCGAACAGTCCGCACAGCGTCTCCTCGCGGGCGTCCCGTGGACCCCGCTGGGAGACCAGCGCCGCGAAGTCCGGCTCGGGCAGCGCCCGCCGATCGACCTTGCCGTTCGACGTCAGCGGTATGCGATCGAGGACGACCACCGCGGCGGGCACCATATGCGCCGGCAGTACGGCGCCCAGTTCGGCGCGCACCGCCGCACCGTCGAGCTGCGAGCCGGCCCGCGCGGCCGCATAACCCACCAGCTGTTGGGCTCCGGACCCGTCGACGCGCACGACCACGGCCGCCTGCGCCACCGCCGCGCATCCGGCCAACGCCGATTCCACTTCGCCCAATTCGATACGGAACCCGCGAATCTTCACCTGATCGTCGGCGCGGCCCACATACTCCAGTTCACCGATGGCGGTCCAGCGCACCAGATCTCCGGTGCGATACAGGCGCCGGCCCCGGCCGCCGAAGGGATCCGCCACGAAGCGCACCGCGGTCAGCGCGGCCCGCCCGTGATAGCCGCGGGCCAGTTGCGCGCCCCCGACGTACAGCTCACCCACCACACCCGGGGGCGTCGGCTGCAATCCCGCGTCCAGTACGTACACCCTGGTCGTGGACAGCCCGGCGCCGATCGGGCTCGCGCCGGATCGGTGTCCTGGCGAAGCGTTCAGGGATTTGTACGTGACATGCACCGTGGTCTCGGTAATGCCGTACATATTCACGAATTCCGGGCCGTCCGGATCGGACAGCAATTCGTTCAGAGCTTCGACGGCGAGACTCTCACCACCGAAAATGACCGTTCGAACACTCGCGGGCAGCCCGTCACGGCACCAGCCGTGCAATGCCTGGAAGGCCGACGGGGTCATGTTCAGCACGCTGACACCGTGCCGATCCACCTCGGCCGCGAGCTCGTTCATGGATTTGGGGACCTGGCTGTCCACCACGACAACTCGGGCGCCGGAGCACAGGGCACCGAAGATCTCCCAGACCGAGAAGTCGAAGGACATGGAATGCAGATTCATCCAGGTCTCGGTCGCCCCCAAACCGGCATCGCGCAGTGCGCCCTGCAGCAGGGTGGACGCATTCTCATGGGTGACCACCACGCCCTTGGGCACACCTGTCGATCCGGAGGTGTAGATCATGTACGCCGGATGCGCGTGCCGCAGTCCGGTGATCCGCTCGGCATCGAGGATCGGTGCGACATCGCGCCCGGCGATCTCGACGATCACCGCCGGATCGTCCAGCACCACCCACTGGCCCGCACCGATCCCGGCCGTCGCGCCGAGTATGGAACGAGTGCGGGTATCGGTGAGCACCACCGGCGGCGCGGCGTCGGCGAGGACGAATCCGATGCGCTCGACCGGATATTCGGGATCCACCGGCACGTAGGCGGCGCCGGTGGCGAGTACCGCCAACATGGCCACCACGAGTTGCTCCGAACGCGGCAGCACCAGCGCCACGAACGACTCCGGTCCGACACCGCGCGCGATCAGGCTCCGCGCCAGTCGATTCGAGGCCGCGGCCAACTCGCCATAGGTCAGCAGGGCGTCACCGCGGAGTACCGCGACCGCGTCCGGATCGCGAAGCACCTGGGCGCCGAACAATTCGGGCACCGTGACCCGCTCGACCGGAGCGACCACGCCGCTCCATCGGGTCACGGTGCGCAGTCGTTCGGATTCGGATAGCAGGGACAATCTCGAGAGCCGATCGTCACCGCCCGCGATACCGAATTCCAAGATCCGGACGAACCAGCGCGCCAGCCGCGCCGCAGTGTCCGGATCGAACAGATCCACCGCGTACTGCAGCGTTCCGGTGATGCCCTGGGCATTTCGATCGGCGTCGTACCGCTCGGCGAAGCTGAATTCCAGATCGAATTTGGTGGTCGCCAACGCGATCGGCTCCAGTTCGACCTCCACCCCCGGCAGCGACAGGTGTGGCGGGAGATTGTTCTGGAGCACCAGCATCACCTGGAACAGCGGATGCCGATTGAGCGCGCGATCGGGATTGAGCGCCTCCACCAACAGCTCGAACGGCACCTCCTGCCGTTCGAACGCGGCCAGATCCGTCGCCCGGGCGCGGTCGACGAGTTCCCCGAAGCCGGGATCACCCGAGACGTCCATCCGCAGCACCAGCGTATTGAGGAAGAATCCGACGAGGTCGTAGAGAGCCTCGTCATTGCGGCCCGCGATCGGGGTGCCCACCACGATGTCGGCACCGGCACCGGCCTTGGACAGCAGTGCCGCGACCGCGGCGTGCAGCACCATGAACAGGCTCGCGCCCCGGGTCCGCGCGCTGTCCAGTAGCGCGCTGTGCAGGTGAGCGGGTATCTCGATCTCGACGGCCGCGCCGCGATGGGTCGGTGTCATGGACCGGACGCGGTCGACCGGCAGCGCGGACTCCGCGGGCGCGCCCGACAGCACGTGCTTCCAGTGCTCGAGCTGGCGGGACAGTTCGCTGGCCGGATCGTCCTCGGAGCCGAGTACCTCCCGCTGCCACAGCGTGTAATCGATGTACTGCACGGGCAATTCGGCCCAGTCCGGCGCGTCGCCGTGGGTGCGGGCGGACAGTGCGAGTGCCACATCCCGCGCGAACGGGGCCATGGACCAGCCGTCGGACGCGATATGGTGCATGGCGGCCACCAGCACGTATTCCCGCTCGGCGCCGACGGCCGCCTCGAGTTCGAAAATCGCCGCACGCAAAGGCAATTCGCGTGACACATCGAATCCACGTTCGGTCATCGCCGCCACTGCGGCCGGCAGCTCCGCCGCCGTGATCGCCACCGAGGTGAACTCCCAGCGGCCACCCAGCTCGTCCATACCCAGCACGAGTTGCCTTGGTACGCCGTCGATTTCCGGGAACACGGTGCGTAGCGACTCATGCCGGGCAACCACGTCCAGCAGCGCCCGCTCAAGCACCACCGGATCGAGCGCACCGCGCAAACGCAGCACCACCGGCAGGTTGTACGTCGCCGAGGCGCCGTCGAACCGGTTCAGGAACCACAACCGTCGCTGCCCGAAGGACAGCGGATACGTCTTCTTGTCCATCTCACTCATCGCATTCGCTTCAGTGCCGGTCGTTCCACGGTCGCCGCGGTATTCACCCGCTCGATCAGCAGCGCGACGGTGGGCGCGTCGAAAAGATCGCGGACCGTCAGCGCCACCCCCAGTACCGATCGCACCCGGGTGAGCAATCGCGCGCCCAGGAGGGAGTGGCCACCCAGATCGAAGAAGGAGTCGTCGATGCCCACCTGATCCACGCCCAGGACCTCGGCGAACAGTCCGCAGAGCACCTCCTCCCGAGCATCGCGCGGACCCCGGAACGAGGCCGGCGCCGATAGCTCCGGGGCGGGCAGCGCGGCCCGGTCCAGCTTTCCGTTCGGGGTAAGCGGTAGGCGTTCGAGCACCACCACCAGCGGCACCATGTGCTCGGGCAGCGCGGCCCCGACCTCGGCGCGCAACACCGCCGGATCCAGCACCGCGCCGACGGCGGGCACCACGTATCCCACCAATTGCATTGCGCCGCCGCTGTCTTCACGCACCGCGACAACCGCCTGCGCCACATCCGCGCCACCGGCGAGTGCCGTTTCGACCTCACCGAGCTCGATCCGGAAGCCACGAATCTTCACCTGGTCATCGACGCGGCCCGCGAACTCCAGCTCGCCGTTCACACAGCGGCGCACCAGATCTCCGGTGCGATACAGCCGCTGCCCGGTCCCGCCGAACGGATCCGCGACGAACCGGGCGGCGGTCAGGGCCGCCTGCCCGTGATATCCGCGCGCCAATTGCGAACCGCCGAGGTACAACTCACCGACGACACCGGGCAGTACCGGGCGCAACCAGGCATCGAGCACCAGGCAGCGAACACCCGGGATCGGCGTGCCGATCGACACCGGTCCCGCCGCGGCGGTCAGCGGACCCGCGCCGGTGGCCCAGATGGTCGACTCGGTCGGGCCGTAGTCGTTGAAGAATTCGCGCGCGCCCGCCGTATCGGTGCCCGCCCATATCGCGACCAGTTCGGGCGGGCAGTTCTCGCCGACGCTGACCACGACGCGCAGGCTGTCCAGGCCGGTAGGTTCGAACGAAGCCAGCACCTGCGGCGTCAGCACGATATGGGTGACTCGCTCCGCCGCCAGCAACTGCGCCAATTCGGCTCCGCCGTAACTGTTCCGGGACGCGATCACGAAGGTCGCGGCGGAACCGACGGCTAGTAGCAGCTCGGAGACCGCGGCGTCGAAGCTCGGCGAGGACGCATGCAGCACCCGCGAATCACGTTCGGGGGCATAGCGTTCCAGCTGTGCGGCACTGAAGTTCGCCAGCCCGGCATGCGTCACCAATACGCCCTTGGGCCGCCCCGTCGAACCGGAGGTGTAGATCATGTACGCCGGATGCGCCGGCAGCAGCGGCCGTATCCGATCCGCGTCGGTGATCGGCCCGTCCTCGGTCCGCACCTCCGCCAGCTCGTCCAGCGCCAGCCAGCGCACGGTACCGGGGAGACCGGACCGCACGGCCGACATCGTCAGGCCGACCGCCACCCCGGAATCCTCGATCATGTACGCGACGCGATCCGCCGGATAGCGCGGATCGACCGGGACGAAAGCGGCACCCGTGCGGGCCACCGCCCATACCGCGGTCACCGATTCGACCGAACGTTCGATGGCGACCGCCACCAGGTCTTCCGGACCAACCCCGTGTCTGATGAGCTCGCGCGCAATGTGATTCGCGCGCCGGTCCAGCTCGGTGTACGACACGCTCCGGTTCTCGAAACGCAGCGCTGTACCGTACGGGTTCGCCGCCACCGCGGCGTCGAGCAGTTGCGCGAGCGTGCGCACGGGCACCGGAACGGAATCGGCCACACCGGCGGACGCGATGCGCTCGGCATCGTCGAGCAGGCCGATCTCGGGTAGTCGAATACCGGTGTCGGCACCCACGGCGGCCAAGGTGCGCAGCATGCGCGAGGCGATCCCCTCCGCCTGTTCGGCATCGAACATCGTGGTGAGATAACCGAATCGCAACCGCAGCCGGTCACCCGGAATCGCGAGAATGCCGAACGGATAGTGGGCGCTGTCGGTGGCGGCGATATCGGTGACCGCGAGCCCCGCACCGCTGACCGCGTCCAGATCCGCGCTGACCACCGGGAAGGACTCGTACACCAGCAGCGTGTCGAACAGATCGCCGAGTCCCGCCGCCGCCTGGATATCGGCGAGACCATGCTGATGGTGCTCCAGCAGGACGGCCTGCTCCTGTTGCAGGCGCCGCGCCAGATCGGTGAAGGTGTCCGAAGCGCGGAGCCGGACCCGAACCGGCACGGTATTGATGAACAGCCCGACCATGGCCTCGACGCCCGGCAATTGCGGCGGGCGGCCCGAAACCGTCGCGCCGAACACCACATCGGTGCGACCGGTCAGTCCGGACAACACGACCGCCCACGCCGCCTGCAGGACCGTGTTGACGGTGACGCCGGCCGTGGCGGCCGCGCGGCTCAGCGCCCGGGTGGCCTGCTCATCGAATTCGTGCCAATGCTCCGCCATGGCCGTATCGCTCGCTCGCGCACCGCGCGGACCCGCCAGCAACGTCGGCTCGGCGCAGTCCTCCAGCGCCCGGGCCCAGGCCGCCGCCGCGACCGAATCGTCCCGATCCGCCAGCCACAGCAAGAATTCCCGATAGGAACGGATCGGCGCGAGACCGGTGGGATCGCCCTCGGTTCGATACAGCTCGAGCAGTTCGGACAGCAGCACCGGCATCGACCAGCCGTCCAGCAGGACATGGTGGTAGGTGACGGCGAACTTCCACTCATCGGCGCCGGTATCGATCAGAGCAAACCGGATCAACGGCGGAGTGGCCGGATCGAAGGGACGAGCGAAGTCGGCGGCCAGTAGTCCCGGCACCGAATCGGCCTCGGCCGCAGTGTGTTCGGACCATTCCAGCGGTACGTCCCGAACGATGATCTGCACGGGCGCACCGGCCGCATCGGTGGTGAACGCCGCGCGCAGATTCGGATACCGGCGCAGCAATGTCGCTGCCGCACCGCGCAAACGGTTCGCATCGAGCGTTCCGCGCAGCGACAGCACGAACTGCATGTGATACGCGTCCAGCGTCGATCCGGAAAGCTCGGTGTGGAACAGGAATCCGGCCTGCAGTGGCGACAGGGTCCACAGATCGGCCAGGTCCGGATAGCGCTGCCGCCACACCGCCAGATCGGCAGGATCCGGGCGCACCAACTCGGCGTCCGATGCGAGGAGCGCACCATCGCCGGTCACCGTCGTGGCGACCGCCGCCAGACCGGCCACGGTCTGCTGCTCGAAAACCTGCCGCGCGGTGAGCGCGAGCCCGCGCGTCCGAGCCCGCGCCACCAGCTGGATCGAGATGATGCTGTCGCCACCCAGCGTGAAGAAGGAATCGTCGGCGCCGACCTGCTCGAGGCCGAGCACCTCGGCGAACAGCTCGCACAGCAGTTCCTCACGCGGCGTGCGGGGAGCGCGCGCGGACACCAGCGCCGCGAAGTCCGGCGCGGGCAGCGCACGGCGATCGACCTTACCGTTCGGGGTCAGGGGGAATCGCTCCAGCAGGACCACCACGGCGGGCACCAGATGGCCGGGTAGTCCCGCACCGAGCAAGGAGCGCAGCACCGCGCCGTCCATCGACGTATCCGGTTGTGCGACAACGTAACCCACCAGATGGCGGGCGCCGCCGGGTTCCGACCGCACCACCGCCGCCGCCTGTGCGACCCCCGGCAGACCGTTCAGCGCGGTCTCGACCTCGCCGAGTTCGATGCGGAAACCGCGAAGCTTCACCTGATCATCGCCGCGGCCCACGTACTCGAGCTCGCCGGATGCGTTCCACCGCACCAGATCACCGGTGCGATAGAGACGATCGCCGGTACCGAACGGATTCGCCACGAACCGGGACGCGGTCAGCGCGGCCCGGCGGAGGTACCCACGCGCCAATTGCGCACCGCCCATATACAATTCGCCCACGACACCGGGGGGCGTCAATCCCAGATCCGCGTCCAGCACATAGGCCCGCGAGTTGAAGAACGGCCGCCCGATCGGCACGGGACCGGAGCGATCCACCGCCACCGGGGACTGCGTGCACCACACCGTCACCTCGGTCGGCCCATACAGATTCAGTACCGAACCGGCCTGCTCCGCCAGCCAGTTCCCCAGCCCAACCGGTAGCGCCTCGCCGCCCACCAGCACCCGCAGTCCGGCGACCACCGCGGGATCGACCACTTCCAGCGAACCCCACAGCGATGGCGTCGCCTGCATGACAGTCGCTCCGGCGGTGCGCAATTCGCCCGCCAGCAGGACCGCGTCACGTACCGCCGCATCGGAGGCGATCTGCACCCGGGCGCCACACACCAGCGGCAGGAACAGTTCCAGGGCGGCGATATCGAATGACACCGTGGTGACCGCGAACCACACATCCCGCGCACCGAGCTCCAAGGTGGAACGCATGTGCGCCAGGAAATTCGACAGGGCACCGTGCGAAACCACCACGCCCTTGGGCACACCGGTGGAGCCGGACGTGTAGATCACGTACGCGGTGTCCGAATCACGCGGTGGTGCGGTCCGATGCACCGGACCATCGGGCAGCGCCGCCAGCTCCGGCGCATCCACGCTCAGCCATCCAGCGGCGCGCGTGCCGGGCGTATCAGCTTGGGCTACAGCGAATTCCGCTGCCGTGGCGGTGTCGGTGATGACCGCGGCGGGTTCGGCATCAGCCAACATGAACCCCACCCGCTCCACCGGATACGACGGATCAATCGGCACATACCCCGCACCAGA
>NZ_JBHJXS010000029.1:0-17327 GCF_042269265.1 Nocardia sp. NPDC056000 | reverse complement strand
TCCCTGTCCGAAGACAGTAATTGGAAGAATTAACCAGAGTCCGAAAACCTTGGCAAAATCAAACGCCAGCAAAAGTATTTGCTGACTAAATGTCCAACCTCCTCACACGGGGGTGTGAAAGGCCGGAACCAATAAATTATTGGCACTGACATTCATCGACACACTATTGAGTTCTCAAAGAACACACGCACGCAGAATCTCGCGGGCTCTTTGTCCCGGTTGATCTCTGCGGCTGCTTTCAAAGCTTAGCTCGACCCGCGCAGCAGAACCAAATCCGCTGTTCGGAGGAGCCAATGTGATCAGTCAGGCGCTCGCCGTCCAACCTCGTTTCCCTGACCTCTCGGTCCGGGTTGGTGTCCGTGTCGCTCTGACTCGAATAAAGTTACGTGTTGGTCATTCGCATGTCAAATCGGCTGTTCAGGAGGGGTTTTCGCGAACCCTTCCCGTCACCGGCCGTTCATTCGGCGGTGCCGACCCGCTCGATCTCGGCTCCGAGCGAGCGCAGGTTCTCCACGAAATCCGGGTAGCCCCTGTCGATGTGGAAGACATCGTGGACTTCGGTGACGCCGTCCGCGACCAGACCCGCGAGCACCAGGCCCGCGCCTGCGCGAATGTCCGAAGACCAGACCGGAGCGCTCGACAACCGAGGAATCCCGCGCACCACAGCGTGATGACCGTCGGTCCGGGCATCGGCACCGAGGCGAATCATCTCCTCCACGAAGCGGAAACGCGCTTCGAAGATGTTCTCGGTGATCATCGAGGTGCCGTCCGCGATGGCGGCCAGGCCGATGGCCATCGGCTGCAGATCGGTCGGGAAACCCGGGAACGGCAGCGTCGAGAAGTTCACCGCGCGCGGACGATCCGACTGCACGACGCGGAAACCGTCCGGCTCGAACGAGATTCGCGCACCCGCGGAGCGCAGCTTGTCCAGCACGAGGGACAGATGCTTGGGATTGATCCCCGTCACGCGCACATCGCCCTGCGTCATCGCCGCGGCGATACCCCAGGTGGCGGCGACGATGCGGTCACCGATCACGCGGTGGGTGGTCGGGGACAGCTTGTCCACGCCCTCGATGGTCAATACCGAGGTGCCCGCACCCGCGACCCGAGCTCCCATGCGCGCCAGCATGTTGCACAGGTCCACGATCTCGGGTTCGCGCGCGGCATTGTCGATGACCGTCTCCCCCTCGGCGAGCACCGCCGCCATGAGGATGTTCTCGGTCGCGCCGACGGACGGGAAGTCCAGGCGAATCCGCGCGCCCTGCAATTCGTCGGCGCGCGCCACCAGGCAGCCGTGTTCGATCTCGCTGGTCGCGCCGAGTAGGCGTAGACCCTGCTGATGCATATCGAGCGGGCGCGAACCGATGGCGTCACCGCCGGGCAGCGCGACCACCGCGCGCTTACAGCGCGCCATCAGCGGACCCAGTACGCACACCGAGGCGCGGAACTGGGTCACGGCGGGAAAGTCCGCGTGGTACTTGGGTTCCGGCGGGGTCACGATGGTGACCGTCCCGCCGTCGACCGTGACATCACAGCCGAGACCGCGCAGCACGTCCGCCATCAGCGGGACATCCAGGATGTCCGGGCAGTTCGTGATGGTGGTCGTACCCTCGGCCAGCAGCGCGGCGGCCATCAGCTTGAGGACGCTGTTCTTCGCGCCGCCTACCGCGACCTCACCGACGAGCCTGCTGCCCCCGGTCACCAGAAACCGTTCACTCACGACGGTCAGCCTAGTGGTCCTGTCCCTCCCCCGTGGCCTCTCCGCCCGGCCGCCAGAGGATGTCGCCTTCGGGGTTGGCCGCGCGACCGAGAATGAACAGCAGGTCGGACAGTCGGTTCAGGTATTTCGCGGGCAGCACGCTGGTGTCATCCGGATGCGCGTCGACCGCGGCCCAGGCGGAACGCTCGGCGCGTCGCGCAACCGTGCGCGCCACGTGCAACAGCGCGGCGAGCGGCGTGCCGCCGGGCAGAATGAACGAATTCAGTGCTGCCAGAGGCTCATTGAACTCATCGCACCACTTCTCCAAGCGGTCGATGTACGGCTGCGTGATGCGCAGCGGCGGATATTTGGGATCTTCGACAACGGGGGTGGACAGATCCGCGCCCGCGTCGAACAGATCGTTCTGGATGGCGAGCAGCACCCGGCGGATGCGCTCATCGGGATTCCCGAGCGCGATGGCGACGCCGAGCGCGGCATTGGCCTCGTCACAGTCGGCGTAGGCGATGAGCCGGGGATCGGTCTTGGCCACCCGCGAGAAATCGCTGAGCCCGGTGGTCCCGTCGTCTCCGGTCCGGGTATAGATCCGCGTCAGATGCACACTCACGCGTTCACACTATTACCGCCGGCGGCGAATGCGCTCCGACGGGCGGGACTCCACCCAGGACAGGAAGGCCGCGAGCGCGCCGCGGTCCAAAGCCAGCTCGTAGCTACCGCTCTCGTCGGAGACCTCGACGATGGCCTCGTCGTTCATGATGTCGAACTCGTCACCCTCGGGCGCGCGGCGACCGGTGCCGACCTCGATGCCGAGGCGGCGAATCGTGGAGTCCGGGCCCAGTTTGAGGCTGGAGAGCTTGTAGAAGACGAGCGTGTCCTCGCCGTAGCGGATCAATCCGTGCCGCCAGCCGCCGCCGTGACCGCGCGCCGGGAGCACCCGCAGCAGCGCTGCGGTTCCGCCGCGACGCAGCATGATCAGGCGATATGTGGAAGCCAGGGCCAATCCGACAAGCAACAGCACCAGAATGATCAGAACCACCATCCCGGTCCGCAATGTTGCTCCGTCCCTTCACATCAGCCTCGGCTGTCGATTCACACACCCGCCATCGGCGGGACCCCGTGTTCGGTCGATAGTAGCGACCGTGTGAACACGAGGTTCCACCATCCACCGAATGTGACGTATGCCCTGTTCAGCTCACCTATCGATCAACCCATGCTGAAGGGCTCGCCCCACAGCGCCAGGTTGCCGATGAAGGTGGTGGTGTCGATCTCGGCGAGCAGGAAGGAACGGGCTTGGGCATACCCGCCGCAACCGTTCACCGCGAAGGTCTCGTCGACCCAGGAGACGCTGGCGTGCGGACCCGGGACCTTGTTGTAGCGCTTATGCGATTCCTGGCCGTAGTCGTCGGGCTTCTCCAGATCCAGCAGCAATTGCGCCACCGCCTGGCCCGGAGCGACCGTGATCCCGCCGCCGAGCGCTTCCGAGGGCTGGAGGTTGGTCAGCCCGCCCGAACCCAATGTGGCGGATTCGCTGGCATTCTCGCTCGGCGAGAACTGACTGATGTCCACCTGACAGCCGACGACGTAACCGGGCGAGATCTTGATGGTGGCCTCGGAGGCGCTCGGCCCGACCAGATCGATGCTGCCGCGTCCGCTGACCCACACATTGCGATGCACCGGCGTATCGCCCATGGATGGATTGATCTTGGCCGATTCATTGTCGATGCGGAGCGTGACGACGGTGCCGTCCGCCAGTGTCCGCGAGATCACCCCGCCGGGCAGCGGAATGAAGGTGTCGGCCGCCGCCGTGCCCGGCGCGTGCAGCCCGAACAGCACCGCCGCGGCCAGCGCGACCCCGAAAAGCTTGCCGCTCAATGGATTTCGATTCGAGCCGAACATGCGATCCTTTCGCGTCGGAGTGCGAGACGTCAGCCGAGGCTGAACGGCTGGCCGTAGAGGGTGACCTTGGCGTAGTCCACGCCGATGATCTCGACGACCGAGAACTGGCGCGCCTGGGCGTATCCCGCGCAGCCCTGCACCTCCATCGGCAGATCCTGATACTGAATCTGATAACTACCGCTCTTGATCAATTCGATGTTGTTGATCGCCAGCCACACCACCTGTCCGGGTGACAGCGGAAAACTGAATCCGGCGGCGAGCGTCGGGGTGGTGCTGATCGTCACCGCCGCATTCGCGCTCAGCGCACCGAGTGAAACCTGACAGCCGACCACATATCCCACAGTCAGGTTGGAGGAACCGTGTGTACCGGAATTATTCGTACCCGGAAAATTCCTGGGGCCGTTATTGGGGCCCACCTCACCGTCGGGCGTCTCCACATCGGCGATCACATTGCCGCTCACCCATGAGGTGCGGCCCGCGCCGTTGGACGCCAGCGACGGCGAAATGACCGCTCGCTCACCGACACTCGTGATTTTCACGCCCGGTCCCTCGATATGCCCGTTGGGCAGCGGGACGATGACGTCCGCGTTCGCCGCCCCCGGTGAAAAGAAACCGATGCCTACCGCGACAGCCATTGCCGCGATGGTCCACCTGCTGATTCGAAGCCCGTTCATTCACCCCTCGCTCATCGAGGCGCGGCCACACCCGCTCATACCCGGGCGAGACCGCGCTGCGCCAACTCATTTGAGGTAAAGCTGAAAGTGCTGAAATAGCCGAGGCATTGCGGAATGGGTCAGATCACCTCCGCGGCCGGTGCTGAGTGTAAACGAAAAGAGCGGCGGCCCTGGGATATTTCCCAGAGCCGCCGCTCTTTTGCCGAATGGAAACTCGGATCAGCCCTGTGCGGCCTTCTCCAGCGCGCGCAGGCGGCCCTGGGCCTTGGCCTGCGCATCCGCGCTCGCATCGGCGTCGGCGAGCACGGCCTTGGCGGCCGCCTCGTCGATATCGCCTGCGAAATCAGCGGATTCGGCGAGGACGCGCACCGAAGTGGCGGTCACCGAGAAGAATCCGCCGTGCACGGCCGCGACGATGCGCTCATCGCTGTCGGACACGATGGTCACCGTGCCGGCTTCGACCAGCTGACCGAGCAGCGGTTCGTGGCCGGCCAGGATGCCGATCTCGCCCTCCGTGGTCTGGGCGGAGACGAACTTCGCCCGCCCCGACCACAGCAGTCGCTCTACGGCGACCAGATCAACTGACATATCCGCCATGGTGGACTACTTCCCGGCGATCTTCTTCGCGGCCGCCTCGACGTCGTCCAGGCCACCGCAGGAGTTGAACGCCTGCTCGGGCAGGTGATCGAACTCGCCCTTGCAGACGCGATCGAAGTCGTCGATCGTCTGCTCCAGCGGAACGACGGAACCTTCCTGGCCGGTGAACTTCTCGGCGACGATGAAGTTCTGACCCAGGAACTTCTCCAGACGACGCGCACGGCCGACGAGGACCTTGTCGCCTTCGGAGAGCTCGTCCATGCCGAGGATGGCGATGATGTCCTGCAGTTCCTTGTACTTCTGCAGGATCCGCTTGACCTCGTTGGCCACCTGGAAGTGACGGTCGCCGACAATCGACGCCTCGAGGATACGAGAGGTCGAGGTCAGCGGGTCGACGGCCGGGTAGATGCCCTTCTGCGAGATCGGGCGGGAAAGCTCGGTCGTCGCGTCCAGGTGGGCGAAGGTGGTCGCCGGCGCCGGGTCGGTGTAGTCGTCGGCGGGGACGTAGATCGCCTGCATCGAGGTGATCGAGCGACCACGGGTCGAGGTGATCCGCTCCTGGAGCTGACCCATCTCGTCCGCCAGGGTGGGCTGGTAGCCCACGGCCGAGGGCATACGACCCAGCAGGGTCGAGACCTCGGAGCCGGCCTGGGTGAACCGGAAGATGTTGTCGATGAAGAGCAACACGTCCTGGTTCTGCACATCGCGGAAGTACTCCGCCATGGTCAGGGCCGACAGGGCGACGCGCATACGCGTGCCCGGCGGCTCGTCCATCTGGCCGAAGACGAGGGCGGTGTCCTGAAGGACGCCCATCTCTTCCATTTCCAGGTGGAGGTCGGTGCCCTCACGGGTGCGCTCACCGACGCCCGCGAACACCGAGGTGCCGGAGAACTCGCGAGCGATACGGGTGATCATCTCCTGGATCAGAACGGTCTTGCCGACACCGGCGCCACCGAACAGACCGATCTTGCCACCCTTCACGTACGGGGTGAGGAGGTCGATGACCTTGACGCCCGTTTCCAGGATCTCGGTCTTACCCTCGAGCTGGTCGAAGGCGGGCGGCTGGCGGTGGATGCCCCACTGCTCGCCGTCGCGGCCCAGGCCGGGGGTGTCCAGGCAGTCGCCCAGCGCGTTGAAGACGTGGCCCTTGACGACATCGCCGACCGGAACCGAGATCGGCTTACCGGTGTCGCGCACCTCGACCCCACGCACCAGACCGTCGGTCGGCTGCATGGAGATGGTGCGAACGATGTTGTCGCCCAGGTGCTGTGCGACCTCGAGGGTCAGGGTCTTCGCAACGGACGCGAGCGCGATGTCGACGTTCAGCGCGTTGTACAGCTCGGGGATGGAGCCGCGCGGGAACTCGACGTCCACGACGGGGCCGATGACACGGGAGACGCGGCCGGTGCCAGCGCCCACCCGGGTTTCTTTAGTGACAGCTGCGGTCATTGGTTCTCTTCCGTGTCTAGTCGCGGTCCGAGCTCGACGCCAGCGCGTTGGCGCCACCGACGATTTCCGTGATTTCCTGCGTGATTCCGGCCTGGCGCAGCGAATTCGCGGTACGGGTCAGTGAATTCACCAGATCCGTAGCGTTATCGGTGGCCGCCTTCATCGCGGTGCGGCGCGCAGCCGACTCCGATGCCGCCGCGTCGAGCAGCGACGAATAAATCCGAGTGTTGATGTACTTCGGCAGCAGCGCGCCCAGCAGGACGTCCGCATCCGGCTCGAACTCGTACTGAGCCGTGGGCTCGGAGTTCCCGTCGGAGAAGCTGTCCTCACCCAGATCGAAGTTCTCGTCGACGTAGCTCACCTGAATGGGAGCCAGGCGACGGACCTCGGGGACCTGCGACAGCATCGACACGAAACGCGTGTAGACGATGTGCAGCTCATCGACGCCGGCCATGGTGCCTTCGCCGTTGGGTGCGGCCACTTCGCCGTCGGCGCCCGCCATGAACGCCTCGACCAGGTGGTTGCACGCCGCGGAGGCGTCCACATAGTTCGGCGACTGCGAGAAGCCGGTCCACGCGCCGTTCACATCACGCTTACGGAAGGTGTAGAACGTCAGGCCCTTGGCGCCCATGACGTACAGCACCGGCTCTTTGCCCTCGGACCGCAGCGTGGTCAGCAGCTCCTCGGTGCGCTTGAGCACGTTGGAGTTGTAGCCACCGCACATACCGCGGTCACTGGTGATCACCAGTACCGCGGCACGGCGCGCGTTCGGCCGCTCGGTGAGCAGCGGGTGGGTGAGATTCCCACTGGCGCTTGCCAATTCGGCAAGCACCTTGGTGATCTCCTCCGCGTACGGCTTGGCCGCCGCGACCCGGGCCTGCGCCTTGCTGATTCGCGAGGTCGCGATCAGCTCTTGCGCTTTGGTGATCTTCTTGATCGAGCTCACGGAACGAATTCGGGAGCGCAGTTCGCGCACGCTTGGCATTAGCGGTTCACACTCCCTTCATTCCTCGAGTCAGACAGTCGCATCAGCTTCGCCGTTCTTACTTCTCGACGTGCTTGCGAGTGACGGAAAGCGACTCGACCTCTTCGTGATCGAGCTTGCCGGCCTCGGCCTCGTTCACGACGCGGCTGCCGTCCGAAGCAAGGAAGCCCTGCTTGAACTTGTCGGTCGCGGTCTTGAACGAATCGGCGGTCTCGCCCTCGAGCTTCTTCGCGCCGCCCTGCAGGGCATCGAAGGAAGGCTGCACGGTGGCGTGCAGGTTCTCCAGCAGCTCGGAGTTGAAGCGGCGCACATCGCCGACCGGCACCGAGTCGTAGTAGCCGGCGTCGACCAGGAACAGCGAAACAACCTGATCCTCAACCGAAACCGGGGCGTACTGGTCCTGCTTGAGCAGCTCGACCCAGCGCGCGCCACGCTCCAGCTGCGCCAGCGAGGCGGCATCCAGATCGGAGGCGAACGCGGAGAAGGCTTCCAGCTCACGGTAGGAGGCGAGCTCCAGACGCAGCGAACCGGCGACCTGCTTCATGGCCTTGGTCTGCGCGGCGCCACCGACGCGGGATACCGAGATACCGACGTTGATGGCCGGGCGGACACCCTTGTTGAACAGGTCCGACTCCAGGAAGACCTGGCCGTCGGTGATGGAGATGACGTTGGTCGGGATGAACGCCGACACGTCGTTGGCCTTGGTCTCGATGATCGGCAGCGCGGTCATGGAACCGGCACCGAGCTCATCGGACAGCTTCGCGCAACGCTCCAGCAGACGGGAGTGCAGGTAGAACACGTCACCCGGGTACGCCTCGCGGCCCGGCGGGCGGCGCAGCAGCAGCGAGATGGCGCGGTACGCCTCGGCCTGCTTGGACAGGTCGTCGAACACGATCAGGACGTGCTTGCCCTGGTACATCCAGTGCTGGCCGATGGCCGAACCGGTGTACGGCGCAAGCCATTTGAAGCCGGCGGAGTCAGAAGCGGGGGCCGCGACGATGGTGGTGTACTCCATCGCACCGTGGGCCTCCAGCGCGGCCTTGACGCCCGCGATGGTGGAACCCTTCTGGCCGATCGCGACGTAGATGCAGCGCACCTGCTTGGTCGGATCGCCGGTGGCCCAGTTGGCCTTCTGGTTGATGATCGCGTCGATGCAGACCGCGGTCTTACCGGTCTTGCGGTCACCGATGACGAGCTGACGCTGGCCGCGGCCGATGGCGGTCAGGGCGTCGATCGCGGTGATGCCGGTGGCCAGGGGCTCACCGACGGGCTGGCGCTCCAGCACGGTGGCGGCCTGCAGTTCGAGGACGCGACGCTCGTCGGACTCGATCTCGCCCAGGCCGTCGATGGGGGCGCCCAGCGGGTTCACCACGCGGCCCAGGAAGTTGTCGCCCACCGGGACCGAGAGCACGTCGCCGGTACGGCGGACCTGCTGGCCCTCCTCGATGGTGTCGAACTCACCCAGGACGACGGCACCGATTTCGGTGTCCTCCAGGTTCAGCGCGACGCCGAGCACGCCGCCGGGGAATTCCAGCAGCTCGTTCGCCATCGCGCCGGGGAGGCCGCTGATGTGGGCGATGCCGTCGCCGGTGTCGGTGACGACGCCCACTTCCTCGATGGAGGTTTCCGGGGTGTAGCTCTGGGTGTAGCTCTCGATCGCGCTACGGATCTCATCGGGGGAGATCGTCAGCTCCGCCATGTTCTTCCTGCTCTCGCTGTGGTCTCGAATGTCGGTGTGTTGGTGCGCTTTTCGCGTCTCTGCGGACTACCGGCCGAAGCCGGTGGTCTCACGCGAGAGACTGTCGCAAGCGCTGCAGTCGGCCGACGGCGCTGCCGTCGATCAGGTCGTCGCCCACGCGCACGACGACACCGGCCAGCAGGCTCGGGTCTTCCTGCACGTGCACCGTGACGGGCTTGTCGTAGATGCGCTGCAGCGAGGCCGCCAGGTGCTCACGCTGCTGCGTCGTCAGGGCCGACGCGGAGCGCACATGCGCCACGATCTGATCCCGGAGCGACGCGGCCAGGTCGGACAGGTGGTCGAAGGCCTCGCCGATATCGCCCTTCTTGCTGCGGGCGACCGCCTGCTGGACCAGTTCGAGGGTGATCTCCTCGACCTTGTCCGCGAGCAAGCGCTGCACCAGTTCACGCTTGGCCGCGGGCGGCTTGCCGTGATCGGTCAGCGCCTGCTCCAGCGCGGGGTTGTCTTCGACGATCCGGCCCAGCCGGAACAGCTCGTCCTCAACGGCGCCGAGACGGCCGCGGTCTTCCGCGGCACGCAACAGCGCTTCGTTGCCGAGCAGCACCAGGCTGTCGACCAGGTCGCGGGCGCGGGACCAGTCCTGCGCCACCGCGGTGGTCAGCACCGTCTGGGTGGCTCCACTGACCTTGCCGCCGAAGAGGCGTTCGGCCAGTTCGGCGCGGGCCGAGCTGGACACCGACTTATCCGCGAGCGCCACACGCAGCGAGCGCTGGTCGTCGAGGACGGCGACAACGGCGAACAGTTCGGAGCCCGTCGTGGCCGCGACGGTGTCGCTTCCGGTCAGAGCGGCCCGAAGAGCTTCCCGCGCACGGGAGCTCGCCTCACGGCTCGCTGCGTACATGCTTCCCACTTTCGGTTCGTTACCTTCCGACCCCGATGCCGGCGTTCGCATCCAGCTCCGCGAGGAACCGGTCGATCGACGCGGCCTGCTTGGCCTCGTCGGCCACCGACTGACCGATGATCTTCTCGGCCAGATCGACCGCGGTGCGGCCGAGCTCGGAACGCAGTTCGGTCACGATCTGCAGGCGCTGGGCTTCCAGCTGGGTGTGGCCCGAAGCCACGATGCGGTCGGCCTCGGCCTGCGCGTCGGCACGCAACTGCGCCAGGATGGTCTGGCCCTGAGTGCGCGCTTCCTCACGAATGCGCGCGGCCTCGAGGCGAGCCTCGGCCAGCTGCTCCTGGTACTGCTGCAGGGTGGCCTGGGCCTCGGCCTGCACGGCCTCCGCCTTGGCGATACCGCCCTCGATCTTCTCCGTGCGCTCGTCCAGCACCTTGGTCAGGCGCGGGACGACGTACTTGGCGAAGACAAAGGCGATAACGATGAAGACGATCGCGGACCAGACAATGTCATAGGTCTTCGGGACGAGGGGGTTGATATCCTCCTCGGCCGCGAGCAAATAAATGCTGTTCATCGTTGATTCCTAGTCTTATGCCGGAATCAGAAAATGAAGCCGGCGACGAGACCGATCAGCGCCAGGGCCTCGGTGAACGCGATACCCAGGAACATGGTGGTCCGGATGGTGCCCTGCAGCTCGGGCTGACGGGCGATGCCCTCGATGGCCTTACCGACCACGATGCCTACACCGATGCCGGGGCCGATCGCAGCGAGGCCGTAACCGATGGCGCCGAAGCCCTTGGACTTGGACTCGGCAACTTCAGCAGCCAGGTACGAGAGGGTGCTCATGTGTGTTCCATTCCCTTTCTGTCGCCCACCCGCCGGGCGGCGTGTAAGGCAGGTTTTGGTAGTGCGGTCGGTCAGTGAGAGTCGGCGTGCTGCGCAAGACCGATGTACACAGCGGTCAACAGTGCGAACACGTACGCCTGCAGGAAGACCACCAGGAGTTCGAAGAGTGTGAAGCCGAAGCCCGCGAGCAGCGAGAACGGCGAGAACACCTTCATCCAGGAGACGGCATCGAACAGGAAGAACTGGGTGGCGCTGAAGAACAGCACCAGCATGATGTGGCCGGCCAGCATATTCGCCAGAAGACGAACGGTGAGCGTGAACGGGCGGAGCACGAAGGTCGAGAGGAACTCGATCGGGATCAGCAGGATGTGCAGCGCGGGCGGCACATTCGGCACGACGATGCTCGAGCGCATGTATTTCAGGAAGCCGTACTTCTTGATGCCCACGTAGTTGAAGGTGACGTAGGCGACGACGGCCAGCACCAGCGGCATGCCGATGCGCGCATTGGATGAGATGTTCAGGCCCGGAATGACACCGGAGATGTTCAGGAACAGGACGGTGAAGAAGATCGACGCGATAAGCGGGAAGAACTTCTTACCGGATTCCTTGCCCAGGACCTCATCGCAGATCTGTTCCTTGACGAACACCAGACCGGATTCGGCGACATTCTGCAGACCGCGCGGAACCAGCTGCGGACGACGGAAAGCCGCGAGCATCACGATCACAAGAACGGCCGCCATGATGATGCGAATGAGCATCAAACGGTCGAGCTCGAAAGGCGTCCCCTCGAACAGCACTGCTGGAGGGAAGAAGTCGTTAAGCGACGGCGCGTGGAACTCGCCCGCCAAAATGGTGACGCTCAGCGTTCTCTCCCGTGGTCGGGCCGCAGGCAATGGTTTGCCTGCGGTTCGATCGGACATTGACGATCTGGTGGTCGACTCAGGTCGGCTCGAAGTTCGTCAGCAGCTGAGGGGCTTGCGCCCGGGCGTCTGTACGCGCGTCGGCGACATCGTCGACGGTGCAGAACCAAGACCCGAAGGGTCCGGTACGGCAGTAAGCATAACCTGCTCTCAGGCGGGTCTCAGGTGACCCCCCCTTGTGCTTCGGTCGGCTACAAGTAAAGAGTTTATCAAGTTATCTACGACAACGTGTAGGGGGTGGCATAAACAGCCGGTGAACTGCGCCGCGGTTACAGCTCTCGTTCGGTCTGAACCGTCGGAACCCGTTGCCGCAGAAGGCCATACGTCTCCGCGCCGAGCACGATCAGGAGCGCGCCGACCACGGTCAGGAACAGCGCGGTCGGGCTGTAGAAGTCGAATTTGCGAAGAATCGCGACGACGACGAGCGCCAGCACCAGCTTTCCGACCCAGCTGCCCAGGATCACGATGCCCTGCAAACCGGATTCGATCTTCGCGCTGAAGAGCACCGAGGCGGCGGTCGTCAGAATGAATCCGCCGCCGATGGCCGAACCGATCAGTGCGCCCCAGAGGCCGGGCACACCGGCGATGATCGACGACAGAATTGCCGAAACCACCACCAGCACAGCCAAACCCATCAGGCCGTAGCGCAGGGCCGCCCGCAGCGGGGCGTCGGGATCGGGGGTGGAAGGCGTGCTCACGTCAGCAAACTCTACCGGGCGGTCGCGTCCGGGCCGCGCGGTGGTTTGCGTCCCGCACGCGCGGTGAGCTCGCGCCAGGACGGCACCGAGGTCACGATCAGCGCGAACACCAGGCCCGCCGCGAACAGCAGCACCACCACGCGCCGATCCATCAATGACGTGCCGACCGCGCCGAAAGCGAGCACGCTCACCCACAAGTAGATCAACAGCACGACGCGGCGATGCGAATGCCCGATCTGCAGCAAACGGTGATGCAGATGCATTTTGTCGGGAGTGGAGAAACTCACACCCGCGCGAACTCGGCGCACGATCGCCAAAACAAGATCGAGTACCGGAATGAACATCACCGCGCCCACCAGCAACAGCGGCGACAACAGACCCACGATGTCGCGCGGGCCGTAACCCTGCAGCGGAATTCGGCCCGACGCACCCGTCGACACCGCGGCCAGCATCAATCCGATGAGCATGGAGCCGGTGTCGCCCATGAATATTCGGGCCGGTTGAAAATTGTGCGGCAGAAATCCCAGACAACCACCGGCAAGCGCGGCGGCCAGCAGCGCGGGCGGATAGGTATCGGTCGAACCGCCGACTTCGTAGAGCAGGCCGACGCTGAACACGAAAACCGCGACCGAGGCGATGAAACCCAGACCCGCGGCCAAACCGTCCAGACCGTCGACGAAATTCATGGCATTGATGAGCGTCACCGTGATGCCGACCGTCACCAGACCGCCCTGCAGCGGATCCAGCACCACGGTCTCATTGGTGAAGGGGTTGTAGATGGCCACCCAGGACAGGCCCATCACCGCCATCACCCCGGCCGCGGTCACCTGACCGACGAATTTGGTGAGCGCGTCCAAACCCCAGCGGTCGTCGATGATTCCGACCAGCACGATCAGCGTGCCCGCCGCGAGCACCGCCGGAATGTCCTTCGGATAGTCGAAGCCGCGGCGCAACGCGGGCAGCTGATGCGCGAACAGCACCGCGCCGATGACACCCAGATAGATGCCGAGCCCGCCCATGCGGGGAATCGGCTTCACATGGACATCGCGCTCACGCGGTACCGCCACGGCGCCGAAGGCAATGGCCCCCACCCGGATTCCGCCGGTGCAGAGAAAGGTCACCACCGACGCGACGAACAGCACCAGCAGCAGCTCCCGCAGCGGGACGACCGCGCCCTGGCTGAAAACGCCCTGACTCAACAGCATTTATCGGGCCGTCACCGCTCGCCTGGGGACAGCAGCTCCTCCGGCGACATGCCGAGGACCTCCGCCACCTTCTCGGTCGGGACGGCGCCCTCGCGCAGAATGCGCGGGGCATCGGACGTCAGATCCACGATGGTGGAGGCGATCGCGTGATCGGCGGGACCGCCGTCGAGGTACACCCCGACCAGATCGCCCAGCTGCGCCTTGGCCTCCGCGGCGGTCTTGGCGGGCGGCTGCCCGGACACGTTCGCACTCGACACCGCGAGCGGGCCGACCTCACGCAGCACCTCGAGCGCGACCGGATGCAACGGCATCCGCAGCATCACCGTGCCCCGGGTGTCCCCCAGGTCCCAGGCGAGCGAAGGGGCTTGCTGCACAACGAGACTCAGGCCACCGGGCCAGAACGCGCGGATGAGTTCGCGCGCCTGCGGGCGGACCGAGAACACCAAGCCGTCGATCGTGTTCCACGATCCGACGAGCACCGGCACCGGCATATCCCGGCCACGCCGCTTGGCGGCCAGCAGCGCGCTGACAGCCTGGCTGTCGAAGGCGTCGGCGGCCAGGCCGTAGAGGGTGTCGGTCGGAATCACTGCCAGCCGTCCCGATTTCAGCGCACTCCGGGCCGCGATCAAACCAGCGGCCCGCGAATCGGAATCGGCACAGTCGTAGACGGTACTCACGCGCAACATCTTGGCACGGATACCTCGAGAGTCATTCGTCGCGGTGGGTCGCGGGCGGCGCGGACTCGAATTCCACGACCGCCCGGACGGAAAGTCCGCCGATGACGGTGCGCGCCGCCGCCTATTCGGCGGCGAACCGGGCGACCACGAAGCGGGGTTTGCCCGCGAGATCGGGGTGTTCGACGACCGCGGTGAACCCGGCGGCGGTGAGCAGCGCCGCCACTCCGGAACCGTTGGTGTCATCGTGTTCGATGGCCACCGCACCGCCGGGGCGCAGCAGTCGCGCGATATTCGGAACCATGGGGCGGATGACATCCAGGCCGTCGGGGCCGCCGAAGAGGGCGCGGTGTGGATCGTGGTCCGCGACTTCGGGATCCAGTTCGGCGGCCGCGGGGATATACGGCGGGTTGGACACGACGATATCGACCGTGCCGGTGAGTTGGGTGAGCAGCGCCGGATCGGTGACATCGGCGGCGTGCAGATCGATGGGGGTGTCGCCCTCGTCCGCGAGTTGCAGGGCATTGCGGCGCGCCCAGGCGATGGCCTCGGAGTCGAGTTCCACCGCGTGCACCTGGACATCGGGGCGGGCATGCGCGATCGCCAGCGCGAGCGCACCCGAACCCGTGCAGAGATCCACCACGATCGGCTGGTGTTCGTGCCCGACCGCTTCCAATTGAGCCAGGGCCCAGGCGAAGAGCAACTCGGTCTCCGGACGGGGGATGAACACGCCCGGCCCCACCGCGAGATCGATCTCCCCCATCGCCGCCGTACCCGTAAGGTGTTGCAGCGGAACACGTTCGGCGCGACGGGCCACCAGTTTGCGGAATTCCTCCAGCTGGTCGGCGGTGACCATCGGCACCAGGGCCAGGCGCATGCGGTCCACGCCCAGCACGTGTGCCGCGAGCAATTCCGCGTCGGTGCCGGGGCTGTGCACCCCGGCGGCCGCCAACACTTCCGCGGCCTCGCGGATCGCTGGGCGCAACGGCGCGCGGTTCATGATGTGCCGACCTCTCCGGTGGACGGTCCCGACGAGCGATTCATATTCCCACGAAAGCCGTTCCGACCGGCAGGATTCGGTTAGCTGACGATTTATTCGGCGGCGAGGCGGGCGGCGCGGTCGGCCTCGCCGAGGGCCTGGAAGAGGTCTTCCAGATTGCCGTCGAGCACCGAATCGAGGTTGTGCGCCTTGAAGCCGATGCGGTGATCGGCGATCCGGTTCTCGGGGAAGTTGTAGGTGCGGATGCGCTCGGAGCGGTCGACGGTGCGAATCTGCGAGGCGCGGCCCGCGGCGGCTTCCTGATCGGCCTGCTCCTCGGCCAGCGCCTGCAACCGGGCGGCGAGCACCTGCATGGCACGCATCTTGTTCTGCAGCTGTGAACGCTCGTTCTGGCAGGTCACGACGATGCCGGTGGGTAGGTGGGTGATGCGGACGGCGGAGTCGGTGGTGTTGACGCCCTGTCCACCCTTACCGGAGGAGCGGTACACGTCGACGCGCAGATCCTTATCGTCGATCTGCACCTCCTCCACCTCGTCGGGCTCGGGGTACACCAGGACACCGGCGGCCGAGGTGTGGATGCGGCCCTGCGATTCGGTGACGGGGACGCGCTGTACGCGGTGCACGCCGCCCTCGAATTTCAGCTTGGACCAGACGCCGTCCAGGGACGGCTCCTTGGCCTTGATGGAGATGGTCGCCTCTTTGTAGCCACCCATATCGGTGATGTTGGCGTCGAGCACCTCGACCTTCCACCCGTGCCGTTCGGCGTACCGGATGTACATGCGCGCCAGATCGGAGGCGAAGAGCGCGGATTCCTCGCCGCCTTCACCCGATTTCACTTCCAGCACAACGTCATCCGCGTCGTGCGGATCGCGCGGGGCGAGCAGATCGGTGAGCGTCTTCTCCAATTCCTCGACCTGCGCGCGCAATCCCGGGATTTCGGCGGCGAAGGAGGAATCGTCGGCGGCGAGTTCTTCGGCCGCCGCCAGATCGTCACGCGTGGTGGTGAGTTTGTTGTAGGCGGCCATGATCGGGCCGAGTTCGGCGAAGCGCTTGCCGACCCGGCGCGCCGCGCCCGGATTGTTGTGCAGGTCCGGATCGGCCAGCTGGGCTTCCAGCGCGCCGTATTCGGCCAGAATGTCGTCGATCGCGTTGGGGGCTGTCTTGTCAGCCATCGCGGTTGCTCCTCGGGTCGGTCGTGCTCACAGATAGTTTGCGGGTCTTTCCGCTGCTGTCCGCGGCCGACCCTGGAAACACCGCGACGCCCGCCCTGCTTTGTGCACAGGACGGGCGTCGTCAGAGTAGCTAGTTGGCTTCGCTGGCCTTCGTACGCTTGCCGTAGCGAGCCTCGAAGCGAGCCACGCGGCCACCGGTGTCCAGGATCTTCTGCTTGCCCGTGTAGAACGGGTGGCACTGGGAGCAAACTTCGACCGAGATCTGGCCGGACTCCTTGGTGCTCTTGGTCTGGAAGGTGTTGCCGCAGCCGCACACGACCGTCGTATCGACGTACGTGGGGTGAATTCCTGCCTTCATGGTGTCCTTTCGAATGGCGCCGGGTCGCCTCGCGAGGCGTGAACCGGAACCGACTAGGCATGGTTGCCAAACGGAAAGTATAGACAATGCCCGGGCCCGAAAAATTCCGGGCCGATCCGAGCGGGCAGTGAACCAACCGATGGGTCGGTTTCGTGTACCCCCAAGAAACTGTGGGCACGCGAGTTCGCGGTCCTCGAGCGAGGCTGAAGAACGAGTAGTTCGCTACTCGTGAATACGAACACTGATGTTCATAAAGTAATCGCAGGTGAAAGCCTCGCGACTACGGGAAGGGCAGCTGTGACCAGGAAGGATGCGGAGATCGCCGCAGGGGTGGTCCTGGGAGCGCTGACCCTGATCGTGATCGCGGGGTGGTGTGCCGTTCCGGACGAGTCCGGTCGCGCGGCGGGAAACCAGACCCTGGCCCCTACCCCGCCGCACGGGGACGGCACGCTCACCTACACGGCGGTCACGACGCCGGATTCGTCCGGCGTCGTGACCCCGACCCAGAGATCCGGCCTTATAGCCCGAGCCCCCGGCAA
>NZ_JBHJXS010000028.1:0-26977 GCF_042269265.1 Nocardia sp. NPDC056000 | reverse complement strand
GGATGCCGCCGATACCGGCCAGCGCGACGAAGGTCGGGATGGCGGTGAGGCAGAGCACGATGGTCATGCACTGGTACCCGGGGTGGCCTGGAAGGTGTTGATCAGGTCCATACCGGCAACGCCCAGCGCGGGTGCGCCGAAGGCGATGGTGCCCAGGATGCCGCCGATACCGGCCAGCGCGACGAAGGTCGGGATGGCGGTGAGGCAGAGCACGATGGTCATGCACTGGATCGCGCCCAGGGCAATGCCGATCGCGCCGCCGATGACGACACCGACCGCGGTGCCGACGAAGCCGCCGATGGCGGTGGCGAGACCGAACTGGGTGGTGAAGTTGTTCATCGCGCGCTGGTCCTCGACCGGCGAGGCGATTTCCTGAGCCGATGCGATCGGCTTCTCCTGTGCGACAGCGACAGTCGGCGTGTTGAACACCGGGAGCGCGGCGGCGTCGAAACCGGCCGGCTTCTCGGGCACCAGCTCGAGCACCTTGTTGTCGTTCTTCAACGCGGCCGCGACCGGGATCTTGGTTCCGGCGACGGAGTAGTTGAGCGGGAAGGAGACGGCGGTGACGCCGTCCGGACCCTTGACGTTGACGATCGTCTGCTTCGGGTCTTCCTTGGTGGCTCCGTCGACCTGAGCCAGCTCGAAGGTGCCGTTCTTCAGCGTCGAGACGATGGTCTTGACGTCCTTGTCGCCGACCTTCTGGTCGACCAGCTTGGACGAGTACTGGATACCCGTCGGCTCTGCGGGGGTGGGAGCGTTATCGGCATAGGCAGAAGTCGTCCCGATGGTCATTGCGCCGATGACCATGGCAGCCGCCGCAGTGGTGCTGCGAAACTTCATTCGGTTTTTTCCAATCCATCATCAGGTAGATCCGCTGTCCGCATCTTCGCCACGCGAGGCCCTGGCTTCCCTCGGGCCCTGCCTACGCGCTAACGGCGAACTCTCCCCGAGCATGTGAAGATGCGCACAGACTTCGGACGTCGTGAGCTTAATCGAACAGTGACCGATTAGCGACATTCATAACGCCCCGAAATAGCGGGGCTTTCCAAGTAAGCCTGCCCTTTGTTACGCGCGTGATTTGCCGGGATTTACGGTGTGGGAAAACCCTGGACAGCTAAGTTACCGGCGGGTAACTTACTGTCCGTTAGGATACGAGCCAGCCAAGGCGGACCAGGCCGTCCTCGGAGAGCTTGTTGAACCGGTCAGAAAGGTCGCGACATGAATGCCCTGACAGTGACACTGGGCACGATTGGAGCGGTGTTCACAGTCTTCTGTTGGGCATCGTTCATCGGAGGCGTGCGCAACATAACGCGCACCATCATGGTCGGGCAGTCCGCACCCGATCGGTGGCGGCCGTTCCTCCCCCGCTTCAAGACCATGTTCGTGGAGTTCCTCGCGCATACGCGCATGAACAAGTTCCGCACGGTCGGCTGGGCGCACTGGCTGGTCATGATCGGCTTCCTCGCCGGATTCATCCTCTGGTTCGAGGCGTACGGCCAGATCTTCAACCCCGAGTTCCACTGGCCGATCATCGGCTCCTGGGGCATCTACCACCTGGTGGACGAGCTGCTGGGCATCGGCACCGTGGTCGGCATCGTGGCGCTGATCATCATCCGCCAGCTGAATCATCCCCGTGTGCCGGAACGCCTTTCGCGCTTCAGCGGCTCGAAGTTCGCCCCCGCCTATGTGATCGAGAGCATCGTGCTCGTCGAGGGCCTGGGCATGATCTTCGTGAAGGCCGGCAAGATCGCCACCTACGGCGAATCGCACACCTGGAGCGACTTCTTCACCGAGCAGGTCGCCAAGCTGCTGCCCGAATCGATCGCCATGGTGTCGATCTTCGCGTTCATCAAGCTCTGCTCCGGCGCGCTGTTCCTGCTGCTGGTCGGCCGCAATGTCACCTGGGGTGTGGCGTGGCACCGCTTCGCCGCGTTCCCGAACATCTACTTCAAGCGTGAGGACGACGGCACCGTCGCCCTGGGCGCGCTGAAGCCGATGATGTCGCAGGGCAAGCCGATCGATATGGAGACGGCGGACCCGGACAACGACACCTTCGGCGTCGGCAAGTTCGAGGATTTCTCCTGGAAGGACATCCTCGACGTCACCACCTGCACCGAATGCGGCCGCTGCCAATCCCAGTGCCCCGCATGGAATACCGGTAAGCCGCTCTCGCCCAAGCTGCTGATCATGTCGCTGCGCGACCACGGCTACGCCAAGGCCCCGTACCTGCTGGCCGGTGGCCGCAAGGATATGGGCGGTGACGAGATCGGTCTCGTCGACGCCGAGGGCAAGCCGAATGAGCGTGCGCTGGCGCAGATTCCGGAGGCCGCGCGCGCCGAGGCCGAGCGCCCGCTGGTCGGCGGCGAAGATGTGAGCGGCATCATCGATCCCGAGGTGTTGTGGTCCTGCACGACCTGTGGTGCGTGTGTGGAGCAGTGCCCGGTCGATATCGAGCATGTGGATCACATCATCGATATGCGCCGTTACCAGGTGTTGATCGAGTCGGAGTTCCCGTCCGAGCTCGCGGGTCTGTTCAAGAACCTGGAGAACAAGGGCAATCCGTGGGGTCAGAACGCCAAGGATCGCCTGAACTGGATCAGCGAAATCGATTTCGAGGTCCCGGTTTTCGGTAAGGACGCCGATAGCTTCGACGGGTACGAGTACCTGTTCTGGGTCGGTTGTGCCGGTGCGTACGAGGATCGTGCGAAGAAGACCACCAAGGCCGTGGCCGAGTTGCTGGCCACCGCGGGTGTGAAGTTCATGGTGCTGGGTCAGGAGGAGACCTGCACCGGTGACTCGGCGCGGCGTGCGGGTAACGAGTTCCTGTTCCAGCAGTTGGCCATGCAGAACATCGCGGTGCTGGATTCGGTGTTCGAGGGTGTCGAGGCGTCCAAGAAGAAGATCGTGGTCACCTGTGCGCACTGCTTCAACGCGTTGAACAATGAGTACCCGCAGGTCGGCGGCACCTACGAGGTGGTGCACCACACCCAGCTGCTGAACCGCCTGGTGCGTTCGAAGAACCTGATCCCGGTGTCCCCGGTCGCGCAGAACGTCACCTACCACGACCCCTGCTACCTGGGCCGGCACAACAAGATCTACGACGCGCCGCGTGAGCTGATGGAGGCCTCGGGCTCCAAGCTGATCGAAATGCCCCGCCACGGTGAACGTTCCATGTGCTGTGGCGCCGGTGGCGCGCGCATGTGGATGGAGGAGCAGCTCGGCAAGCGCATCAACGTCGACCGCGTCGACGAGGCCCTGGACACGCTCAACGGCGGCAATGAGCCGTCCATGATCGCGACCGGCTGCCCGTTCTGCCGCGTCATGCTCACCGACGGCGTCACCGCCCGCAAGGACAGCGGTGAGGTCGGCCAGGGCGTCGAGGTCGTGGATGTCGCCCAGCTCATGCTGCAGTCCATCGACCGCGTCGACTCCGGTGTGCTGACCGAGAACCTGAAGGTCATCCAGCAGCCGAAGGTCGAAGAGCCGGAACCCGTTTCGGAGCCCGAGCCGGTCGCGGCCGAGGCCGCCGTCGCCGAAGCCGCGCCCGCCGAACCCAAGGCCGCTCCGGCGGGCAAGGGTCTCGGGATGAAGGGTCCGGCCAAGGCTCCGGGCGGTAAGGGACTGGGTATGAAGGGCGGCCTCAAGGCCCCCGGTGCCAAGCCCGCCGCCACCGAAGCGACCGCCGAAGCGGCTCCGGCCGAGGCCAGCGAGGCGGCGGCTCCGGCCGCACCCGCCAAGGGTCTGGGTATGAAGGGTGCCGCCAAGGCTCCCGGCGGTAAGGGTCTCGCCATGAAGGGCGGGCTCAAGGCTCCGGGCGCGAAGGCGGCTCCGGCCGAAACCGCCGCTCCCGCAGCCGCTTCCGCCCCGGCGGATACCGAGGCGACGGCGGCCCCGGCCGCACCCGTCAAGGGTCTGGCCATGAAGGGTCCGGCGAAGGCTCCGGGTAAGGGTCTGGCCATGAAGGGCGCGGCCAAGGCTCCGGGCGCCAAGCCCGCCGCCGCACCGGCCGAGGCCACCGCGACCGAGGCGACCTCGGCCGCCGCGGAAACCGCTGCCGCCCCGGCGGATTCGGCACCGGCCACCGCGGCAGCGGCTCCGGCCGAGGCCACCGAGGCCAAGCCGTCCATCGCGCCCAAGGGTCTGGCCATGAAGTCCGGCCTCAAGCGCCCCGGGCCGAAGGCTCCCGGCGCTGCGGCTCCGGCTGCCCCGGCCGCCGCGGCTGCCGAAGCTCCGGCCACCGAAGCCCCTGCGGCACCGGCTGATTCGGCACCCGAGGCAGTTGCCCCGGCTCCCGCCGAAACCGCCCCCGCCGAAGCGAACGGCACCGAAGCCAACGGCACCGAAGCCAAGGCCACCGACGCGGCTCCGGCCACCGAGGGCAATGGCGCGGCCAAGCCGCCGGCCTCCAAGCCGGGCGGCCTCGGCTTCAAGTCCGGTATGAAGGCCCCGGGCAAGAAGAACTGACGCCCGACCGCGACTGACGAAGGCGCGCCACCCACCCGGGTGGCGCGCCTTCGCCGTTTCCGCGCCCGCCGCACCTGACCCGCGCCGGGCGGCGCGCGACGGTGCCCGGCAACCGATCCGGGACTGCCGGGCGAAGGTTGCCGGGGCCGCGCTCGTACCCGGCGAGGTGGGATCAGATCGGCGTGTGCGCTGGTCGGTGCGGCGAAATCGGGTTAGCCCGCATGATTCTGCTAATGCCCGGCAAACATTGTCGGTGATCTTCGACCATAATTCGAGGTATGACGGATGCGGGAGCGGTTCGGGTCGAGATCGGAGTCGAGTCGCTCGAGGGGGTTCGGATCGCGGATGCGGCGGGGGCCACTCGGGTGGAATTGTGTACCGGGCTGTCGGTGGGCGGGCTGACACCGAATATCGCGCTCATCGAAGCGGCCGTGGCGGCGGCCTCGAAGGTGCAGGTGCATGTGCTCATTCGGCCGCGCCCGGGTGATTTCCGGTATTCCGCCGATGAGGTGGCGCTGATGCGCGCCGATGTGGAGCGGGTGCGGAGCGCGGGTGCGCACGGGGTCGTGATCGGCGTGCTGGACGAGCTCGGCCATGTGGCCGCGGCTCCCAATGCCGAATTGATCGCGGCCGCGGAGGGTATGGAGGTGACCTGTCATCGGGCCTTCGATGTGTGCGCGGATCCCTATGACGGCTTCGATCAATTGCTGGAACTGGGGTTCACCAGATTGCTCACCTCGGGACGGCAGGAGTCGGTGCTCGACGGCGCCGCGCTGATCACGCGGCTGGTCACCTTGGCGGACGGGCGAATTCAGGTGATGGCCTGCGGCGGCCTGCGCGCCGACAACGCGCGGCGGGTGATCGAATTGACGGGGGTGCGGGATCTGCATGCGGCGGTGCGCGTTCCGGTGCCCGCGCTGACGCGGCCGGACGGTACCGATGTCTCGTTCGCGGAGATCGGCGCGCCCAGCGGGTACGACCATTTCGTCACCGATGCCGATGGCGTCGCCGCGCTCCGCGAGGCGGCGCGACTTTCGGTTTAGGAATTCATCCGATCTGGATAATGAGTTTGCTGGAGCACAGTTGAAGTTTGCTGTGCTCCATTATTTTTGACTTTCTCGAGCTAGATCGCTTGACCAAAACGTTGCTGCCACATATCTTTCAGAGCACGATTTTGCTTCAAAGTGATTCGGATCACGTCACGGATCCATCACGGGACAGCACGCCGGCCCCCGCTGCCCCCTTGTCTCGCAAGGAGTTTCAGGTGGTTAGCAGTAGAAGACTGTCCATTGTCGCGGCCTCGATCGGGCTCACACCTTTTCTGGTGGCGATCCTGCCCGCGGCGGTGGCCAACGCACACGGCTATATCTCATCCCCGCTGAGCAGACAGGCGCAGTGCGCCAAGAGCATCGTGTCCTGCGGGGATATCAAGTACGAGCCGCAGAGCGTGGAAGGTGTGAAGGGCCTGCGCAATTGCAGCGCCAATATCTCCCGGTTCGCCGAACTCGACGATGACAGCAAACCCTGGCAGGTCCAATCCGTGGGCAGCACAGCCACTTTCACCTGGACCTTCACCGCCCTGCATCGAACCCTGAACTGGGAGTACTACATCGGCGGCACCCGGGTCAGCCTGGTCGACGGCAACAATCAGCCCCCGCCGTCCGACGGCGTCACCCACACCATCGACCTGAGCGGCTACAGCGGCAGGCAGAAACTCCTGGCCATCTGGAATATCGGCGATACCGCCAACGCCTTCTACTCCTGCCTGGACCTGCAGATCGGCGGCGGCGGAACACCCACCACCACACCGCCTTCCACCACCGTGCCGCCGACGACCACCAAACCACCGGTCACCACCACGGCACCGCCCGCGACGACGCCCCCGGCCACGACCACCACCAAGCCACCGGTCACCACGACGGTTCCGCCGACCACCACCCATCAGCACACCACCACCGATCAGCCCGCGGGCAATGCTTGGACCGTGGGCGCGCGCTACGAGATCGGCGATGTCGTCACCTATCAGGGCCGCCGCTACCGCTGCTTACAGGCGCACACCGTCTACGACCCGAACTGGATGCCCTCGGCGACACCCGCACTATGGCAACGCCTCTGACCGGTCACCGACTCTCCGATCCGGTGCTCACACCGCGCCTTGACACCGAATCGGAGTAAGAGGGTGGCGCGCTCCGCCGAGCGCGTCACCCTCGCCCGTTCTCAAGGCTTGGAGTGACGGCCCCCGCGCGGCGGCTGCTGCGGCTTCGAGGGCGGGCGCGGCAGTGACGGATCCGTATCCTCGTAGGGCGAATCCTGTTGTTCCGAAGCGGCTCTCAGCGACCAGGGAGCGGGCGGTTCGCCCTGCGGGCGCACCACGTTCTGTGGCCCCGATGCGGGCCAGGATTGCTGCGGCGCTTCCTGCCACGCGTCCTGCCAGGGCTGTTGCGGCTGTTGCGGCGCTGGTGCTTCCTGCCGCTGCGGTGGTGCGTCCTGCCTGCTCGGTGAGCTCACCGTCGGCGCTTGGCGCGGGCCGCGCGGCGGTGAGACCGGCTGTGCCGCATCACCTGTCGCGGTGGGGCGGGTTCCGGCGGGGCGGGCGGCGCGTTTGGCGGGGCGCGGGCGGTTGGCACCGGTTCGCACCGCGACCGGGGGCTTATGACCGAAGGGGCGGGCCAGGATGACCGCGATGGCGGTGGTCAGCGGTACCGAGAGGGCGAGGGCGATACCGCCGACCGCGGAGCGCGCGATCTCGATGCCGACGGCGTCACCGGTGAGCACATCGCGCATGGAGCGGCCCGCGACGCTGAACAGCAGCAGCAACGGCAGCGCGCCACCGGCGTAGGCGAGCACCAGGGTGTAGACGGTACTGGCGATATGGTCCCGGCCGACCCGCATGGCGGCGGCGAAAATGCCTCGGCGGGAAGCCTTCTCGTCGAGGGCCGCCAGTTCGAAGGCGGCGGAAGCCTGGGTGATGGTGACGTCGTTGAGCACACCGAGCGAGCCGATGATGAAGCCCGCCAACAGCAATCCGGTAATGCTCACGTGCTGGAGATAGGTCGCCACATTGGTGTTCTGTTCCTCGGACAGACCCGTCAGATGCGTCATCTTCAGTGCGACCCAGGACAATACGGCCGCCAGCACCATGGAGGTGAGCGTGCCGAGCAGCGCCGAACTGGTGCGCAGGTTCACCCCGTGCGCCAGATACAGCACCGAGTACAGGATGAGCGAGCCCGCGACCAGCGCCACCGGAATGGCCGGTTTCCCGTCCAGCAGCGCGGGCAGCATGAAGCCCACCAGCACCACGAAGGCGAAGCCGAGCCCGATCAGCGCTCGCAGGCCGCGCCAGCGCGCCACCACGATGATCACCAGCGCGAAGGCTCCGACGATGAGGCTCAGCGGCAGTCCGCGCGCGTAATCGTCGAACGAGTACACGGTGGCCCCGTTGGTATCGCTCTGCCGCACGATGCGCAGGCTGTCGCCGACGCGCAGATCGGGTTGTCCGGGGCCGGGCGCGATCTCGAAGAGCGTCTTCTTACCCTTGTCCGCACCCGAGTCGATGGTGACGATGCTGCGCTGGCAGTTGTACGCATTGCTGCGCGGCGCCTGCGGCTTATCCTCGAACGGCTTTCCCAGCGAAGGACTTCCGCACGGTCCGAGGTCCTGGCTGATCACCGTCCCGGCCTCGGTCACCAGTGCCCCGCCGCCGCCGTTCTGCATGGGCAGCGGAATGTCCACGTGCTGACTGCTGGGCCAGAGCCAGATCGCGCCGCCCACCACCAGCACCCCGATGAAGGTCAGCAATCCGATGACGACCCACTTGGCGGTGGCGCCGATGGCGATGGGTCCGGAGTGGTCATGGTGGTGGTGATGGTGATCGCTCACTCAGGGAGCCTAAACGAAAACCGTTCCCGAAGCTCTAACCGGAGAACCAACGGGACAACTGATCTCGTGAGGTGGGGGTAACTCCGGGGGTACCCCCGAAACGGGACCAAAATCCCTGGTTAGTCCGGTTGAAAAGTCTCCACGGCCTAAGTCCCGGCAGAAGTCACGGGGAGGCGGTGGAGAATTCCTGGAGGGGCGGCGGAGAGCAGGGGGATGTCTCCGCCGCCCGGGACGGCGGCCCAGGGGGGGTAGGCCGACCAATCCAGGGCCAGACGTCCCAGGGGGGGTAGGAGGTCTGGCCGGGCACCTGAGTGCCGAGTCCCACTGTACACAAAAGTCAGTTCTTTGCGCTAGCTAAGTCTCTAAAAACCGAACTTTTTCGTACTAGCGGTTTGTTTTTGGCTTTGTCGCAACCCGGACACTGGACAAACGCCCAGTTCACCGGACGTATGTCCCAATCCCCTACCTACTGACGGTAACTCGACAAAAAGTTGCCGAACCGCTCGATCGCCACCGACAGGTCCCGCGCCCACGGCAGCGTCACGATCCGGAGGTGGTCGTGGTGCGGCCAGTTGAACCCGGTCCCCTGCACCATGAGGATCTTCTCCTGCAGCAGCAGATCCAGCACCAGCTTCGAATCATCGTGGATCTCATGGACTTCCGGGTCCAGGCGCGGGAACGCGTACAGCGCGCCCTGCGGCTTCACGCACGAGACGCCCGGAATCGTATTGAGCTTCTCCCACGCCACATCGCGCTGCTCGAGTAGTCGCCCGCCCGGCAGAATCAGATCCTCGATGCTCTGATGCCCGCCGAGCGCCACCTGAATGGCATGCTGCGCGGGCACATTCGGGCACAGCCGCGAGGACGCCAGCAGCGAGATGCCCTCCAGGAACCCCTCGGCGTGATCCTTCGGCCCGGTGATCACCAGCCAGCCGGAGCGATACCCCGCCACCCGGTACGCCTTGGACAGCCCGTTGAAGGTCAGGCACAGCAGATCCGGCGCGAGCGAGGCCAGCGAGATGTGCTTGGCATCGTCGTACAGGATCTTGTCGTAGATCTCATCGGCCAGCAGCAGCAGTTGATGCTTGCGCGCCAGATCCACGATCTGCTGCAGCACCTCCGCCGAGTACACCGCACCCGTCGGATTGTTCGGATTGATCACGACAATGGCCTTGGTCTTGTCGGTGATCTTGGATTCCATATCGGCGATATCCGGCTGCCAGCCATTGGACTCATCGCACAGGTAGTGCACCGGGGTGCCGCCCGCGAGGCTGGTCATGGCCGTCCACAGCGGATAGTCCGGCGCGGGCAGCAGCACCTCGTCGCCATTGTTCAACAGCGCCTGCATGGTGATGGTGATCAGCTCGGAGACGCCGTTGCCCAGGTAGACATCGTCCACATCGAACTTCGGGAAGCCCGGCACCACCTCGTACCGCGTCACGATGGCCCGGCGCGCGGGCAGGATGCCCTTGGACTCGGAATAGCCCTGCGCGTACGGCAGCGCGGCGATCATGTCGCGCATGATCACGTCCGGGGCGTCGAAACCGAACGGCGCGGGATTGCCGATATTGAGCTTGAGAATGCGGTGGCCCTCGGATTCCAGCCGCGCCGCGTGTGCGTGGACCGGTCCCCGGATCTCGTAGACCACGTTCTGGAGTTTGGTCGACTGCTCCAGGACGCGCGGGGACCGATGCGGTAGGTGACTGGAAGGACTCACCCGTCCAATGGTGCCATCCGCCCGCAACCAGCTTTTTTCACCGCACGGAATCGGGCGGCAACATGCTCTTGGCGGCGGTGGTGCCGCAGAACTCCTCGATCCGCTCATCCAGTTGCCTGGCCTCGACGGCCTCGCGGAACCCGGGCCGGATCAGGCGCTGGCGCAGCCCGCCGAGCCGTTCCTCCAATTGCGCGATCCGCTTGTCCTCATCGAGTTGCAGCACCGGTTGCAGGGCTTCGGCGGCACCGTCCAGGCTGCCGTTGATCAGGTGCGCGGCCGCGCTGTCCACCCGGGCGAGCGATTCCGCGCCGTACGAGCGCTGTTCGGTGGGCCCGTTCGAATACAGCTCGATGGCGCGCCGGGTCGCCTCCAGCGCGGGTTCGGCCTGACCGAGATGGATATAGGTCGCGCCCGCGTAGTACTGCGCCTTGGGCTGATTGAAACCGAAGACGCCGCCGACCTCGTCGTGCAGCGTGTCGCTGGAATTGCCGTCGCGGGCGTCGTCGGCGGCGTGGATGCAGCGCTCGGTATCGGCCGGTGCGCCCAGGCGGGACCAGATGCGCGCCTCGATATTGTGCAGCCGCACCTGCGAGGTCGCGGACTCCGCGTACTGCTGTCCGCTCTGCGCCAGCAGCACCGCGCGGCGCGGACGGTCGGACCAGTATTCGATCAGCGCCTGCATACCGCGTGTCCAGGCCCGTAAACCGTTGTGGCCGCACAACTCCGCGTAAGCCCAAGCGGCCCTTGCCTGTTCGCCCGCGGCGTCGACGTAGCCGAGATCGGTGCTGGCATTGGCCAACAATCCGGACAAAGTCCCCGCGAGCAGGTAGAGGTGACCGGTATCGGCCGGGCGCTGATGCCCCTCCAGCAGGCGGTAGACGCGGCGGCGCACCCGCAGCATCTCCACCATCATGGGCACCGGCGGGACGTGCACGTAATCATTGGCGATTCGCGTGACATCGGCATCGAGCTGCTCCAATGTGGTGGCACCCACATTGGAACTCTCCGCCCTCCCGGCGTGCTCGCTTGCTTCATGGGCAGCCGCCATGATCAGATCCCTCTCCGAAATAGCCGCTAACGCATCGCCCCTCATCGCACCCGTATCGACGAGTGCCAGCAGTTCCGCGTCGCTGGAATAACTGGCCTGCGCCGGAACATCCTGGCGCGCATCGAAACCCGGTACGGGGCGGTCGATCAGTGGCTGGTCGATCAAAGCCGCGAACCGGGCCCGCACAATATCGTCGGACCTGGCGAGAGAGGTATCGAGAGCGGCCTGATTGACGGGGCGGGGGTGGACGCGATCGCCACCGGCCTCCCACTTAGAAACCAGACGTTCGTGAACGCCCAAATGCGCCGCGAACTCCCGGATACTCATCCGTTTGGCATCGCGGAGGGCACGGGCCTCTTTACCTGACCACTGCCGGACCACGACGTCATCCTTCCGAACGAACTCCGATGTCCAGGGTACGAGCGCATCGTGACCACGGCCACAGCCGAAACATAGCTGGTATGACCAAATTACGCGCGAGTAGCAGTGGCAGTGCTTGGGCAGCGCAAGGAGGGCATGCGGGCGTTACCGCGCGGGCCGCCCGGCCGCACCCTGGAATCGGGAGGCAGGAGTCGGGTCGTGAATACGGACAAGCTGCGCACGGTGCAGGACTGGGTGTCCTTCTACCGGCACGAATTCGGGCTACCGGTAGCCGAACGCGGCGGCTTCGTCATGCTCCCGGTCACCGCCAAGGTCGGCGTGTTGCATTTACCCGTGGCGCGCGCCGAAATGGTCCGCGCCGCACTGCGACAGCAGCGCCGCACCGGTCCCATGCTGGCACGGCAGATTCGCTGGAGCTTCCTCGTCGAACCCGATTCCCGTCCGGGCGAACAGATCCTGACCGCGCTCAATCGGATGGACATCGGCATACCCGCCATCGGCAGCGCCGTCATGCTGCCGACCGGTCTCGGCCGCTGGACGCGTGAGGGCTGTCACTGGGTGGTGCCACCCGCCCGCGAACTCCAACTCCCACCCCTGTCGCTGCTCGTCACGACGGCGCTGGCGGTGGGGAATATGAGCGAGGACTGAACGCAGCCGGCCCTCGCATCCGGCGCGAATCGCGCCGGGCCCACCGGATCCGCCCCATTTCCGGCAGTCGACGGGGCGGATCCGGCGGGTGGGAGCGCGCCGCCAGTGGCAGCGGAATGGCTGTGCAACGCCGAACGATTCAGCCGCCGGGCGGCGGGAACAGCGGCGGGAGTGTGGGAACGATCACCGGCGGCAGGCCCGGAATGATCGTGATGGTGTTCGGGCCCGGCGGCGGCGGGGCCTCGGTGGTGGTGGTCGTCTCCCGGCGCGGCGGCGGCGCGGCCAGCGACTCATTGGTGGCATCGGTGGTGGTGGGCACCACCGTGGTGGTCTCGGTCGCCGGTTTCGTGGTGGTCGGCACCGCCGAGGTGGTCCCGGCATCCGAACTCTGCGAATCGTGTTCCAGCACTTGCGGACCCCAGCCCAGCGAGACGCCGATCGCGGCGACCACGACCAGTGCGCCCACCGCCACCCCGGCGATGCTCACCTCGCGGCGGCGGCTGAACTTCTCCGCACCGGCACTCGATAGCAGCGGCGGCACCGATTCATGCTGCGGCGGAAGCGAATTCTCGAACGCGCTGGTGAACGGCGCGGGCGCGGGCCGCTGCCGCACCGGGCGGGCCAGAATCGCCGCACCCCGGGTGGCGACCGTCTCCGGATTGGCGGGCACCAGCACCGGCACCCCCAGCCAGCGCCGCAAAACTCTTGCCACCAGCGGAATCTGGGCGCAGCCGCCGATCAGCGCGACCGCCTGCACCGGCTGCTCGGATCTCAGGATCACATCGCGCGCCATGCGCGCCGACGATTCCACCGCCAGCATGATCAGCGCTTCGAAGTTCTCCTGCGACAGCAGTACCAGGCCCTCGGTGGACGGCAGCGCGACCGCGCTGTTCTCCGACAGCTGTTCCTTGGCGGTGCGGCACAGCGCGTCCAGTGCGGCCAGACCGGCCGCGTCCGGCGGATGCGCGATGCGCCCGGAGGCGATCTGCTGTTCGCGGATCAGGGAATCCAGGTAATCACCGCTGATATCGCTGGTGCGCTCGCTGTAACTCACCTGACGCGTACCGGTGTCGACCACCGTCACCGAAAGTCCGGACGCGCCCAGATCGTAGAGCGCGACGGTGCTGAAACCCTGCAGCTCACCGGAGAATTCGAGGAATTCCAGCGCCGCGGCCACATCGGGCACGAGTTCGTAATCGGTGAACTGACGGCGAGCCAGCTCGGCGCGAATCGCGCGGGCGTGCTGTTCGTCCCGGAAAGCGATGGCGGTGGCGGTAATCCGCTGATCGGCGCTCAGTATCGCGCCGATGGCGTCCGCGGCCAGCTCCTCGACCCGGCGATCGTCCACCGGAACGGTCTGCACATCGAACGCGTCGGCGGCCTGTGGCTGGACGGTTCCGCGCCGGGCGGAATTCCCCGCGAGCGGGCGTGCGACGCGAACCGCGCCCGCCCCCACGGAAACTCCCAGTACCGAACTCATTCGCTGCCCATTCGTTGCCACACTGACCACGCTCACGCACTGATGATGTGCGTGCGGTGCATATTACGGTCGGGTCACTTTACCTGTCGCCGCCACCTTACGACGCCCGAAGCCGTACGTACACCCGCAGAGCTCAGTTGCCTTATGGCGTTTGGAAGTTCAGGTAGGCACGCGACGGGGTCGGACCGCGCTGACCCTGATATTTCGAGCCGACAGCGGCACTGCCGTACGGATTCTCGGCAGGTGAACTCAATCGGAACAGGCAGAGCTGACCGATTTTCATACCCGGCCACAGGGTGATCGGGAGGTTCGCCACATTCGACAGTTCCAGGGTGATGTGCCCGCTGAAACCCGGATCGATGAAGCCCGCGGTGGAGTGGGTGAGCAGGCCGAGCCGGCCCAGGCTCGACTTGCCCTCCAGGCGGCCCGCGAGATCGTCCGGCAGGCTGCACACCTCGAGGGTGGAGCCCAGCACGAACTCACCCGGATGCAGCACGAACGGCTCATTGGCGGCGGGTTCCACCAGCGAGGTCAGCTCGTCCTGCTGTTGCGCGGGATCGATATGGGTGTAGCGGGTGTTGTTGAACACCCGGAAGAGGCCGTCCAGCCGCACATCGATACTCGACGGCTGCACCAGCTTCTCGTCGAACGGGTCGAGCCCGAGACGCCCTTCGGCGATCTCCTTACGGATGTCGCGATCGGAAAGCAGCACGCCAAGAGACTAGTTGTCGCTGTCCTTCACCTCGTCCGTCGGGGTCTCGGCGAGTTCGACGACGTGCTGCCGGGTGGGTAGCGGCCAGCTCGAATGCGCCTCGGCGCGCATGCGCTCGACCATATGTGGATAGTGCAGTTCGAAGGCCGGGCGCTCGGAGCGGATGCGCGGTAGTTCGTAGAAGTTGTGCCGGGGCGGCGGGCAGGTGGTGGCCCATTCCAGGGAATTGCCGTAGCCCCACGGATCGTCGACGGTGGCGACTTCGCCGAAGCGGTAGCTCTTGAAGACATTCCAGACGAACGTGATCATCGACAGCCCGAGCACGAACGAGCCGATGGTCGAGATGGTGTTCAGCGTGGTGAAGCCATCGCTCGGCAGATAGTCGGCGTACCGGCGCGGCATGCCCTCGTTGCCCAGCCAGTGCTGCACCAGGAAGGTGGTGTGGAAGCCGATGAACGTGGTCCAGAAATGCAGTTTGCCCAGGCGTTCGTCCATCATGCGGCCGGTCATCTTCGGGAACCAGAAGTAGATGCCCGCGAAAGTGGCGAACACGATGGTGCCGAACAAGACGTAATGGAAGTGCGCCACAACGAAATACGAGTCCGAGACATGGAAGTCCAGCGGTGGCGCGGCCAGCACCACACCCGACAGACCGCCGAACAGGAATGTCACCAGGAATCCGATGGACCACAGCATGGGCGTCTCGAACGTCAGCTGCCCGCGCCACATGGTGAATATCCAGTTGAAGAATTTCACGCCGGTGGGCACCGCGATCAGGAATGTCATGGCCGAGAAGAACGGCAGCAGCACCGATCCGGTCGCGTACATGTGATGCGCCCACACCGCCACCGACAGCGCCGCGATGGACAGCGTCGCGTAAACCAGTGTGGTGTAACCGAACAGCGGTTTACGACTGAACACCGGGAAGATCTCGGTGACTATGCCGAAGAACGGCAGCGCGATGATGTACACCTCGGGATGCCCGAAGAACCAGAACAGGTGCTGCCACAGAATCGCGCCGCCATTGGCCGGATCGTAGATGTGCGCACCCAGGTGCCGGTCCACCTCCAGCGCCATCAGCGCCGCGGTGAGGATCGGAAAGGCAAGCAGCACAAGCACACTCGTCACCAGGATATTCCAGGTGAAGATGGGCATGCGGAACATGGTCATACCCGGGCAGCGCAGGCAGACCACCGTGGTGACCATATTGACGCCGCCCAGAATGGTGCCGACGCCCGAGACCGCCAGCCCCATGATCCACAGGTCAGCGCCGACGCCCGGCGCGTGCACGATGTCCGAGAGCGGCGTGTACGCCGTCCAGCCGAAGTCCGCCGCACCGCCGGGGGTGACGAAACCGGCGGTCGCCATGGTCGCGCCGAACAGGTACAGCCAGTAGCTGAGCGCGTTCAGACGCGGGAACGCCACATCGGGTGCGCCGATCTGCAGCGGCAGCACCGCGTTCGCGAACCCGAACACGATCGGGGTCGCATAGAACAGCAGCATGATGGTGCCGTGCATGGTGAACAGCTGATTGAACTGTTCGGGCGAGAGGAATTGCAGCCCCGGCCGCGCCAGCTCCGCCCGCATGAGCAGCGCCATCACGCCCGCGATCAGGAAGAACGACATGGCCGAGAACAGATAGAGAATCCCGAGCACCTTGGGATCGGTGGTCGTGAGCGCTTTCCAGAGGAAGGATCCCTTGGGCTCGCGCCGCCGGGTGGAAGGCCGCACGGCCTCCAGTTGCGGTATATCCCGCGATGGCACCGTGGTCATACGTCACCCCCATGGGAGCACGGACGCACGCGCCAGCAAACGTTCAGCGCAACCCAAAGTCACTGTGGTGGACAGGCTTTCGACCCTGCGCCACAGTCTACGACCGCCCCCGTACAAAACCCCCCGGTTCGCGCAAAACGATCACCCCACCCCGGCGCGCCGCCCCCGGACACGGCCCCGACTCCCAGGGTTGGCTGTGGCCGGGAGGGGTCTGATAGAGTCGCGAAAGCATCATGCCGATGTAGTTCAATGGTAGAACTCCTGCTTCCCAAGCAGGTAGCGCGGGTTCGATTCCCGTCATCGGCTCAAACGAAGATCCTCCGCCGAAATCCTTTGGCGGGGGATCTTTTTCATTCCTAGGATCTGATCATGGGAATCACACGGGCCACCGCGCGAGTCATCCTGCTCGATCCCGACGACCGGGTGCTGCTGTTCCGCTTCGCCCCACCCGAACCCTTCGAGGAGAAGGTCGGCTGGCTCACCCCCGGCGGCGGCCTCGACCCGGGCGAATCACTCCCCGACGGCGCGATCCGCGAACTCTTCGAGGAAACCGGCCAGCGCATCGACCCCACCCGCCTGAGCCAGGTGGTAGCCGTCTCCTCCGGCCAGTGGACCTCCTCCGAAGGCGTCCTCTACGACGCCACCGACTCCTATTTCCTGGTCCGCACCACCTCCACCACCGTGGACATCTCCGGCCACCAGGAGGTCGAGCGCAACGCGCTGTCCGGTCACCGCTGGTGGCCGCTGGCCGAACTGGAGCGGACACCGGACCGAGTGTTCCCACTCGGCCTGGCTGCCCTGCTCAGTCGCCTGCTGGCCGGAGACATGCCCGCCGAACCCGTCGAACTGCCCTGGCGCTGAGGGTCATTCGCGGCTGACGACTACTTCACGCATTCGGTGGTGATGCGTTTTACGGCGGTGCCGGCCTTGCGGAAGTCCTCGGAGGTGAGGTTGAGGGTGGCGGGGTTGGTGTAGCCGTGGTCGATGAGTTTTTGGATGCCGCTGTCGGAGAGGCCGGTGTCGATGTAGATGCCGGCTACGCAGTCGGCGGTCTTGGCGTCCAGGCCGCCCTTGTCCTGCAGGGACTTCGAGATCTGCGGGGCGGTGAGGGTGGAGCCGCCGGGGGTGGCCGCGCCGGAGGTGGTGGGTGCGCCCGATTTGGCGGGCGAGGTGGTGGTGGTGGTGCTGCCGCCGGGGGTCGCGGTGGTGGTGACCGCGGCGGCGGGGGCGGAGCTGGCCGTGACCAGGTTGGCGGGGGTGCTGTCGTTGGTGCTGCACGCGGCGAGCAGAGGCAGCGCGAGCAGCGCTGCCGCGATTACGGATTTCCTCATCGCATTCCTCGATCTCTCGGGCGGCGGGGGGGTTCGCCGTCACCCGAGAGTGCGCGCAGGTACTTACGATCGGCTAGCGAAACGCCAAAAACGCAGGTGCGGAGACTAGTTGCCCTTCAGGCACTCGCTCACGATCTTATTGGTGGCCGAACGCGCCTTGTCCGCGTCCGCGGTGGACATGCCGAGCGATTCCGGATCGGTGCCGGTGGCGCTCTTATTGTCGCTCTTGATCATGAGACGCAGGCCGTCCTGTGAAATCCCCTCGTTCACAAAGAGTTTCGCCGCGCAGTCGGCCAGCTTGGCATCCTTGAGGCCGCCGTTCTGCAGCGACTTCGAGATGTCGTCCTGGGACACGGCCGCAGGCTTGTCATCACTACCGCAGCCCGCCAGCAGCGGCAGTGCCACGAGCGCGGCGGCGATCAGGGAAATCCGCACGGGTTCCTCACTTCTCACGAATCAATGTGGTTGGGCCGCAGGAACGATCTCACAGATCCATGGCGGCGCGCAGCGCTGTGTCGATTCGCTCGGCGGTCTCGGTATCCACGGCATCGACGCGTTCCTCGAGCCAGCCCCGATAGATACGACCGAGATTGCCCGCGTGCACCCAGCCGTACCCGGGAATCGGCACCGCGAGAATATCGCGCGGATCCTCATCCATCACCTCGGCCGCGATCAGCCACGGCCGCGGCGACTCATTGATGCCATCGCTGCTGATCAGCAGGATATTGCGAACTCGTTCGGAACCGTGCGGGTGATAAACCCAGAGTTCACCCCTGCGCACGCAACTCCTTCTCGGCGGCGGCCAATTCCGCTTCGTCGTCGACGGCCTGCTGCACCGGATCGAAACCGGGACCGCAGCCGGTGCGCACGGCCTCCCGGCGCGCGGCGCGCGATATCCATGCGGAGGGCGATATACCCGCGCGGGCCGCGGCCTGCTCGGCATACGCCCAGGACGCCTCATCGAGTGAGAGGGTCACCTTACGGGTTGCCATACCTTTTATCGTACCGCCGCCCGACCGGGAAGGAAGGGCTGTTCGAGGGCCGAAAAGCTCAATTGGCACGCGGCCAACGACTGTTAGGGTCGATGCATGGCCAAGCTGAATCACCATCGCGCGGGCACCGGCGACCCACTGGTCCTCGTGCACGGCGTCGGCAGTCGCTGGCAGGTGTGGGAACCGATCATCGACACCCTCGCCGCCTCCTTCGATGTGATCGCGGTGGATCTACCCGGATTCGGCGGCAGCGAACCGCTCACGGACACCACGGTGTCCACCCTGGCCGACGCCCTGGTCGAATTCCTCACCGTCGAAGGTATCGAAAACCCGCACCTGGCAGGCAATTCCATGGGCGGCGGCATCATCCTCGACCTGGCCGCGCGCGGGCTGGCGCGTTCGGTCACCGCCTACTCCCCCATCGGATTCTGGGACACCCCCGGCCGCATCTGGTGCCAGCAGGCGCTCGGCCGCGCCAAACAACTCACCAAAGTGCTGCATCCGGCGGTCCCGGCGCTGCTCGGCAATGCCGCGGGCCGCACCACCTTCCTGAGCCTGGTACTCGGGAAGCCGTGGGCGCTGGACCCGGCAATCGCCGTCGACACCGTCGAGGGCCTGCTCGGCGCGGGCGGCTTCGACGCCGCACTGGCCTCGTTCACCGACTTCCGGCTGCCCGACCGCACCCGGCTGGACAGCATCCCGGTCACCATCGCCTGGGGCAATCGTGACATTCTGCTCACGTACGCCACCCAGGCCCGGCGCGCCCGCGAGGCCCTGCCGGGCGCGCGGCATGTCACGCTGCACGGCAGCGGGCATACCCCGTTCTACGACGATCCGGCGGGCTGCGCCCGGCTGCTGCTGGATCAGCTGGACTGACACCCGAGCAGCCGAAGAGGAAAGACCATGAGCAACAACGTCTCCCTGCGTTTCGAAGGCGACCGCGCCTACGTCGCCCTGGACCGGCCGGACAAGCACAATGGCCTCACCATCGATATGCTCCGCGAACTCGCCCGCGTCGCCCGGACCATCGGGGGCCGCAAGGATATTCGCGCGGTCATCCTCTCCGGCAACGGCCCGAGCTTCTCCTCGGGCCTGGACGTCGCCAAGGCCATGAGCAATCCGCTGGACGTGGTGCGCTCGTTCGTACCGCTGCCGTGGACCGGCACCAATGACTTCCAGGAAGCCTGCTGGGCCTGGCGACGCCTGCCGCAGCCGGTCATCGCCGTCGTGCACGGCCGCTGCTACGGCGGCGGCTTGCAGATCGCGCTGGCGGCCGACTTCCGTTTCGTCACACCGGATTCCGAGTTCTCGGTGATGGAGGCCAAGCACGGCCTGATCCCGGATATGACCGGTGCGGCCACCCTGTCCCGCCTGATCGGCATCGATCAGGCGCTGCTGCTCACCATGACCGCCGATCCGGTCGACGCCGCCTACGCCGAACGCATCGGCCTGGTCACCGAGGTGAGCGCCGATCCGCTGGCCGCCGCCGAGAAGCTCGCCGACCGCATCGCCACCCGCTCCCCGCATGCCGTCGCGAGCGCCAAGAAGCTGTTCGACCGCAGCTGGCAGTCCTCGGTGCGGCGCACCCTGGCCATCGAACGCGCCACCCAGCTGCCGCTGATCATCCGCCAGGCCCTCGGCAAGGGCGGTAAGCCCGAATAGCGACTCACGCGGCGAGCGGCAGGGTGATCGTTTCGGCGATCACCGCCTCGATCGGGGTGGCGGTGAGCCCCAGCGCGCGCTCCGTCACCGTCGCGTCCAGTACGTCGGGATGTTCGAGGGCGTAATACATTTCGATCATCTCGGCGATGACCGGATTCTCCAGCCCGGCCCAGGCCAGCTCGTGCCGGGTCATCGGCACGAAGACCGGGGCCGATACCCCCGCAGCCGCGGCGATCCGAGTGGTCAACTCGCGCACCGAGATCCGGTTGGACGGCACATGCCAGGCTCGGCCCCAGGCGATCTCGGAGCGAGCGGCCGCCGCCAGGGTTCGGGCCACATCACCGATATACGACCAGGATTTCTCGACATCCAGATCGCCCGGATACGAAACCGGCTCCCCGGCAAGCAGTTTCGGCACGACGAACATGTTGTACACCGAGGAGGCGGCCTCGCGCCCCAGGAACGCGGACGCCCGCACCTCGGTCACCCGCGCCCGGCCCGCCTCGTGCGCGGCCAGTGCGTCCAGCCACATTCGCGCTCGCACAGCGCCTTTCACCGCGATCGGAGCCATCGGCAGATCCTCGGTGAACGCGCCGTCCACCCGCCCGTAGCCGTAGGTATTGCTCAGCGAGACGTATCCCGCGCCGGTCCGCTCGGCCGCGGTCAGCAGCGCCGCACCGATCGGCGGGAATTCGGCGGGCCAGCGATCGTAGGCGGGCCAGGTGGTGTTGATCAGACTCACGGCCCCCGTGGCCAATTCGCTCATCCGGTCCGCGTCGGTGGTGTCTCCCACCACCAATTCGATGCGCGGATGCGCCGGTCCGAGACCGCGGCGGCTCACCAGCCGGACCCGTTCCCCGGCCTCCGCGAGTTCGAGCGCGGTACGGCTCCCGGTACCCCCGGCACCGGCGACGACGTGCAGTGACATCGGAATTCCTCTCCCAGCGGCCGCCCGTGCGGCGGCCCGGAAACCACTCTGCCGAGCCGGATCCGGGTACGGTAGTGGCCGGAAAGCCAGATATCCCAAGGATCGAGCCATGCACAGGATCGCGGTCGTAGCGGTACCGCCGGTGACCACATTCGACCTGTCGATTCCGGAGGTGGTCTTCCCCGCCACGGTCATCGACGGCGCGCCCGGATACGAGGTGACGCTGTGCACGCCCGATCCGGGCATCGTGCCCGGCTACAACGGCACGCCCGTGGTGATCGAGCGCGGACTGGACGCGGCCGCGACCGCGGACACCCTCATCATCACCGGAACCGGAGCCCGCGCCGAAGGCGATCCGCGAGTGCTGGATGTCCTGAGAACCGCTGCGGCCCAGGGCAAGCGGATCGCCTCCATCTGCACGGGCGCGTTCGTGCTGGCCCAGGCCGGACTGCTGGACGGCCGCCCCGCCACCACCTACTGGCTGTTCTCCGACGAGATGCGCGAGCGCTTCCCCGCGGTGGATCTGCAACCCGATGTGCTGTTCGTCGACGACGGCCGGATTCTCACCTCCGCCGGACTCGCGGCGGGAATCGACCTGTGCCTGCACATGATTCGCGCCGATTACGGCGCGGTCGCCGCCAACGCGGTCGCGCGGCTGGCGGTGATGGCCCCCTTCCGGCCCGGCGGCCAAGCCCAATTCATCGAGACACCACTGCCGCCGGAGACCGGCGCCTCGCTCGCTGCGACCCGGGAGTGGGCGCTGGCGCGATTGGAGCAGCGGCTCGCGCTGCGCGACCTCGCGGCGCACGCGAATGTCAGCACCCGCACCCTCACCCGGCGGTTCCGGGAGGAGACCGGTGCGAGCCCACTGCAGTGGCTGCTGCATCAGCGAGTGGATCGCGCCAGAGAGTTGCTGGAGGCGACCGGGCTGTCCATCGAGGAAGTCGCGCGGCGGTCCGGACTCGGTACCGCCGAATCGTTGCGTCAACATCTGCTGCGCCGGAATGGGCTGACGCCGAGCGGCTATCGCGTTGCGTTCAGCCGCAGGCGGTAGCTGTGCGACGCGCCGGTATCCACATCTGCGCAGTTCAAACCCGAAACGGTGCTCTAATCGATACCGGTAAGCCAATTCACGGCAAACAATCCCGATAGCTCGCCCGCAAGCCCCAGTTCCGCTGTTAGCATTTTCACACTTTGCCAGCGAGCCGAACACCTTGTGCGGTCCGTCACATATCGTGTGGTCGCGCATGATTTTCGGCGAGAACCGGAGGACCACGCATTGACCAAGTCCGCCTCCGTGCTGCTGTCCGCGATCGCAGGTGCTTCGGCCTTGCTGCTCACGGTGACAGGCCCGGCCGCAGCCAATCCCAATGCCATCAATCCGATTCCGGTGCTCAATGGCACCAATGGGCTACCCCAGCTGCCCGGTCGCACCAAAGCGGTCTTCCAGGTCACCGGTATGCAGAGCCCCAACAACACCCAGGCCTACAACGTGCTCGGGACCGACCTCGGCATCATGTGGGACAACGGCAACGGCGAAATGCTCACCACCTTCGGTGACACCGCCGGCCTCGGCTTCCCCAATCTGCTGGTCGGCAGCACCTGGGCCTGGCGCTCGAACATTCTGGTGCGCTCGCACACCCAGAATCCGTCCAACGGCATCTACTTCGACAGCGTCGTGCGCGATATCTTCGGCCAGGCACGCGATCTCATCCCCAGCCCGAAGATCCCGTTCCTGGAGATCAGCCGCATCCCCACCGCGGCCATCTCGGTCGGCGGCACTCAGTTCATGAGCCTGATGTCCGTGCAGAGCTGGGATGATGTCGGCCAGTGGACCACCAATTTCTCCGGTCTCGCCGTCTCCGGTGACAACGGCGAGAACTGGGTGGAACTGCCCGCCACCCGCCGCCCCGACGATCACGGCAATGCCAACTTCCAGATGAACTCGTTCGTCAAGAACGGCGGCTTCGTCTACGAATACGGCACCGCGTCGGGCCGCAATAATCCGGCATTCGTGGCACGCGTACCCGAGGCGGCCATCGGCGACCTCGGAGCATACGAATACTGGGTGGGCGATCAGTGGAAGCGCGGTGACGTGGACGGGGCCACCCCGGTCATCGGCGGCGGCATCGCCGAGATGTCGGTGCAGTGGAATGACTATCTCGGGCAATACATCATGCTCACCACGGATCCGTGGAACTCGGTGGTCATGTACCGGGCGCCGAATCCGGAGGGGCCGTGGAGCGGGCCCGAGGTGCTCATCGACACCCGGGAACTCCCGACCGCGTACGCGCCGTCGATCTTCCCGTACCAAACCGGCCGTGATCTCTACTTCCTCACAACAGTCCACAGCCAGTACAACGTGATCCTGATGCACACCACTCTCTGACAAGTCGTGTTTCGGGTCGGCTTCTAGACTCGGGGGCATGGATGCCGACGGCTGGGACAGGCACTACTCGAGTACCGAGTTGGTGTGGGGCGCACCGCCGAACGACACCGTGGTCGAGCAGGTGTTCGGGCTGGAGCGGCGACTGCCGCTGACCGGATTCGGGGTCGGCGAACCGCGGCCCGAACTGCCCCGGGTACTGGACCTCGGCTGCGGTGAGGGACGCAACGCACTGTGGCTGGCCACGCACGGGTGGCAGGTCGATGCCGTGGACTACTCGCAGGCGGGCATCGACAAGGGGCGCACCGTCGCCTCGCGACTGTCGCGCTCCGTGCGCGGGCGCATCAGCTGGCATTTCGCCGATGTGACCGATCTGCTCGCCGCCGGACTCACCGGACCGTACGAGCTGATCCTGCTGGCCTTCGTGCACCTGCCCGCCGCCGACCGCCGCGCCCTGCTGCTGAGCGCCGCCGGCATGCTCTCCCCCGGCGGCACCCTGCTCGTGCTCGGCAATGACACCTCGAATCTCACCGAAGGTTATGGCGGCGAACAGGATCCGGCACTGACCTTCACCCCGAACGATATCGTCGACGATCTCGCCCCCACCGGCGACGATCTGCGCATCCGGGTGGCGGATCGGGTGCACCGTCCGACCGAGGAACGCGACGCCATCGACGCGCTGGTCGTGGCCACCAAACCGATTCCGGAGGAAGCGGCCCCGGCCCTGCCCGCCGACGCGGTCGCGGAGCCCCTCCCGCTCGAAGCGCCTACACCGGCGGACGACTGACCCTTTCCGTCATTCCGGTGTCTATGCGGTCCAGCGAAGCAGCCACGGGGTGACTGTTCCGGTGATGTCGTCGAAGCCCGCGCGGTAGGAATGCGCTTGGCCGGGAATGACTTTGACCTCGGTGGCGTCGGCGGGGTCGGGGATGCCGAAGGGGTCGCGGGCACCGTTCACGACCACAACCGGGATATCGCCGACGTCGAGGAGTTCCTCGCGGCGGGATTTCTCCGGCTTACCGGGTGGGTGCAGTGGAAATGACAGGGCGACAACGCCCTTGGCCTTCGCCGCGACGGCGGTGCGGCAGGCGACGCGCGCGCCATTGCTGCGGCCGCCCTGGATGAGCGGGACGCCGCGGAACTTCCTGCGCACGGCGGTGATGATCTCCAGCCAGGCGGCGTCCTGCACGTCGGCCTTGCCGGGGGCGCGGCGGCCCGCCACGCGATAGGGCTGGGTCACCAGGACCACCGCGCCACCGGATTCGAGGGCCGAATCACGCACGGCGAGCAGGTCTTTCGCATCCACGCCGCCGCCGGAACCGTGCGTGAGCACCAGCAGGAAGGCGGGCGGTTTCTTCGCGGGTCGCGCGATGTCGATCTCGGCGGGACCGGCGCTGGTTTCGATGCGCACCGCCTCACGCTAGCGATTGCGCGGCTGTGAATTCGCGCGCCGCTCCGGCCGCTGATCAGCGGGTATCGGATCACCGCCGATTCGGCCGGGATGCGGGCCCTGAGCGGCGCGGGTGCCTTTCATCACATTGGCCTCGATCGTCTTGAGACGGCCCTTACCCATGGGTAACATGGCGCTTAAGTTACCCGTCAGTAGCGCTAGCTTTACGGTGTCTACTCGGTGGACCAACGGGCGGGAACGGCACAACCGAACCGCACCCATCTCAATGGAGAGTGAGTACGACCATGGGTCACTACAAGAGCAATGTCCGCGACCTCGAGTTCAACCTCTTCGAGGTGCTCGGCCTCGGTTCCCTCCTGGACGGCGGCGCCTACGGCGACCTCGACACCGAGACCGCCAAGGAAATGCTGAACGAGGTCCGTCGCCTGGCCGAGGGCCCGCTCGCCGACTCCTTCGAGGACGGCGACCGCAACCCGCCGACCTTCGATCCGGCCACCCACACGGTCACTCTCCCCGAATCCTTCAAGAAGTCCTACCGCGCCCTCGAGGACGGCGGCTGGGCCAAGGTCGGCGTGCGCGAGGAGCTCGGTGGCCTCGGCGCCCCGTCCGCCCTCACCTGGGCGCTCGGCGAAATGATCCTCGGCGCCAACCCCCCGGCTCAGATGTACGCCGCCGGTGCGGGTTTCGCGCAGGTCTTCTACAACAACGGCACCGATGAGCAGAAGAAGTGGGCTCAGGCGATCGCCGACCGCAACTGGGGCGCCACCATGGTGCTGACCGAGCCGGACGCCGGTTCGGACGTCGGCGCGGGCCGCACCAAGGCCGTCAAGCAGGAAGACGGCTCCTGGCACATCGAGGGCGTCAAGCGCTTCATCACCTCGGGCGACTCCGACGACCTGTTCGAGAACATCATGCACCTGGTGCTGGCTCGCCCCGAGGGCGCCGGACCGGGCACCAAGGGCCTGTCCCTGTTCTACGTACCGAAGTTCCACTTCGACTTCGAGACCGAGACCCTCGGCGAGCGCAACGGCGTCTTCGTGACGAACGTCGAGCACAAGATGGGCATCAAGGTTTCGGCCACCTGTGAGGTCACCTTCGGCGGCCACGGCGTGCCCGCCAAGGGCTGGCTGGTCGGCGAGGTGCACAACGGCATCGCGCAGATGTTCGACGTCATCGAGAACGCTCGAATGATGGTGGGCACCAAGGCCATCGCGACCCTGTCGACCGGTTACCTGAACGCGCTGGACTACGCCAAGATCCGCGTCCAGGGCGCCGACCTGACCCAGATGACCGATAAGGCCGCGCCCCGCGTGACCATCACCCACCACCCGGACGTGCGCCGCTCGCTGGCCATGCAGAAGGCGTACGCCGAGGGCCTGCGCGCCATCTACCTGTACACCGCCGCGCACCAGAACGCCGATGTGGCGGAACTGGTTTCGGGCGCCGACAAGGATCTGGCGTTCCGCGTCAACGATCTGCTGCTGCCGATCGTCAAGGGTGTCGGTTCCGAGCGCGCCTACCAGTACCTGACCGATTCGCTGCAGACCTTCGGTGGCTCCGGCTTCCTGCAGGACTACCCGATCGAGCAGTACATCCGCGACGCCAAGATCGACTCGCTGTACGAGGGCACCACCGCCATCCAGGCGCAGGACTTCTTCTTCCGCAAGATCGCCCGCGATCGCGGTGTGGCGCTGGCCCACGTGGCCGGCCAGGTGCAGAAGTTCATCGAGCGCGAGGGCGGCAACGGTCGCCTCAAGGCCGAGCGCAAGCTGCTCGCCACCGCCCTCGAGGATGTGCAGGCCATGGCCGCCACCCTGACCGGGCACCTGATGGGCGCCCAGCAGGATCCGAAGGAGCTGTACAAGGTCGGCCTGGGCTCGGTCCGCTTCCTGATGGCCGTCGGCGATCTGCTCATCGGCTGGCAACTGCTGCACCACGCCGAGGTCGCCATCAAGGCGCTGGACAACGGCTCCACCGAGGCGTTCTACACCGGCAAGATCGCCACCGCGCAGTTCTTCGCGCGCAACGTGCTGCCGGAGCTGACCGCCACCCGCGCCATCCTGTCGAACCTGGACAACGACATCATGGAGCTGGACGAGGCCGCGTTCTGACCTGAGCCCGCGGCTCGATAGCAATCGGTGCGCCCCCGGGATGACTCCCGGGGC
>NZ_JBHJXS010000027.1:0-44176 GCF_042269265.1 Nocardia sp. NPDC056000 | reverse complement strand
GGCCGGCCCGCCGTCGCGCCCGTTCCCGTTTTGGTTGGTCGGCCGATCCCTGCCGCGACTCCGTCCGACCCCCGCCGCAGAGTCTTTGTCCGGCATGGTTTCCCGTGAAACATCGCGCGAATTCCCTTCGGGGTGATCGATTATGCGTGTCGCGGGTGCGGGATTGCTGTTCAACTTCCGTATTGTGTCCGGTACTGGCAAGCTATGAACGTCGAGCGTGAGTGCCCCACAGTGGCGGTGCCCGGCGGCCTTCCCTACGCGCATCCACTCGGCCACGTGTCTTTGAGTTCTCGGGGTTAGGAGCCTGTATGTCCAACGGTCCGGCGAATGTTTCACGGGAAACAACGTCCCGGGTGCCCGGCATGCTCGATACCGGAGCTTTCGATGTAGAGGAGTTCAGCCGCACCCCGTTCGGAAATATCTCCCCCACCGAGACCCCGATCGCAGCGGAAGCGCAGCGCGCCAGCCAGGTTCTGCACCCCGGCAATACCGCGATCCCGCGCCCGCGCGAACAGCGCGTCATCACCATCGCGAATCAGAAAGGCGGCGTGGGTAAGACGACCACCGCCGTAAATCTGGCGGCGGCGCTGGCGGTGCAGGGGATGCGCGTGCTCGTGGTCGATCTCGATCCGCAGGGCAATGCCAGCACCGCGCTCGGCATCCCGCATCACTCCGGCATTCCGTCCAGCTACGAACTGCTCATCGGCGAGTGCACCGTCCGTGACGCCATCCAGCAGAGCCCGCACAATGAACGCCTGCTCTGCATTCCGGCGACCATCGATCTCGCCGGTGCCGAGATCGAACTCGTCTCCATGGTCGCCCGCGAGGGCCGGTTGAAGGCCGCCATCCAGGAGGCGAACCTCGCCGGATACGACATCGACTACGTCATGATCGACTGCCCGCCCTCGCTCGGCCTGCTCACGGTGAACGCGCTCGTGGCGGCCAAGGAGGTGCTGATTCCGATCCAGTGCGAGTACTACGCACTGGAGGGCGTGGGTCAGTTGCTCCGCAATATCGGTCTGGTGCAGGCGCACCTGAACCCCGAATTACATGTCTCCACCGTTGTTCTCACCATGTACGACGGCCGCACCAAGCTGGCCGACCAGGTGGCCGAGGAGGTGCGCGCGCACTTCGGTGACGCGGTGCTGCGCTCGGTCATCCCCCGCAGCGTGAAGGTTTCCGAGGCGCCGGGCTACGGCATGACCGTGCTCGATTACGATCCGGGTTCACGTGGCGCCATGAGCTATTTGGATGCGGGACGTGAGATGGCAGCCAAGGCGGCGCGCCCGGAGCCGGTGCCGACCACCGACGCCGGATCCAGTGTGTAATGACAATCGCGGCTGCGGTGCATGGTGAACAACGAAAGGGGTCCTAGACCGATGAGTCAGGCGAAGAAGGGTGGACTGGGACGCGGTCTCGCCGCGCTGATCCCTACCGGACCCGCAGTCACACCGGGGGGCCTCGGCAGCGCCGCAGCCAATGTCGTCATCGGGCTGGATCCGATCGGCCCGCAGCCGGCTTCGGCCTTCCTGCATCGGGTTCCGGATCCGGAGGAGCCGGCGGCGGTCGACGAGGTGGACGCGGGCGCGGTCTATCGGGAGATTCCGCCCGAGCAGATCGTGCCCAATCCGAAGCAGCCGCGTCAGGTTTTCGATGACGAGGCGCTCGCCGAACTCGTGCACTCGATCAAAGAGTTCGGTCTCATGCAGCCGATCGTGGTGCGTCAGATCGCGACCGTGCCGGAGCCGCAGTATCAGCTCATCATGGGTGAGCGGCGCTGGCGGGCGAGCCAGAAGGCGGAACTCGAGGCCATCCCGGCGATCGTCCGCGAGACCGCGGATGACGCGCTGCTGCGGGACGCACTGCTGGAGAACATCCATCGCGTGCAGTTGAATCCGCTCGAAGAGGCGGCGGCCTATGAACAGCTGCTCGAGGAATTCGGCGTCACCCATGAGGAATTGGCTTCGCGAATCGGCCGTTCCCGACCGGTCGTGACGAATATGATTCGCCTGCTGAAACTTCCGATTCCGGTGCAGCGCCGGGTAGCGGCCGGCGTGCTTTCCGCCGGGCATGCCCGTGCGGTGCTCGCGCTGGAGGCGGGAGCCGAGGCGCAGGAGGAGCTCGCGAAGCGGATCGTCGCGGAGGGCATGTCGGTTCGCTCGACCGAGGAAGCCGTCAAGTTGGCGAATCGGAATCCCGATAGCGTGGTCACTCCCCCGGCGCCGAAGCGTAAGCCGATTCAGATGCCGGGTTTGCAGGATGTCGCCGAGCGACTGTCGGAGTCCTTCGACACTCGCGTCACGGTGGCGCTCGGTAAGCGCAAAGGCAAGATCACCGTCGAGTTCGGTTCCATTGACGATCTCGAGCGAATTGTCAGCCTGATGGAGCAATCCAAGCTTTGAAATCGGCCCTACTCTGGGGTCGAGGCTGAAACGTCACTGTGACGTACACGATCCCAGGCCCCGAGAGGCGTGTTGCTTTGATCGCTTATTCTTGCTGGCGAGTAGATATCGATGCGGCGTGAGTGTGGATGAATCGGACAGCTGGAGGCTGAGCAGAGCGGTGTCGACCAGCGTTACCGCATTGACCCTCGGCGGACTCGACAAACTCCCCTCGCACGCGCGGCGGTGCGTGTTCTGGGAGATGGATCCGGCAGTGGCAGCGGACTCCCGCGAATTCAGTGACCCGGTCTTCGAAAAGGAGGCCTGGCTCTCGACCGTACTCCTGGAGTGGGGGTCGTGTGGGCAGGTCGCTCTGGTCGACGGACAGTCGGCCGGGGTGGCGCTGTACTCACCACCGAGCCGGGTGCCGCGCGCCGGGCTCTTCCCCACCTCCCCCGTGAGCCCGGATGCCGTCCTGCTGACCACGCTGCGGGCCGAAAGTCCCTATCAGGACACCGATGTCGCCCAGCAGCTCATTTCGGCCGTGGTAGCCGATCTGGTGCGTCGTGGTGTGCGCGCCATCGAGGCGTTCGGAATGCGCTGGGATCCACCGGCTACCGCGATGGCGGACCGGTTCGGTTCCATGACGCTGCTGGAGCGCATCGCACCCACTCCCCCGCGTGCGTCCAAGACTCCGCCGCCGTCGGCGGGGTGCGCACCGGACACCTGCATGATCGATGCCGATTTCCTGGAGGAGGTCGGTTTCAAAGTGGTTGCCGCGCATCATCGTTTTCCGCGGCTGCGGCTGGAACTCGATAGCGACCACCTGTGGAAGGAAGACGTCGAGCGCGCGCTGGATCAGCTGCTCGCGGCGGCGGCGATGACGATGCCGAACCGGCTCGTCACCCTCTAGCAGAGGCCGAGACGAACAAACCCCGCTGTGCCGAGGAATCGGCGCAGCGGGGTTTCTCGTTGTTCCGGTGAACTCAGATGCGGTCGGCCGCGGCGAGTTCTTCCGCGAGCAGTTCCGCGAAGGTGTACGTGCCGGTCGGCTGATCGTCCTGGCCGAGCAGGTACAGCCGCTTCACCGAGATGAGGATCGCCTCGGCGATGACATCGCGCATGCGCGGGTTGGTCAGCACCGTCGAGTCGTAATCGTTTGTCAGATAACCGATGTCGACCTGGACGGTCGGCATCTTGGTGAGTCGCAGCAGATCCCAGGTGCGGGCGTGCGTGCGGCAGTCCTGAAGTGAAGTGCGCGCGACGATTTCACGCTGGATGAACCCGGCCAGCACCTGGCCGATCATCGAGGTGGAGCCGTGCGAATTGCCGAAGTGGAAGCTGGCGACACCGCTGGCGGAGGTGCTCGGATTGCCCGCGCAGCGCAGCGAGATCATCAGATCGGCGTCGAAGGTATTGGAGGTCTCGGCGCGTTCGGCATCGGAGGGGTTCGCGCCCCAGGGCCGGGACAGGAAGGTTTCCATACCCGTTGCGGCCATGCGTCCTTCGAGGCGGCTGGCCAGATCCCAGAGGATCTCCGATTCGTAGACGTCACCGAATTCGCTGGGCACCGAGGAGCCCTTGTCGGGTCCGCCCATGCCCGGATCGATGACGATGCGCTTACCGGTCAGCTGCGGACCGGCGCGGTGTACGACTTCTTCCTCGGCGATGCGATGCGGATTGCCGCCGGTGACGCGCGCGCCCAGCAGTTCCAGCGAGCGCAGCGTGTCCGGCCCGCAGATGCCGTCCCCCGCGAGACCGATCTCGCGCTGGAAGGAGGTGAGCCCCTCATGTGTGTGCGGCCCGAAGTAGCCGTCCACCCGGCCCACGTAGAACCCCAGATCCTGCAGTCGCCGTTGCAGCGTGGCGACGTCGTCGCCGTACAGCGGTGCGGACAGCTGATAGATCAGGGTGCGTGCGCCGAGGCGGTAGGAGGCTTCCTTGAGGGCCCGGTAGGTGGCCGGGCCCACCACGCCGTCGACGAGCAGGCCGCGATGCTGCTGGAAGGCGCGCACCGCGGAGTCGAGGTCGTGGTCGAAGGTGGCTTCGATGTTCTTCCAGTACTCGCCGTTGCCATTGCCGTTGGTGTCGGCAATGGGGTGTGAGTTCAGGAATCCGAGACTTGCGAGGGTGCTCCGAACCTCAGCTACGGCTGGTCCAGTATCGCCGTGACGAAGTCGGTGCATGCGTAAGAGCCCTTTCCTTCCGCCAACCCGGGTACCCACTCGTGCACAGGTTTACACACCTGTGCACGACCGGAGCGTCGGTCGATTGTCTCAGACCCGGACCAGATTTCGGCAACTGTCGAGTGCAGGCATCGTACGGCGCGTCGTTAGATAACACCCTCGAGTTCGCGCAAGAGGGCCGCTTTGCCCTTTGCGCCGACGATCCGCTTGATCTCCTTGCCCCCTTGGAACAGCACCATGGTAGGCAACGACAGAATGCCGTAGTCCTTCGAGGCCTCCGGATTGGCGTCGGCGTCGACCTTGGCGATGGTCAGGGCGTCGGCGTGGGTGGCGGCGATCTCCTCCAGCACGGGCGCGACCATCTTGCACGGACCGCACCAGGCCGCCCAGAAGTCGACCAGTACCGGCTTCTCGCTGGCCAGCACGTCCTGCGCGAACGTCTTATCGCTGACCGTGATGGTGGCGGAGGTCTTGGCGTCGGACATGGTCGCTCCTTAGTTGTTCACTTCTACCGGCTGGCCGGCGTGATCGAGAGTATTGGTAGAGATGTCGCCCTGCTCGGCGAGCCAGCGTTCGGCGTCGATGGCCGCGCGGCAGCCGGTTCCGGCGGCGGTGATGGCCTGGCGGTAGGTGTGGTCGACCAGATCGCCCGCGGCGAAGACGCCCTCGGCCGAGGTGTAGGTGGACTGCCCCTGCACCTTCACGTAGCCCTCGTCGTCCAGTTCGACCTGGCCGGTGACCAGTTCGCTGCGCGGATCGTGGCCGATGGCCACGAACAGGCCGGTGGCGGGCAGTTCGCTGGTCTCGCCGGTGCGGGTGTCCCGGATCGTGAGGCTGGTGACGGCCGAATCCCCGTGCACCGCAGTGACTTCGGAGTTCAGCAGGAAGCGGATCTTGTCATTGGCCTTGGCGCGCTCGAGCATGATGCGGGAGGCGCGGAACTCCTCGCGGCGGTGGATGATGGTGACGCTGGAGGCGAACTTGGTGAGGAAGGTGGCCTCCTCCATGGCGGAGTCGCCGCCGCCGACCACCACGATGTCCTGGCCCTTGAAGAAGAAGCCGTCGCAGGTGGCGCAGGCGCTGACGCCGCGGCCGAGGAGATCCTGCTCACCCGGGATGTTCAGGTAGCGCGCGGCCGAGCCCATGGCCAGGATCACGGCGTAGGCCTCGAAGGTCTCACCGCCGACGGTGACCTTCTTGATCTTGCCGGAGAGGTCGAGGGCGTCCACGTCCTCGGTGCGGATGTCCGCGCCGAAGCGTTTGGCCTGCTCGCGCATCTCCTCCATGAGATCCGGGCCCATGATGCCGCCGCGGAAGCCGGGGAAGTTCTCCACCTCGGTGGTGGTCATGAGCGCACCGCCGAATTGGGTGCCTTCGAACAGCAACGGCTGCAACTCCGCTCGCGCGGCGTACACGGCAGCCGTGTATCCGGCCGGTCCGGAACCGACGATGATCAGGTCGCGAACAGCGGTAGTCAAGAGGGCCTCCGAAGGCAGATGTGAAACAGGCAGGTCGGTCAACAACAGGGTAAACGCTGTTGTTCCCGAACCCGCGTGGACCGGGCGCGCGCGTGAGCCGCCACACTCCGGGCGAAACCGCCCGGGCGTGCGGACTACATATCCCGCTGACCAGTGCCGTTGGGACTCAGCCGATTACCGGCACGCGGTATCGAACGGGCTTGCGCGATGCCGATCCACCGCCGGCGCGGACTCAGCCGATATCGACGCTGGTGAGCAATTGCGGATTGGTGGCGGTGCAGCCGTTGCCCAGCACCACCGCGGTGATCTGCGGGGCGCGCGGACCGGCGAGCAGCACCAGCACGGCCTGCTGGCCGCCGTAGGAGACGCTGCGGCTGCCGAGCACCCGATTGTCCAGCTGTGCGGCCGTCAGACAGTCCGATAGCGCGCTGCCGTGGGCGAGCGGGCCGCTGATGTCGTGGCGGCCCATCGCGGCCAGCGCCATGGACGGCGGGAAGTCGGCGGGCAGCTGATTGTCGGCGGGCTGGGCTGCGGCGGGCGCGGCGCTGCGGTTGTGCATGGCGTCGAAGGCCACCACCCCGCCCGCGAGCACGGCCGCCGCGGCCGCGGCGGCGCTGAGCCAGCGCTGGCGGCGGGTGAAGCGTTCATCGGGCCGGACCGAATCGGTGTCCGGTTCGTACTCGTCGTCGTCGAGTTCCTCGGGGGTGAGGTCGCCGAGTTCGCGCGGGTCGAGCTGACCGGTGTCGAATACCGCGGAGCCGTTCAGCACCGGCATGGGTGCGGTGGAAGGTGGTGCGGGATGGGTGGATTGGCGCGGCACGGGTAACCGGTGCACGGTGGCGATCTGCCCCGGATCGGTGATGTCGGTGGCGGCCAGGTCACCGATCATGCGCTCGAGCCGGGTGGTGATCTCGTCCGGCATGGGGTGGATGAGGTGGTCGTTGCGGCCCAGATCGCGCAGGCGCAGGTTCACCTGGTCGAGTGAGCGCAGATAGCGCATGGCCGCGGGATCGCGGCGCACTTCCGTCCACAGTTGTGCGGACAGATCCGCCGGGACGTTCCCGGCGTGCAGATCGGCGAGCAGTTCGTCGGACCAGGGCGGGCGCGGGATGGTTCCGGCGGTCGCCGTTCCCGGTGCCATTGATCCTGCGAGTACTGCGTCGTCCTCGTTCATTGCCCCTCCAGATCGGACCCGTGTGGGAAATCGCAGACCTGTCTTAGTTTTCGACGCACCGGAGTCGCGTCCGGTTCCCCGGATATCCTGCTCCGCGCGCGGCGGAATCAGGTGTTCATCGAGTGCAGATGTTCTTCGAGTCGCCGCCGCCCGCGGGCGCACCGGCTTTTGATGGTTCCGGCCGGAACACCGAGCAGCACAGCGGCTTCCGCGATCGAATAGCCTTCGAGCTCCACGGCGACCAGGGCGGTGCGCTGTTCGGCGGGTAGCGTGAACAACGCGGCATCGACCACGAGCGTTGCTTCCAGGCTCGCGAAATCGTCGCGGGGACAAAGGGGTTCGAGTACGGACTCGTCGGACAAAGGTACCGTGCGCCGGAGTTTGTTGCGACGGATGCGATCCAGGCACGCGTTCACCACTATTCGATGCAGCCAACTACGCACTTCGGACTCGCCGCGGAAGCCGCCCGCGCAGCGATGGACGGACAGCAGGGCGTCCTGAAGTGAGTCGGCGGCGTCCTCGGGGGTGTAGGAGGTGCGCAGCGCGATCTGCCAGAGATGGTCGCGATGGCGGCGTAATAGCTCGGCGAAGGCGTGCCGCTCGCCGAGGGCGTGGGCGGCGAGCAGATCGCGATCGGTGGCCTCGCAGACCCGGTGGCGGGTGCGGACAGCCGTCGCTGAGGCCCGAGTTCGTGACTCGGTCGCTACTCCGAAATCGTGAGCTGACGACAATGCGACTCCTGAAACCAGCAGAGAGTACGCAAGATCATATCGAAGATAACGATTCGGCAGCAATGGAATGCGCGATAAAAGCGCAGCTAGCGGGCGTTTTCGGGCGAACCGGACAGCGTCTTCGATAACCGGAACGACCCGAAAATCACGAAACTATGGAGCGGCCTCGAATCGGATCTCCCCGATGGAGGTCTGGTACTGACCGCCGTTCTGCGCCAGCGCGGTGATCCACACCAGCACGTAGCGGGCGGGCTGATCGGCCTGCACCGCGATCTCGGTGGTGCCGTTGCCGAGCGTCGCCGCCCCGATCAGCTGGGTCTGATCCAGCGTCGGTGAGGCGGTCGGCGAGGTGCGGATCTCCACCTGGGTGCCCGGCGTCGGCGAATCGATGATCACCTTGGTGAGCTTGCTGGGGCTGCCCAGCGTCGTCAGCACCCCCACCCCCTTCTTGAGGGCGGGGAACTGCTGGAAGTACGCGTCGGTGCGCCACAGCGTGCCCGGATTGTTGTCCAGTACCGCGCCGATGCTGCCGACCCCGTCGGGCGTGCCCTCGGGCGAGAACACCATGGCCCCGGTGACCGGCACCGGAACGCCCGCCGCCGCACCCGCGGTGGTCTGCGGCGAGCCCGGTGCGGGTGGGGCCAGGCTGGAGGTGGTGAGCCCGATATTGCGCTGTTCGTTGAGCGGCGCTTCGGAGCTGCCGGGCGCGAACACGCTCAGCAGCCACCAGATGATGACGCCGACCACCAGCGCGGCCAGCACGCCGAGCCCGACCAGGATCCACATCATCCGCTGCGAGCGTTCCTTCTCGGCGGCGAGCAGTTCCGGATCGGCGAGGGTCTCGTCCGGTGCGGACGGCGGCCGCTGGCCCAGGCGCAGCACCGGGATGAGATCGGTCTTCTGATCCACCACGGACGCCTGTTCCAGCACGTGCTGGACGGTGGCGGCGGTGCGCACGCCCTTGTTGGATTCCAGCGAGCGCACCGCGACCGCGGAGATCTCGAAGGGCACCTCGGGCCGAATCGTCCTGGGCTCCACCGGAGTTCCGTCCGGGCCGAAATCGGCCAGCGGCAGTCCGCCGATGGTGGCGGCGGTGCCGGTGACCCCGCCGACGCGGATCGGCCAGTGCGCGGTGATGAGCGCGTACAGCATGGCCCCGAGGCCGCGCACGTCCGATTGCGCGTCCGAATCGCCGAGGGTGCCGGGAAAGGCGAGCACGGCGTCACCGGAGGCGCTGATGCGCACCCGGTCCGGATGGTCGATGGAGAGCGAACCGCCGCCGCGGTGCGCGAGTTCGGCGGCCGCCGCGAGCGCCCGGATGGCGCGTGCGGCTCCTATCGGCGACGGGACGGTGTCTGCCATCTCCTTGAGGGAGCGACCGGGCGTCCATTCGGCGACCACGATGCCGCCGGAGGAACCGCGCACCACGTCGAGCACGCGCGCCAGGCCGGGCGAGTTGATTCGCCCGAGGCGCAGCGTGCGGGACAGGATGGCCTGCGGTCCGTCGTGCCCGGAGTTCTCGGCGGCCTGCTGGTCGGCGTCGACGAAGGTGAGCGCGACCTCGCGGTCGAGTTTCACGTCCAGCGCCTGCCAGAACTTGAGCCCGCGCGCGCCGCCGTGCCCGGCGAGCAGCCGGTACCGGCCGCCCGCGACCGAGGCGCCCGGCAGCAGTTTGGGCCCGCGCTGGATGCGTTTGGTGGCCTCCACCCGCATGGGTGGCATCTGCGGCGAAATCGCCTCGTAGACACCGGTTTCGGGGCCCGCCTGGGCCTCCTCTAGGTCGTCCGGATCCTCCCGGTCGTCCCGCCCGGTGTTCCGGTGCGTGGAATCGGCCGTGCCGCCCCGCTTTTCATCCGCACGATCCGGAGTCGGGGGCGCATCCGTGGAGAGCCCACCGCCCGCGGCCGCTGCGGATTCGGCGGCCGGGACGCCGCTCGCCGCGTCGTCGCTCACCCTCGTTCCTCCTTCGCCCTGGTATGTCGGAGACCGATGCTGTTGGGCCGGACCAGGTGTCCTGCGGACACCGTCGTCCGAAGCGGCGCGAGCACCCGGATCCGCCCTGCCACCGAGGTCGGGGAGGGCGTGTCCGGAGCTTGCGCTTGCCTGCCGAACAGGGTACGGGAACTCACCCTTGCCGGTGATGTCAACCGCATCGGGTCGGATGACGGGCAGCACCATGGTCTGCGCGTCGAGATAGGGATCGAACCGGTAGTAGTACGGCGCGGCGCGCAGATCCGGCTTGGGCAGCAGTGTGGTTTCGCCGAGATCGCCGACCAGTCCGCCGTCGAGTTCGAGATCCGGTGCGGGCGCGGTGAAGCCGAGTCGCCGGGAGATGGCCACGGTGATGGCGACGATCTCCGGGATGCCCGCCAGGCGCATGAGCCCGAAGGCCACGCCGAACATGATGAGCGCGGTGAGGCCGACGCGCACCAGTGAGCCGAGTCCGCCGAACGAGTCCGAGAGCCGGTGCAGCCCGATGACCTTGTCCGCGATCAGCATGACCGCGCCACCGGCGAGGGAGGCCAGCACGACCCGGGTGACGGTGCGCCCGACATTGGTCATGCGCAGATCGCCGAGGCTGCGGTGCAGCAGGAATCCGCCGATGACCGCGCCGGTGACGAAGCCGAGGCCGTTGGCGACGCTGAGCGCGATGACCACGTGCCGCTCATCGAAGAACACGGGGGCCAGCGCCGAGAGCGCGATCTTCACACCGGTGATGCCGAGGATGATCCAGGTCGGCGTCCACGCCTGTTCGCGGGCATAGAACACCCGTAGATGAATCAGCACGAGTGCGTAGGGAATCAGCGTGAAGGCGGACCAGGACACGGCCTCGCCGAGTCGCGCGGCCTGCCCGAGCCCGAAATGCCCGTAGCCGAACAGGGCTTCACCGATCTGCGGTCCGGCGAAGGTCATGAAGGTGACGACCGGGACGAGCGCGATCATGGTCAAGCGGGTGGCGGTGCCGAGATCGTCGACCACGGCCGGTGTGTCGTCGGCGGCGGCATTGCGGCTCAGTCGCGGCATGATCGCGGTCAGCAGGGTCACGCCGAGTACGCCGTACGGCAATTGCAGTAGCAGCCAGGCGTTTTGGTAGATGGCCGGTCCGGCCTTGTCCCAGTGCGAGGAGATGCGGGTCGCGAAGGTCCAGCCGACCTGGCTGATCAGCACGTACAGGATGATGGCCGCGCCCATGCCCGCGAACTGCTTGAGCCGGGCGTCCACGCCCCACAGCGGCCGCAGATCGATGCCCTCGCGCCGGATGGCGGGCAGCAGGCTGACCATCTGCACCACCACGCCGAGCGTGACGCCGATGCCGAGGATGAGCAGTTTCGGCTCGCCCATGCGCACCGGGTCGAGGCTGATCTCGCCCGGTGTCATCCGGTACGCGATGAGCACGGTGAGCACCACGAGGTTGTTCAGCACCGGCGCCCACGCACCGGGTTTGAACACCCCGTGCGTATTGAGGATGGCCATGAGCAGCGCCGAGGTGCCGTAGAACAGCACGGCGGGCAGCAGCAGGAAGGCGAGCGCGGTGGTGAGCGCGGTGCTGACCTTGCCGTCATTGGAGAGGAAAACGTGCGTGGTCAGCACCGGCGCGAGGATGAGGACTATCAGCGTGCCGGTGCCGAGCACGGTGAGCGCGGCGGTGAAGAGTCGCCGCACGAAGGCGCTGCCGCCATCCGGGTCCTCTTTCTCCGCGCGCACCAGGGTGGGCACCACGATGGCGGTGAGCACCGCGCCGAGCAGCAGCTCGGAGATCATGGTCGGGATGGTGCTGGCGACGGTGAAGGCGCTGGCGATGGCCGGGCCGAGCACGGTCAGCAGCAGCAGCTGTTTACCGAATCCGGTGATGCGGCTGGCGAGGGTGGCGATGGCGATGGAGCCGGAGTCGCGGACCAGGCGAGCGTTGGAGCTCTCCGGTTTCTCGGCGACGGCGACCCGTTGTTCGCGGGTGCTGGGTCCGCCGGTTACGCGCGGCAGCGGTTGTGATTGCCGCGGTAGCGGATTCGACCGCGGGGTCGGGTAGCGCTGTCCGCCGGTCGGCGTGTTGTACGGTCCGCCGCCGGGCGGCTGATTGGGGTCGCCGGGGCGGTGTCCCCAGTGGTAGCGGTCCTCGGGTGCGACGTGTGCGCCGCGGCCCTGCGGTGGTCCGGCGGGCCGGGGTGGCTGCGGGTTGGCCTGCGGTCCGGGTTGCGGGCGGCGCAGGGGCTGACCGGGCGGGCGCTGCATGATCGGACCGGATTCGCCGGTGCGCGGGCCGGGTCCGGGCCCGGTGGGCGGACCGGACGGTTGACCGGCTGGGCGACCGGGCATGACGGTCGGAATTCCCTGGGACGGCGGATTCCCGGTGCGCGGGCCTTGATTCGGCGGTCCGGGCCGTTGCGGGCGCTGCGGTGGGATGCCGCGTTCCCAGGGTGCGGAGGGTGCGCGGCGCGCGCCTGCCCCCTCCGGGGGAACGGGTCGCCCGCCCGCGCGGGGTGCGCCGCCGTCGGGGCGTCCCGTCGGCCGCGGTCCGTCGTAACCGTCGGGTCGGCCCGCGGGACGCGGTGCGTCGTAACCGTCGGGACGGCCGGAGGCATTGCCGTCGGGACGGCCGGAGGAGCGGGGATCGTCGCCGTACTCGCTCATCACGCCTCCTTTCGTTGCTCGCGTTTGGCGCGCGAGAACCTGTTCACCCGGCGTCGGGTTTCCGGATCCAGCCCCTCGTCGGCCGGATCGGACTGGCCGCGGAAGCGGTGCCAGAGCCGGCGTCCGGCCAGCAGGAGCAGCAGCGCACCGGCACTAGCGGTAATTATCGCCAACACACGACCGTAAGCGTTGGATCGCACGGATACCGATACCGCATTGCCGAGTGGCACCCCGTCGGGTGTGGTAAGTGCGATGGGTATCACCAGGTTTCGGCTGTCCGAGACCTCGGTCGGGATCTGGAAGGACCGGGTGCCCTTGGCGGGTAATACCTGTTCGCCGATATCGGTGATGTTCGTCTCGGCGGGCGCGTCGATCCGGAATTTGATGCGGATGGCGACGGGCAGGTCGTTGCGGGCGACCAGCAGCAGCGGGCTCTGTTCGGAGGCGAGGGTGTAGACGCCGCCGGGCGGCAGCACGGTGACCGAGCGGAAGAGGTCGTCGACGGTACGGGTGGTCTGGTCGATGCGGCGTTGCGCGAAGGTGTCGGCCTGTGCGCCGCCGGCGCGCCGATCGGACATGGTGAGCGCCCGGATCAGATCGTCGCGCAGCGGGGTGAGGAACCCGCGCGGGCTGAGTTCCTGCTGCGGCACATCGGCCAGCGCGCTCATCAGTTCGGTGATGTTGTGCGCCTGCTGCCGGACCGGTTCGGCGAAGTGCCCGGGGACGGCCTCATCGGCCGCGGCGGGCAGATAGTCCAGGTCGTAGGGCTGCGGATCGACCTGTTGCGCAAGCAGATCGGTGAGCGCGCGCGGGGCGGCGAGGTTGTCGCGGTACATCAGGTCGAGCTGTCCGAGCAGGGCGGTGGCCTCGTCGCGGTTGGGTCCCCACTGCTGGGGCGGCATGAGCAGCAGTGAGCGCGGGCGGCCGGGTTGCGGGTTGAGCGCGGTCCAGGTGATGGCGCCGAGCGCGTCCTGCAGCCGGGCGGCGCGGGAGTCGTTGGTGACGTCGTAGCGGACCCGGTCCGGGGTGTACGGCGGGGTCGGCGGGTGTGAGCCGACCGCGGCCAGGGCGGTGGCGGACCAGATGTCGAAGGTGGCGGCGTGCAATTCGGGTGCGCCGGGCGCCGGATCGCCGCCGCCGGGTGCGGGCAGCGTGAGCCCGTCCAGTCGCACCACGTCGGGGCTCACCGAATCCGCCGGGGCGGCCGGGCTTTTGGCGCTGGAGATATTGGAGCGGCCGTCGGCGGGCGTCACCGCGTTGTCGGCGAGCAGGGCGGTGCTGTAGCCGTGGTGGGCGAGCAGTTGCGCGCCCTCGGTGTCGATGCTGCCGGCGTCGGGCAGCGCCACCCCGCGCACGGATTTCACCGCGAGCAGCTGGTCGACCAGGTCGGCGGGTGCGTTGAGCGCCCGATCGGAGAGCGTGATGTCGCCGGTGGCGGCGAGGGCGCCGGGATCGACCTGTGCGAACGGCAGCGCGACCACGCACATGCTCGGTGCCAGGGAGCGCAGCCGGTCCAGCCAGGCTTTGGCGGCGTGATCGCCGGTGCCCGCGCGGGTGCTGCCGTCCGGATCGGACGGGCTGGCCAGGACGCGATAGCCGTCCTTCATATCGGAGACGGTGATCAGCAGGTCCGGGTCGACGGCCAGGCACAGCGAGGTGTTCAGGCTCTTATCGCGCGGGGTATCGGGTTTGAGCGTGGTCTCGAGCGCGGACAGCAGTTGGTCCAGGCGTCCGCCGGAGGTGAGCGAGGCGGCCAGGTCGTCATCGGTGAGCAGCGCTTCGCCGTCGGCGGAGCCGGGCTTACCGGCGACCAGGCGCGGCCGGTCGGCGAGCGGCCAGAGCATGGTGGTGGCGACGGGTCCGCCGTCCGGGGCGGCCGGAACCGCCGGTGGCGCGGGATGTTTCGGGTCGGCGGCCGCGGCGGGGATGCCGAGTACCGGCAGCAGGAAGCGGGCGTCGTCGAGCCGGGCCTGCCCGCCGTACGCGGGTTGCCCGTTCACATTCAGCAGCAGCGGATAGATGCCGGGTGCGGTGATGTCGAGAGTGGATATGCCGCTGGGCAGTTCGGTCGCCGAGTGCAGAGCGACGGTGAGGCTGAACTGCTTTCGCTGACCGGGCGTCAATTGGTCTGCGACATCCTGGAATTCGCCGGTGATGTCGTAGCTGCCCTGATCCAGGCGCAACGCGGAGCGCAGTCCGCTGGGGTTGGTGACGGGTGCGGCGCGCTGGATGCGCACGCTGACATCGTCGACCTGCCGGTCGCCGATATTGGTGACCGTCCCCGACACCACGAAATACGGGTCGCTGGTGGCGGTGATCGCCGTCGGCGTCACCGAATCCAGCGACAGTTTCAGGAATTTCGGCCCCGTGGACGTATTGCTACCGGTGGGCTCGGCCGCCGCCGGATGCGCGGTGAGCACAACCGGTACCCCGGTGAGCACAGCCAGCACCACCGCGACGAGCGACAGGATCCAGCGGTGCAGCGCCCCCGCGGTGTCTTGCCCAGGACGCCCAGACCCCGCACGCGTCATTGTCTGCCGTTCTCCATCCGGTCGATCAGCCGGTTCGCGACCTCGGCCAGCCTGCGTTCGTCAGCGTAGGCGAGCCGGGAATCGAGCTCGCTCAAGGGAACCCAGGCCACCTTGGTGACTTCGACGTCGGCGTCGGAGAGTTCGCCGTCGAGGAAGCGCATCAGATAGTGGTGCACGGTTTTGTGTACCCGCCGGCCCTCGGTGACGAACCAGTAGTCGATGCTGCCGAGTTCGGCGACCACGCTGCCGTTGATGCCGGTTTCCTCGGCGACCTCGCGGATGGCGGTCTGCTCGGCGGTCTCGCCCTCTTCTATATGTCCCTTGGGTAGCGACCAGAGCAGTCTGCCGCGGCGGTCGGTGCGCCCGATCAGTGCGGCGCAGCGCTTCTCCCGGGGCCCGTCGAGGCCGTCGACCACGAGTCCACCGGCGGAAGTCTCCCGCACCGTGCGCATACGAGGTTTCGCCGCATTACCGGCCGAACTACGGCGCCGGGGCTGGCGGCGTCGACTGTTCGCGCGATCGGCCGGAGACACCGCGCCAGCATATCCCGCCTCAGCGCGCCTTCTGCCGGTTGCCAGGTGCCGCGCGCCTTACGTCGCGGGCGCACGCTGGGAACGCGACGCTCCGATCAAAGGGTTTGCCCGGTCCACTAAGCTCGGATTTCGTGGTTTCGCAGAAGTCCGAGGAAGCAAACGTGGATCGCCGAACCCGATTGCTGGCCTCGGCGGCGATCACGGTGGGCCGGTTGTCCGATGTCCTGACCCCGCTCGGGGAATTGTTCGCCCAGCACGGGCATGAGCTGTATCTGGTGGGCGGCACGGTGCGCGACGCGGTGCTGGGCCGGTTGGGCACCGATCTGGATTTCACCACCGACGCGCGGCCCGAGGCGGTGCAGGAGCTCATGCGCGGGTGGGCCGATCATCTGTGGGATACCGGCGGGCTGGCGTTCGGGACGGTGAGCGCGTCCAAGGCCGGACAGCAGTTGGAGATCACCACCTTCCGCGCCGATTCCTACGATCGCGTATCGCGCAATCCCGAGGTCACCTTCGGCGACACCCTGGAAGCGGATCTGGTGCGCCGCGATTTCCGGGTGAACGCGATGGCGGTGCGCATCGGTGAACTGGGCGAACTGGAGTTCGTCGATCCCCTGAACGGGATGGAAGACCTGCTCGAGGGCGTGCTGGATACTCCTGCGCTGCCGCGGGATTCGTTCAACGACGATCCGCTGCGGATGCTGCGCGGTGCGCGCTTCGTCTCGCAGCTGGGTTTCCGGCTCGCGCCGCGGGTGCGCGAGGCGATTGTGGAGATGGCCCCGGAGATCGACCGCATCACCGCCGAGCGGGTGCACGCGGAGCTGGACAAGCTGATCGGCGGCGAGCATCCCACCGAGGGCATCGACATCATGGTCGAGACGGGGCTGGCCGAGCGGGTGCTGCCCGAGGTTCCGGCCATGAAGCTGGAGATCGACGAGCATCACCAGCACAAGGACGTCTACGAGCATTCGCTGACGGTGCTGCGCCAGGCCATCGATCAGGAGGAGGGCGATCCGGATCTGGTGCTGCGCTGGGCCGCCCTGCTGCATGACATCGGCAAGCCGCCCACCAAGAAGAATGAGCCCGGCGGCGGGGTGAGCTTCCATCACCACGAGGTGGTGGGCGCGAAAATGGTGCGAAAGCGTATGCGCGCCTTGAAATACCCCAAGCAGTTCACCGAAGACGTGGCCCGCCTGGTCTACCTGCACCTGCGCTTCCACGGCTACGGCAAGGGCCAGTGGACCGATTCCGCGGTCCGCCGCTACGTCACCGACGGTGCCGAACTGCTGCCCCGCCTGCACAAACTGGTCCGCGCCGACTGCACCACCCGCAACAAGCGCCGCGCCGCCCTGCTCCGCTCCACCTACGACGACCTCGAAGTCCGCATCGAGAAACTCGCCGAACAGGAGGATCTGGCCCGCGTCCGCCCCGACCTGGACGGCAACGCCATCATGGAACTCCTCGACATCAAACCCGGCCCCGACGTAGGCAAAGCCTGGAAGTTCCTCAAAGAACTCCGCCTCGACCGCGGCCCCCTCCCCCGCGAGGAAGCCGAAGCCGCCCTGTTGGAATGGTGGCAAACCGCCAAGAGCTAGAAGACGATCAGTGTCGTTCCGGCGACGATGGCCGACCGGATCTGCGCCAGGTCGAAGGATCCGGCCAGTCCGGGCAGGTCGGCGGTGAACCGCACGTGGTCCCCGAGCCGCTCGGTACGACTGATCCGCGCCTGATTCGGCAAATCCACCAGCGGAATCGGCTTCAGCGTCGTAAGTCGTTTCGGCGCACGCACTTTCCGCCAGTGCGCACTGTGCACGGTGATGGTGAGCAGATTGTCGGTGATATCGGCATCGACCAGCGCCCTGATCCGTTTCCGTTTATGTCGTGCCAGCGCGAGCCCGTCCGCGGCGGGTTCCAGCTCCCAGTCCGGCTGCCAGCTGTTGACCCAATCCAGCAGCGCGGCACGCGATATCACCCCGGTGACATCGAGTTGCGCGGCCCGCAGTTTGGTCGGCACCCCGGGTACCAGCCGCACCCCGTGCGCGATGACCGTCAGTTCCTCGATCGGATGCTCATCCCAATACATTTCGGTGAGCACGGTTTTGGTCTGGAAATGCGCTCCCCGCCGCCGCACCTTGAGCGTGTGCAGGTTGGCCCGCACATCGTGTCCGAGGAAGGTGGCGCTCACCTCCTGCCCGCCGAATCGGCTGAGTATCCCCTCGGATAGCAGCGTCATGAGCACATCGGGCATGAGGGCGGTGACGGTGCCGACCCCGAGGTCGGCGACGGGATCGAGCCAGGCGGTGGTGAAGCCGGTCCACTGGTCGACCCAGGTCTGGTCGAACAGGCGTTTCCCCAGGTCGAGCCCCATGTCCACCGCCCGCAGGGGTGACCAGGCCCTGGGATCGAAATACGTGGCCATGATTGTTTCGAGCGTACTGGCCGGTGCCGACATGGGACATGGTGTGCCCAACAGGTGAACCGCGTCCGGATATGACCTGAGTCACGAACATTCCGGCAGGCATGTTGTCCGCGGCGTCGCCCGCGACCACAATCGTTGGCATGACGGTGGACCTGAACAGCGATCTGGGCGAGGGTTTCGGCACGTATCGCATGGGTGATGACGCCGCCATGCTGGACGTGGTCACCAGCGCGAACATCGCCTGTGGTTTCCACGCGGGCGACCCGTCGATCATGCGCCGCACCTGCGCGCTGGCTGTCGAGCGGGGTGTACGGATCGGCGCACATATCGGTTATCGCGATCTCGCCGGTTTCGGCCGCCGCGCCATCGCGGTCCCGCCCGCCGAGATCCGCGATGAAACCCTGTATCAGCTGGGCGGTCTCGATGCTTTCGCCCGCGCGGCGGGTGACCGTGTCCGCTATGTGAAACCGCACGGCGCGCTCTATCACGCGGCCGCCGCCGATCCGGCGCTCGCGTCCGCGATCGTCGCGGCCATGCGCGAATTCGATTCCGCCCTCGCATTGCTCGGCCCGGCGGGTACGGAGATGGAGACCGCCGCGAACGCCGCCGGAACCCCTTTCCTCGGTGAGGGTTTCGCCGATCGCGCCTACACCGCCGACGGCCTGCTGGCCCCGCGCGGTACCCCGGGCGCGGTGTTGTCGCCGGATAATGCCCTGGCCCAGGCTCTTTCGATCGCCCGCGACGGCAAGGTGATCACCGTCGACGGCGGCACGGTCGCGATCTCGGCGGCGAGCATCTGCGTGCACGGCGATTCCCCCGCCGCGGTGGAAATGGCCGCCCGCATCCGAGCGGCCTTGGCCGATGCGGCAATTCCCGTCCGCCCCTTCACCTGATGCTCGCGGACTCTCGTCGCCGACCCGTCCGCAGTGCGCGTTTTCACCCGCCGCGCGCCGAATCGCGCGATATTTCATATGCGGCGTATGAATTCCGGCGCGGCGGCCCGATGATCGTGGTCCGCGCACGGGGTGGTGTTCGGGCCGCGGCATTCGGCGGTGGCGGTCGCCGGTGGGACAACTTCGAGTAGTGAGCGAGGGTCCGATGCGGAGCGAGATACGTGCGGCGGGAGATTCTGCGCTGCTGGTGATTCCGGCGGCGCGAGCGCTGGTGGCCGATCTGGTCGTGGCATTGCGGCCCCGGCCCGAGGGGGTGGTGGATGTGCTGCCCGCGGCCGAAACAGTACTGGTCACCCTGTCGGAATCTCTTGCCGCCGAACCGGTCCGCGCGCGCTTGAACGCACTGCTCGCTCGACTGGAAGCGGATGCGCGGGTGGGCGCGGGTGCTCCGGTAGCACCCGGCGGGCGATCCCTGCCCGACGCGCCCCCGGCCGGTTCCGATCCCGACGCGGAGCCGATCCGCATCCCGGTGCGCTATGACGGCGCGGACCTACCCGAAGTGGCCCGCCTGCTCGGACTGACCCGGGACGAGGTGATCGCGCAGCACACGTCCACCGTATGGCGTTGCGCCTTCGTCGGTTTCGCCCCCGGTTTCGGATATCTGGAATCCGCGGACGGCCGTCTCACGGTGCCGCGCCGCCCGGAGTCGCGTACCGCGATTCCGCCGGGCGCGGTGGCGCTGGCGGGCGGTTATTCCGCCGTCTATCCGCGTCGCAGTCCGGGTGGCTGGCAGTTGATCGGCAGTACCGACGCACCGCTGTGGGATGTGGATCGTGATCCGCCCGCTCTGATTCGCGCCGCGGCCGCCGTCCAATTCGTCGATGTGGAAGCGAGTCTCGCGTGATCCGGGTCGAGCGGGTGGGCCCGCTGGCCACGATTCAGGATCTGGGGCGTCCCGGCTGGTTCGATTCCGGTGTGGGTATCGCGGGGGCGGCGGATCGCGCCTCATTACGGCTGGCCAATCGCCTGGTGGGAAATCCGGAGGGCGCGGCCGGTATAGAGGTGCTGCTGGGTGGGCTGGAGTTGCTGGCCGATCGGCATCTGACGGTTGCCGTGACCGGAGCGGCCGCGCCCGCGTCGGTGGACGGCCGTCCGATGGGTGCGGCCAGTGTGCTGGAAATCGAAGCGGGCCAACGGCTTCGACTGGGTTTCGCAATGACCGGTTTGCGCAGTTACGTGGCGGTGCGGGGTGGCATCGATGTGCCCGCGGTACTCGGATCACGCAGTCGCGACACACTGTCGGGTCTCGGCCCGGATCCGTTGCGGGCGGGCGATGTCCTGCCGGTCGGCCCGCCGCCGCGGTTGTATCCGATCGTGGATGTGGCTCCGGTCTTGCCGCCGGCGTCGGGCCTGCTCACCGTTCATGTGATTCCGGGTCCGCGCGATGACTGGTTCTCGTCCGTCACAGCTCTTTTCGCGGGCGACTGGACGGTCTCGTCGGCGACCGATCGCATAGGTGCGCGCCTGGATCGGCGCAGCGGTCCCGCCCTGGAACGTCGCGTATCGAGCGAATTGCCCACGGAGGGAATGGCACTGGGCTCGATTCAGGTCCCGCCGAGCGGTCAGCCGGTGGTGTTCCTCGCCGATCATCCGATCACCGGCGGTTATCCGGTGATCGGCGTGGTGGCCGATGCCGAAGTGGATCTGGTCGCGCAGGCGCGGCCGGGTCAGCGCATCCGCTTCCGGCCCTGCCTGACATGACTCCGGTTGTGCCGCACGCATTTCAGCTGATCGCGGGCGGATCCGTGCTCAGTCTTCGCGATTCAGCGTGGCGTGCATGAGATACACGTTGTAGCTGTTCCAAGCGGACATCGTGAAGTACAGGTCCTTCGCCGTCGACCACGGATGGATGAACCCGCCGTACGCGGTCGGATAGTCGTCGGTGTCCAGCAGCGCGACGGGTTCGGTCCAGGTGCCCTGCGGTTCGGCGGCGGTGCGCAGCACGATCTGATGCCGTTGCAGATCGAGGTACACCATCTGCCATTGCCCGCTGTCCTGGTCGTAGCGCACGGACAGTTCGCTGGCGGTGCCGGAAACCAATGGGGTGGCGAGCAATTCGTTGGCCCCGTCGGCGGCGGTCCAGCCGCCGTTGATCCAGTACTGGTAGGCGGATTTGTTCAGCACCTGTGCGCGCGGCACCCGGGCCAGCCCGATGACGCCCATGCGCCCGTTGGGCGTTCCGAACATGTAGACGTAATCGCCCTGCGGCGCCATGGTGGCGACCTGGAAGCGGCCGAGTCCGAACAGGTTGTCCCAGCGCGCCCATTGGGATTTGGTCCAGGTGCGCCCGTTGTCGTCGGACCAGGCGAGTCCGCCCTGGTTGGTCCACCACATGCCCGGGATCCGGCTCCAGCGGTTGACCGACATATAGCTCAGGTACTGCCGGTCGCCGATGGCGAATCCGGAGGTCGGGATGGTGGTGATCTCGAAGTTCCGGATCTTACGGCTGTCCAGGATCTCGGCGGCGTGGCAGCGGGTGTCCTGGACGAAGTCGTCCAGCACCAGCCCTTCGGAGAGGTCCCGATTGCTGCTGTAGGCGATGGTGTTGCTGCGCCAGTCCTGGTCGCCGGTGCCCGCGCCGATGGGTTCCCAGCCTTTGCCGAAGGTGTCGCCGAAGACGACGGCGACCTGTCCGGGCTTGTTCTCCCACATCAGGCCGAGGTCGGTGCCGTCGACGCCCCAGCGGATATCGGTGCGGTTGACCGACCCGTGCCCGGTGATCTGGTTGACCAGGTCCACCGAGTCGACCCGGGGCAGTGCGACCGGTGCCGCAGCGGGTGCGGCGGCGGGCGGTTGGACGGCCGGTTCTGGCATGGGTTGCGGTTCGGGTGGTTCACCGCCGGGGACCGGGATGGGGATGGGTTCGGTCTCGGGCGTGATCTCGATGCGCGGCAGTTTCGGCAGCGAGCCGGAGCCGGAGCCGCCGGGCGCGGTGGTGGTCGGGGCGGGCGCGTCGGTGGTCGGATCGCTTTCCGCCGGAGCGCCTTCCGGCGGTGTGGTGACCGGCGGCGGCTTGGGATTGTCGCGAATGTCCGGGCAGGGCGCGGCGCACGGATCCTCGGGCAGCGCCTGGGGTTCGATGCGGGTGTTGTCCGGCGGCGGTCCCGGAATCGGCACCTGGGTGATCTCGGGGACCGGTATCTGGATGCGAATGGTCGGATCCGGCTGCGGCGGAGCGGGTTCGGGCGCGGTCTCGCGTCTGAGCGGATCGAATCCCGTTTCCCCGCAACTGTTCACCGGCGGCGGCTGCCATTGCGGCAGCGCCCCGGCGGGTGCGGCGGGCAACAGGATCGCGCCGACCGTCAGTACGCCTGACAGGATCAGGGCATCGGTCGTGCGGAATCCCATGCGGCGCGGGTCTCCTCGTCCGGGTTGCGCGAGATCGAACGGCCCCCACCGTAACCGGCGAGGGCGTCTTGCGCGTTCAGGGGTGGCGGTTTTCGCCCGGTTGTGATCGAGCCGATACCAGCGCGATGGCGGCGATTCCACAGCAGTACACCCCGGCCGCCACCAGCACGACCATCGGTGAGCGCCCGTCGGCCGGAATCCACAGTGCGGTGCCCGCCAGTGCGCCCACGTAGGTGATGTTGAAAATGGTGTCCTGCAGCGCGAATACCTGTCCGCGATGCAGATCGTCGATATCGATCTGCATGGCGGCGTCACCGGTGAGTTTGATGGTCTGCCCGGCCAGCCCGAGCAGGAACGCGGCCGCGAGCAGGCACAGTTCGGCCCGCCGCTCCCCGGTCCCGTCGGCGATGGTGATGGGCGTGACCAGCGCGACCTGCACCACGATGGCGGTGAGCAGTCCGGCGACGATGGTGCGCGAACGCCCCAGCCGCGGAATGAGAATGGGCGCGATGACGGCGGCCAGCAGCATTCCGGCCCCGGTCGCGGAGATGGCGGCGCTGAATTTGGCGATGTGATGCCCGCCCCCGCCGCCGCTGCCGGATCCGCGCCGCAGCACCAGCACCATGAGCAGCGTGTCCGCACCGAATACCGCCCGGTGCGCCGCGATTCCGATCATCGCGGTGGTGACCTCCCGCGACCGCCACGCCGCCCCCGCCCCGGACCGCAATCCGGAGGCAATGGCCCGCAGCGAGCTCTCGGCGGGTGGCGCGCCCGCGCCGGATTGCCCGGACTCCCGCGCCGCGTCGGACCCGGCGAGTGGTTCGTCCGGGTCCGGCCCCAGCGCGTGTCTGCGGAATCCGGCTGCGGCCCAAGCCCCCACGATCGATCCGATGGCGCTGACCGCGACCGCGGTGGCCGAGGCGCGATCCCCCGCGCCGATGGCCGCGATGAGCCCGAAGGCGACGCCCGCGCCGAGGATCGCGCAGCCGGAGGCCACGGTCGCCAGGATGGAGTTGGTCGCCACCAGTCGCCGCTGTGCGAGCACGCGCGGCAGCGAAGCCGACACGCCCGCACCGACAAACCGCGACACGCCGACCACCGAGAGTGCGAGCAAGAGCAGCGGCGTCTCGCGCACCCCGCCGAGCAGGCTCACCGCGGTCACGCCGATGAGCAACCCGCGCAGGATGTTCGCGATGAGCAGTACCGTGCGCCGGTCCCACCGATCCAGCAGTGCGCCCGCGTACGGCCCGATGATCGAGTACGGCAGCAGCAGCGCCGCGAACCCGCCCGCGATGGCCAGCGGATCGGTCTCGCGTTCCGGGTTGAACAGGATCGCCCCGGACAGCGCGGCCTGGAACATGCCGTCGCCGAACTGCCCGGACAATCGCACGGCGGCGAGCCGCAGCGCTCCCGGACTCTCGCGCAGCGCGGTGCGCAACGTGCTCGCGCCACGCCGGATCCGCTCCAGCCGGTGCGGTTCCGGTGGCGGTGCGGGTGTGGTCGGTACCTCTGCGGGTTCGATCTCGGCCCCGTTCACCTGGAAGGGTGGGTGGTGACGAGTGCGAATACGGCGGCGCGCATATCGTCCGCCATGGGTAGGTTGTCCAGACTGTCGGCGTCGATCCATTGGAATTGATCGTGTTCGCCGGGCGCGAGCAACACTTCCCCTGATTCCGCTTCGACTACGAAGCTGTATTTGCGTACGCGGGATTTGGTGCGGGTGGCGTAGTCGAATCCGCCGAGCACATCGGTGATGCGCAGTACGCGCAGTCCGGTCTCTTCGAAGAGTTCGCGCTCCACGCATTGCGCGAAGCTCTCCCCCGATTCCACTCCGCCGCCCGGGAGTTCATACATCCCCCCGTGATAATCATCGGCAACACGCCGTACGACCAGGAGTTTTCCCCCACGGAAAACGGCCACGCCCACTACGAAGTGGGTGATCCCCTCGCTGTTGGCCTGCTGCCGGAGTTCGCGTTCGATGCCCGCGAGTACGTCGGGTCGCATCCCCTTGCTCTCCCTCCGGTTTCACTTGCGGCACATCATGATACGGTCGCCGACCGAATGCCGCTGGCAGGGCATGAACAATGACGCCCCGGGTGTCCTGCCTGGTAGGCGGCGTGCGGGCGGCGCTGCTCGCACGCTAAAATTTACCCGGAGTTCAGCCCGGGTCACCGAATGTGGCCCTACCCTGGATTCCGATCGGTGCACGCCGGTGAAGGGAGTAGGGCGGTGTCCACGCTCACGAGACCACACATCGATGTCCATCGGGGCGGCGACCGCATGAAAACTCGTGTGGCGTGGCTGGATTCGAAGCATTCGTTCTCGTTCGGGGAACATTACGACCCCGACAACACACACCACGGTCTTTTGCTGGTGAACAACGAGGACATCGTGTTGCCGGGTGAGGGCTTCGAAACTCATCCGCATCGCGATATGGAGATCGTCACCTGGGTGTTGAGTGGCAGCCTGGTGCATCAGGATTCGCTCGGCCACAACGGTGTCATCTATCCGGGTCTGGCGCAGCGGATGAGCGCGGGTTCGGGGATTCTGCATTCGGAGAAGAATGATTCGTGGCGCATCAGTACCGCGCCCGAACACGAGGAACCGGTGCATTTCGTCCAGATGTGGGTGGTTCCGGATGAGCCGGGCTCCGCGCCCGGTTATCAGCAGCTCGAGGTGGATGACGAGCTGGCGTCCGGCGGTCTGGTGACGGTGGCCTCGGGCCTGCCCAGGTATCGGGATCGCACGGCCATCGCGATCGGCAGCAGTCATTCGGCCATGCATGTGGCGCGGATGCCGGTGGCGGCCGACGCGCCGGAGGTGCGACTACCGGAATCGCCGTATCTGCATCTGTTCATCGCGCGCGGTGAGGTGGAGTTGGAGGGTGTCGGCACCCTGTACGAGGGTGACGCGGTGCGCATGGCGCGCAGCGGCGGTCAGCGGGTGACCGCGAACCTGCCGTCGGAAATCCTGGTGTGGGAAATGCATGCTCGTCTGGGTGGCCAATAGCATTTCGGGATAACTTGATTCCGGACGAACCGGACCCGTTAACGGCTGGTCGCAGCGTTGGCGATACCGGGAGCAGCACCGACGGAAGGACGACGCCCATGTCGCAGTACCCGCCCCCGCCCCCCGGTAACTACGGCGAATACCCCGCGCCGCCACCCGGTGGCTACCCGCCGCCCGGCGGTCAGCAGCCGCAGTACTGGCAGGAATCGCCGAAGGGCAAGGGCCTGGCGATCACCGCCCTGGTGCTCGGCATCATCGCGGTGCTGACGTTCTGGACCATCATCCTGACCGTGGTCGGCGTCTTCTTCGGTTTGCTCGCCGCCATTTTCGGCCTGATCGCCATGATGAAGGCGCGCAAGGGCACCTCCGGCGGTTTCGGTATGGCCGTTGCCGGTCTGATCCTGGGCGTGCTGAGCCTGATCGGCGGCATCGTGGTCGGCATTCTGGTCTGGGTGGTGTTCAAGGACAACGGCGGCACGGATCTGGTCGACTGCCTCAACAAGGCGGGCAGTGACACGACCGCGCAGCAGCGGTGCCAGGACGAGTTCCAGCAGCGCATCGAGGACAAGTTCAGCGTCACGCTGACACCCATGCCGACCCGCTGAGCCCTTTCAGGCTCGATGAGCGCCGCGGGCTACTGCTGCACGGTGCCGCATTCGCGGGTGGCGCCGACGACTTCGGCGAGTTCGGGCCGAAAGTCGCTGTCCGGCGGGCAGATCCAGATCCGGTAGCCGCTGTGCTCATCGGTGGGTGAGGGCAGCACGATGTGGCTACCGGGCAGCGCCACCGCCGCGCAGTCCCGGAACAGGTCGGAGAACAGCGCCATATCGAGGTAGGAATCGTCGGTCGGCCCGGTGAGGAAGGTCCAGCGCCCGGAGCGCGGATGACTGATCACCGGGCCGCAGCGGCGGCGCGCGATGAGGTGGTCGCGGACGCGTGCGCCCAGTTCGGCGGGCATGGTGACGGCTCCGACGGAGCCGATCTCCAACATGATCCGGCCCAGCGCGGAGTCGACTATCCCGTAGAGGCCATGCTCCTTGCGGTAGCGCCGGCAGCGGGCAAGCGCCTCCTGGGTGGCGGTGTACGAGGACGGGTCCAGCGCGCTCATGGCGAACCTCCTGCTACCGACCCTATTCTCCCGCAATCGGTATGACAATAGTCACACGCCGGTGAGTTGAGAGCGTAGAGTCAGCAGTCATGGCGCCCGTGTCACCCACCGTCGCCCGGTGGGAACTGGTACTGCGATTACGGGAGCTGCGCGAGCAGCGCGGCTTCGATTCGGCGACCTTCGCCAAGCGGGTCGGGTTCACCCCCGCCAATTGGTCCCATGTGGAGAAGGGCCGCCGGGTGCTGACCGCCACCACCATCGGCCCGGTGCTGGAATTGCTGGAGGTGGAGGGTGAGGAGCGGGACGAGCTCCTCGAATTGCTCACCGCCAGTAAGGAACGCGGCTGGTGGGCCAAATCCCCCGCGCTGATCGGCCCGGAGCTGCAGCGCTACTACGGAATGGAATTCGGCGCCGACGCCATTCGCAGTTACGACTCGCTCGTGGTGCCCGGTCTGCTGCAGACCGAGGATTACACCCGGGCGCTGATCAGCGCCGATGTCATGATTCGCCCGGTGCAGGTGGAGCAGTTGGTCGCGGTGCGAATGCGAAGACAGGAACGATTACGCGACGGCGATCATCCGGAGTTGACCGCCGTCATCGGCGAGGCCACGCTCGTGCAGCAGATCGGCGGCCCGAAAGTCCTTCGGGGACAACTGGAACACCTGGCAACACTCTTGGATGACCTGGATTCGGTGACGGTGCGGGTGATTCCGTTCGCCGCCACCCGCGGTGCGATTCTCGGCGGCTCCAGTTTCCATCTGCTGGATTTCCCCTCCACCGCGCTGCATACCTTCGGCTGGGTGGAGAGCGCGGTTTTCGGTGGGGCCGTGGAGGATCCGGATCTGATTCGCGATCTGGATTTCGCATTTGTGCGTGCACTCGACCAATCTCTCAGTCGTGCAAAGTCTTTGGAAATGATCAAGAGTTATTCGCAAGGGTAGGAGACGCATGCGAGACCGTAGAATGCTGCCTATGCTGAAAACCGCGAAGTATCAACCGGAATCCACCGGCTGGTTCACGTCGACGCGCACCAATAATGGGAATCAGTGCGTCGAGGTCCGATTCGACGGTGCGGCGGTGTTCATCCGTGACAGCAAGTACCGGCGAAATCCGGCCAACAGCTCACACGATGAACCCATCATCACCGTCAGCGCCGTCGAATGGATGTCCTTCCTGGCCGTTCTGCGGGACCGCCCCGCGGGTGGTGCGGAGCTCACCGCGCACACCGCCGCCGACGGATTCACCACACTCGGGTACGGGGAGATCGGTCTCGTCTACACCCCTGGCGAATGGGATGCCTTCCTGGCGGGCGTGCGGGATGGCGAATTCGATCGGATCGCGCTCGCCGCCTGATCTTGTTTCGCTCTCCGCGTGATCCCGCCCCGACCGTGCCGGGATCGGCATACTGGAGGGCGTGACTTCGCAGCTGACGCCTCCCTCCGGTATCGATCTGTCCTTCCGTAACGAGGGCGTGCGGGTGCAGGACGACCTGTTCGCCCACGTCAACGGCGAGTGGCTGGATAAATACGACATACCGTCGGACCGGGCGGTGGACGGTGCCTTCCGCACGCTCTACGACCAGGCCGAGCGGGATGTGCAGACCATCATCCAGGAGGCGGCCGCCTCCGATGCCGCGCCCGGCAGCGAAGAGCGCAAGATCGGCGATCTGTACAACAGCTTCATGGACACCGCGGCCATCGCGGCCGCCGGGCTGACCCCGATCGCGGCGGAGTTGTCCGCGATCGCCGAGGTGTCCGACCGGAGTGAGTTCGCCGCGCTCATCGGCCGTCATCAGCGCACGGGTGTGGGTGGCGCGCTGGGGTTCTACGTCGACACCGACGACAAGAATTCCGAGCGCTATCTGGTGCACGCCTCGCAGTCCGGTATCGGCCTGCCCGACGAGTCGTACTACCACAAGCCGGAGAATGCCGAGATTCGCGAGAAGTACGTCGCGCATATCGGCCGCATGTTCGCGCTCGCGGGCCTGGACTATGACGCGCAGCGGGTTTTCGAACTGGAAAAGAAGCTGGCGCAGGGCCATTGGGATGTGGTGCGCCGTCGCGATGCCGAAAAGAGCTACAACCTCACCACTTTCGACGCCCTGGCCGCCGAGAATCCGGAATTCGACTGGAATGCCTGGACTTCCGCCCTCGCCGCGGGTGTGGATCGCTCCGGACCGGAACTGTTCGCCGAACTCGTTGTCCGCCAGCCCGATTATGTGCGCACATTCGCACAGTTGTGGGCTTCGGAATCGCTGGACGATTGGAAGGCGTGGGCGGCCTGGCGCGTGGTCAAGGCCCGCGCCGCGTACCTCACCGATGACCTGGTCGAGGAGAGCTTCGACTTCTACGGCCGCACCCTGACCGGCGCGCCGGAGAACCGCGAGCGCTGGAAGCGCGGGGTCTCGGTGGTGCAGGATCTGCTCGGCGAGGCCGTCGGCAAACTGTATGTGGCCCGGCACTTCCCGCCCGCCGCCAAGGCCCGCATGGTCGAGCTGGTGGAGAACCTGCAGGAGGCGTACCGCCGCAGCATTTCCGGTCTGGAGTGGATGGGCCCGGACACCCGGCAGGCCGCCATCGCCAAGCTGGAGAAGTTCACCCCCAAGATCGGCTACCCGGACGAGTGGCGCGATTACGCCGCCATCACCATCGATCCCGCGGACGTGGTCGGCAACTACCGCAGCGGCTACGCCGCCGAACACGATCGCGATCTGGACAAGCTGGGCGGTCCGGTGGACCGCGGCGAATGGTTCATGACCCCGCAGACGGTCAATGCCTACTACAACCCGGGCATGAACGAAATCGTCTTCCCCGCGGCGATTCTGCAGCCGCCGTTCTTCGATATGAACGCCGACGACGCCGCCAACTACGGCGGTATCGGCGCGGTCATCGGCCATGAGATCGGCCACGGCTTCGACGATCAGGGTTCGAAGTACGACGGCGACGGCAACATGATCGACTGGTGGACCGAATCGGATCGCACCGAATTCGGTAAGCGCACAAAGGCTCTCATCGACCAGTACAACGCCTTCTCCCCCAAGGAACTCTCCGACGACCACACGGTCAACGGCGAGTTCACCATCGGCGAGAACATCGGCGACCTCGGCGGTCTCACCATCGCCCTGGCCGCCTACGAAATCGCCATGGAGGGCAAGGAGATTCCCGTCCTCGACGGCCTGACCGGTCTCCAGCGCGTCTTCTTCGGCTGGGCCCAGGTCTGGCGCACCAAGGCCCGCCAGGAGGAAGCCATCCGCCGCCTCGCCGTGGACCCGCACTCCCCGCCCGAGTTCCGCTGCAACGGCGTGGTCCGCAACCTGGACAGCTTCCACGAAGCGTTCGACGTGAAACAGGGCGACGAGCTCTACCTCGATCCCGAGGAGCGCGTGAAGATCTGGTGACCGGAGCCGTCTACCTGATCACCGGCATCCAGGCTGCCGGTAAATCGACCGTGGCACAGGCGCTGGCGGAGCGATTGCCCCGCTCGGCGCATGTGCGCGGTGACGCCTTCCGGCGTTTCGTGGTGTCCGGGCGCGCCGATATGCGCCCGGATCCGCCGGAAGAGGCGCTGTCCCAGTTGCGGTTACGGCATCGCCTGGCCGCTCAGGCCGCGGATGCCTATGCGGCCGAGGGTTTCACCGCCGTCGTCCAAGACGTCGTTCTCGGTGACTTCCTGCCCTACTTCGCCGACCAGATCCGCACCCGCCCACGGTATGTGGTGGTGCTGGCCCCGCGCCCGGAGGCCGTGGCCGCCCGGGAGGCGGGCCGCGCCAAGCAGGCGTACGGCCCGTACACGGTCGAAGACCTGGACACCGGCCTGCACGCCACCACCCCGCGCCTCGGATTATGGCTCGACACTTCGGATCTCACCGTCGACGAGACGGTGGACGCGATTCTCGAACGGGCCGAGCCGCTCCCCTAGCGCAGGCGGTCTTCGGTTTCGGCGTCGAAGAAGAAGAGTTCGTCCTGTTTGGGGGTCAGGTGCAGGCGGTCGCCGAGGGCCACCCGGAAGCGGCGGTCGACGCGGGCGACGACGCGGCCGGAGCGACTGGACCATTCGTCGGTGATGCCGTGCGAGTAGAGGAAGGACTCGGAGCCGAGTTCTTCGAGGAGTTCGACCTCCACGGCCAGGGAGTTCTCCGGATCGGTGGTGACTTCCCAGGACTCGGGGCGGATGCCGATGATGATCTTGTCGCCGGAAGCGTTGTTCGGCACCGGGATTCGCAGATCGTTCAGTACGGCCGCACCGTCTCGGACCGAGGCGGTGAGCAGGTTCATGCCGGGTGAGCCGATGAAACCGGCGACGAACGTGTTGACCGGGTTGTCGTAGAGCTCGCGGGGTGCGGCGATCTGTTGCAGGTGACCGTCCTTCATGACCGCCACCCGGTGACCCATGGTCATGGCCTCGACCTGGTCGTGGGTGACGTAGACGGTGGTCGTGCCGAGTCGCTTCTGCAGCGCCGCGATCTGCGAGCGGGTCGAAACCCGCAGCTTGGCATCGAGATTCGAGAGCGGTTCGTCCATGCAGAAAACCTGGGGACGGCGCACGATGGCGCGGCCCATGGCCACGCGCTGGCGCTGACCACCGGAGAGTTTGGCCGGTTTGCGGTCCAGCAGTTCTTCCAGTTCCAGCATGGCGGCGGCTTCCTTGACCTGAATCAAGGTGTCCGCCTTGCTGACTCCGGCGTTGCGCAGGGCGAAGCCCATATTCTCCGCGACCGTCATATTGGGGTAGAGCGCGTAGCTCTGGAACACCATGGCCACATCGCGGGAGCGGGGCGGCAGGCCGGTGACATCGATGCCGCCGATGCGAATTCGCCCGGCGGACACCGCTTCCAGGCCCGCCAGCATGCGCAGACTGGTGGATTTGCCGCAGCCCGACGGTCCGACCAGCACCAGGAATTCGCCGTCGGCGATCTCCAGGTTCAGGTCTTCGACCGCGGGGCGGGGCGCACCCGGGTAACTGAGGGAAACACCCTCGAACTGCACAGTCGCCATGCGGGCGGGTCTCCTAGCTCGGTATTACTTGGGCAGCTTGGGCGTGATCTGCCGGTCGATGATGGTCTGCAGCTGGCTGCTGATATCCGCGAAAGCCGAAGTCACATCGCGGTTCTGCAGGCCGATCTGCTCCATGCCGGTGCCGATGATCTGATCGCCGCCGGGCACGAACACCCGGGCGAAGTCCTGCGACTTGGTCACCGCGAGCTGATCGATGGCCGTCTTGGAGTTCGGGTTCTTGGCCAGGAAGTCCTGCTCGCTCGGATCGCTCAACGCCGACTTGCGGACCGGCATGTATCCGGTGCCCTGCGAGAAGTACGCGGTGTTCGCGGCATTGGTGATGAACTCGATGAACTTGAGCGCGTTCTCCTTGCGCGCGTCCGAGATGCGCGACGGAATCGCCAGTCCCGCACCACCGGTGGTGGCGCCCGCGCCGTTCGGGTGCGGCAGGAACGCGGTGCCGACGGTCAGCTTGCCCTCGGCGTTCTTCATGATGCCCTTGAGGTCACCGGTGGAGGCGATGGTGGAGCCGAGCAGCCCGGTGCCGAATTCATTGGCGATCTGCGGGCGGATGCTGGCGTACTTCTTGACATTGATCATGTCGCTGAAGAACTTGCCGGCCTCGATCGACTTGGGGTCGCTGAACTTCAGCTTCCAGTCGTCGGAGTAGCCGCCGCCGAACGTCCACATCGGTCCCTGGAAGGTCCAGCCCAGGTAGTTCTTGGCATCGCCCCAGCCGTGCGCGAACTTGTCGCCGCCCATGACGCCCTGGATCTTCGGGCCCCACTCGTCGAATTCCTGCCAGGAGTTCGGGCCGCGGTCCGGCAGTCCGGCCTTGGCCCAGACGTCCTTGTTGTAGTAGAAGATCTGCGTCGAACGCGCGTACGGCAGCGCGTAATGCTTGTTGTTGAACTTGTAGTCGTTGGCCAGCGAGTCGACGTAATCGTCGAGTTTCACACCGGCGGAACCGAAGTGCGAGTCCAGCGGTTCGATGGTGCTGTTCAACGCGTAGTTGAACCACCAGACATCGGACAGCACAACCACATCGGGCAGGTCGCCGCCGGACAGCGCCGCGTTGAACTTCTGCGACACCTCCTCGTAGTTCTTACCGGCGTCGACGAGGTTGACCTTCAGATCCGGGTACTTGGCCTGGAACCGGTTGATGAGCTCGAGCTCCAGGTCCTTGGAGGTGCCCGGGTGGTTGGACCAGAAGGTGATGGTCTTCGAGTCGCCGCCCTGCTGGCTGCCGCCGCCGGATCCGGCGCACGCGGTCAGCGCGAGTCCGGCCGCCGTGGCGCCGGCCAACCCTAGGAACCCGCGCCGGGACAGAGCGGGAAAACGTGCTTCGGACACGGGAATCTCCTTCTGGGACTTACCCCTTGACCGCACCGGAGGTGAGGCCCTTGATCATGTGACGCTGTAATGCCAGGAAGACGATGAGAATGGGAAGCATGGTGAGCAGGGTTCCGGCCATCACCGGACCCCAGTTGGTGACGCTCGGGTTCTCGGTGTTCTGCAGCAGGGTGAGGCCGACCGGCAGCGTGGCTACGCGCGAGTCATCGGCCATCAGGAACGGCCACAGGTATTCGTTCCATTCGTTCACGAGCGTGACCACCGCGAACGCCACCATGGTCGGCCCGGACATGGGCAGCACCACCCGGGTGAGCAGTCGCCACCAGCCCGCACCGTCCATGCGCGCCGCCTCGATGACCTCGGCGGGCAGCGACAGGAAGTGATTGCGCATCAGGAAGGTGCCGAACGCGACGCCGCAGAGCGGAACGATGATGCCCTGGAAGGTGTTTCGCCAGCCCATTTGCGCGACCAGCGCGTAATTGGAGATGACGGTGATCTGATTCGGCACCATGAGCGCGGCGATGATCACCAGGAACAGCACCGTCTTGCCCGGAAACCGCAGGAAGACAAGGCCGTACGCGCTGAGCACGCCGAGCACGAACTTCACCGCCGAGATGACCCCGGTGATGATCAGCGAATTGCGCAGGAAGGTCCAGAACGGCAGCGTGGTGGTGGCCTCGCTGTAGTTCTCCGGATGCCAGCTGTGCGGCCAGTACACCGCGGGCTGCACGTAGATGTCACCGCGCGTCTTGAACGAGGTGATGATGATCCAGAACAGCGGTACGCCGACGATGATCAGCACGCACGCCATGGCGAGATAACCGAAAATCGTTGCCCAGCGGTCATTGTCGAGCTTGTTCAGGGCACTGCTCACTGTTCGTTCCGATCCATGATGCGCACCTGCACGAGGGTCACGGTCAGCAGCACCAGGAACATGATGGTGGCGACGGTCGCGCCGTATCCGGCCCGGAAGTTCCGGAACGACTCCTCGTAGACCTGGAAGACCATGGTGGTGGTGCCGGTGCCGAGCGGCCCGCCGCGGGTCATCACATTGATGATGTCGAAGACCTGCAATGAATTGAGCAGCACGGTGATGGACAGGAAGAACGTGGTGGGCCGCAATTGCGGCAGCAGCACCCGGGTGAAGGTGGTCCACCGGCTCGCGCCGTCGATCTCGGCGGCCTCCATCAGATCGGCCCGAGTCCCCTGCAGGGCGGCGAGATAGATGACGAAGGTGTAGCCGAGGTTCTTCCAGATGTAGGTCACCGTGATCATGAACAGTGCCCAGTGCGGGTCCTGATAGAAGTCCGGGGCCTTGTCGACGCCGAGCCGGTGCAGCACATCCTGCACCAGGCCGAAGCCGGGATCGAAGATGAATTGGAAGGCCACGCCGATGGCCGCGCCGGAGATGACGAATGGCGCGAAGATCGCGGAGCGGACCACATTGCGCCCGAACAGTTTCCGATCCAGCAGCAGCGCCAGACCCAAACCCAGCACCATACTGCCGATAACGGCGGCCAGCGTGAAGATGACCGTGTTGCTTACGATTTGCCACGAATCATGCCGACCCCACCACTCGGTGTAGTTGTCGACGCCGATGAAAGTGGCCGAGGTATCGGAGATATTGAAGTCGAAGAACGACAGGCGAATATTGTCGATCAGCGGCCGATACACAAATACCGAGAGCAGCACCAGGTTTGGTGCGACGAGCACTATGAACAGCGCGTAGTCCCGCCAGGGTCTACCTCGCCATCCGCGCCCGGCGGGCTGCGGCAGTACTCGTTCCGGGCTCGATCTCACCCGCGCAGCGTGACGGTTGCTTGCGACTAGCCGGTAACGACTGGATGCCGCCCGGTTGAATAGTCGGCGCACGGGCGCAACCGACTGTTCACCGGACGCACCCGCTGGAGGCGCGGACATGCGCCGAATCGTACGTCCGCCCAGTCTCTTTCAAGGCCGGAATCGATCACCACCGTTGGTGAGCACTCGGTGAGTGCTCGGTGAGGACTCCCCGCGACGCTGTGTCCAGCACCGAAACCCGAACGGCACAGGAGTTCACCATGTCTCTCAACGGTAAGCACGCACTCGTCACCGGAGCCTCCCGCGGCATCGGCCGCGCCATCGCACTGCGGCTGGCCGCGGACGGCGCGACGGTGGCCGTGCACTACGGCAGTAATAAGGAAGCAGCAGACCGGACCGTCGAGGAGATCCGGGCCAAGGGCGGGCGGGCCTTCGCCGTGCGAGCCGAACTGGGTGCGCCCTCCGGCATCGACGACCTCTTCGACGGATTGGCGGCGGGCCTGGCCGGTGGCCAGCTGGACATCCTGGTCAACAACGCGGGCGGCGGCGGTGGCGGCGGTTCCATCGAACAGCTCACCCCCGCCGACACCGACCGGCTGTTCGCGGTGAACGTCTCCGCACCACTGTTCATCACCCAGCGGGCGCTGCCGCTGCTCGCCGATGGCGGGCGCATCGTCAATATCTCCTCGTGCGCACCGCGCATCGCCGCTCCGTCGCAGGTCGCCTACGCCATGACCAAGGGCGCGCTCGATGTGCTCACCAAAACCCTTGCCGTACAGCTGGGTCCGCGCGGCATCACGGTGAACTCGGTGGCCCCGGGCGCGACCGAGACCGAGGGCATGGCCGCCTTCCTGGACGCCAACCCCGGGGCCCGCGCGCAGATGAGCGCCATGACCGCGCTCGGCCGCATGGGCCAGACGGCGGACGTCGCCGATGTGGTCGCGTTCCTGGCCTCGCACGATGCCCGCTGGGTCACCGCCGCGGTGATCGACGTCAGCGGCGGATCGGCCATCAGCCCGGCCATCGGCGGCTGATCATCCCCCGCGAGACGGTCGCACTCCCCGGCCGCATGCGTCCGGACGCCCGGTTATCGGGGTCGATCGTCCGATACGACCGCGGCGAGCGCGCGGGCATACTGACGGGCGTGCAGTTCGGAATACTCGGTTCGATCGAGGTACGGCGGACCGACGGTGATCCGATAGCGGTCGGCGGACCGCAGGTGCGAGCACTACTGGCGCTCTTGGCGCTGGACGCGGGCAAACTCGTCAGCCGGGAACGTCTGATCGACGGACTCTACGGCGAGGACCCGCCCGGAGACGCCGCCCACGCCCTGCAATCCCAGGTCTCCCGCCTGCGCCGCGCCTTGCGCGCCACGGCCGGGTCGGCCGCGAGCGAGTTCGTCGAATCCTCGCCCGCGGGTTATCGATTGGCGGTGGAACCGCGGGCGGTGGACGCGCACCGTTTCGCGCAGCTCGCCGAACAGGGACGAAACGCGTTGCGCGACAGGGATCCGGCCGCCGCGGCGACGCTGCTGGATCAGGCGCTGGCCTGCTGGCGCGGACCCGCGCTCGCCGATGTCCTCGACGCGCCTTTCGCCGAGGTGCAGGTGGCGCGCCTGGACGAGGCCCGCCTCATCGTGCTGGCGGATCGCGCCGAAGCCGCACTGGCACTGGGGGATCACCATTCGGTGGTGGCCACGCTGCCGGAGCTGGTGGCCGCGTATCCACTGCGCGAACGCCTGCGCGCCCTGCTCATGCGCGGGCTCTACGCGGCGGGCCGTCAGGCCGACGCACTGGAATCGTTCGAACAGGGACGACGCCTGCTCGCCGATGAGCTCGGCGCTGATCCGGGCACGGAATTGACCGAGGCGCACCTGGCGATCCTGCGCGCCGACGCCGCTCCCGCTCCCGCACTGCGGCGGCTCCCCGCCCAGTTCACCAGCTTCATCGGCCGCGAACCCGAACTGGCGCAGCTGATTCCACTGCTCGCCCACGCACGCCTGGTGACGATCGCGGGACCGGGCGGCACCGGTAAGACCCGGCTGTCGCTGGAGGTCGGCGCGCGCGTCCAGGGTGAGGTGTGCGTCGTGGAACTGGCCGCCCTCGCCGATGGAGCCCAGGTGGCCCCCGCCGTCGTGGCCGCCCTCGGCGGGCGTGACTCGAGCGGCGGCCGCGATCCCGAAACCCAGCTGCTGTCCATACTCGCCGATCGCCCGCTGCTGCTCATCCTCGACAACACCGAGCATTTGGTCCTGGACACCGCGCGCCTCACCCACCGCCTGCTGCGCGCGTGCCCCGGCCTGCGCGTGCTGGTCACCAGCCGCGAACCGCTCGCCATCACCGGCGAATCCGTCTTTCCCCTGGGCCAATTGCCCATCGCCGCACCGGAAGCCGCGCTCGCCGACCAGGTGAACAGCCCTGCCATCCGCCTCTTCGCCGACCGCGCCGCCGCCGCGAAACCCGGATTCACCGTCGACGCCGGCACCATCGGCGCGGTCCGCCGCATCTGCGCCCGCCTCGACGGCCTCCCCCTCGCCATCGAACTGGCCGCCGCCCGCCTGCGCACCCTCGATATCGACGATATCGACGCTCGCCTCACCGACCGCTTCCGCCTCCTGTCCCGCGGCGCCCGCACCGCCGAACCCCGCCACGCCACCCTGCACGCCGTCGTAGCCTGGAGCTGGGACCTACTCACCCCCGCCGAACGCCAACTAGCCCAACGCTTCACCGTCTTCGCCAACGGAGCCACCCTCACCGCGGCCCAGCACATCTGCAACCCGGCCATCGGCAGCGAAACCCTTCGCGGCAGCGCCGAAAACACCGACACCAGCGCCGAACGCCGGAACGCCGGTGCCGAAAACCAGAACGTCGGTGCCGAAGACCGGAACGGCGGTGCCGAAGACCAGGGCGCTGGTGCCGAAACATGGCTGGACGACCGCGAATTCCCGGGTGACGTTGACGAACTACTGTCCGGTCTGGTCGACAAATCCTTGGTGGTGGCAGTATCCGGCCGCTACCGGATGCTGGAGACGATCCGCGAATTCGGGCTGCGCGAACTGCGCGATTCCGGCGACCACGACCGCCTGCTGCGCGCGCACGCGGAGTTCTACCTCCGCCTGGCCGAACATTCGGAACCGGCCCTGCGCGGCCCCGACCAGCTCACCCACCTGGCCCGCCTCACCGCAGACCACGACAACCTGCAAGCTGCGCTGCACTGGTCAGCCCGCGCCGATCCCGCACTGGCACAACGCCTCATCGCGGCGCAAGCCTGGTACTGGTGGCTGACCGGACGCCCCGGCGACGCCCCCGACCTGGCCGAACGCCTTCTCCTCAACACGAATTCCGGTGTCGTCGAAGCAGGATCTCGTACCGCCGCTGCCAATACCGGCGCGATCGAGCCCCACCCCCATCCCGATGGTGTCGACTCGACTCCTGTTCGGGCGTACGGAGACTCGGGAGAACCGCGCAGGGGGTCACGGTATGCCGAGACGGGGGTCGGCGTGGAAACCACACGTGCCGAGCCGGATTGGAGCATCGGGGCTGAAGAGTTCGCCCTGTGCGTCACCGTCGCCGCACGCGGTGCCTCGGGCTTGGGAGCAGACAATCACCTGGCCGCCGCGCAATTTGCGGCCGCTGTCGAGAATGCGGCTGCTGCCGTGGCGGAGCTCGAAAGTCCGCTGCGGCGGCCATATCTCGTTCTCTTGCTGGCCTTCGCCGGTGGGCGCATACCGGGCGATCCGGACAAGGTGCGCCAACTGTTCGGCCCAGATCCTTGGTCGCGAGCCTTCTTGCGGCTGGGTGATGGTCTGGGGTTGTTCATGTCGGGCCGGGCGGCGGAGGCCGAGCCTGAATTCCTTGCGGCCCTGGCAGGTTTCCGTGCGATCGGCGACCGCTGGGCCATTTCCGCCACCCTGGACAAGCTCGCCGCCATCGCCGAACTGCGTGGTGACCGCAGGACCGCGCTGACACTGATCGACGAGGCCATCGCGGTGGGCACGGAACTGGGTATGGCCGCCGATATCGCCGATCTGCTCAGCCGTCGCGGCGATATTCACGCAAGTGGCGATGAAGCCGAACGCGACCGGGCCCGCGCCGATTACGAACGCGCGGCCGAGTTGGCCCGCACGATAGGCGCATCCGATATGCGCGCCAACGCTTTACGTGGGCTCGGTGACCTCGCCCTCGACACCGATCGGGTGGCCGCGCGAGCCCACTATGAAGCGGCGCTGTCTCTTCCCGCCGACGGCTCCATCGGTGCCGCCGAGTCCCGCGCTCGCACTCTGATCGGCCTGGGCAGGCTGGGTATCGTCGAGAAGGATGCGGGACAGGCGTTTTCGCACTATCGGGCGGCTTTGGATCTAGCAGTTGGCAACGGCCTGTCGCCCGTCGCGGCTAGCGCGGTCGAGGAGATGGCTGCCGCATCTTTCGGAACCGGCGCTGTGGAAGCGGCGGCGGTGCTGCTCGGAGCGGCCGAGGGTATGCGCGGTCTGACACGAACCGGCGATTCCGAGGTATCGGACGTCACCGAACAATGCCGGAAGATCCTGGGCGACCGCGATTTCGAGGCCGCCTTCAGTCGCGGTGTCGCATTGCCGGTAGATCAGGCCATCGCCCTGGCGCAGATCGGTCCTGTTCAGGAGCGGTGATCGGCGGGCGGTGAGCCGACGGTGAGTCGGCGGTGAGGGGTGCGGATGATGCTTCGGGCATGACGAAGCGGCAGTTCAGCAGCAAGACGGTTCTTATCTGTGGTGCGAGCGTGGCGGGTCCGGCGCTGGCCTACTGGCTGCATCGGCACGGGTTCACCGTGACGGTGGTGGAGGAAGCGCCCGCACTGCGGGAGGGCGGATACAAGGTCGATATTCGCGGGGCCGCCATGCGGGTGGTGGAGCGAATGGGGCTGCTGCCGGAGTTGAAGCGCGCCTCGACCGCCATGCGCGGGGGTGAGTGGGTGGATGGTTCGGGGAAGGCGCTGGCCACGCTCGGGCCGGATCTCATCGGGCTGCGCGCGCCGGGTGACGATGAGGTGCTGCGGGGTGATCTGGCCCGAATCCTGTTCGATGCCACCAAGAATGACGTCCGGTACCTTTTCAGTGATTCCATCGCGGATATGTCCCAGGGCTCGAACGGCGTCTCGGTGCGCTTCCGGAACGCGCCCCCGGAGGTCTTCGATCTGGTGATCGGCGCGGATGGCGCGCATTCCACGGTGCGCCGCAGCGCATTCGGCCCCGAGGAGCAGTTCGCCCGGCACACCGGTATGGCCGCGTGCGTCATCTCGGTGCCCAACTATCTGGGCCTGGATCACTGGGAGATCATGCATCCGATGCCGGGCCGCGTCGTGCAGGTGTACAGCACCCAGCGACATTCGGCCAAGGCGCAGTTCATCTTCGGCGCTCCGGACGGCCTGCCCGATCGCCGCGATATCGCCGCCCAGAAGCGGCTGGTGGCGGAGTCGTTCGCGGACGCGGGCTGGGAAACCCCGAACCTGTTGCGCCACCTGGCCGATTCACCGGACTTCTATTTCGATTCGGTCAGCCAGATCCACCTGGAGCGCTGGTCGAGCGGCCGCGTCGCGCTGGTCGGCGATGCCGCGTACTGCCCGTCGCCGCTGTCCGGGCAGGGCACCAGCATGGCGCTGGTCGGCGCGTATGTCCTTGCGGGCGAACTGAAAGCGGCCCGCGGCGACCACCGTATCGCCTTCGCCCGCTATCAGGACCGCATGCGCGAATACATCGACCTGAACCTGACGATCGGCTGGGACAACGCCACCCGCATGGTCGCCGCCGACAAATTCGCCGTGTGGATTCAAACCACCGCCATGCGCGCCCTGCGCCACCTCCCCTGGAAGGGCATGGCCCTGCGCTCCATCACGAAACCACTCGAGCACGCCGCCAACGCGATCCGCCTCGAACAGTATTGAGAGGCTGGCGGGTACGGCCACCACGACGGGCATCCGACCCCGCCGTATCTCGTGGGGCCTGCCCCGCATCCCTCCCCTCTACGCCCGCAGGCCCCGCCTGTTAAAGGCGGGGCCTGCGAAAACTCCTGTGGGAGAGCGCGGAACGTCAGTTCCAGTCGCCCCAGCCGTCGCTGGTGCTCAGGGTGCCGCCCTTGGTGTTCTTGACGACCACCGGGTCACCCTTCTTCACATTGTCCATGTACCACTTGGCATCCTCGGTGGACACGTTCAGGCAGCCGTGCGAGGTGTTCGAATAGCCCTGCTGCGCAACGCTCCACGGCGCGGCGTGCACGAAGATGCCGCTGTTGGACATGCGGGTGGCGTACTCGACCTCGAGCTTGTAGCCCTCGGGCGCGGTGGTGGGCACACCGTAGGTGGACGAGTCCATGATCATCTTGCGATTGCGCTCGCTGACGATGTAGGTGCCGTTCGGGGTCTCGTGTCCGGTCTTGCCCATGGAGGTGGGCATGGTGCGCACCACTTCACCGTTGCGGGTGACCACGATCTCGTGGGTGGTGTCATCGGCGGTGGCGATGAATTCGTCGCCGATCTCGAAGGCGGTCTTGGTGCCGCCGCCTTCGACGGTGACCTTGGAGCCGGACGGCCAGAACTCCTCGGGCCGCCAGCGCACCTGGCTGTCGCCGCGCCAGTAGAAGTGCCCGTCCACCTTGTTGGTGGAGGTGATGCGAATGGACTTCTCGGCGGCGGCGTGATCGCTCACCGGCTCCTTGAAGTTGATGATGATGGGCTGCGCCACGCCGACGTTGTCGCCGTCACCGGGGGTGATGTTCGGTGCGGTGAAGTTCGCGGGCGGCAGCGGCGAGCTCGCGCCGGGCGCGGTGGGCAGATCGCCCGGTACGGGCTGCGGCATGACGGCGGAGGGCACACCCGGGACTTCCGGGCCGCCCGGCCATAGTGGGGCGGCTGAGGCGGGCGCGGCCACCAGGGCTCCGGTCGCCGCGATGGCGGCGAGGGAAATCAGTCCATACCGGGTGTTGCGCACAGCTAGGTGTCCTTCCGATCCTTGTTCATACGCAGATCGCGGGCACAGCTCTACCCGCGTAGGTCCCAACCCCGGGTTCATTCCTACCTTGCGATTCTGCGTGTGCCAATCGACTTGCGCCGGTTATGCGTACAGACCTCTTGGTGTGTTCCGGGGCACACAACCGGGAAGCGCCGAATCGCCGGTGTGTTATCGCCGTTCGCGTCGGCGATTCCCTAATCAGACCGGTTGTCCGGTCACGGCGGCCGAGTCGATATGCCCAAACCTGGTTGTGATCGAAATCACTGACGTCGCATCAGGGTTCGAGCACATCGAAGGTAATGGCCGCACGCGGACCGGTCGCGATATTGTGCGGCACCGTCCACGGCGCGCGCCCGCGCGCGAACCGCGGCGACAGCCGCAAGCGCACCGATCCGAGCAGCGTCGCCAGCACTATCCGCAGTTCGTAATCGGCGAGCGCGGCCCCCACACAGCGCCGGTGCCCACCGCCGAACGGTGCGAATTCGAATGGGCTGTACCGGCGTTCGAGGAAGCGTTCGGGCCGGAACCGCTGTGGTTCACTCCACACCTGTGGATCACTGTGCAGTAATTGTACGGAGAGCCCCATGGTGTCCCCCGCCACCAGCGGTGCGCCGCGCAGTTCGAAATCACCGGTGAGCCTGCGCAATACGATCGGCACCGGCGGGTGCAGGCGCAGCGTCTCCTGACAGACCGCGTCCAGATAGGGCAGTTCGGCCAGTTCGATCGGATCGATATCGGTTCCGGCGGAGGCGAGTTCGGCGCGTAACCGCTCCAGCACCGCCGGTTCGCGGTGTAATCGGTACAGCGCCCACACCAGTACCGTCGCGGTGGTCTCGTGTCCGGCCACGATGAGCGTGCGCAATTGTTCGCGCAGTTCGATATCACCGAGCCCGCTGCCGTCCGTATATCTGGTCTCCAGCAGCATTCCGAGCATATCCGCGCCGCCGTTCGCGCCCGGATCCGTACGCCGCCGGTCGATTTCGGTATCGATGAGCGCGTCCAGCCGATCCCGGGCCGCGAGAAACCCTTCCCAGCCGGACAATCCGAGCATATTGCGGCGCAGGGCCGGAACCAGGAACAGCGGCCCGCCGAACGATGAAAGAAATTCCGTTGTGGCCGAGGTGTACTCGGCCAGCAGCCGCGGATCCTCGATCCCGAACACCGCCGCCAGGATGACCCGCAATGTCATGGCGCGCGCGGCGTCCCGCGCATCGATCCGCGTGCCAGGCCGCCAGGCCCGCCCGGTGCGCGCACCGTCCAGTTCGTCCCGCGCGGTCTCGCGAATCACATTGCCGTAGGCGCTGATTCGCTGTCGATGGAAGGCCGGGGCCAATACCGACCGTTCCTTCCTGTGTCGTTCCCCGCGCGCCAGGATCAAGGAGGCCGGGCCGACCATGGGTTCGATCGGATTGGGCAGCGGCGGTTCCAGCAATTCCACCGGCGCGCGGAACATCTCGCGCGCCCCCGCCGCGGTGCCGGTGAACACCGCGGATCCGAAGGCCGGGAAGCGCATCAGGAACGGATCGCCGTCCCGCCCGCGCCGCCAGTCGAAATAGCGCTCCAGATCGATCGCGGCGGCCAGCGCGTGCAGCGGCACCGGCCGGGGTTCGCGCAGCGGCGGCCCGGTGGCGGATCGATCGGTGCTACTCATGCTCCCCTATACGTTGTCGGTACCCGCTCGGGTTCGAGGATCGGCTGGTGGGTGGCCATATGGCTCGACGTTTGTCGTATTTGTCGTGTATGCATGGGCATTGAACTCCGCGCCTGGTATTACTCGAATTTAGGACAGTTTCGTGTTGCGTCAGCAGATCTCCGCCCGGATTGCCGCCCCGGCCGTCGCCGCCGCAGCCCTGCTGCTCGCGGGTTGCGGCACCACCATCTCGGGCACACCGGTGGCCGCCCCGCCCGGACTGGATTCGGTCGTCACCACCACCACGCCCAAGCCCTCCGGTAAGCCGACGCAGGGCAACCGCCCGACCACCACCAACGCCGACAAGGGCGGCGACACCGATTTCCAGGCCAGCATCGGCGATTGCGTGAAACTCGGCGGCACCACCGAGAACGCCACCATCCACAAGGCGACCTGCGGGAGCAAGGACTCCAATTACAAGGTGGTGGCCAAGGCGCGCACCAACGCCCAGTGCCCGAGCGATATCGATCAGGCCTATTACGAGACCGTGGTCGGCGTCGAGACCGGCGCGCTCTGCCTCGATATCGACTGGGTCGTGAACGACTGCCTGGATCTGGGCGCCAAGGGCAGCAATGCCGATCCCAAGCGCATCGACTGCTCCACCCGCGGCGCGGCCAACGGCGTGAAGGTGCTCGCGATCATGAAGAACAGCACCAGCGTCGACGAATGCGCCGACGGCGACTCCGGTTACGTCTACGACGAGCGCAAAATCGTCATCTGCGTCAACACGCTGTAGCGGCCCCATAGATATAAGGAGCGGGGCGGTGATACAACCGGTAAACGCCCCCCGCAGGCTGTGTCGCGCCACCGCGCGGGTCGGCTCGCCCGGCGAGATAGGGTAGTAACCCGGGGCGCAGCCGCCCTGCCCCTTCAGAAACCC
>NZ_JBHJXS010000026.1:0-56171 GCF_042269265.1 Nocardia sp. NPDC056000 | reverse complement strand
GGGCCGGCCGTCGCGCCCGTTCCCGGGACGCGGTGGGGGAGTGACTACTTGGCGGAGAGCGAGCTCAGCAATCCGGCGAGCGGGTTGCTCCCGGAGGAGCCGGTGCCCCCACCCGGGGTAGTCGGCTGAGTCGTCACAGTGACGGTGGTCGACTTACTGCTGATGATCTCCTGGGTCGCCTTCAGCTCATGCGAACCGGTGGTGCTGGGCGTCCACTGGATGGTCGCCTTGCTATTGCTCACGTTCGCCTTGCCGATCTCGGTGCCGTTATCGGTGAAGGTCACCTGGAACAGCATCGAGGTGAAGGTGACGTCCGCGGTGATGGTGTAGGTCTGGCCGACATACAGGGTGGTGTCCGAAACGCTGATGCCGTTGACGAGAGCGTTGGCCTGGGGCGCGGTCACCAGCGCGGTCGTGGCCAGTGCGCCCAGCAGTGCGACGCCGAAACCGGCACGCCGTGTGGTCTTCATGAAAACTCCTGTGCTCCGATCCCACCTCGGTGTGGGTGACCCGGACAGTACCGAGCCGGGGCGCGGCGCACAGGGGTTTTGAAAGAATAGTGTTTCAACTATTTCTTCGGGCGCGCTTTACGACGATCGGCCCGGGGAAGCTTCTCCGCACTGATCACCATCGTCGGCGTCTCCAGCACTCCCACACCGCATTCCAGCACCTCGGTCTTGCCAGCACCGGCCTTGGCGAGATCATCGCGATCGCGCTCCAACTCCTCGACCGCGCTGATTCCCTTGAGCGCCAGCATGCGTCCGTGATCGCGCACCAGCGGCATGGACCAACCCGCCAGCTTCGCCAGGGGAGCGACCGCGCGGGAGGTCACGACATCCGCGCCGCCCGCCTCCTTCTTCACGCCCGGCTGCTCCGCGCGCCCGCGCACCACGGTCACCCCGAGCCCGGCGGCCTCGATGAACTCCGCCAGGAAAACGGTCCGGCGCAGCAGCGGCTCCACCAAGGTGATTCGGAGATCCGGGCGCGCGATGGCGAGCGGGATACCGGGGAGGCCCGCGCCGGAACCGATGTCGACGACGGTCGCGCCCTCGGGGATGAGCTCACCGATCACCGCGCAATTGAGGATGTGCCGATCCCATAGCCGGGGCACCTCGCGAGGTCCGATCAACCCGCGCTCGACTCCCGCACTCGCGAGCACGGTGTAGTACCGGCGCGCGATCTCCAATCGATCGCCGAAAATCACCGCGGCTGCGGCGGGCGGCTCGACAGCGAGATCGGTCGACTCGGTGCCAGGTTCCACGTGAAACATCCTTCCGATTAACCAACTCTCGGGACTCTCAGGGGCTGCGCCCCCGAACCCCGGCAAGCATGGGCCGGGGCGATTCGAACTCGGGACAAGCGTAGGGCCCCCGGTCTGTTCGACGCGGGGGCCCCGGCTTCGGTGCGGTGTGCGTGTCACGCGGGGAGGACGACGACCCGTCGGCTCGGCTCCACGCCTTCGCTTTCGCTGACGACACCATCGACGGCGGCGACCGCGTCGTGCACGATCTTGCGCTCGAACGGAGTCATCGGGGTGAGCGCCTCGCGCTCGCCGGACTCCAGTACGCGCTTGGCGGCCTCGGTGCCGAGCGCGCTCAACTCGCTGCGACGGCCCGCGCGCCAGCCCGCGACATCGAGCATGAGGCGACTGCGCACGCCGGTCGCCTGCTGCACGGCGAGGCGGGTCAGCTCCTGGAGAGCGTCGAGAACCTCACCGCGGCGGCCGACCAGCTTCGCCAGATCCTTACCGCCGTCGATGCTCACCACGGCCCGATCGCCTTCGACATCGAGGTCGATGTCACCGTCGAAGTCGAGCACATCCAGTAGCTGTTCGAGGTAGTCACCGGCGATCTCGCCCTCTTCGATGAGCGCTTCCTCGGCATCCACCACGGGCTCGGCCGCCGCCGCGGTCTCGGTATCCGGTGCCGCCGCCGTCGCAGCCGTCACTGTGGGGTCCCCTCCGTCGGTTTCAACAGTCATGGTTGTTTCCTTCATCTGGAGTTGTAGAGAAGATCAGCGACGGCGCTTCTGGTTGGCACGCCCGCGATTGCCGGACCGCTTCTTCTGCTGGTTCGACTGTTGATTCGACTTGGCGGAACCGTTCTGGCCGGCCTGCGGCGCATCGGTCTTGGCCATATCGACGCCATTGGTGTCGGCCTGCGCGGGTGCGTCGACGACCGGCTTCTTACGAGTGTCGACCGGCTTCGCGCCCGGCTTCGGAGCGTTCTGGGCGCGACGCTCGATAGCGGCGTCCTTCTTCTCCTTCTCTTCCTTCTCCATGCGGCCGAAGACGAGATGCTGCTGCGCGTAGGTCCAGATGTTGTTGGACACCCAGTAGATGAGGATGGCGATCGGCAGGAACGGGCCACCGACGAGCACGCCCAGCGGGAACACGTACAGCGCCAGCTTGTTCATCATGGCGGCCTGCGGGTTGGCGGCGGCCGCCTCGCTCTGCCGCTCCACCGAGGCGCGCGCGTTGAAGTGCGTCGCCAGGCCCGCGATGATCATCAGCGGTACCGAGACCGCGATGATGGCGACCTTGCTCGGCATACCGCCGTACTCGGCGAAGGATTCCAGCACCGCGTTCTTCTCGGTGATGAAGCCCGAGAGGGGAGCACCGAAAAGCCGTGCGGTCAGGAAGGACTGGACGTCGCCCGCGCTGAAGAAGTAGTTCGCGGTATGCGCGTTGTCGTACGGCGTCATGCCCAACTGGCCGATACCGGTGCCGGTCCGGTTGAACGAGCGCAGCACATGGAACAGACCCAGGAACACCGGAACCTGCAGCAGCACGGGCAGACAGCCCATGAGCGGATTGAAGCCGTGTTCCTTCTGCAGCTTCTGCATCTCGACCGTCATCTGCTGACGATCGTTCTTGTACTTCTTCTGCAGTTCCTTGATCTGCGGCTGCAGTTCCTGCATCTGCTTGGTGGTGCGGACCTGCTTCACGAACGGCTTGTACAGCACCAACCGCAATGTGAACACGAGGAACACCACGGCCAGCGCCCAGGCGAAACCGCTGTCATCGCCCAGCGCCCACCCGAAGACGCGGTGCCAGAACCAGAGGATTCCCGACACCGGGTAATAGATGAAATCGAGCACGGCGTTATGTACTCCCGTCGTTCGTCTCGCCGGTCACCGCGGACGGTGACCCTTGTTTGGCTGCTGCCGCGTGCCGGTGACGTGAACGTTCCGGTACGGGGTCCCACCCACCAGGGTGCCAGGGTGCGCATTTCACGATTCGCACGGCTGCCAGTCCGAGTCCGACGAACAGACCGCGGGTGCGCAGCGCGGTCACCGCGTACTCACTACAGGTGGGAGTGAAGCGGCACACCGGCATGCGGGTGGGGGAGACATAGGTCCGATACAGCTCGATGAGGAATATCAGAGCTTTGGCCGGGAGACGGGCAGCGGCGCGCAGGACGTTCATGAGTCGCTGCCAGCTGTTCCCGATTCGCCACCGGCCGGACCGGATTCGCTGAGGGTGCCGAGTTTGCGCAGGCCGCTCCGGATCTGACGTTCGAGATCGACGGAAGCGGCGTTCGCCGCGCCCGGCAGGGCGCGCAGAACGATATCGGCGCCCGCGGGTAGATCCACCGCGACGCTCGCACAGATATGACGCAGGCGGCGGGCCACCCGGTGGCGTACCACCGCCGGACCCACCGCCTTGCTGACGATCAAGCCGAAACGCGGACCGCCCACCCGAATGGATGGTTCCGGTCCGCTCGACAGATCGTCGTGTAGCAGTACGTGCACAACGAGATCCCGTCTCCCGATCCGCCGGCCCTGGCGCACCGTCCGGGAAAAATCGGTACGACGGTGCAGCCGATACGGCTCAGGCAGCACTGATCTCGAATCAGGCCGTCAGAGACTTACGGCCCTTGCCACGGCGCGCCGAAACGATGGCGCGGCCCGCACGGGTACGCATCCGGAGACGGAAGCCGTGGACGCGCGCCCGACGACGGTTGTTCGGCTGGAACGTCCGCTTGCCCTTGGCCACGGTCAACACTCCTCATAGGTGGCGGGCGTCGGTTGACGCCCGAAGCTTTATCGGTGAAACGGTCTGCGATCCGGCGAATCTGAGATCCACGGACGCAAATACCCTTATCGGCACGGGCAGCAGACAGCCGCCACCGCACCATAGGGTGACTGTAGAAGGGTACTTATCTGCTGGACGAGGGTCAAACTCGGGGTAAGAGCGCACTTTCCGGGGCTGAAAAGCCGGTTCGACCGAATGGCCCCGCTTCATGTACCGTCCTTCGAGGCGTTGGAGCGACCTAGCGTGTAGTTGCCAGCTGATTGCTGAAGAACCGCAGGTCTGCGCCCGAATAGGGGGATTCGACGGGATGCGACACGCATCCCCAGGTTGTCCACATCTGTGGATAATTGTGTGGAAACACCCTTGGAGTGGCATATTCGTGGGGCTGACGGTGCTCGCCGACACCCGGTTACCTGGGGGAATCGAGCAGTCGCCGCCCGTCTGCTCCAATCGACCTTGCTCCGGGGAGGACTCCGTTCGTGAACGACGAGCAGAATGTGCTGACAGCTGTCTGGCCCGAGGTGATCGCGGAACTCGCGAGCGGCTCCGCGGACGGAGAGATCCAGCCGGTCAGCAAGGCGCACAAAGCCTGGCTCGGCATCATCGAACCGATCACCTTCGCGCAGGGATTCGCCCTGCTCTCGGTGCCCGGAACCATGGCGCAAGAGGTGGTGGAACGCGATCTCCGCGAGCCGATCCTGCGCTCGCTGGCCCGGCGCGGACTTCAGGTCGAGGGCCTCGGCGTGCGGATAAGGGCACAGCAGAACTCCCCGGTCGACCGCTCGCCCAACGCACCCCGGCACGCCCGCATGACCTCCCGGCCGGAACGCCCGCGTGAGCCCGATCACGCCCCGATGAGCTACCAGCCGGCACCCCCGGCACCGGCTCCGGCCGAGCGTCAGCAGCCGCACTACCAGGCACAGCCGGACTATCCACAGCCCCGCTACGCCCCTGCACAGGACTACCCCGCCGAGTACGGCGAGCGCGAATCTTATCCACCGGTGGAATTCGGTCAGCCACAGATGGCCGAAGAGTTGCCGGTACCCGTTCCGGAGCCGCAGCAACCGCCGCGACGCCGGGAAAACCATCGCGCGCCGAACCTGCCGCCCGGCCAGGAGTCGCTGTTCTCGCCCGAGGCCGACCCGGAACCGGCGCATATGGCGGCGCAACCCGCCCATATGCCCGCACCGCCACCCCCGCCCATGCCGTCGCAGCCCGCGCGCAGGCCGGTGGACGAGGATCACGAGGACGACGAACCGGTCGTGAACGCGCGCAATTCGTGGCCGACCTATTTCAACAAGTCGCCCGAGCGCGAGACGCCGCAGCCGTCCTCGGCCAACAGCCTGAACGCCAAATACACCTTCGAGACCTTCGTCATCGGCGCGTCCAACCGCTTCGCACACGCGGCGGCGGTGGCCATCGCGGAGGCGCCCGCGCGCGCCTACAATCCGCTATTCGTTTGGGGCGCTTCGGGTTTGGGAAAAACCCACCTGTTGCACGCGGCCGGGCACTACGCCCAGCGGCTGTTCCCGGGCATGCGGGTGAAGTACGTGTCCACCGAGGAATTCACCAACGACTTCATCAACTCGCTGCGCGACGACCGCAAGGTCGCGTTCAAGCGCCGCTACCGCGAGACCGACATCCTGCTGGTGGACGACATCCAGTTCATCGAGGGCAAGGAAGGCATCCAGGAGGAGTTCTTCCACACCTTCAACACCCTGCACAACGCGAACAAGCAGATCGTGGTGTCCTCGGACCGGCCGCCCAAGCAGCTGGCCACCCTGGAGGAGCGGCTGCGCACCCGCTTCGAATGGGGCCTCATCACCGATGTGCAGCCGCCCGAGCTGGAGACGCGCATCGCGATCCTGCGCAAGAAGGCGCGGATGGATCGCCTGGATGTGCCGCATGACGTGCTGGAACTCATCGCCAGCCGGGTGGAGCGCAATATCCGCGAGCTGGAGGGCGCGCTCATCCGGGTGACCGCGTTCGCGTCGCTGAACGGGCAGCCGCTGGATCTGTCGCTGGCCGAGGTGGTGCTGCGCGATCTCATGCCCGACGCCACCACCATGGAGATCACGGCGTCCACGATCATGGCCGTGACCGCGGAGTACTTCAACACCACGCTCGAGGAGCTGACCGGTCCCGGTAAGGCCCGCCCGCTCGCGCAGGCCCGGCAGATCGCCATGTACCTGTGCCGTGAACTGACGGACCTATCGCTGCCCAAGATCGGCCAGGCGTTCGGCCGCGACCACACCACGGTCATGTACGCCGACAAGAAAGTGCGCAAGGAGATGACCGAGCGGCGCCGGGTGTACGACCAGGTTCAAGAACTCACAGCCCGGATTAAACAGCGTTCCCGCTGATCCACAGCTAACAGGCCCCCACGTCGTCTGACGTGGGGGTCTTGTGTTTTCGGGGGTGTGGATTCCTCGAGGAATCCTCGAGGAAACTGTGTGGAATCCTCGAGTTGTGCACCGGTTTACCCACAGGGCTCTACTAACAGGGGTGCACAACCGGTAGTGCACAGTTCCCACAGGTTGCTTCATCCTCGAGGTCTGACCTGGGCGGATGCGAGTTATGCCCTGTGGATTCCTCGAGGAGTCCCATGGGAGTCCTCGAGGAAACTCGTAGTTGTCCACCGATTCGCCCCCATGTGCGCAGGTAGGCCGGAAACCGTGGAGCAACTCGAGGATGGCTCGAGGATGGATGTGGAAACTGGCGGTGACTCCACAGCCATCGGCTGTTCATCCTCGAGACACCCTCGAGACATCCACACGCCGCCGCACCCTCGGACCTGCGGAAAGGGGGGAAGTCCACAGATTCCACAGTGCCTACTACTACTTCATTTCTCTCTAATTAGAATTCTCTTCTAAAACAGGTGTGTGGAAACTCGGCTTGGGAGCGAACGGTTCGCCGGGAGCGGTTCCCGGCTCGTGCACAAGGACGCCTGGAGAAGAACGGACACCCCGGACTCAGTTGGACCCTCCGCCCCGGCGCGCGCAGATCGCGGGTACGGTTTGATGTCGGCCCCCTGTGCGAGACTGCATGGGTTCCAGGGGGAAGCAGCCCCTGACGAATTCACTGATCACTACTGATCGAGACTGGGAGAGGAACAGACCGGGCGATGGAGCTTGCAAGCATGAAGTTTCGGGTCGCTCGCGAGGACTTCGCCGAATCCGTAGCCTGGGTGGCCCGCAGCCTGCCGTCGCGGCCTCCGGTGCCTGTGCTCGGCGGTGTGCTCCTCGTGGCCGATGAAGATGGTCTTACGGTGTCCGGCTTCGACTACGAGGTCTCCGCGCAGATGCGCGTGGCCGCCGAGGTCGCCGGTCCCGGGCAGGTACTGGTCTCGGGCCGCCTGCTGGCCGACATCACCAAATCACTGCCCAACAAGCCGGTGGACGTATCGGTGGACGGCACCCGCGTGCTGATCGCCTGCGGCAGCGCCAAGTTCTCGCTGCCCACCATGCCGGTTGAGGATTATCCCCAGCTTCCCGAACTTCCTCCCCAGACCGGTGATCTCGCGGTGGATCTGTTCGCCGAGGCGGTCGGTCAGGTCGCCGTCGCCGCCGGCCGCGATGACACCCTTCCCATGCTCACCGGCATCCGGGTCGAGATCGAGGGCCCGAAGGTCGTATTGGCCGCCACCGACCGTTTCCGGCTCGCCGTGCGCGAGCTGGAGTGGAATCCGGGTCGCGCCGATGTGGAGACCGCGGTGCTGGTCCCGGCTCGCACGCTGTCCGAGGCCGGTAAGACGCTCGGCTCCTCGGATCAGCCGGTGCAGCTGGCGTTCGGCACCGGCAGCGATGGCCTGCTCGGCATCGTCAACGGCGGTCGCCGCACCACCACGCGCCTGCTCGACGCCGAATTCCCCAAGTTCCGCCAGTTGCTCCCCAAGGAGCACACCTCGGTGGCCACGCTCTCGGTGAGCGCCCTGGTCGAGGCCATCAAGCGCGTGGCCTTGGTGGCCGAGCGCGGCGCTCAGGTGCGGATGGAGTTCTCCGAGGAGGGCCTGCTGCTGTCGGCCGGTGGGGATGACGCCGGTCGCGCCGAGGAATGGCTGGAGGCCGACTTCCGCGGTGAGGGGCTCACCATCGCCTTCAATCCCGGCTACCTGGTCGACGGGCTCGGTGCGCTGCGCACCGATAAGGTGACCTTCGGATTCACCACCCCCAGCCGTCCGGCCGTCTTCGTGCCCGCACCGGAAGAGGATCCGGCACAGCTGGATTCGGGTGCGTTCGCGGCTCTGGCCAGCAGCTACATCTACCTGCTGATGCCGGTGCGACTGCCGGGCTGATCGGCGATCGATCGCCCGAACACTGTGCACAGTGTGGGTAAACCTGTGAAAAACTCGGTGCGCGTTGGGGTTTCACCCCGCGCCGCCGGGTTTTTTCGCTGCACGGGGTGGATATCCCCAGTTCCATCAACATTTCCCCAGGTCGAAGGGCAGGGTGGCTAGCCGGATGTATGTGCGCACCCTGTCGCTGCGTGATTTCCGGTCCTGGGAAGCCGCCGAACTCGAATTACCGCCGGGCCGAACGGTTTTCCTGGGCTCCAACGGCAATGGCAAGACGAATCTGATCGAGGCGGTCGGGTATCTGTCCACACTCGGCTCGCATCGGGTGTCCGCGGACGCCCCACTGATCCGCATGGGCGCGCAGAAGGCTCGCATCGGGGCGACCGTGGTGAACACCGGTCGTGAGTTGCGGGTGGATATGGAGCTCAATCAGGGCGTCGCCAATCGCGCGCAGATCAATCGCTCACCGGTGCGGCGGCCGCGCGAGATCCTGGGGATTCTCCAGACGGTGTTGTTCGCGCCGGAGGATCTGTCGCTGGTGCGCGGTGATCCGGGGGAGCGCAGGCGTTTCCTGGACGAGCTCGCCACCGCGCGGCTGCCGCGTCTGGCGGGTGTGCGCGCGGATTACGACAAGGTGCTGCGCCAGCGCTCGGCGCTGTTGAAAACCGCTGGGCGACTTGCTCGTTCCGGTGGGCGCGGTGCGGAACTGAGCACCCTGGACGTGTGGGACGGACATCTCGCGGCGCACGGTGCGGTGCTGCTGGCGCAGCGGCTGCGACTGGTGCACGAACTTTATCCACATCTCGCACAGGCCTACGGATCGATCGCGCCGGAATCGCGGCCCGCGTCCATCGCGTACCGAAGTGGTTATCTGCCACCGGAATTGCTCGATCCCGCGCGTACTCCACAGCTCGACGACGACGCCGATCTCGAGGCGATCCTGTTGCGCGAGTTGGCCGATGCCCGGCAGAAGGAACTCGAGCGCGGCGTCTGCCTGGTCGGCCCGCATCGCGACGATCTGGAATTGATGCTGGGTTCCGCGCCCGCGAAGGGTTTCGCCAGTCACGGTGAATCCTGGTCGTTCGCACTGGCTTTGCGGCTTGGCGCATTCGAATTGCTGCGCACGGCGGGGACCGATCCGGTGCTGATCCTCGATGACGTGTTCGCCGAATTGGATCGCCGCCGCCGCACCGCGCTGGCCGCCGTCGCCGCCGAGGCGGAGCAGGTGTTCATCACCGCCGCGGTGGTCGAGGACGTTCCGCCCGAACTCGAGGCCACCCCGATGCGGGTGGAGACCACGGGGGAGGCGGACAGCCGCACCTCGCGAATCGCGGTGTAGCCCGCCCGTCGGCGCGGACGCCCGGCCGAAACGCGCCGGGATGGCGAACGGGTCCAGCCGGGGGTGACAGCCGGATCGCGGCGGGATGACGGCGAGGTCGCCGGTGGGTGTACGGCCGGTGACCTGCGCGGAGTTATCCCCAATTCCCCAGGTTTCTCCCCAGGTGCGGGATTGTTACCCGGCCGCCGTGCCGGTGGCGCGAGTGCGACATCACCCCTGGCCACGGCGTGGCTGTCGGCGGTATGCGGCAGAATCGCCGGGAAGCTGCAGATCTTGGAACCGAGATCTCGAACCGATCGCGACCGAAGGGACCTGTGCATGGCCGAGCAGCCGGAAGCCTTCGATCCCGCGCGATCGGCGGCGGGGGAGTCCGCCACCGGGCCCGATGGTGAGTTGCGGGGTGTGGATCTCGCCCGCCGGGCGCTGGAAGAGGCCAGGGCCGCGGCTCGTGCCGCGGGTAAATCGGTGGGTCAGGGCCGGGCGTCGCCGCCGCGCAAGGGCGGGATCCGCGCATTGCGCGGTAAGCGGCGCGGTTGGTCCGGGTCCGGGCCCGATGATCGCGATCCGCAGTTGCTCGGTGCGCTGACCGGTCAGCTGGCCAAGGGGCGCGGCTGGTCGGGCAAGGTGGCCGAGGGCATGGTGTTCGGCCAGTGGGCGAAGGTGGTGGGGGAGGACATCGCCGCGCACGCGCAGCCGGTTTCGCTGGAGAACAATGTGCTGAGCATTCAGGCGGAGTCGACCGCGTGGGCGACGCAGCTGCGCATGTTCCAGTCGCAGATCCTCGCGAAGATCGCGGCCGCGGTGGGTCACGGGGTGGTCAAACAGTTGCGCATCAATGGCCCGACGGCCCCGAGTTGGCGTAAGGGTGAGCGGCATATCAAGGGTCGCGGCCCGCGCGACACGTACGGATAGACGCGCGGAATCGCTTGCGCGGCTGACTCCTTCGCTGGTCAAACGATCGTTTCACGTGGAACGTGCGCGGAAATTGTCGGTGCCGCGCACTAGGCTGGGAGTGTCTGGATCTCGATCGCGGCGAACCCTGTCGCTAACTCTCCCGGCGGCTCGCTGTCATCGCCCGCTGAAGGTCCCGGAACCCCTCTCACCCATGACCGGACATATTGATGGTCGATTTCACGCACGTATGAGGCACTCAGGGGTGTCATAGGTGCATTCTGTGTCGGTCGTACCAGTAGGATGGGGGAGTAACTAGCGGCGATACCTCCCGGCGCGTTCGGCGACAGCTTGCGCGTGGATCCGTAACCCTCGAGCAGACCTGCTCCGGGGCTCCACGTGTGCTCACCGTCCGGCGCCCGGAGGATCAGCAAGTAAGGAGAGCTACCGACCAGTGGCTGCCATGGACTCCAACGCAGACGGCTCGACCAAGCCCAAGTCAGGCAACCCGGGCTACGGTGCCGACTCCATCACTGTTCTCGAGGGCCTCGAAGCGGTCCGCAAACGCCCCGGTATGTACATCGGCTCCACCGGCGAGCGCGGCCTGCACCACCTCATCTGGGAGGTTGTGGACAACTCCGTCGATGAGGCGATGGCCGGTTATGCCTCCCGCGTCGATGTGACCATCCTGGCCGACGGTGGCGTCGAGGTCGTCGACGACGGCCGCGGTATCCCGGTCGCCATGCACGCGCAGGGTGTGCCCACCATCGAGGTGGTCATGACCCAGCTGCACGCGGGCGGCAAGTTCGACTCCGACGCGTACGCCGTCTCCGGTGGTCTGCACGGTGTCGGCATCTCGGTGGTGAACGCGCTGTCCACCCGCCTCGAGGCGGAGGTCGACACCGACGGATTCCACTGGACCCAGGAGTACAAGGATTCCAAGCCGGGCAAGCTGTTCCAGGGCGATGCCACCAAGCGCACCGGTACCACCATCCGGTTCTGGGCCGATCCGAATATCTTCGAGACCACGGTCTACAACTTCGAGACGGTCGCGCGCCGCCTGCAGGAGATGGCGTTCCTGAACAAGGGACTCACCATCACGCTGACCGATCAGCGGGTGTCCGACAGCGATGTCACCGACGAGGTGGTCGGCGATACCGCCGAGGCGCCCAAGCATCTGGACGAGAACGCCCCGGCCGCGACGCCGAAGGTGAAGACCCGCACCTACCACTACCCGGGTGGGCTCGAGGACTTCGTCAAGCACATCAACCGGACCAAGTCGCCGATCCACAATTCGGTGGTGGGCTTCACCGGTAAGGGCACCGGGCATGAGCTCGAGGTCGCCATGCAGTGGAATTCGGGTTACTCCGAATCCGTGCACACCTTCGCCAACACCATCAACACCCATGAGGGCGGCACCCACGAAGAGGGTTTCCGCGCCGCGCTCACCACGGTGGTGAACAAGTACGCGAAGGATAAGAAGCTCCTCAAGGAGAAGGACGGCAACCTCACCGGTGACGACATCCGTGAGGGCCTGGCCGCGATCGTCTCGGTGAAGATCTCGGACCCGCAGTTCGAGGGCCAGACCAAGACCAAGCTCGGCAATACCGAGGTCAAGTCGTTCGTGCAGCGCACCTGCAATGAGCATCTGGCGCACTGGTTCGAGGCGAATCCGGCCGATGCGAAGACCATTGTCACCAAGGCGGTGTCGTCGGCGCAGGCGCGGGTGGCCGCGCGTAAGGCGCGAGAGTTGGTGCGCCGCAAGTCCGCCACCGACCTGGGTGGTCTGCCGGGCAAGCTGGCCGACTGCCGCTCCAAGGATCCGGTGAAGTCCGAGATCTACATCGTGGAGGGCGACTCCGCCGGTGGTTCGGCCAAGTCCGGCCGCGATTCGATGTACCAGGCGATCCTGCCGCTGCGCGGCAAGATCATCAATGTCGAGAAGTCGCGTATCGACAAGGTGCTCAAGAACAACGAGGTCCAGGCGATCATCACCGCCTTCGGCACCGGTATCCACGACGAGTTCGATATCGCCAAGCTGCGCTATCACAAGATCGTGCTGATGGCCGACGCCGACGTGGACGGTCAGCACATTTCGACGCTGCTGCTCACGCTGCTGTTCCGTTTCATGCGGCCGCTGGTCGAGCAGGGGCACGTGTACCTCGCGCAGCCGCCGCTGTACAAGCTCAAGTGGCAGCGCACCGAGCCGGAGTTCGCCTACTCCGATCGTGAGCGCGACGGTCTGCTGGAGGCCGGTCTGGCCTCGGGCAAGAAGATCAACAAGGACGACGGCATCCAGCGCTACAAGGGTCTCGGCGAGATGAACCCGAAGGAGCTGTGGGAAACCACCATGGATCCGAGCGTGCGTGTCCTGCGTCTGGTGACGCTGGACGACGCGGCGGCCGCGGACGAGCTGTTCTCGATCCTCATGGGTGAGGACGTGGAGGCTCGGCGCAGCTTCATCACTCGCAATGCCAAGGACGTTCGGTTCCTCGACGTCTAGCGAAGTAGGACCCGGGAGTTCATTCCCCCGGGTCCCCCTTGCGTCCGGAACCCCTCGAAAAGACTTCCTACGGAGACCAATTCATGACTGAGACTTCGCTTCCGCCTTCGGGCGGCGACCGCATCGAACCGGTCGACATCCAGCAGGAGATGCAGAACTCCTACATCGACTACGCCATGAGCGTCATCGTCGGGCGCGCGCTGCCCGAGGTGCGCGACGGTATGAAGCCGGTGCACCGCCGGATTCTGTACGCGATGTACGACAACGGCTACCGCCCGGATCGCAGCTATGTGAAGTCCGCGCGCCCGGTCGCCGACACCATGGGTAACTACCACCCGCACGGTGACACGGCGATCTACGACACCCTCGTGCGTATGGCCCAGCCGTGGTCGCTGCGCTATCCGCTGGTCGACGGCCAGGGCAACTTCGGTTCGCGCGGTAATGACGGCGCGGCCGCCATGCGCTACACCGAGTGCCGCCTGACCCCGCTGGCCATGGAGATGCTGCGCGAAATCGACCATGAGACGGTCGATTTCACCCCGAACTACGACGGTAAGACGCAGGAGCCGATGGTGCTCCCGGCGCGGGTGCCGGCGCTGTTGATGAACGGCTCCAACGGCATCGCCGTCGGTATGGCCACCAATATCCCGCCGCACAATCTGACCGAGCTGGCGCAGGCCATCTTCTGGGCGCTGGACAATCACCTGGCGGATGAGGAGACCACCCTCGAGGCGTGCATCGAGCGGGTCAAGGGTCCGGATTTCCCGACCTCGGGCCTGATCGTGGGCACCCAGGGCATCAATGACGCGTACCGCACCGGTCGCGGTTCGATCCGCATGCGCGGTGTGGTCGAGATCGAGGAGGACGCCCGCGGGCGCACCACGATCGTCATCACCGAACTGCCGTACCAGGTCAATACCGACAATTTCATCAACGCGATCGCCGAGCAGGTCAAGGACGGCAAGATCGCGGGTGTCTCGGATATCCACGACGAGTCCTCGGACCGTGTCGGCATGCGCATCGTGGTCACCGTCAAGCGTGACGCGATCGCGAAGGTGGTGCTGAACAACCTCTACAAGCACACCCAGCTGCAGACCTCGTTCGGCGCGAACATGCTGTCGATCGTGGACGGGGTGCCGCGCACGCTGCGCCTGGATCAGATGATCCGGCTGTACGTGAACCACCAGTTGGACGTCATCGTCCGGCGCACCAAGTACCTGTTGCGCAAGGCCGAGGAGCGGGCCCATATCCTGCGCGGCCTGGTCAAGGCGCTCGATCAGCTCGACGCCGTGATCGCGTTGATCCGCCGGTCGGCCGATACCGATACCGCGCGCACCGGCCTGATGCAGTTGCTGGAGATCGACGAGATCCAGGCGACCGCCATCCTCGATATGCAGCTGCGCCGCCTGTCGGCTCTGGAGCGCCAGAAGCTGATCGACGAATTGGCGAAGATCGAGCTCGAGATCGCCGATCTGAAGGACATTCTGGAGAAGCCGGAGCGGCAGCGCGCCATCGTGCGCGATGAGCTGGCCGAGATCGTCGACAAGTACGGCGATGATCGCCGCACCCGGATCATCGCCGCGGACGGCGATGTCACCGATGAGGATCTGATCGCCCGCGAGGACGTGGTGGTCACCATCACCGAGACCGGGTACGCCAAGCGCACCAAGACCGATCTCTACCGTTCGCAGAAGCGCGGCGGCAAGGGCGTGCAGGGCGCGGGTCTCAAGCAGGACGATCTGGTCCGGCACTTCTTCATCACCTCCACGCACGACTGGCTGCTGTTCTTCACCAATAAGGGCCGCGTCTACCGCACCAAGGCGTACGAGCTGCCCGAGGCGAGCCGGACCGCGCGCGGTCAGCATGTGGCGAACCTGCTGGCGTTCCAGCCGGACGAGAAGATCGCCCAGGTCATTCAGCTGACCACCTATGAGGACGCCCCTTACCTGGTGCTGGCGACCCGCAACGGCCTGGTCAAGAAGTCCCGTCTGACCGATTTCGACTCCAACCGCACCGGCGGCATCGTGGCGGTCAATCTGCGCGATGGGGACGAATTGGTCGGTGCGGCACTGTGTTCGGGTGAGGACGATCTGCTGCTCGTCTCCGCGCACGGCCAGTCCATCCGGTTCTCCGCCAATGACGAGGTGCTGCGCCCGATGGGCCGCGCCACCTCCGGTGTGCAGGGCATGCGCTTCAACCAGTCCGATGAACTGTTGTCGCTCAACGTGGTTCGCGACGACGATCAGACGTACCTGCTTGTCGCGACCGCGGGCGGGTATTCCAAGCGGACGGCGCTCGGTGAGTACACCGCGCAGGGTCGCGGTGGAAAGGGCGTATTGACCATTCAATACGACGAAAAACGTGGCAGTCTGGTCGGAGCGCTCATCGTCAATGACGATGATGAGCTGTACGCCATCACATCGGGCGGCGGCGTTATCCGGACTGCGGCCAATCAGGTTCGCAAGGCCGGACGCCAGACCAAGGGTGTGCGATTGATGAACCTCGGTGAGGGCGATACCTTGCTTGCGATCGCGCGTAACGCGGACGAGCCCGACCAGGTTGCCGAAGATGACACCAGCGGTTCGGCGTAGCAGTAGTTTCACCCCAGCAGCGGCGGCACAACGGATCGAAGGATTCACCATTGACCAATCAGCCGAATGACCAGCGCGGTCATGCCAATGGCGTGACCGAGAGAATCGCCCCGTCTCCGATTCCGCCGCGGCCGATTCCACGGCCGGGTTCGGGGAACGAGGGAGGTACGCCGCAGGTGTCCAATGAAATCCCCGACAACTCAGGTGATTTCGCCTCGGATGTCACGGGCCGAATCAGCGATCCGACGGAGGTGACCGCCCCCGAAGCCGTGGACGGTCAGTCCGCCGGTAACCCCTACCAGGACGGCGGGTGGTCGCAGCTGCCGCAGCGGGAACCGCAGTCCAACCTGTACCGCCCGGGTCAGGCCCCCACCACCGGTCGTCCCGGCGGCGTGGGCCTGAACGCGGGTGTCTCCAATGCGCGCACCACCGCCGACCTGGCGGCCAAGGCGGCGCGCAAGGAGGCCGCCATGGTGAAGTCCGTCGGTATCGACGGGCCCACCCGCAGCATCGCCCGTCCGGAACTGGTGAAGGATCTGCCGGATCTGTCGGAGATGCGGCATCCGCTGCCGCCGCCGGAGCCGATTCCGCCGTCCGGTCCGGTATCGCCGTCCGCCCCCGCGGCGGTGGCCGCCGCCGCTGCCACCGGTGAGCCGCTGCGCGCGACCGTGCAGGTGCGCCATATCGATCCGTGGTCGACGTTGAAGGTGTCGCTGGTCATCAGCGTCGCATTGTTCTTCGTGTGGATGCTGGCGGTCGGCCTGCTGTACCTGGTGCTCGAGGGCATGGGTGTGTGGGAGCGGCTGAATTCCACGTTCACCGATATGGTTTCGGACTCCTCGGCGTCCGGGCTGATCGACGCGGGCACGGTGTTCGGCTACGCGGGTGTCATCGGCATGATCAATGTGGTGTTGCTGACAGCGCTTTCGACGGTCGGCGTGTTCGTCTACAACCAGTGCACCGATCTGGTCGGCGGCATCCAGGTGACCCTGGCGGACCCCGACTAGAAGCAGTCTCGCAACGGCCGGTCACACCCCGCAGAACAGGGCTGTGACCGGCCGTTTTGCTTATCCGCACAACCTTCGGGTAATCTTCAGCCTCGGTTCGAGTGACACACTCGGAACCGGATGAGGGCCTATAGCTCAGGCGGTTAGAGCGCTTCGCTGATAACGAAGAGGTCGGAGGTTCAAGTCCTCCTAGGCCCACTCTCGAACATCACAGTAGGGTGGGATTCATGAAATTTCTCCTCACGATCGGCGTCATCGCCGCGGTGATCTTCGGAATCAGCAAATTGCGCCAGCGCAATGACGCGGATCTCTGGCACGAGGTCACCACGCGCTGATCCCGGCTCGGGGCCTTAGCTCAATTGGCAGAGCACTGCCTTTGCAAGGCAGGGGTTAGGGGTTCGATTCCCCTAGGCTCCACTTCTTCTCGTTCCGTGTTGTGACACACAACATCGGCGCGAAGCCCATTGCGTTCGCCCCGTAAGGTGGCGGCATGGCGTCCCCGAATCTGTCCAAGCTGGTCCAATCGGTGGTGGAGCCGTACCTGCTGAACGGGCCGCGCAAATACAACCGCCGTGAGGTCGCCGAGCGCACCGGGGTGCCCTCGTCGCTGACCCGCCGGTTGTGGGTGTCGCTCGGATTTCCCGCCGATCCCAATGACGACGCCATCGAATACACCGATGCCGATATCGAGGCGGCGCAGGCGTTCAGTCGCCTGAATGTGCTGGCGTCCGCGGACATTCACCGTCAGACCACCGCGGCGCGCACGCTGGGCCGGTCCATGGCGCGGCTGGCCGAATGGCAGGTGGATCTGGTCACCGAGGAGATTCTGGCGCGTATCGCGGCGCGGGCCGCCGCGGAGCCCGAGGCCGATCGCACCGAGCTGGCGCGCGAGGTCACCGCGGAGGTGGTCGAGGAGTTCGAAGCGTTGCAGCGCTACGCATTCCGGCGTCATCTGGACGCGGCACTGGCCCGCTCACTGGACAATGGCGCGGTCGCGGGGGACACGCTGCGGGTGCTGGCGGTCGGCTTCGCCGATATGGTCGGCTACACCCGCCTGACCCGGCATCTGGAGCCCGATGAGCTCTCCGCGCTACTGGAGGCGTTCGAAACCGCCACCAGCAATGCCATCACCGCGCACGGCGGCTGGGTGATCAAGAACGTCGGTGACGAAGTCATGTTCGCCGCCAATACCGCCGAACAGGGCGCGCGCATCGCCCTGGCCATCCAGGAGGCCGCCACGGCCTCGCACGGCGTCACACAGGAGCTGCGGGTGGGTCTGGCCTACGGCGAGGTCCTGCAGCGCTTCGGCGACCTCTACGGCTCCGTGGTGAATGTGGCCGCGCGCCTGACGGGTGTGGCGCGTCCCGGCACCGTGCTCATCGATGAGGGCGCGTCCTATGCGATCGGCGGCGATCCGCAATTCGATCTGCGCAATCTGCGCACCGTCCGCGTGCGCGGTATCAACCGTCTGCACGGGCATGTGCTGCGCCGCAATGAAATTCGACCGTTGGTCTAGGCGACAACTGATTTGGTTCCGATTGGGGTAACTCGCCGGGGACGGGCTGACTCGACCACTCGCGGACCGTCGGCGGCCGACGCCACCGGAGTGGCACTCGAGTCCGGCTGAAATACGCCGAGAGGGGGTGCAGACATGGGGGCGGGCCTCGGCGAAGGGGGGGAGTTAGCCGAGGCCCGCGTAGGTCGGCCCGGGGGGGAGGGGCCGACGCGATCGATCCTACGCGACACCGGCGGATTGCGTGGAAATCGGGGGCGCGTTCCGGAGATTTTTTTCGAGGAAAAAGTGTCATACCCCTGTGCGAACATACGTTCGTGCCCGGGAAAGCGGTGTCGGCCTGTCGGATTCGAGTAGCGCGCTACTCGCGATCCGGGCTCGCTCGCGGGGCGATCATCGAGGTGGCCGCATCCCGCACCGGCAACCCCGAGCACCGCCGGACCCCCAGCGGGATGCGGCCCTCGTCTTGTTCACTCGCCGTGGTTCGCGAGGAAAAAGTCATGGCATCCGGTCTGCGTCCCAGGCATACTCAGTCCCAAATGTCCGGTCTTGTTCAGCAGCATATTTGCAGTTCAGAGCCCCTGCGGCTGCCACATCGCGAGACATCAGGAGAATCATGCCCGACGCAATAGTCGCCGAGGGTCTGGTCAAGAAGTACGGCAAACTGGTCGCTCTTGACGGACTCGATTTATCGGTGCCCGAGGGCACCGTCACCGCCCTGCTCGGCCCGAACGGCGCGGGCAAGACCACCACCGTCCGTGTTTTCACCACGCTGCTCATCCCCGATTCCGGCCGCGCCACCGTCGCCGGGGTGGATGTGCTCAAGGATCCACAGCTGTTGCGCTCCCGCATCGGCGCGTCCGGGCAGTACGCCGCGGTTGACGAATATCTCACCGGTTTCGAGAATCTCGAGATGGTGGGGCGGCTGTATCACATGGGGACGCAACGCAGTAAGGATCGCGCCCGCGAACTACTGGAGCGTTTCCGGCTCGCCGACGCGGCCGATCGTCCGGTCAAGGGCTACTCCGGCGGTATGCGCCGTCGGCTCGACCTGGCGGGCGCGCTGGTCGCCAATCCGCCTGTGCTGTTCCTGGACGAACCGACCACCGGTCTGGATCCCCGTGCGCGCCAGGATCTCTGGGATGTCATCGAGGAGTTGGTGGCGGGCGGCACCACGCTGCTGTTGACCACCCAGTACATGGAGGAGGCCGATCGGCTGGCCGATTCCATCGCCGTCATCGATCACGGCAAGGTGATCGCCGAGGGCACCGCCGATCAGCTCAAGGCCATGGTGGGCGGCGACCGCATCGAACTGGTCGTGGACCATGTGGACAGTCTCCCGATCGCGCAGCGCGCGCTGGAAGGCTTGGCGCAGGGCGAGATTCGGCTCGAACCGAGTCTGCGGCGCATCATCGTGCCGGTGAACGACGGTTCGCAGGCGTTGGTCGATGCCATCGGCCAACTCGCGAAACATGAAGTGACCATTCATGATGTCGGCCTGCGGCGGCCTTCGCTCGATGACGTATTCCTGTCGCTCACCGGTCATGAAGCAGACGAATTGGTCAATGGCGGCAAGACCGCCGCGGATTCCGCAGGAGGCAATCGATGACCGCCGCCGTGCTCACCGCCGGAAAGCCTTCGCTCGCAGAACGTTTGAGCATGGTCTTCACCGACAGCGTGACCATCACCAAACGCAATGTCATCAAGATTCGGCGCGTGCCCGATGTGCTGATCTTCTCGACGCTGTCGCCGATCATGTTCGTGCTCTTGTTCGCCTACGTCTTCGGATCGGCGATTCAGTTGCAGGGCACCTCATATCGCGAATTCCTCATCGCGGGCATCTTCGCGCAGACCGTGGTGTTCGGTGCCACGTTCACCGGTCTGAGCCTGGCCGAGGATATGCAGAAGGGCATTATCGACCGCTTCCGGTCGCTACCCATGGCGCCGTCGGCGGTGCTCATCGGGCGCACGCTCGCCGATGTGTGCATCAATGTGGTGAGCCTGGTGGTCATGTCGCTGACCGGTCTGGCGGTGGGCTGGCGGATTCGCGGATCGTTCCTGGACGCGGTGTTCGCCTATGTGCTGCTGTTGCTGTTCGCCTACGCCATCTCGTGGATCATGGCGGTGGTCGGCCTGCTGGTGCGCGCGCCGGAGGTCTACAACAACGCGAGTTTCATGGTGATCTTCCCGCTCACCTTCATCGCCAACACCTTCGTGCCGACCGCGACGTTGCCCACGGTGCTACGGGTGATCGCGGAATGGAATCCGGTGTCGGCGGTGACGCAGGCCAGCCGCAATCTCTTCGGCAATACCAGCCCGATGGGGCCGAGCGCCGATGTCTGGCCGATGCGGCATCCGGAGATCACCACGCTCATGTGGGTGGTGGTGATCCTGGTGATCTTCGTGCCGCTGGCACTGAAGCAGTACAAGCGGTCGGTGAGCCGCTAGCCCGAAAAGTGTGAATTACCCACTCAGCGCGCGGATTCCGCGATCTGAGTGGGGGAGGAGCCGTTGCGCGAATAACCCAGGCGCGGCGGCTCCGCCGCCGGGGCCGGCGGCTGCGGACGGCGACTCGCGAAGATCGCGGCGACACCACCCGCGATCGCGAAGACAGCCGCAACGATGATCCGATTCCGAAAACGCCCCAGGCCCATCCGACCACTCTGGCACAGCGCAAGACTTCGCGCACCCAAGGGTGCACAGGAGGGGTGGGCGAAGGGGCGAATCGGGTTACTCGACCGTCACGCTCTTGGCGAGGTTGCGGGGCTTGTCCACATCCCGGTTCAGGGCGATGGCCATGTGGTAGGCCAGCAGTTGCAGCGGGATGGTCAGGATGATCGGGTCGAGTTCGGTCGCCACCGCGGGGACGCGGATCACGGCGTCGGCCAGGCCGTCCGGCAGATCGGTGTTGGTGATGGCGATGACCGGGCCGCCGCGCGCCTTGATCTGCTCGATGGTGGTGATGTTCTTGGCGAGCAATTCATCACCGGGAATCAACACCACGCTGGGCATTTCCGGATCGATCAGCGCGAGCGGGCCGTGCTTGAGTTCGGAGCCCTGATACGCCTCGGCGTGAATGTAGGAGATCTCCTTGAGCTTCTGCGCACCCTCGCGGGCCACCGGCCAGCCGCGCACCCGCCCGACGAAGAACATGCTGCGCGCCTTGGCGAAACGGGTGGCGACCTCCGCGATCTCCCGATCCTGTTCCAGCACCGCCTCGATGGCGTCGGGTAGCGCGCGCAGGCCGGTGACAATGCGCTCACCCCCTGCGGCGGACAGATCGCGGACCCGGCCCAGCAGCAACGCCAGCATGGCGAAGGACACGGTCATATTGGTGAGCGCCTTGGTGGAGGCCACCGAGACCTCGGGCCCGGCATGCAGGAACATGCCCGCACCGCATTCGCGCGCGATGGCGCTGCCGACCGCGTTGACCGCGCCGATGACGCGCCCGCCCTTGCGCTGCAATTCCTGAACGGCCGCAAGGGTATCCAGGGTTTCCCCGGACTGGCTGATGGCGATGTACAGCGCGTCCGGATCCACCACGGGATTGCGGTAGCGGAATTCCGAGGCGGGTTCCGCGGTGGCGGGAATGCGCGCGAGTTCCTCGATGAGCTGTGCGCCGAGCTGTCCGGCGTAATAGGCGGAGCCGCAACCCAGGAAGACGACCTTGCGAATCCCGCGCAGTTCGCGCGCGTCCATGTTCAGGCCGCCGAGAATGGCGGTGGCGAAACGCTCGTCGAGCCGCCCGCGCAGCGCGCGGCGTACCGCGTCCGGCTGTTCCGCCATTTCCTTGCGCATGAAGTCCGGGTAGCCGCCGAGCGCGTAGTCCTCGGCCGCCATATCGATGGTGGTGGGCGTCTTGTCGGTGCGGCTGGCATCCAATCCGAGTGTGCTGGTGCGGAATTCGTCCGCGCGCACGGTGGCCAGCTCGCCGTCGTCGAGGAAGACCACGCGCTGGGTGTGGTGCACCAGCGCGGCCACATCGGAGGCGACGAACATCTCGCCGTCGCCGACGCCGAGCACGATGGGGCTGCCGTTGCGGGCGACCACCAGTTCGTCGGGGCGGCGCGAATCCAGTACCAGCAGACCGAAAGTGCCCTCGACGTGAGCCAGTGCGCTGCGCACGGCGTCCTCGAGGGTGTCGGTGCTGTCCAGGGTGGCGGCGATCAGGTGTGCGATGGCCTCGGTGTCGGTGTCGGAGAGGAATTCGACGCCGTCGGCGATGAGGGCGGCGCGCAGTTTCTCGGCGTTCTCGACGATGCCGTTGTGCACCACGGCGATTCGGCCGGAGCCGTCGGTGTGCGGGTGCGCGTTGGCGTCACTGGGTTCGCCGTGCGTGGCCCAGCGGGTGTGCGCGATGCCGACGGTGCCGCGCAACCGGGTGCCTTCGGCGTCCACCCGGTTGCGCAGATCCTGTACGCGCCCCTGGGTTTTGGTGATCCGCAGCCGTCCGCGGTGCGGGACGGCCAATCCGGCGGAGTCGTAGCCCCGGTACTCCAGCCGGTGCAGGCCCTCCAGCAGGACCGGGACCGATTCGCGGTGTCCGATGTATCCGACGATTCCACACATTGCGCGAGGCTCTCCTCGATCAGGTATATGACGTGGTCAATGGGATGCTGCGGCGGTAGCCGCCGACTAGCCGTAGACGATGCGGCGCAGTTGCCGTTCGGTGAATTCGGGGGCGGCGACCGGGCGCTGCGTGAGCTCGGTCGCGATGCGCTGCCAGATCTCGGCATTGCGGACCTGGCGGCGCTGTAGTTCGGCGTGCCTGCGGCGCACGAATTCCTCCGCGGTCTCGCCGAAGTATCCGGTGACGTCGGCGACCACCCGGGCCGCGACGGCCTCGGGCAGCCCGGTGGATGCCGCCACATGGCGGACCAGATCGGCCGGAACCCCGTCAGTCACGGTCCGAGCTTGCCTGATGGATCTTGTTTCGCCAACATATGTGCCCGAATTCGGGCAGGGAATCACAGGAAGCGGCCGCCGGCCGCCGCTGGGTGTGCCGCGCCGGAGCCCCTCTCGCCCCGGGCTCTAGGCTGGTCGCGTGACCTCACCGAATCAGACTGCTGTTGCGACGCTGCACACCAATCAGGGCGACATCAAGGTCGCGCTTTTCGGTAACCACGCTCCCGCGACCGTGCGGAACTTCCTGGGCCTGGCCGACGGCACCGCCCCGTACAAGACCAAGAACGCCTCCGGCGGCACCGAGGGCCCGTTCTACGACGGCTCGGTCTTCCACCGGATCATCGACGGTTTCATGATCCAGGGTGGCGATCCGACCGGCACCGGCCGCGGCGGCCCGGGCTACGAGTTCAAGGACGAGTTCCATCCGGAACTGCGCTTCGACCGCGGTTACCTGCTGGCCATGGCGAATGCCGGTCCGGCGACCAATGGTTCGCAGTTCTTCATCACCGTCGGCCCGCAGCCGCACCTGAACCGCAAGCACACCATCTTCGGCGAGGTGGTGGATCCGGAGTCGCGCAAGATCGTCGACCTGATCGCCAACGCCGCCACCGATCGCAATGACCGTCCCAAGGACGAGATCGTGATCGAGAAGATCAGCATCGCCTGAATCCGGTCCGAGCCGAAGAGAATTCGACATGCAACCGCAGCAGCCCGCCCCGACCTGTTACCGGCATCCCGATCGGCCCACCGGCGGTCTGGGATGCAGCCGCTGCGGGCGTCCCGCCTGCCCGGAATGCCTGACCCCGGCCGCGGTCGGACAGCACTGCGTCGAATGTGTGCAGCAGGGCCGCGCCGATGTGCGGCCGGTGCGCAATCAGGCGGGCGCGGTGCAGGGTAAACGCCCGGAACCGTATGTCACCTGGGCGCTCATCGCCGCGAACGTGATCGTCTTCGCGGTCACCGCGATTCAGGCGCACAGCGTGGTGGACAACAAGTTCTCCGCGCTGTTCCGGGACTGGATGCTGGTGCCCGCGCTGGTCGGGCACGGCGAATGGGTGCGGGTGATCGGCTCCGGCTTCCTGCACATCGGCCCGATTCACCTGTTGACCAATATGTTCGCGCTGTACGTGCTCGGCCCCTACTGCGAGGTCGCGCTGGGCCGGGCGCGGTTCATCAGCGTGTATCTGGTGTCGCTGCTCGGCGGTTCGGCGGCGGTGACGCTGCTGTCCGATCCGCTGCAGGCGTCGGCGGGCGCATCGGGCGCGATCTTCGGCATCTTCGGCGCGGTGGCGGTGGTGATGCTGCGGACGCGGCAGAACCTGACCCAGATCCTGGTGCTGCTGGTGATCAACCTGATCATCACGTTCGCGGTGCCGGGGATCTCGATCTGGGCGCATCTGGGCGGGCTGCTGGCCGGTACCGCGGCGACGGGCGGAATCCTGTATCTGCCGCGCTGGCTGAAGGCGAGCACACCGGCGACGGCCATGCGGATCGGCTGGATCGCGGTGGCGGTGGTGGGTGTGATCGCGGTCCTGGTGACGGTGCTGGGCGCGCCGACGCTGTACTAGCGCCGGGTCCTGTACCGACGCGGGGTCGCGGCGCTCACTGATTCACCAGGTACGGGCGCAGCGAGTCGAGCACGTTCTCGGGGCGCGCGCCCAGATCCCAGCGGCCGAAGATGATGAGCCGCTCTTCGCCGTCGTGCCGCACATCCATTTCCAGCATGGGCATGCGCCGGCCGAGACGGCGGTACTGCACGACGCGGGCGCGCAGCACCTGATCGGGTGTGTAGAACCGCGGCCCGGTGAGGCCGCGCACCACGATCTTGGGGACGGGCCCGGTTTCGACGGCCAGGCGCGGTCGCTGCCGCAGTCCCATCGCGGCCAGGAACAGCAGGCCGAGGGCGGCCAGGCCGATCAGCAACCGGCCCGCGTTATCGCTGGTGACGACGGCCGCCACGGCCATGACGAGGCCGCCGAGACCGCAGACGACCAGCGCCGCCGGGGGTGTGGACCAGGAGAGTTGGGGATCGGTGGTCACTTTCCCCACTCTGTCCTCGAGTTGTCCACAAGGTCATCCACAGGTGTGTATGAATAACAATCGTGTAAGGAGCTCATCGCCAGCGCATGGTCATGATCAGGCCGACGACCATGAGGCCGAACCCGATCAGGAAGTTCCATGCGCCCAGATCGCTCATCCAGCCGATGTGGTCCGCCGCCAGGTAGTACACCAGCAGCCACACCAGGCCCGCGAGCATGAAGCCCAGCATGATGGACACGTACCAGACCGGCGACGGGCCGGCCGACTTCACCTTCACAGGCGTGCGGCTGGCCGGGTTGATCGTGTAGTCGGTCTTCTTCCGGACCTTCGACTTGGGCATGACGTCCTCAGTTTCGGCGTGCAGGTCTTGGTAGACATTATCCCAGGTCACTCGAGCGCTCCCGGCGCGAGCCGCCCTTGGGGAATAAACGATGGTATTGCGTGCGACGCGAGCGAGCCGGGTGACTACTCTCGAATCATGCGTGTACTGGTCGTCGACAATTACGACAGCTTCGTTTTCAACCTGGTCCAGTATCTCGGACAGTTGGGCGTGGACGCGGTCGTCTGGCGTAATGACGATCCCCAACTCGCCGATGTGGACGCCGTCGTACAGGACTTCGACGGAGTTCTGATCAGTCCCGGCCCGGGCACGCCGGAGCGCGCGGGCGTCAGCATCGATCTGGTCAAGGCCGCCGCCCGGCATGAGCGCCCGCTGCTCGGGGTGTGCCTGGGTCATCAGGCCATCGGTGTCGCGTTCGGCGCGACCGTGACCCGCGCCCCCGAACTGCTGCACGGTAAGACCAGCGAGGTCTTCCACGTCGGCGCGGGCGTGCTGGCCGGACTGCCCGATCCGTTCACCGCCACCCGCTATCACTCGCTGACCGTGCTGGAAGAGACCATGCCGCCCGAGCTGGAAGTGCTGGGCCGCACCGAATCCGGGATCGTGATGGCCATGCGGCATCGCACCCTGCCGATCCAGGGCGTGCAGTTCCATCCCGAATCCGTGCTCACCCAGGGCGGGCATCGCATGCTCGCGAACTGGCTGGGTCAGGTTGGGGAGCGCCCGGCGGAGGGTCTGGTGCGCACGCTCGAGGCGGAGGTCGCGGCGCTGGTATGAGTGCCGGTGCGGATCGGCCTCATGTGCTGCTGTCGGTCGCGGTCAGCATCGACGGTTATATCGACGATGCGGGACCGGATCGGCTGTTGCTCTCCAACGCAGCCGATTTCGATCGGGTGGACGCGCTGCGCGCGGAGTCGGACGCGATTCTGATCGGCGCGGGCACCCTGCGCAGCGATGATCCGCGCCTGCTGGTCAACAGCGAGGATCGCCGGATTTCGCGGGTCGCGGCCGGGAAACCGGAGTATCCGCTGCGGGTGATCGTCACGGCGACAGGCGATCTCGATCCCGCGCGCCGGCTGTGGCACTGCGGCGGCGAAAGAATCGTCTACACAACCGATTCCGGGGCCGCACGCATCGGGCACGGGCTGGATGGGCTGGCCAAGGTCGTATCCCTGGGCGCGACAGTGGATTTCGCCGCGCTGCTGGACGACCTCGGTAGCCAGGGTGTCGGCCGCCTGATGGTGGAGGGCGGCGGTGCCATCCACACCGCGTTCCTGGCCGCCGATCTGGTGGACGAGATCAGCATGGCCGTCGCGCCGATCGTGGTCGGTGATCCGGACGCACCCCGTTTTCTCGGGCCCGCCGATTTCCCGGGCGGTCCCGGGCACCGCATGCGACTGGCCGAGGTCGGCCGCATCGGTGATATCGCGGTACTGCGCTATCTGCCGAAGGAGGATTCCGATGTCGGATGAGGCTCGCTCGGATCGCGGCTGGATGCGGCACGCCATCGGCCTGGCGCGACTGTGCCCGCCGAGTGCGACCGCGTTCTCGGTGGGCGCGGTCATCGTCGGCGCGGACGGGGTGGAGGTCATCCACGGCTGGTCCCGCGAAACCGATGACAAGGTGCACGCGGAGGAATCCGCGCTGAACAAATTGGAACCCGATGACGATCGACTGTCGTCGTCGACCATCTACAGCACGCTCGAGCCCTGTTCACTGCGCAGCAGCAAGGATCGCGCGCCCTGTACGGATCGCATTCTGGCCGCGGGCATTCGGCGCGTGGTCATCGCCTGGCGTGAGCCCGGCACGTTTGTGGACAACTGCCAGGGTGTGGAGAAACTGCGGGAGCACGGTGTCGAGGTGGTCGAACTGGCCGATCTCGCCGAGGAAGCCATGTCGATGAACCGGCATCTGCGCCTGTAGACAGCTTTTCGACAAGAAAATCGGGTTGTGGATAACTTCTCCACAACCCGATTTCGGTTAGTCCAGGATGTCCGTCACGGCGGGCCGAGCGAGATGACGCCGGTCGTGATGGTCACCGTCTGATTCTTGGCGATCGAGGATCCCGCGGTCGGCTGCTGGGCGATGACCCGGCCGACGCTGCTGGCATCCAGGGTGCTCTGCGTGTTCTGGGTGATCTGCCCGTTCCAGCCGCGCTGCCGCAGGATATCCACAGCCTGTGCGGGGGTGAGCCCGATCAGGCTCGGCATCTGCACGTTATCGCCGGTGGAGACCTGCACGGTGACGGTGGAGCCCTTGTCCGCCATGGTGCCCGCGGCCGGATTGGTGCCGATCACGGTGCCCTTGGGCAGATTGTTGGGGACTTCCTGCACGCTGACCTTGAAGCCCGCGCTGTCGGTCAGATTCGGTTGCGCCACATCGATCTGCTGCCCGACCACATCGGGGACGCGGACCTTCTCCGGCCCGGAACCGAGGGTGATGGTGACCTGACCGCCGGAATCGACCTTCTGCGCCTCGCCCGGACTCTGGCTGGTGACCTTGTCCTTCTCGTCGACACTGGACGCTTCCCGCTTCACATCCGAATTCAGCCGCAGCCCCACCGAATTCAACTGTTGTTCGGCCTGCTGCTGGGTGAGTCCGGCCAGGCGCGGCACCGCGACCTGGGAGGGCCCGGTGGAGACCTGCAGGGTGACGGTGCTGCCCTTGTCGATGCGCGAGCCGCCGAGCGGCTGGGTGGCGATCACATTGCCGGGCGCGATCTTGCTGTCCGCCTTGTCCTGCACGGCGACGCTGAAGCCGAGCTTCTCCAGATCGCGTTGTGCGAGCTGGGAATTGTGATTCGACAGTTCCGGCACCGCCACCTGATCGGGCTTGCTGCCGGGTCCGAGGAGCAGCCAGATGGCGACACCGGCGACCGCGAGGATGCCGACCGCGAGCGCCGCGATCAATCCGATGCGGCGGCCGCCGCCGTCGGCGGGTGCGACCAGTTCCTGTTCGGTGGTGTCATCGCGGCGCTCGACGGTCCGGTAGGAGCGCGGCGGCGGCAGATCGTCGTCGAGGAAGCTGTTGCGGTCCTCGTCGTTCATCACCATGGGCGCGGTGGGCTTCTGCCCGCCCAGCACCCGGATCAGGTCGGCGCGCATCTCGGCGGCGGTCTGATACCGGTTGGCCGGGTTCTTGCTCATGGCCTTGAGCACGACGGAATCGAGTTCGCGGGGCACGCCCGGATGCACATGCGAGGGCAGCCGGGGGTCCTCGCGCACATGCTGATAGGCGACCGCGACCGGTGAGTCACCGGTGAAAGGCGGTTCGCCGGTGAGGATTTCGAAGAGTACGCAGCCGACCGAGTACACGTCCGAGCGCGCGTCGACCTGTTCGCCGCGGGCCTGTTCGGGGGACAGGTACTGGGCGGTGCCGATGACCGCGGCGGTCTGCGTCATGGGGTTGGAGCTGTCGGCCAGCGCTCGCGCGATGCCGAAGTCCATCACCTTCACCGCGCCCGCGCGATTGATCATGATGTTGGCGGGCTTCATATCCCGGTGCACGATGCCGTTGCGGTGCGAGAAGTCCAGTGCCGCACACACATCCGCGATGATCTCCATCGCGCGCCGGGGCGCCATCGGACCCTTGCCGCGCACGATATCGCGCAGCGTATCGCCGTCGACGTACTCCATCACGATGTAGGGCAGCGGCCCGCCGTCGATCTCGGCCTCGCCGGTGTCGTACACCGCGACGATGGCCGGATGATTCAGCGCCGCCGCGTTCTGCGCCTCACGCTTGAAGCGCAGATAGAACGTGGGGTCGCGGGCCAGGTCCGCGCGCAGCACCTTGATCGCCACATCGCGCCCGAGCCGCAGATCCCGCGCCTTGTGCACCTCCGACATGCCGCCGAAGCCGATGATCTCACCCAGCTCATAGCGGGAGGAGAGATTCTTCGGGGTCGTCATGACTGTCCTTGGGGGAGGGCGGGAGCACTGGGTTCCGTCGTTCCGTAGTAGCCCCGGGCGCCACCGGGAACCGCTGGCCATGATGGTAGGTCCCACGGCGGACGCGCACCGCGACTGGTGGTCGTCGGCGCGGTCGTGGTCTTGGGGACCGTGGTGGTCTGCGGTGTCGTCGTCACCGGCGGCGTCGTGGTCGGCGGCGGCGTGGTGGTGGGCGGCACCGTGGTGACCGGCGGTTCGGTGGTCGGATCGTAGGTGGGCGGCGGCGGAACCGGCTTCTCCCGGGTGGTGGTGGGTGGCACCGTCGTGGTGGTGGTCGCCACGGGAGGCGGCGCGACGACGGCGCTGGTGCGGGTGGTCGGGGTGGAATCCGACGGGGAGCCGTTGAGCAGCACCACCGCGGCGGCCGCGCCCAGGATGAGCGCGCCGACACCGAGTCCGGCCATGGCCTTCTGTGAGTTGGTGAAACGCCCGCCGTCACCGTCGCCGTCCGGCGCGCCGACGTGCATCGGTCTCGGCGGACCCGGTGGTGGCGTCTGCGGACCCGACATCATGACCGTGGAACCGGTCATCGGCGGCTGCTGCGGCTGCCGCATCGACTGCGGCGGGGTGGCGTAGCGGGTGGTGGCCTGATCGGCGCGGCCGCCCGGAATCATCATGGTGGGGCCGGGCGGCAGGATTCTGGTCGCACCGGTGGGGATGGCGGGATTGCCGCCGCCGGGGGTGTGCGCTCTGCGACCGGATCGCACCGCGGCCACCGCATCGGCGAATTCGCCTCCGGTGGCGAATCTTTGGGTCGGATCCTTCGCCATGGTGATCTCGATGAGCTCGCGCACGTTCGGCGGCAGATCCGCGGGCAGCGGCGGCGGCGCTTCGCGCACATGCTTCATGGCGACGGTCAGCGCGCCGTCACCGGTGAACGGGCGTTCCCCGGCGAGCGCCTCGTAGCCGACCACGCCGAGCGCGTACACGTCCGAGGCGGAGGTGGCGTCCTCGCCGGTGGCCTGTTCGGGGGCGATGTACTGGGCGGTGCCCATCACCATGCCGGTCTTGGTGACCGGGGAGGCGTCCACGGCCTTCGCGATGCCGAAGTCGGTGATCTTCACCTGACCGGTCGGCGTCACGAGGATATTGCCGGGCTTCACATCCCGATGCACCACGCCCGCCGCGTGCGCGACCTGAAGCGCGCGACCGGTCTGCTCGAGCATGTCCAGACCCTGATGCACGGACAGTCGCCCGAGCCGGCTGAGCACCGCGTTCAGCGGTTCACCCTGTACGAGTTCCATGACCAGATAGGCGGTTTCGCCGCCGGAGGGATCCATGGTCTCGCCGTAGTCGTAGATTCCCGCGATACCCGGATGATTGAGCTGCGCGGTGGTGCGGGCCTCGGTGCGGAAGCGGTGCCGGAAGGTGGGATCGGCGGAGAACTCCGCCTTGAGCACCTTCACCGCGACCCGGCGATCCAGCCGGGTGTCGAGAGCTTCCCAGACCTGGCCCATGCCACCGGTGGCGATCAGCCGATGCAGCCGGTAGCGGTCCGCGATCATCGCACCGTTGTTCAGCATTTCCGACCCTGTCTACCTTGCCCTGTCATGTCCGTTCAGCCCCCCAGCCCGGCGTCGAGCACCGCCCGCGCGACGGGCGCGGCCACCGAACCGCCGGTGGCGGCCAGGGCGCGGTCGCCACCGTTCTCGACGATCACCGCGATGGCGATCTTCGGGTTCTGCGCGGGCGCGAAGGCGATGTACCAGGCGTGCGGCGGGGTATTGCGGGGATCGTTGCCGTGTTCGGCGGTGCCGGTCTTGGACGCGATCTGGTAGCCCCGCTGCTGGGTGCCTCCCTGGGTGTTCTTCTCCGACTCGATCATCAGATTGGTCAGCTGGGTGGCCACCGGTGCGCTGATCGCCTGGCCGACCGACATGGGTTTCACGGTCTCCAGGGTGCTCAGGTCCGGGGCCTGCAACTGATCGACCAGATGCGGCTGCATCCGCACGCCGCCGTTGGCGACGGTCGCGGCGATGACGGCGTTGTCGAGCGGAGTCAGCGCCACATCGCGCTGTCCGATACTGCTCTGGCCGAGGGCCGGTGCGTCGGGAATGGTCCCGACGGTGCTGTCCGCCCACGGAATCGGAATGTTCGGATGGGTTCCGATGCCGAACGCGGCGGCCTCGTCCTTGAGTTTCGCGGCCCCCACCTTGATACCTAGGTCCACGAAAGCGGTGTTACAGGAGAACTTGAACGCGTCGGTCAGCGATGCGGTCGGCGCGTCGCCGGGACCGCAGTGGCTGCCGTTGTAGTTCTCCAGCGTGGTCGTGGTGTCCGGCAACGTGATTCGCGACTGCGCGGTCAGCTGATCCTCGGGCTTGGCGATGCCGTTGGACAGCGCCGCGGCGGTCACGATCACCTTGAAGGTGGAGCCCGGCGGATACGTCTGCGACACAGCGCGATTCAGCATCGGCTGGCGCGGATCGGACTGCAGGTTCTGCCACGCCTGCGCGGCGGCCGCGCCGTCGTGGCCGGAGAGCAGGTTCGGATCGTAGGACGGCGTCGACACCATGGTGAGGATGCGCCCGGTGCTCGGCTCGATCGCCACCACCGAACCGGTGTAGCCCTTGGCGGTCAGCTGCTCGTACGCGACCTTCTGCATAGCGGGGTTGATCGTGGTGATCACATTGCCGCCGCGCGGATCCCGGCCCGACACCATATCGATGAAGCGCCGCCCGAACAGCTGATTGTCCGAACCGTTCAGCACCGAATCCTCGGCGTGCTCCAGCCCGGTGCTGCCGTACTGCATGGAGTAGAAACCGGTCGCGGGCGCGTACGCCAGCGGATCGGTCGGATAGGTGCGCAGGTACTTGTACCGGTCGTCGGTGGACACCGAACTCGCCAGCACCGTGCCCTGCGCGGAGATCTGGCCGCGCTGGCGGGCGTACTCGTCGAGCAGGACGCGGCCGTTGCGCGGATCGTTGCGCAGGCTGTCCGCCTTGCCGATCGGCCCGAATTGCACCTGGATGTAGGTGGCGTTGATCAGCAGCGCGACGATCATCAGCATGACCGCCATCGCCACCCGGCGCAGGGGTGTGTTCACGCGGTACCACCCTTCGGTCGCCGTACCAGTTCGGTGGGCGCGTCCGCGAGCGGCTCCGGCGCCCGCTTACGGACGGGGGCCGGGGCGCGCGCCGCATCGGACACCTTGATCAAGAGTGCCAGCAGTGCGTAGTTGGCGAGCAGCGAGGAGCCGCCGTAGGAGACGAACGGCGTGGTCAGACCGGTCAGTGGAATCAGTTTGGTGACACCGCCGACGACCACGAACAGCTGGATGGCGATGGTGAACGCCAGACCCGCCGCCAGCAGCTTGCCGAAACTGTCGCGCACCGCGATGGCGGTGCGCAGACCGCGAATCACGAAGACGCAGAACAGCATCAGCACCGCGGCCAGGCCGATCAGGCCGAGTTCCTCGCCGATGGCGGAGATGATGAAGTCGGTCTTGGCGAACGGCACCTGCGAGGGCCGTCCGCTGCCGAGCCCGGTGCCGGCCAGCCCGCCGGTGGCGAGCCCGAACAGCGACTGCGAGATCTGATAGCCGGTGTTGTTGTAATCCGCGAACGGGTGCAGCCAGGTCTCCACGCGCACCCGCACATGTCCGAAGACGTTGTACGCGAACACGAATCCGATACCGAGCAGCAGTGCGCCGACCGCCACCCAGCCGACTCGCTCGGTGGCGATGTAGAGCATGCACAGCACCGTGCAGAAGATCAGCAGCGAGGTGCCGAGGTCCTTCTCCAGCACCAGCACGCCGACGCAGACGATCCAGACCACCAGCATCGGGCCGAGATCGCGGGCGCGGGGCAGTTCCATCCCGAACACGTGCTTACCGGCGGCGGTGAACAGGTCGCGCTTGGCGACCAGCACCCCGGCGAAGAAGATGATGAGCAGGATCTTGGCGAACTCACCGGGCTGAACACTGAAGCCGGGCAGTCGAATCCAGATCTTCGCGCCGTTCACCTGTGAGAACCGATCCGGCAGGATGGCCGGGATGGCGAGCAGCACCAGGCCGACCAGTCCGAGCGTGTACGCGTACCGCGCCAGCGTCCGGTAGTCGCGCAGCAGCAGCAACAGGCCCGTGAAAACCACCATCCCCAACCCCGTCCACAGCACCTGCTGGTTCGCATCGGGGGAGGGGATGGGCTGCGAGGCGAAGATCGCATCCTGCTTCTCGGCCAGGTCCAGCCGGTGGATGAGCACCAGGCCGAGACCGTTCAGCAGCGCCACGATCGGTAGTAGCAAAGGGTCCGCGAACGCCGCGAAACGGCGCACCGCCAGATGCGCGACACCGAACAACGCCAGATAGGCCGCGCCCAGTTTGGCGATCTCCCAGGTGATCGCCTGTTCCTGACTGGCCTCCACCAGCACCAGCGACACCGTGGTGACCACCGCCGCGAGCCCGAGCAGCAGCAGTTCCACATTCCGCCGGGTGGACGGCGGGGGCGCGGGAGCGAATCCGCCCGGAGGACTGGGAAAGGCCCCAGCGGACGGTGGTGCCGGTGCGGACATCAGTCCGTCACTCTGCAGTTCTGCCCCGGCTGCTGCGGCGCGGTCGTAGTGGTGGGGGTGGGCTGATCGGTCTTGCGGGGTTCCAGCGGATGGTTCTCGCCACCCGGCACGGCGGCCGGGGTGGTGGTGGGAACGGCGGGGGTGGTGGTGACGGGCGCGTTCGGATCGACCGGGGTGCTCGGCGGAGTCGTCGACGGCTGCGGCTGCGGCTGTGCCTTCTCGCAGGGCGGCAGCAGATCATTGCGGGTCAGCGCCTGCAGCTGCTTGCCGGCTTCCTCGCGGGAGCCCGGCGGCAGACCCTTGTTGACCGAATCGCGGCCGGTCGGCTTGAGATCCAGCAGGCGCAGTTCGCGGCAACCCGCGCCGAAGCTGGAACCGATCGCGCTGATCTGCAATTCACCGGTGCGGGTGACACAGGCGATCTGATCCACATCGTGGATCGAATAGCCCAGCACCGAACCGGGCAGCCCGCGCAGCACCACGACCTTGTCGTCCTGGGTGCCCACGTAGTAGTTGCTGCGAATCATGTTGTAGCCGACCGTGAGTCCCGCGCCGATGGCGACCAGCAGGGCCAGCGAGAGCGCGATCCAGCGCAGTTTGTGGCTCTTGCGCGGCGGCTCCGGCTCGGGCTGCTGTACGGCCCGGCGCGGGGCGGCTCTCGGCGGCCGCATGGCGGCGGCGCGACCGGCGGCGGTATTCGGCGGGGGAGTGTCGTCATCCTCGCCGGAGGCCGCGCCCGCCACGATCGGATGACTCTGCCCGTAATCGAGGTCGATGACATCGGCGACCACGACGGTCACATTGTCGGGACCGCCACTGCGCAAAGCCAATTCGATGAGCCGGTCGGCCGCCTCGTCGGTGCTGCCCTCGCGCATGGTGTTGGCGATGGTCTCATCGCTCACCACATCGGAGAGGCCGTCCGAGCAGAGCAGATACCGGTCCCCGGCGCGCGCCTCGCGCACCACCAGGGTGGGCTCGATCTCGTTGCCGGTGAGCGCGCGCATGATGAGCGAACGCTGCGGATGGGTGTGCGCCTGCTCCGGGGTGATCCGGCCCTCGTCCACCAGCGACTGCACGAAGGTGTCGTCGCGGGTGATCTGGGTGAGTTCGCCATTGCGGAGCATGTAGGCGCGGGAGTCGCCGATATGGGCGAGGCCGAGTTTGCGCCCGGCGAACAGGACGGCGGTGAGCGTGGTGCCCATCCCGTCGAGTTCGGGCTCTTCCTCGACCTGATCGGCGATGGCGGCATTGCCCTCGTGCACCGCGCGATCGAGCTTGCCGAGCAGATCATCGCCCGGTTCGTCGTCGTCGAGATGCGCGAGCGCCGCGATCATCAGTTGGGAGGCGACTTCACCGGCGGCGTGACCGCCCATGCCGTCCGCGAGCGCGAGTAGGCGCGCGCCCGCGTAGACGGAGTCCTCGTTGTTGGCTCGTACGAGACCGCGGTCGCTACGGGCGGCGTAGCGCAGAACAAGAGTCACGATCGCAGCTCGATCACTGTCTTACCGACACGGACGGGGGTGCCGAGTGGAACTCGGACCGGGGTGGTGACCTTCGACCGGTCGAGGTAGGTCCCATTGGTGGAACCGAGATCCTCGACATACCAATCCTCCCCGCGCGGCGACAGGCGCGCATGCCGGGTGGAGGCATAGTCGTCGGTGAGGACCAGCGTGGAGTCGTCCGCGCGCCCGATCAACACCGGCTGCGTGCCGAGTGAGATGCGGGTGCCGGCGAGTGAACCCTGAGTCACCACGAGATATTTGGCGCCCTTCTGGCCTCGGCGCAAGGAGGGGAGCACCGCGGAACCACCTTGGGTCCGCGGCGGCACCCGGATGCCGGAGGCCGCGTAGATATCGCTGCGCAGGGTCCGGAGCACCGCCCACACGAACAGCCACAACAACAGCAGGAACCCCGCCCGGGTGAGTTGCAGGATCAGTCCCTGCACGGTGCTCCACCTCCTGTTCGACCGTGTCGTAGGTACGGGCTGTCAGTACGGAGAAAGCTCCGCGACCCCCAACCGGTGCGCCTGGTCGGCGCGGCCTGTTGAGCCGCGAGTAATGGCAGCATCATAGGGCCGTCGACCGGTTGCGATCACGATACGGCGCAGGAAAATCCAGCCATATCGTGATCTGCACCGCGAGCTTACGGGATCAGACGATCCTGATCAGGATCTCGGAATGCCCGGCGCGGATGACATCGCCGTCGGCGAGCTGCCAGTCCTGGACGGGCGACCCGTTGACCAGCGTGCCATTGGTGGAACCGAGGTCCGAGAGCATGGCCGTCTGGCCGTCCCAGCGCACCTCGATATGCCGCCGCGAAACCCCGGTGTCGGGAAGCCGGAAGTGCGCGTCCTGGCCGCGGCCGATGATGTTGGAACCCTCGCGCAACTGGTAGGTGCGACCGGAGCCGTCGTCCAGCTGCAGCGTGGCCGAGTAGCCCGAGCCACTGCGCGCGGGAGCGGCGTAACCGCCCGCGGCGGGCTGCTGGCCGTACCCGGCCTGCTGGCCGTACTGGTCGTCGCCGTAACCACCGGCGGCGGGCTCGGCATAGCCCTGCGGCTGCCCGTAGCCCTGCTCGGCGTACCCCTGCTGGCCGTAGCCCGGATCGGCATAGCCCTGCTGGTCGCCGTAGCCCTGCTGCTGGCCGTAACCCGGTTCCGCGTACCCCTGCTGGCCGTAGCCGCCCTGGTCGTACGCCTGCTGGCCGTAGCCCTGCTGGCCGCCCTGTTCGGCGTAGCCGCCGCCCTGCTGGCCGTAGCCGGGTTCGGCATAGCCCTGCTGGCCGTAGGCCTGATCGGCGTATCCGGGCTGCTGCCCGTACGCCTGATCGGCATAGCCCTGCTGCTGGCCGTACGCCTGATCGCCGTAACCACCCTGCTGAGCGCCGTAGCCCTGGCCGCCCTGCTGGTTGTAGTCGTAGCCGTTCTGGTACTCGCCATAGCCCTGCTGATCCGGGGCAGCGCCGTAGCCCTGCTGATCCGGGTACTGCGGGGCAGCACCGCCGCGGCCGTATTCGCCGTAGCCCTGCGGAGCGGGTCGGCTCGCGGGCGGGGGCGCGTACCCGCGGTTTCGTGGATCGGACTCCGCGGGCTCACGGCTTGGGTCGTAGCCTGAGTTCTGCGTCATGGGGCCAGCTCCTGGTTGCGGGTTGGGTCGTGGTGTGCGTTCAGGTCCCACCGCCGGACCCGCCCGGCGGTCGACACTACCGCCGACGGCGTCCGGGTCCACTCGACCGCGTGTCCTGAACTGTCCGGTGTGCAGCGTAGGGGATGCCTCGAATTCCACGTGCACTTCGCCGTACGTCTGCCAGCCTTGCTCACGGATGTAGTCCTGTAAGTGTTTGGCGAACGCGCGTACCGCGAGGTCGTGGTCGGCCTGTCCCTCGCCCTGGACGAGCTGCCCCAGGTCCGACTCGTTGATGGTGATGACGTAGCTGTTCGGTGCGAGCAGATGCCCGTTGCCGAGGTCTTGAACGTGGTCCGCGGCCTCGCGCTGGAGCGCTGCCTCGACCTCCTGCGGAACGACACTGCCACCGAAGACGCGGGCGAACACATCGCCGACAGCACCCTGGAGGCGACGTTCGAATCGCGAGACGATCCCCATCGAGCCCCTCCTCTCGGGTCAGGACGCTCCCGCGAGTGAAGCGTGCTTCGTGTCTTGGTCTCCTGGTGGCGCCGTGTGGTCTGCGGCGGTCCTACTGTGCGACACGCGGACATGGCGTGTCGCCGCTGGGACACGGTCCTTGCATGATATCCACGATCGTCCACACCTGTAACTCCTGGAAACGGGTCGGGGTTCCCGTGCCGGCATCGGCCGCCGTCACAGCCGATAACCAGGCGATTTCTTTTTGGTGCATACCCCGTGATACGTTCTTTCAGTCGCTCGGGCGAGTGGCGGAATGGCAGACGCGCTGGCTTCAGGTGCCAGTGTCCGTAAGGACGTGGGGGTTCAAGTCCCCCTTCGCCCACCAAGACGAAGAGCCCCATCCGGAATCGGATGGGGCTCTTCGCTTTTCGCTGTCCGTGACCCCGTTCGGGGCCCGGTCCCGCGTAGGCGGGGGTCACCGCAGGTCACACCGGATGTGACGAAGATCGCAGGCATATCGGGGACTCCTCGGCCGGGGCGTTGCCGGATGGCCTCCGGCGGTCCGCGGAGGGGTGAAAATCGATTGCCGGAAGGTGTCGGTTCGAGTATGCGACCGATTATCTGCGGCCATTGCCTGATGCTCGTTTAGTCAAAACTGAGTTAAACAAACTTGGGGTTTGTTTACCCTCGGGCGACCGCTTGGCAATGGTGCCGACCAGCCACGAAACTCCAGCTTAACGCGGGTTGAACCGGTGATGGAGGGTTATCGCGAGAGAAATCGGCAAACCGGGCGACGGGGGTGTTCCGGAAGTCCGAGCGAGGGGTCGAAACACGGTCGCCGAACGGTACCGCGCGGGTGGTTTCCTTAACCTCCGCAGACCGCTCGCAAAGCGTATGCCGGTAAATAGCGGACCTCTCGGGTTGCCTTCGCACAAAGGGCATTTCGCCTGGTGGCCATATACGCCCACCCAGCAAGTCGGAGGTTGCGTAGCCATAACGATTGTGTAGAGTCGACGGTAACGCTGGCCGCAGCTGAGCCGGACTCGCTGCGGCCAGTGGAAATCAATTCCGGGCCGTTGCCACCAGTGTCGAACCGACCACTCCCGCAACCGCTTCCGGATTCCGGACCGCCGAGTTGCCGGACATGTGCTCCCGCGCCGCGGCCGTCTCCTCCTCCAGCACCGCCCGCCGGCCCAGGCCGAAGACGTAGGCCAGGAAACCGATTTCGGCGAGCGCGCCGATCCCGATCCGCACCGCGTCCGGCAACTCGCTCGGGGTGACGAAGCCCTCGATGAATCCGGAGACCAGCAGCACGCCCACCAGGCCCAGCGCGATAACGGCCGTGGCACGGCCCTGTCGCGCCAGCGCCTGCGGACGGCTCTCGCGGCCCGGATCGATCAGTGTCCAGCCCAGTTTCACTCCCGCGCCGCCGGCCACGAAAATCGCGGTCAGCTCCAGCATCCCGTGCGGCAGGATGTAGGTGAAGAAGGCGTCCAGGCGGCCCGCGTCGGCCATCAGGCCCGCGCTCACGCCCACATTGAGCGCGTTCATGGCCAGCGCGTAGACCGCGGGCAGGATGAGTACCCCCATGAACAGGGCCACCGCGGCCACCGCGGCGTTATTGGTCCACACCTGGGCCGCGAAGGCATCGTGCGGATGTTCGTAGTAGTAGGTCTCGAATTCGCCGCCGGGCTTGGTCAAGCGGTCGGTATCGGTGTCCAGGCCCAGATGCCGCCGCGCGGACTCCGAATTCGCCACCCACGCGCCCACGGCGGCCGACGCCGCGATGAACGCCGCCGCCACCGACAGCCACCAGCGCCGGGACCGGTACAGCGCGGCCGGGAAGCGATGGGTGACGAAGCGCAGGATCTCGGCGAGGGTGTCGGTGCGGGCGCTCAGCACGCGCCCGCGCGCCCGGGTCAGCACGGCGGAGAGTCCGGCCACCAATTCGGCGTCGGCCGAACGCGATTGCAGGCGGGCCAGCTGCTGTGAGGTGAGCCGGTACAGCCGTACCAGTTCGTCGGATTCCGTGCCGGAGAGTTTCTTACGGCGCGTCGCGAGATAGTCCAGCCGATCCCAGGAAGGTTTGTGCAGGAACGTATACGCGTCCAGGTCCATCGGTTGCCTTCCTGTGCCTCGGCTCGGAAGAATGCTAGTCGCCCCCGAGCAGGAGTGACATGGCCCTTTTCACCACCGGCGAGGCCGTCGCCGTAGAACTGCCCATCGCGCGCATCCCCACCCGGGCCGCGGCGTTCCTGCTCGACCTGATGATCCAGTTGATCTTCGGGACCGCGGTGTTCTTCTTCTGCCTGTGGGTGCTGTTCCTGTGGGGCGCGGATTCGGCGTGGATCTCCACCATGCTGGTGGTCGTGCTGACGCTGACGCTGATCGGCTATCCGGTGCTCAGCGAAACCCTCTCGCGCGGAAGGTCGCTCGGCAAGATGGCGCTCGGCCTGCGGGTGGTGCGCGCGGACGGCGGTCCGACCGACTTCCGGCACGCGGTCACCCGCGGTCTGGCGGGCATCGTGGACTTCTGGATTCTGGGCACCGGGTTGATCGCGGTCGTGGTGTCGCTGTGCTCGCCGAACGCCCGCCGCATCGGCGACGCGCTCGCGGGCACCGTGGTGGTGCACGATCGCAGTCGGTTGCCGTTCGCCGCGCTGGTACTGCCGCCGCCGTGGTTGCAGGGCTGGGCGCGCCAGCTCGATCTGACCGGGCTCTCCGATGAGCTCGCGGTCTCGGTGCGCCAGTATCTGACTCGCTTCCGCACCCTCACGCCCGTGGCGCAGGATCAGCTGGGCCGTGCCCTGGTGGTCACGGTTTGCGCGCGGCTGCACACCCCGCCGCTCAATGGCTATCCGCCCGTGCAGATTCTGGGCGCGGTGCTCGCCGAGCGCCAGCGCCGTTCCTTCCCGCCTCCGCCCAAGCCGGACACCAAGGCATTCCAGCGGGCGGCCTGACCAGCGCGCGAATTACATTGCGCCCGTTTGCTTGAGCTCCAGGTATTCGTCGGCGAGCGCGCCCGGCAGCCGGTCGGGGGAGTCCGAGATGACGCGGATGCCCATGCGGCGCAGGGTTTCCCGGGCCACCGCGTGCTCGGCGATGACGTTCTCGGCGGCGGCCGCGGTGTAGAGGTCGTCCAGTGCGGAGCGGCGGGTGGCGGCGGCCGCGATATCCGGATCGGTGACCGCGACGATCAGCACGCGGTGCCGGTCGGCCAGGATCGGCAGCACCGGGAGCAGGCCCTCCTGCACGGTGGCGGCATCGAGGTGGGTGAACCAGACGACCAGGCTGCGGCGGCGGGCGCGCTGCAATGTGGTGCGCAGCAGACCCTGATAGTCGGTATCTGCCAATTGCGGTGTGACGCCCGCGAGCGCGTGCATGAGCTTGAGCTGCAGGCGTTTTCCGCCGATGCCGCGCACTTCGGCGCGCAGCGCGTTGTCGTAGGCGAGCAGATCCACCGAATCGCCGCCCGCGGCGGCGAGTCCGCCGAGCAGCAGCGCGGCCTCGATGGTGGCGTCCAGGCGGGTGCCGTCGCCGACGCGGCCCGCGCTCACCCGGCCGGTATCGAGCAGCATGACCACGTGCCGGTTGCGTTCGGGCCGCCAGGTGCGCACCAGCACGTCATTGGCGCGCGCGGTGGCCCGCCAGTCGATGGTGCGCACATCGTCGCCCGCGACGTATTCGCGGAAGGAATCGAATTCGGTGCCCTGTCCGCGCCGGTTGGTGGTGTTGCGGCCCTCGAGATGTTGCAGCTGACGGACTTTGGAGGCGAGCAGCTTCTCACTCCGGAACGGCGGCAGTGCGCGCAACCGGGCCGGGACGGTGCGGCGCGTCTGGCGTCCGGCGATGCCGAGCGGGCCGAGCAGGCGCACGGTGACCGGACCGGCCACCCGATCGCCCCGATACTCCGGGGTGAGTTCGGTGTGCAGCCGAATCCTGGTGTTGGGCGGCAGTTTCAGCGCGTGCGTGCGATTGCGGGCCTGTGCGCTGTTCGGCCAGTCGTCCCACAGCGTGCCGCGCAGGGTGCGGTCGCCGGTGTTCAGCGCGGTGAGTTCCACCTCGGCGGTGCGCCCGGTGCGCACCGTGGTGAGGGGATCGCGCGAAAGTTCCAGCGCCCCGGGCGAACCCAGCAGCAGGACGTCCAGCAGTACCAGCGCCACCAGTACCGCGGTCGCGCCGAGCAGTCCCGCCCAGGAGGGCAGGACGAAGGTGACGAGGAGTGCGGCGGCGCCCGCCGCGATGGCCAGCCGGCCGGTGACGACCACGACTACACCGGAACCGGGACGGACATCAGCAGGGACGCCATCACCCCTTCGGCGGTGACGCCCTCCACCTCGTGTTCGGGCCGCAGTTGCAGGCGATGCCGGAGCACCGTCGTGGCAACGGCTTTCACATCGTCGGGGGTGACGTAACCGCGCCCGTTCAACCAGGCGAAGGCGCGCGCCGCCGCCATCAGCGCGGTCGCGCCGCGGGTGGACGCGCCGTGCGCGACGGCGGGGGAGGTGCGCGTGGCGCGGCACAGGTCGACCGTGTACGCGAGCACTTCGGGACTCAATGTCACCTGGGCGACGGCCTTGCGGGCGGCGGCGATGTGCTCGGGTCCGGCGACCGGCCGCAGTCCGGCGGCGTCCAGATCGCGCGGATCGAAGCCCGCCGCATGGCGTTGCAGAATCCGGAATTCGTCTTCGCGCCCGGGCAATTGGACGTCGACCTTGAACAGGAACCGGTCCAGCTGCGCCTCCGGCAGCGGATAGGTGCCCTCCTGTTCGATGGGGTTCTGGGTGGCGATCACCACGAACGGATCGGGCAGCGGCCGGGGCACGCCGTCCACCGAAACCTGGCGCTCCTCCATCGATTCCAGCAGCGCGGACTGGGTTTTCGGTGGGGTGCGGTTGATTTCGTCGGCGAGCAGCAGGTTCGTGAAGACGGGACCGCTGCGGAAGGTGAACTCGGCCGAATGCGGATCGTAGATCTGTGATCCGGTGACATCGCCGGGCATCAGGTCCGGGGTGAACTGGATGCGGCTGTGCTGCAGGTCCAGCGCCTTGGCCAGGGCGCGCACCAGCAGCGTCTTGGCCACGCCCGGAACGCCTTCCAGCAGTACGTGACCCTGGCACAGCAGTGCCAGCACCAGGTACATGACCGCCTGGTCGTTGCCGACGACAGCCTTGCCGATCTCGGCGCGCAGGGCGAGCAGCGCCTGCTGGGCCTGTTCGGGCGTCGGCGCGTGATTGGTGTCCATCACGACGACGGCTGTGGGCTCTGATCCGGTCACAAGACCTCCGCTTCGATCCATTCGAGTTGTGCGGCCACGAGTTCCAGCGTGCCCCGGTCCGGGACCGGGTCGTACAGTGCGGCCCGCAGCATGGCCGGGTCGGCGTGCAGGCGTGCGGCCAGGGGCGCGATCACCAGCTCGGGCAGGGTTTCGGCGGTGATGCCGAGGGTCGGGCGCAGCCGCCGCAGGGTGGCCGCCCGCAGCTTCGCCGCCACATGGTCGTGGTCGCGGGATTTGCGGTACAGCCCGGCCTGTCCGGCCAGCACCTCGTTGGCGGGCGCTTCCACGGGCAGCGGTTCGCGCACCACCGCGCCACGGCGGCGGCCGCGCCACCACAGCACCGCACCCCACGCGATGAGCAACTGCGCACCGCCGAAGGCCGCCCACGCGGGCAGGCGTTCGAAGATGGAGTCGTCGCCTTCGCCGAAGTTCGGCGGATGCCGGGGTGTCGGCGGCGGTTTCGACGTCGACGGCGGTGGTGTGTAGGGCGTGTTGTCGTGATGCTCCGGCGGCGAGGGCGGCGGCGGACTGATATGCGTCACCAGATAGACCAGCACCACGATGCCGAGCAGTGCGCCCAGCACCGCCCAGAATCGCCAATCCCGCAGCAGCGCGGGCAATTCGAGGGGTTCGCGTTCCTTCTTCTCACGCGCGCCCCGCTGCTTCCTGGTCTTGCGGCGCTGTTCGGTGATCTCGGCGGGCGCGTTCTTGGGCGGCGGCGCGACCGAGAATTGATCGGCCTGTTCCAGCCGTCGATACTCGGCCTCCGCGCCGGGGCGGCCGCCGTACACGATCTCATCGAAACTGTGTGCGGCCGCGGGCAATTCGACGGTCTCGCCGGGGAGCGCGCTGGTCGCGGCCTGCGCGGTCTCGCGGGCGGTGCGGGCGCGCTGCTCCTCGAGAATGCCGCGCTGTTCCAGACCGCGGGTGACCGCGCGATACCGCTCGCGCAGCGCGGTGCCGAAATCCGCGCGCCGGGCGGCGTCCTCCGCGGCGGCCAGATGCGCGGCAGCAGGCCCGAGCGCGGGTTCCGGCGGTGGTCCGAAGTGGTTGTGCGGCAGGGGAGTGCTCACGGCCGGGCCTCCCCGGGGATCTTGATATCCCAGCCCTCGCGGCGGCAGCGGCGGTCGACGTAGGCGACGACCTGGGCGGAGGATTCCACCATTTCGGCGAGTGCGACGAAGAGCAGTCCGGCGGTGATGAGCAGGACGGTGACCGCCCAGCGCCGGGTGCCGGTGATGCCCGCCGCGAATTGCGGCAGCGCGAGCAGCGGCACGATCAGCACCAGCAGCAGTCCGCGCAGATAGAGCAGTACGCCCACCAGCTGCCAGTCGGTGCCGGATATCAGCAGTTTCGAGCGCAGCGTGGCGATCCGGTACGTGGTGTTTTCCTCGAAAATGGCCGGGACGGTGGCGAATCGGCGGGCCCGCAGCCACAGCAGCCAGACCACCGCGAACGGCGCGGTGAACATCAGCGGTGCGCCCAGCGCGAGCACGCAGACCCCGATGAGCGTGTACATGGCCGAATACCCCAGCAGCGGACCGGCTTCGGCGGATAACCGGCCCAGCGCCGCCCGCCAGCTCAGCGGCTGCCGGTGCACCACCGCGAGTCCCATCGGCACGGTGAAACCGCGCACGAACAGGCGCAATACCCAGGCGGCGATCAGGGTGGTCAGCAGTGCGCCCCAGAAGGTGCCGCTGTCCGAATCACCGGTGGCGACCGAGACGAAGACGGTGACGCCGACCGAAATAGCGGCCGCGATCGCGACGGCCACCCCGAAGACGGCGGCGAAGGTGGCGATCCGCGCCTGGATCACCGCGAATGGCAGATCCAGCAGTTCACGGAACTGCACGGGTCGGATCGGGACCGTCGCCGGTTCGGTGTGCGGTTCCCCCACCGACCCGGCCGACGGACCGACTGAATCGGCGGCGGCGGGCAACACGGACCTACTGTAACCGCCGGGTGCCCCGTGGTCGCTCCATGTTTATGCGCCGAGCAGCCGTGCCACGACCTGGCGGTACAGGGCGGGGTCGACGGGCGGCATGCCGAGCAGTGCGCGCAGGTAGACGCCGTCGCCGACGAGCCGGACGATTTCCGCTTTGACCGGATCGCGTATTTCATTGTCCAGCGCGGTTTTCCAGCCGCTCATCATTTCGGCGAGCGCCCGATCCGCCTCGTCGGCGGCGGTGTCCTGGGGGCCGTCGACGGTGCGCATGGCGGCCAGCATGGAGCGGTACAGCGCGAGCTCCAGAGCGTCGGAGTCATTGTCGGGGTGCGGGGTCTGCAGATACCACTCGGCGACCGATTCGCCCTGTGCGACGGCACTGTTCAACTGCTGGTCGGCGCGTTCGCCGAGGCGGCGGACCAATCCGGCGAGCAGCGCGTCCTTGCTTTTGAAGTGATAGAGCAGTCCGCCCTTGGAGACGCCTGCCGCCGCCGCGACGCTTTCCAGCGTCACCTGGGACATGCCCTTGTCGAGCAGCAGGGTTTCGAGCGCGTCGAGGATCCGGTTGCGGGTGCCCGCCGGATCGCGAGGGGTTGTCACGGTGCATCACTGTACGGCGAATTGGTCATACTCACGCTGCATAACTGTACCGTCCGGACGGTAAGTCTGTTACTGTACCGTCCAGACGGTTCAACTCTGGAAGAGAAAGCTCCCATGGCCACCCACACCTCCGCCCGATCCGGACCCGGATCAGAGGCGGATCCCAGCGTCAACGACCCCCGGCCCGCCACCGCGCGCCGGGATTCCGGCATGCCCGCCACCCCGGATTCGGCTGCGGCGCTCACGGCCGAGATTGGTTCGGATCGCGCGTCCCTGCGCGATTGGGCCGGGCTCGGCGTGCTCGCGCTGGCCCTGCTGCTGGTCTCGGTCGATGCCACCGTGCTCGATCTCGCGGTGCCCGCCATTTCCGGCGATCTCGCGCCGACCACGCCGCAGCTGCTGTGGATCATCGACGTCTACTCGTTCGTGCTGGCCGGTCTGCTCATCACCATGGGCACGCTCGGCGATCGCATCGGGCGTCGGCGGCTGCTGCTGATCGGCGCGGCCGGATTCGGTCTCGCCTCCGCGGTCGCGGCCTGGTCGGTGAGCCCCGAAATGCTCATCGCCGCACGCGTTCTGCAGGGTGTCGCCGGTGCGACGCTGATGCCCGCCACGCTGGGTCTGATCCGATCCATGTTCACCAACGCGCGCCAGCGCACCCTCGCCATTTCGGTCTGGGGTGCGATGGCGGGTTCGGGTGCGGCCATGGGTCCGCTGCTGGGCGGCTGGCTGCTGGAGCATTTCTGGTGGGGTTCGGTGTTCCTGGTGAACCTGCCGGTGATGGCGCTGCTCATCGTGCTCGGACCGCTGCTGGTGCCGGAGTCGAAGGATCCGAATCCGGGCCGCTTCGACCTGATGAGCGCGGGCCTGTCCATGCTGGCCCTGATCCCGATCGTGTACGCGGTCAAGGAGTTCGCCGCGCACGGACCGGCGCTGAATCAGCTGATCGCGGGTGTGATCGGTGTGGTCGCGGGTGTGGTGTTCATTCGCCGCCAGCGCGGGCTGACCGATCCGCTGATCGATCTGGAGCTGTTCCGGCTGCCGCCGTTCCGGGCCGCGGTGCTGACCAATCTGCTGTCCATCTTCGCGCTGGCCGGTGTGCTGTTCTTCGGTTCGCAGTATCTCCAGCTGGTGCTGGGGCGCGCGCCGTTGCAGGCGGGTCTGCTGTTGATCCCGGGCACGTTCGGCAGTATGGCCGGTTCATTGCTGGCGGCGTGGCTGGTCGGTCGCTGGCGTCCGGTGAGCGTGCTGTGCGGTGCGCTGGTGACGGCCGCGGCGGGTGCGTCCCTGTTCTGGCTGCTGGAAGCCGATCCGTCGGCGTCGGTGCTGCCGTTCATGATCGGATTCCTGTTGATCGGCCTGGGTGTCGGTGTGGCGCTGACGGTTTCGGCCGACATGATCATCACCACCGCTCCGGCCGAGCGCGCGGGCAATGCCGCAGCCATTTCGGAGACGGCGCTGGAAGCCGGTGTGGCGCTTGGCGTCGCGGTGCTGGGCAGCGGTGTGATGGCCGCGTTCCGGCACGGCCTGGACCTGTCCGCGGTTCCGGCCGCGCACACCGATGCGGCGCGGGAATCCCTGGGCGGTGCGGTGGAAACCGCACGCTCCCTCGGCGAACCGGCGTCGAGCTCACTGCTGGAGGCCGCGCACGGCGCGTTCGTGGACGGCATCCATCTCGCGGCCACGGGCACCACGCTGATCCTGTTGGTCACGGCGGTCATCACGTACCGTGCCGCGACGAGCAAGCGCAAGGCGCGTAGCAACTGAAAAAGGCTGTGGCCCGGCTGTTTCCGTGTTCAACGTGAAACATGCCGGGCCACAGCCCTGTTCGCAGGTCCTACTGATCCTTGGCGGGCGGCAGTTCGCGCGGGCCGCGATATTCCAGTTCCGGGTTGTACCGGCCGGGGATCGCGCCCTGATGCGGCGCGGCGGGCAGCGGATATCCGGGCTCGACGACCTGACCCTGCGGCAGCGCACCGTAATTCGGGTACTGCTGCTGATACGGCTGATCGACCACCTGCGAGGCGACGCGCTGCGCGTACACCTGCTGCGGCGCACCCGGCGGCAACTGGTACCCGTACTGCGGTTGCTGCTGATACATCTGCTGCTGCGCCTGCGCCGCGGAATCCGAGGAATCCACCGTCACCTTGCGGGTCCGCTTGAGCGTGAAGGTGATCTCCTCCGCCTCCTCGAACGCCTGCCGCACGGTGCGCAGCGGATGCGTGGCGGTATCGATGGCATTGGCCACGAAGGACGGCACCAGCGGCCGGATCCAGCGGGCGGCGGTATCGGTGAACGGCACCGTCCCGATGATCGGAAGTTCCAGTCCGCCACCCTTGTTCGCGGGTGCGGGCTGCGGTGCGGGTGCGGGCACCAGTGCCCCGCCCGGGCCGATCGGCGCGAGTCCGCCGCCCTGGCCGAGCTGGGCGGGCAGGTTCGGCGTCGGTGTCACAATCCCCTCCTGGGACACGGAGTCGTCCTTTCGGACCGCGGCCGGAAGCTCATGCTGTGCGGCCCGGTCGAATTCGTCGATGGCGCGCTGTTGCGCGGGTTCGGTGATGCCGATCTGGAAATTGCCGATGGCCGCGATGATGCGGGTGCGCTGGCGCTCCCGGTCGATGGCGGTATCGGCGTGCAGCGCCAGTTTCGCGGCGGTGAGCTGTTGTTCGGCGCGCAGTTTCTCGGCTTCGACGCGGACCTGCGCCTGGGTTTCCGCGATGGCGACCTCGGCGGCCTGTTCGACCCGGTCGGTGGCGGTGCGGGTGGCGATATCGCGGTCGAAAGCCGTTTCGCCGCGCCAGAATCGGAGCAGCAGCGGCAGTAGCGCGAGCACGATCAGCAGCAGTGCCACGGCCAGGCGCAGCACGAACGGCCCGGCGTGATCGGTGGTGTGGTCGTTCATGGCGACCCAGCGCGCGCCGAGTCCGCGATCGCCGTCGGTGTAGGCGTCGGCGCGGGCGGTGCCGAGCGCCTTGTCCTTATCGCCGACCTTGGTGTCGAGTCCGTCGATCTTGGCGCGCGCGGCGGTGAGCTGCGCCCGCGAATCGTCGAGCATCTGCAGCGCGGTGCGGGCCTCCGCGCCGTATCCGGGCACCCGGGTGATGCGGGTCGCCGGGCACTGCGGGTCCGGATTGGTCTCGCAGCGCGCGATCACCAGTGCGGTGTCGACATCGGTCTGTGCCTTGGCGATCTGCTGATCCAGGTCCTTGCGATCGGCGCGGGCCTGGTCGAGTTCGGTGCGCGCGGTGATCACGGCGGGCGCGGATTCGACTCCGCGCCGGGAGGTTTCGTCGAGTAGCCGGTTCACGGTGCCGCCGAACAGGACGGTGCAGGCCAATTCGGCGATGACGATGCCGACGAGTACGGCCACTCCGGCGCGGGCGCCGAATTCGGTTCGTGCCCGGCGGCTTTCACCGCGCGCGGGTGTCGACGCGGTGGCCAGCGTGCGAGATACCGCCCCCACCAACAGGGTTGCGATCAGGGCGACCACGATCACTGCGGCCAAGGGCCATTGCGCCGCGCTCGTGGCCAGTGCGGTGATTACCCCGGCTGTCAGCGCGAACAACGCCACCACGGCACCGGTAACCGAATACCCCGTGCGCTCGTGCCGATCGGTGACCCCCGCGTGCGCTCCGCCGAGCCAGGTGAGCAGAACGGTCATGGGAGCTCACATCCTCTAAGTCCCAGGCTTATTCGGGTTCTCTAAACCGTGGCTGATTCGTTGTTTCAGCGTGACAGGAAGGGGGCGGTTACACCGAGTGTGGTGGCTGTGATGTGTCCAGCCTCACATCTGACGGCTTCCCAGCCGTGACGTGGCATTGATCACGCAGGTATCGGCCGCAGAATCCCTGAAGTAGTGACTTACCGCATATTCACTGTTTGCCAGACGTGTGCCAAATCCCACGTTTAAGAAAGATTCCGTACGGTCGGATCATTGCATTGGCTTGTCGCCCGGACCTCCGAACCGCTTCCCGGAGGTCTCCGGAGAATTAGCCGCAGCACGCCCGGTTTGCCGGATGCCCTTGTGGGGAAGTCTGTTTCATTGCAGGTAGGAGGCTGTCCCGGGGCCGCGTCGGGGCGCCCGGCCACCTCCCTCGCGCGCGCGGAGAACTATGGGCAAGTCAACTGCGGGTCCCCCGCATGCCTGCTTTACACTGGACAACGCGCAGGTACTGGAGGATCGATGAAGAAGCCCAGCTAGACGCTGGTATTAGTGCAACCTAAGTTGGTTGGGCTCGAGTCCTGACTTATCGTTTGCTCTTACGCCGGATGCGACAAGTTCGGCATATCGCCCCATACCGTCCAGAGGCCCGATCGGTGCTCAGCGTAATAGGCGAGAACGGCGCGGTTGGTAGCTAACACGTAAGCGTTCGGTTACCGCCGAGCACCCGACGAAAAATCGAAACGGGTGAAAACAACTGGAGAGTTGACTGCACGGGACGACCATCAGCGCCGCTGGTCTCCGAACCGCCTGGGCGCAGTCTGACGGAGGCGTTCGACGAAGGCCGCAATTCTTCGAAGGCCTGTTTTTTGTGAAGGCAGAGGCATGACGCAACTTCCCGGCCACAGGTCCCCCACCGGCGGTGCCGGCTATGGGCACGGACCCCGCGGGCTCTATGACCCGGCGAATGAACACGACGCCTGTGGCGTCGCATTCGTCGTCGACATGCACGGCCGTCGTAGCCGCGACATCGTCGACAAGGCTATTACCGCCCTGCTGAACCTGGAGCACCGCGGCGCCGCGGGTGCCGAACCCAACTCCGGTGACGGTGCGGGCATCCTGATTCAGCTCCCGGACAAGTTCTTCCGTGCGATCGTCGACTTCGACCTTCCCGCCGAAGGCTCCTACGCCACGGGTATCGCCTTCCTTCCGCAGGCTCGCCGCGAGGCCGCTCGCGCCGGATACGGCGTCGAGAAGATCGTGCGCGAAGAGGGCCTCGAGGTCCTGGGCTGGCGCGAGGTCCCGATCGACGAATCCTCGCTCGGTGCGCTGTCCCGCGACGCCATGCCCACCTTCCGGCAGATCTTCATCGCCTCGCCGAAGGACGCCGCCGAGCAGCTCTCCGGTATGGATCTGGAGCGCCGCGTCTACGTCATCCGCAAGCGCATCGAGCATCAGCTCGGCAAAGCGGGCGCCGGTGAAGGCAGCGTCGGCAAGGAATCGGTGTACTTCCCGAGCCTTTCCGGTCAGACCTTCGTCTACAAGGGCATGTTCACCACGCCGCAGCTGCGCGCCTTCTACCTGGATCTCCAGGATGATCGCGTGGAGTCGGCGCTGGGCATCGTGCACTCGCGCTTCTCCACCAACACCTTCCCGTCCTGGCCGCTGGCGCACCCCTTCCGCCGCGTCGCCCACAACGGCGAGATCAACACCGTCTCCGGTAACGAGAACTGGATGCGGGCCCGCGAGGCGCTGCTGAAGTCGAACGCCTTCGGCATCGACTCCGAGGGCAACAACCGCCTGGAGAAGATCTTCCCGGTCTGCACCCCCGGCGCGTCCGACACCGCTCGCTTCGACGAGGTGCTCGAACTGCTGCACCTGGGCGGCCGCAGCCTCCCGCACGCCGTGCTCATGATGATCCCGGAGGCGTGGGAACGCCACGAGTCCATGGATCCGGCCCAGCGCGCCTTCTACCGCTACCACTCGTTCCTGATGGAGCCGTGGGACGGCCCGGCCTCGGTGGCCTTCACCGACGGCCGCTTCGTCGGCGCGGTGCTGGACCGCAACGGTCTGCGCCCCGGCCGCATCTGGGTCACCGAGGACGGCCTGGTCGTGATGGCCTCCGAGGTCGGCGTGCTCGACATCGACCCGTCCACCGTGGTGCAGAAGACCCGTTTGCAGCCCGGCCGCATGTTCCTGGTCGACACCGAACAGGGCCGCATCATCAGCGATGACGAGGTCAAGTCGACGCTGGCGAACGAGCACCCGTACCAGGAGTGGCTGGACAACGGCCCGACCAAGCTGTCGGACCTGCAGGACCGCCCGCACGTGCACATGTCGCACGACCGCGTGCTGATCCGCCAGCAGATCTTCGGATACTCCATCGAAGAGCTGAACCTGCTGATCTCGCCGATGGCGCAGACCGGCGGCGAAGCGCTCGGCTCGATGGGCACCGACACCCCGATCGCGGTGCTGTCGGCGCGTCCGCGCCTGCTGTTCGACTACTTCTCGCAGCTGTTCGCGCAGGTCACCAACCCGCCGCTGGATGCCATCCGCGAAGAGGTGGTCACCTCGCTGCGCAGCATGATCGGCCCCGAGGACGATCTGCTGAACCCGGGCCCGGACTCCTGTCGTCAGATCACCCTGACCCAGCCGATTCTGGACAACGACGAGCTCTCCAAGCTCGTGCACATCAACGATGACGGCTCGCGCCCCGATCTGCGTTCGGTCGTCGTGCACGGCCTGTACCCGGTCAAGAAGGGCGGCAAGGGGCTGCGCAAGGCCATCGAGGCTGTGCAGCAACAGGTTTCGACCGCCATCGACGGCGGCGCGCGCATCATCATCCTGTCCGACCGCGAATCCAACGAGAAGCTGGCGCCGATCCCGTCGCTGCTGCTCACCGCGGCCGTCCATCACCACCTGGTGAAGGAGCGCACCCGCACCCAGGTCGGCCTGGTCGTGGAGGCCGGTGACGCCCGCGAGGTGCATCACATGGCGCTGCTCGTCGGTTTCGGCGCGGCCGCCATCAACCCCTACATGGCCTTCGAGTCCATCGAGGACATGCTGGAGCGCGGTCAGCTGCAGATGCCGGGCAGCACCGGCGATCATGCCGAGGACTTCAAGAAGGCCGTCTACAACTACAACAAGGCCGCCGGCAAGGGTGTGCTGAAGGTGATGTCCAAGATGGGCATCTCCACCATCGCCTCCTACCGCGGCGCCCAGCTGTTCCAGGTCGTGGGCCTGTCGCAGGAACTGGTGGACGAGTACTTCACCGGTCTGCGCTCGCCGCTGGACGGTATCGGCCTCGACGACATCGCGGCCGAGGTCGCCACCCGGCACAAGGTCGCGTTCCTGGAGAACCGCAATGAGCGCGCGCACCGCGAGCTCGAGGTCGGCGGCGAATACCAGTGGCGGCGCGAGGGCGAATACCACCTGTTCAACCCGGACACGGTGTTCAAGCTGCAGCACGCCACCCGCTCGGGCCAGTACAAGGTCTTCAAGGAGTACACCAAGCTCGTCGACGATCAGTCGGAGCGCTTGGCCTCGCTGCGCGGCCTGTTCCAGTTCAAGTCCAAGGGCCGCAACCCGATTCCGCTGGACGAGGTCGAACCCGCCAGCGCGATCGTGAAGCGTTTCTCGACCGGTGCGATGAGCTACGGCTCCATCTCGGCCGAGGCGCACGAGACCCTGGCCGTGGCCATGAACCGGCTCGGCGGCCGCTCCAATTCCGGTGAGGGCGGCGAGCATCCGGCCCGCTTCGAGCCGGAGGAGAACGGCGACTGGCGTCGGTCCGCGATCAAGCAGGTGGCCTCGGGCCGCTTCGGCGTGACCGCGCACTACCTGACCAACTGCACCGATATCCAGATCAAGATGGCCCAGGGCGCGAAGCCGGGCGAGGGCGGCCAGCTGCCCGCGCACAAGGTGTACCCGTGGGTCGCCGAGGTCCGGCATTCGACTCCGGGCGTGGGTCTCATTTCCCCGCCGCCGCACCACGACATCTACTCGATCGAGGATCTGGCGCAGCTGATCCACGACCTGAAGAACGCGAACCCGCAGGCGCGGATTCACGTGAAACTTGTCGCGGAGCCCGGCGTCGGCACCGTCGCCGCGGGTGTGTCCAAGGCGCACGCGGACGTGGTGCTGATCTCCGGTCACGACGGCGGCACCGGCGCTTCGCCGCTGACCTCGCTCAAGCACGCGGGCGGTCCCTGGGAGCTCGGCCTGGCCGAGACCCAGCAGACGCTGCTGCTCAACGGTCTGCGCGACCGCATCGTGGTGCAGGTCGACGGTCAGATGAAGACCGGCCGCGATGTCATGATCGCCGCGCTGCTGGGCGCCGAGGAGTACGGTTTCGCGACCGCTCCGCTGGTGGTCTCGGGCTGCATCATGATGCGCGTGTGCCACCTCGACACCTGCCCGGTCGGCGTCGCCACCCAGAACCCTGTTCTCCGTGAGCGTTTCACCGGTAAGCCGGAGTTCGTCGAGAACTTCATGCTCTACATCGCCGAAGAGGTGCGCGAACTGCTCGCTTCGCTGGGGCTGCGCACGCTCGACGAGGCCATCGGCCGCGTCGACCTGCTCGACACCACGCAGGCCAAGGAGCACTGGAAGGCCGCCAAGCTGGATCTGTCCCCGATCCTCGACGATGTCGAGACGGCGTTCATGATGCAGGACCGCCGCAACACCAAGGGCCAGGACCACGGTCTGGACAAGGCCCTGGACAACCAGCTCATCGCGCAGGCCGCGGATGCGCTGGAGCGCGGTAAGCCGGTCAAGTTCGACACCAAGATCACCAACGTGAACCGGACCGTCGGCACCATGCTCGGCCACGAGGTGACCAAGCTGTACGGCGGCGTCGGCCTGCCGGACAACACCATCGACATCACGTTCACCGGTTCCGCCGGTAACTCGTTCGGTGCGTTCGTCCCGGCCGGTATCACCCTGCGCGTGCACGGCGACACCAATGACTATGTCGGCAAGGGTCTTTCGGGTGGGCGCATCATCGTGCGGCCGTCCCTGGACGTGCCGGAGGAGTTCGTCGCGGAGCGGAACATCATCGCGGGCAACGTGATCCTGTTCGGCGCGACCAGCGGTCAGGCCTTCATCCGCGGTGTGGCCGGCGAGCGCTTCAGCGTCCGCAACTCGGGCGCGACCGCGGTGGTCGAGGGTGTGGGCGACCACGCCTGCGAGTACATGACCGGTGGCAAGGTGGTCATCCTCGGCGAGACCGGCCGTAACTTCGGCGCGGGCATGTCCGGCGGTATCGCCTACATCTACAACCCGAACGGCACCTTCGAGAAGAACCTCAACGGTGAACTGGTCGACCTCGAGCAGCTCTCCGCCGAGGAGACCTCGTGGCTGCGGGACACCATCTCCCAGCACCGCGACGAGACCGGTTCGGCTGTCGCGGAACGCATCCTGGGCGACTGGTCGCAGCAGGTGAACCATTTCGTGAAGGTCATGCCGCGGGACTACAAGAAGGTCCTGCTGGCCATCTCGGAGGCCGAGAAGGCCGGCCGCGATGTCGACGCGGCGATCATGGAGGCCGCTCGTGGCTGACATGACCTGCACCGCATTTGTTGGGTGCGCCGTGTTCGGCGCGAAAGTTGGAGTCGTAAATGGGTGACGCACAGGGCTTCCTGAAGCACACGAGTCGGGAACTGCCGAAGCGCCGTCCGGTCGAACTGCGCCTGCTGGACTGGAAAGAGGTCTACGAGGAGAAGTTCTCCCACGAGACGCTCCAGAAGCAGGCCAGCCGCTGCATGGACTGCGGTATCCCCTTCTGCCACAACGGTTGTCCGCTCGGGAACCTGATTCCCGAATGGAATGACCTGGTGTACAAGGGTTCCTGGAAGGAATCGTTCGACCGGCTGCACGCCACGAACAACTTCCCGGAGTTCACCGGCCGCCTCTGCCCCGCGCCCTGCGAGGCGTCCTGTGTCCTGGGCATCAACCAGGATCCGGTGACGATCAAGCAGGTCGAGGTCGAGATCATCGAGAACGGTTTCGACGAGGGCTGGGTCACCCCGGTGTACCCGACCCGTCTGACCGGCAAGAAGGTCGCCGTCGTCGGCTCCGGCCCGGCCGGTCTGGCCGCCGCACAGCAGCTGACCCGCGCCGGTCACACCGTGACCGTGTTCGAGCGTGACGACCGCATCGGCGGCCTGATGCGCTACGGCATCCCGGAATTCAAGATGGAGAAGCGCTTCATCGATCGCCGGATCGCGCAGATGGAAGCCGAAGGCACCGTCTTCAAGACCAGCGTGAACGTGGGCGTGGACATCACCGCCGATCAGCTGCGCGAGCGTTTCGACGCCGTGGTGCTGTCCGGTGGCGCGACCATCGCGCGTGATCTGCCCATCCCGGGCCGCGATCTGGACGGCATCCATCAGGCGATGGAGTTCCTGCCGCTGGCCAACCGCGTGCAGCTGGGCGATCCGATCACCGATGAGGACGGCCTGCCGCGCATCAACGCGCGCGGTAAGAAGGTCATCATCATCGGCGGCGGCGACACCGGCGCGGACTGCCTGGGCACCTCGCACCGTCAGGGTGCGGAGTCGGTCCACCAGTTCGAGATCATGCCGCGCCCGCCCGAGGAGCGCGCCGGTTCCACCCCGTGGCCGACCTACCCGCTCATGTACCGGGTCGCCTCGGCGCACGAGGAGGGCGGCGAGCGCCTGTTCTCCGTCAACACCGAGCGTTTCGTCGGCGCCGACGGCAAGGTCACCGGGTTGCAGGCGCACGAGGTGTCGATGGTGAACGGCCGTTTCGAGAAGGTCGAGGGCACCGACTTCACGCTCGAGGCCGATCTGGTGCTGCTGTCCATGGGCTTCGTCGGACCGCAGAAGAACGGTCTGCTCGAGGGTCTGGGCGTGGGCTACGACCAGCGCGGCAACGTCAAGCGCGATAACGACTGGGCCACCACGGTTCCCGGCGTCTTCGTCGCCGGCGATATGGGCCGCGGTCAGTCGCTCATCGTGTGGGCCATCGCCGAGGGTCGCGCCTGCGCGTCCGCGGTCGACAAGTTCCTCGAGGGCGAGACGGCGCTGCCGTCCCCGATCCGCCCGACGGATGTCGCCCAGCGGTGATGTTCGTCCCAGTGTGAGCTGATATGCGAAGCGGGCGCCGGTGTTCGGTTGCGCGGCCCCCTTAGGATTGGCGATGTATCCGTAACGGTTTTTCGGC
>NZ_JBHJXS010000025.1:0-72773 GCF_042269265.1 Nocardia sp. NPDC056000 | reverse complement strand
CATGCTTTTGGCCGGGATCCACACGAGGCGGCGCATCAGCGGAGGGTGTGGATCCCGGCCAAAAGCGCGCCGGGATGACGGGGGCTCAGCGGCTCTTGGATTTACTCGATTTCGATTTGCCGTGGCCGTTGGTGGAGGGACTCTTGTCGATCGAGGCGATGGTGCCTTCGCTGGTCTTGGCACCGTCGCGGTGCACGGCCTCGATGACCAGGCCGTTGGCGTCGGCGTCGATGCGGACCGTATCGCCCGCGCCCAGCGCGCCGTCCAGGATCTGTTTGGCCAGGGCGTTGTCCATCTGCTTCTGCACGGTGCGGCGCAGTGGGCGGGCGCCGAATTCGGGCTGATAGCCGGTGTCGGCGAGCCAGTCCATGGCCTTATCGGTGACGTCGAGTTCGATGTCCTGACCGCGCAGGCGGCGGCGGGTGCCGTCCAGCACCAGATCCACGATATTGCGCAGCTGATCGCGGTCCAGGCGGTGGAAGACGATCTGCTCATCGAGGCGATTGAGGAACTCGGGCCGGAAGTGCTGGCGCAGCCGTTCCTCCAGCTGCGGCGTAATCGATTCCAGGTCACCGTCTTTCGCGGCCAGGATGATGTCCGAGCCGATATTGCTGGTGAGGATCACGATGGTGTTCTTGAAATCCACCGTGCGGCCCTTGGAATCGGTGACCCGGCCGTCATCGAGGAGTTGCAGCAGCACATTGAACACATCCGGGTGCGCCTTCTCCACCTCGTCGAACAGGATCACCGAATACGGCTGGCGGCGCACCTTATCGGTGAGCTGGGCGGCATCGTCGTAGCCGACGTATCCGGGCGGCGCGCCGACCAGCCTGGATACCGTGTGCTTCTCCTGGAATTCGCTCATATCGAAGCGAATGAGCCGGTCCTCGTCACCGAATACGGCCTGCGCCAGCGCTTTCGCGAGTTCGGTCTTGCCGACGCCGGTGGGCCCGAGGAACAGGAACGAGCCGATCGGCCGATTGGGATCCTTGAGTCCGGCGCGCGCCCGGCGCACCGCCTCGGCCACCGCGATAATGGCCTCGTCCTGGCCGACCACTCGTTTATGCAGCACCTCTTCGAGTTTCAGCAATTTCTGCCGTTCCTCGACGGTGAGATCGGCGACCGGGATGCCGGTCTGGCGTGAGATCACCTCGGCGATATCGGTGACCGTCACCTGCTGCACCTCGGCGGAGGCGGCGTCGTCCGAGCCGGAATCCTTTTCCGCCTTGGCGATTTCGTCCTTGAGCTTGTTCGCCTTCGCGTAATCCTCACCGGCGACGGCGGCATCCTTCTCCCGGCGCAGGCTCGCCAGCCGCTCCTGATGCTCACGCGCCTCGGGATCCAGTGTGCGCGTGCGCAATCGGACGCGCGCACCCGCCTGATCGACCAGATCGATGGCCTTGTCCGGCATGAACCGGTCGGTGAGATAGCGATCGGACAGTTCGGCCGCGGCGATCAGCGCCTCGTCGTCGTAGTGCACCTGGTGATGCTCCTCGTACACATCGACCAGCCCGCGCAGGATTTCGATGGTGTCGGTCACCGACGGCTCGGACACCATGACCGGCTGGAAGCGCCGCTCCAGCGCGGCGTCCTTCTCGATGTACTTGCGGTATTCGTCGATGGTGGTCGCCCCGATGCAGTGCAGTTCACCGCGCGCCAGTGCGGGTTTGAGCAGATTGCCCGCGTCCATCGCGCCCTCACCGCCGCCGCCCGCGCCGACGATGGTGTGCAGCTCATCGATGAAGATCACCAATTCCTCGGAGTGCGCGCGCACTTCGTCGAGGATCTTGGTGAGCCGCTCCTCGAACTCACCGCGATACTTGCTGCCCGCCACCAGCGAACCCACATCCAGCGCGATGACGCGACGACCCGCGAGCGTCTCGGGCACATCGCCATTCACGATGCGCTGGGCCAGGCCCTCCACGATGGCGGTCTTGCCAACGCCGGGATCGCCGATGAGCACCGGATTGTTCTTGCGCCGCCGGGACAGGATCTCAACGGTCTGCTCGATCTCCTGGGCGCGGCCAACGACCGGATCGACCTTGCCCGCGCGGGCCTCGGCGGTGAGATCGCGGCCGTACTCGTCCAGGGTCGGGGTATCGCTGGGTTCCTTGGGCGCGTTGGCGGTCGGGAGTTTGCCCGCGCCCGCGAGCGCCTGCGCGGCCGGGGTGTCCGGGCTGGCGGCGATGCCGAGCAGGATGTGTTCCGGGCCGATATAGCTGCTGCCCGCCTCGGCCGCGCTGCGCTGCGCGTTGCGCAGGGCCGCCTTGGCCGCCGGGCTCAATGCCAGGGCGTGCCCGCCGCCGTGCGCTCCGATACCGCTGCCCGCGGCGCTGCGCATCTGTTCGCGCAATTGTTTCGGGTCCCGGCCGATCTCGGCGATGATGCTGGTCGCCGGTTCGGTGTCGGCGGCCGCGTAGAGCAGATGCTCGGGGGTGATCTCGGCGCTGCCCCATTCGTGTGCGGCCGCGCGGGCGCCGTCCACGACGGCCTTGGCGCTTTCGCTCAGCAACCGCGTCAGGTCGATGCGCTGTACCGGTGGCTGGGCCGTCATACCCGACCCGAAGAAACGCTCGAAGATATCGTCGATGGAGTCGAAGGAGCCCCTGGAGCTTGGCCAACCCTGAGTCATTGTCACCTCGTGGCATCAGGCGGGCGCGCCCGTTTCACGGCAGCCAGGACGCGCCAGCATACGAATGGCGAACTCGCATCCACACTAGCGACCGGGCTCGAAAGGGCAAGGGACCGTAACGCGTTTGTGTTCAGTTCCCGGCGGTCACTCCGCGCCGGCGCCCACCGGGGCGAAGGGCGCGTAATCGCGTACGTGGCCCTCGGTCCAATCCCAGAGGGACATGGGATCCACCGCGACGCCGCGCTGCAGAATCAATCGCCAACTGTGGTCCTGCTTCTCCCAGATATCGCCGTCACGGTCGACGTAGAAGCCGTCCGCGGCGGGCTCGACACCGCTTTCTCCGAATCCGCTGGGGAAATCGCATTGCTCCAACATGTCGGACACCCTCTTCCTCAGGTTCGCTTCCACCCGAAAGTATCCGGCACGCCACTTCCGATTCACTTCCGGTGGGGTTGCCCGGCGGGTGAATACCGTATGCGCGGCGAACAATGTTCCGTAGCACGAGATTCGGGCCGCGCTCCGGCACGGACATAACTATCCGACAACTATTGCGCAAACTTTTGGCATCTTCGAGTTTTTGCGAGATAGTGCTCTTCTTGCGGCGAACGTCCAGTTTGCTTCCGGGGTGTCAGGAGGGTGGATGACAGGGCCGGAGATACGGGTGCTCGGCCCGCTGCGCCTGACCCTCGGCGGTGAGCGGATCGCGCTCGGCACCCCGATGCAGCGGGCCGTACTCGGACGGCTGATCGTGGGGCGCGGCCAGGCCGTGCCCGCCGAACGGCTGGTGGATGACCTGTGGGCGGGGATGCCGCCGCCCAAGGCCGCCTCGGTCCTGCAGGTACACATTCACAATCTGCGGCGGCTGTTCGAACCGGATCGGGCACGCCGCGCGCCCTCCCGATACATTGTGTCCGAATCGTCCGGATATGCATTGAAAATCGCCGAGAATGCCGTGGACGCATGGCAATTCGAACAGCAACTTCGGACCTATCAGGAACTGATCAGCAATCCCGAGACCCGGCCCGCGCCCGGTGAGCGCAACGCCCTGCTGGAGACCGTGCTCACGCAATGGCACGGGCCCGCGCTGGAAGCCTTCGCCGACTTCGAATGGGCCGCCGCGGAGGCGGATCGGCTCACCGATCTGCGCCTCACCGCCGTCGAACTCAATGCGCAGGCGAAACTCGAACTGGCGCGGGCGGGTGAGGTCGTCATCGAACTGCGCGCGCTCTTCGACGAACACCCCGGACGCGAAGAACTCGTCCGGCTGCTCGCCACCGCGCAATATCAACAGGGCCAGCAATTGGAGGCGCTCACCACAATTCGGCGCTCCCGCGAATTCCTCAGCGACGAATTCGGCGTCGACCCGGGACCGGGACTGCGGCACCTGGAGACCGCGATCCTCACCCACGCCGCCGAACTCACCGTTCCCGGCGGACTGCTCACCGTCGCCGAGACCGCCGAACCGCATCCGGCCACCGTCGGCTATTTTCCCGAAACCCCTTCCGCCACCGGCTACTCCGGTGAACTCTCCGAACTGCTCACCCTCTCCGAGAACGCACGGGCCGGACGGCTGCGATTGGCGTGGATCTCCGGCGAAGCCGGGATAGGCAAGACCACTCTCGCCGAGAGCGCGCTATCCGCGCTGACCGCCACCGGCTGGATCGCGGCCACCGGCAACTGCCCGGAAATCGACGGAGCGCCCATGGCCTGGGCCTGGACCGAAATCAGCGCGACACTGGACAGTGCGGCGGCGCAACCGTTTCCGACCGGTGACGATCTCCGCCGGGCAGGAGTGATCGGCGACAGCCGCGGCGATGGAACCGGGTGGGCCGGAGGGACGCCCGACAGCCGCACCGGCGGGGCCGAGGACGCGTTCACGCTGTCGCGACGGCTGGCTCAATCATGTAGGCAGGCGGCGGATTTCGGGCCGGTGGTGCTGCTGCTGGAGAATGTGCACCGGGCCGATGCGGCGACCCTGCAGGTGCTGCGGCAGGTGGTGCATTGGCTGCGGGATGAGCCGGTGCTGGTGATCGTCACCGCGCGGCGCTCCGAGGCAGGGCCGGAAGTGCGCAATACCGCCGCCGCCCTCGCCCGGTCCACCTCCGTGCAGATGGAATTGAGCGGACTGGATCAGGCGGGGACGCGACAGGTCGCCGAGGCCGCCGGACTCGCGCCGCTGGGGCCGGAGACGCTGGCGCAATTGCACGGCCGCACCGGCGGCAATCCGCTTTTCGTGCGGGAACTGGCGAAGCTGCTCGCCGCGCACGGGAATATCGAGCAGGTGCCGGACTCCATTCGGGAGATCGTCGACAATCGCATCGCACGGCTGCCCACCGGCGTCGCCGAAGTGCTGCAACACATTTCGATCTGGGGCAGCGGTATGGACCTCGGGCTGCTCACCCTGGCGTCCGGGCTGGGACAAGACGCCCTCATCGATCTGATCGCCGCCGCCGAGGCCGCCGGGCTGGTGGGCACCGACAGCACCGGCGGCATCCGATTCGTGCACGCCCTCATTCGCGATGCCGTCTACCTCGGCATCCCGCCGCTGCGCCGGGGCCGAATGCATTGGGCGGCACTGGAACTGCTGCGCTCCCATGCCGATTCCCAGCCCGCCCTGGCACGCGACCCGGATGTGCTGGCGCGGCACGCCATCCTCGGCGCCAGCACCGAAACAGCTAGAGCCGCAATAGAATACGTGCGCACCGCGGCGCGCCGACGGACCGCCCAGCGCAATCGCGCGGAATGCGTGCGCCTGCTCCGAGCCGCGGTGGAACTGCACGAACTCGCCGGTGACACCGCGGAGCACGCCGAATACGCCGATCGCGTCGCCCTGCTGGATACGCGCTGCGCCCTGGTCACCGCGCTGGCCTACGACAATATGCACCGTGAGGCCCGCGCCGAACGCGCCCGCGCCCTCACCCTCGCCGAAACCCTGGGCTCCCCCCGCCTGCGCGCGCAGGCCCTGACCTGCTGGCGCGCCCCGGTCATCTGGGCGATCCGGGAATGGCGCACCCCCGACCACCGCATGCGACAGGCCCTGTCCCGCGCCCTGGCCCCCTACGGCATCACCTACCCCGCCGCATCCTGGACCACCGAATCGGTCACCGGAACACCCGCCGCACGGCAATCATCACTCGCACGCGACAGCGAAACGGCCTTCGCGCCGGGCAGATCCCCCGCGACCGACGGCGAGACGACCGCAACGACACCACGGTCAATGGGGCCGAGTGCCGGACAGGGGCAATCGCCCCGATGGGACGCCCACGCGGGCTCCGCGCGGGGCGAACCCCGTTATGCCCCCGGCGAATTCATCTCCGATATGGATCTGTCGGCGCAGCGGTTGCGGGCGTCGGCGGCGGAGTGGGGTGTGGCGGAAGGGCTTTCGCTGGAGGAGTTGGTGCGGTTGTTGATCGCGGCGACGTTCGAGGCGGGGCTGGAGGAGTATGAGGCGGGGCAGCGGTTGGCGCGGGAGGCGCTGGCGCTGGCCCGGACGCTCGGCGATACCGAATTGTTCTGTGCGGCAGTGAATGCGGTGACGTATCTGGAGTACGACTACGGGGTCGACTTCTTCGCGTTGATCGCGGAGTTGGAGTTGGTGGCCGCGGGGGCGGGGCTGGCCGAGTATCAGGCCGTGGCGCACTATATGGAATACCGTGCGGCGGTGGCGCGGTCGGATCTGCGGGAGGCGGGGCGGCTGGCGGCGCAGGCGGTGGAGCTGGCCGACGAGGGGCAATTGCAGTCGCTGCTGGATCTGGTCAGCTGTTTCGCGGCGAGCCTGGAGCTGCTGCGCGGCGAGGTGGAGCCCGCCGAGCGGCTGTACGAGCAATTCGGCAGGCGGATAACGCGTTCCGGGATCGCCAACGCGGCCGAGGCGAAGTTGTTCTGCGCGCTCGCGATCGGATGGGCGCGCGGCGATCTGTCGGTGCTGGTGGGCCGATTGGGCGAGACCTACACGCTGCTGCCGGGGACCTTCGGACAGGCGTACGCGCTCTCCCTCGTGCACGCCGGTGATACCGACCGGGCGCGTGCGGTCTACCGCGAGACGGCCGGGGTGCGCGAGGAGATGTATCCGATGCTGATGTCGGCATTGCGCGCGCATACCGCCATCGCACTGGGCGAAACGGACGATATCGCGGCGCTCTATGAATACCTTTTGCCGCATTCGGGCGCGATCATCGGCAGCGAAACCAGTATGGCCTCGTTCGGACCGATGGACGCGGTACTGGCCACGCTCGCACAGGCACTCGGCGATACCGCCGCGGCGACCGCGCATCGCGAACGCGCCAAGCGGCAACTGGAGCGAATCCGGACCGAACTTCCGATAGCCGGAAATTCGCTACTTCGCCTTGCTTAACATCTGGGTCGGAAATTTCCACTCGGAATGACAGCAGCCGGTGACCGGAAGGCCACCGGCTGCCGCCGAATTTCCCTACGGGCGAGGGTTAATCGCCCGGTATTACTTCGCCCGCTGGTAAGCATCGACGATCTCGGCCGGGATACGGCCGCGCGAGGAGACCTGATGGCCCTGAGCGCGCGCCCACTCCCGAATCGCGGTGCTTTCCTCCCGGTCAACGGCCGGACGAGTACGCCCGCCCGCCGCCGTGACCTTGCGCTGCTTGGAACGACCGACCTTGCGGGCCTTCTCGGTCCAGGGTTCGAGAGACTCCCGCAGCTTGCCGGCATTCTTGATCGACAGATCGATCTCGTAGTCCAAGCCGTCGATCGAGAAAAAGACTGTCTCGTCGGCCTTCGATTCGCCGTCGTAGTCGTCAACCAGAGTTACGGTGACTTTCTTCGCCATGGACTGCCCTTCCACGTAGAGGTGCCGCTATTCGCCGAAATGCTAATGCCGCGGCGGGGTAGTTTCAAACCAGGCGCGAATGGAATTCGGTGAGATCAGACTATTCTGCTATTACCGCGGAGACCATCCGGTCTTCAGCACACCCGGAAAACGGTCAACCGCCACCCGGAACGACCGCGGACAATACGGGCGGCAAGTGCGAAATGTCGCGTTCCCCGGTCGTATCCCGCGCACACTTCCGCGGCCCCCGCACCGGCCATGATCACATCGATCCTGGTGAGGGTGGCGGCGCCGAGTTCACTCCCGGGGGCCTGCCCGTGTTCGGCCAAAGTGCGCAGTACCGCGATCACACTCGGCTCCGCGAGCGGGCGCAGTTGTACCGGTGAGCGCCGCCCGTCGAGCACCTCGAGAGCCAACCGCAGTGCCGCCCCGGCGAATTGACGCGGGGCGGTATCGCCCGCGTCACAGGGGTGTGATTTCGCAGCGTGCGAAGCCTGTAATACCCGTTGTAGCGCAACGGTTCCGGTGCGCCGCGCGGCCGCATTACGCATGACGTGATTGCGACAGGAGCGCGGGCTCGATTGCGCCGCCGATTGCGTTCGCGCCCGGGCGCGCCGCCGCGCGGGACGACTCCGGGAGCGGATACAGGGCGCTGTCGCGGGTTCGAAATCGGGTGCGGGCAGCATCGTGGCAACGCCGGAAATCGGTATCGCCGCAATGCCGGAAATCACCGCGGCGGCACCCGGAATCGACCTCCGGGCAGCGCCCGGAATCAGTATCGCGGCATCACCGGAAATCATCTACGCTCCCCTCCCCGGCGGATTCAGCCGGCCGTAACGGCAGCCTGACATGCGATGTAGCCAGCGGTAAACCCCAAGTGCGGCTTCGCGCACCCCTTGCCGGAATGTCGCGCGCGGGCTACTTCAGCAGCGCCAGCCGCCCGGCGAAATCGGTGGGCAGATACAGCAACGGGCTCGTCGTCCACGGCTGACCGGACTGCGGATCGTACTGTGCGGGCATCGCCACCCCGGCGGGCGCGAAGGCATGGAACCCGCGCTTGGCCGTGGTCCGGGTGGCCCGCCACAGGTGATCCTGGAACGCCACCACGGCAGCGGCGTCGGAAGCCGCCGCGCCGCCGCGCAATTCCGCGACCTTGGCCGCCACGCCGTCGGTGGAGAGGTAGACGAGCGTGCCGTCGGCGGCACGATCCGGATCGATCGAAATCACATCGGTCAGGCCGTACCGCTCCCGCAGCACCTGCGCGATCTCGGTCTGCGCGTACACCGGAACAGCTCGATCACCGCGTGCGGCCACCACGGCCGCGGCCAGCGCCTCGTTCACCGGACCCGGTTCGCCGATGGTGCGCGTCGAATCCGTGCCGGGCGCAAGCCGATTGCCGAAGCTGTAGGCCACGATCAGCGTCGCGGAATCCGCCGGTGCGGTGGGCACGGTCCACAGGTCCACCGCGGCGGGCGGAGCGGCCTGCGCGGCCGCGGGCAGCAGCCACGCCGCCGATCCCAGCACCGCCATGGTCGCCACCGCCGCCGCCGTCCGCTTCGCTCTCACGAATCCGATGCTAACGACTGGCAATTCACAGCCCACTGTGACCTACCACACGCCGAGCGGTGCGGCCGCATCAGTGCGCGGGTAGCGAACTCAGACCCGGGCGGGGGTCTTCGCCGCCACCGGGCGCAGAGTCTTGCGCAGATCGGTGCGCATGGTGGTGGCCGAATCGATGAGGTAGTTCTGGCGCACCTGCCACGGATGCCGGTCGCCCTGGCGCGGGAACTCCGAAATCGAGCGCTGCACATAGCCGGAGGCCAGATCCAGCAGCGGACGCTCACCCAGAGCGCGATCGGGCTGCGGGACGACGGCCCGGTACCCGCTGCGATCCATATAACCCAGCACCTTGCACACCAGGCGCGAGGACAGGTCGGCGCGCAGCGTCCAGGAGGCGTTGGTGTAGCCGATGCAGACCGCGAAATTCGGCACGCCGGTGATCATGGTGCCCTGCCAGACGAACTGATCGGCCAGATCCACCGGAGCCCCGTCGACCGAGAGGCCGATACCGCCGAAGGCGAGCAATTGCAGACCGGTCGCGGTGATCACCACATCGGCCTCCAGCACCCGCCCGGACTTCAGCCGAATCCCTTCCGGCACAAAGGATTCGATGTGATCGGTGACGACCTCGGCCTTACCCTTGCGCATGGCCTTGAAGAAGTCGGCGTCCGGCACCGCGCACAGCCGCTGATCCCACGGGTTGTAGTCGGGGGTGAAATGCTCGGCCACCAGCGCGTCATCCTTGAGGATGCGGGCGGTGAGCCCGGTCAGCATCTTGCGCGCGGATTCCGGGCGGCGGCGGCAGTACTGATAGAAGCCGACATTGAACAGAATGTTCTTGGTGCGGATCACCCGGTGCGCCAGCCCCGGCGGCAGCAGTTCGCGCACCCGGTCGGCGATCTTGTCCCGGCCGGGCACCGCGGAGATCCAGGTGGGGCTGCGCTGCAGCATGGTGACCTTCTCGGCCTGGTCGGCCATGGCGGGCACCAGGGTCACCGCGGTCGCGCCGCTGCCGATGATCACGACCTTCTTACCTGCGTAATCCAGGTCCTCGGGCCAGAATTGCGGATGCACGACGGTGCCCGCGAAATCGCCGATACCGGGGAACTCCGGCTCATAACCGTGGTCGTAGTTGTAGTAGCCCGCACAGGAGTAGAGGAAGCCACAGGTGAGCGTGCGCTGTTCGACGCTGTCGCCGGTGCGCGTCTCCAGGGTCAGCGTCCAACGGGAATCGCCGCTGTCCCACTGTGCGGCAAGCACTTTGGTGCCGTAGCGAATGTGCTTGTCGATGCCGTTCTCGACGGCGGTCTCGGTGATGTAGCGCAGGATGGCCGGGCCGTCCGCGATGGACTTGGCATCGGTCCACGGTTTGAACGGGTAGCCCAGGGTGAACATATCGCTGTCCGAGCGCACGCCCGGATACCGGAACAGGTCCCAGGTGCCGCCGAGCGCGGCGCGCGATTCGAGCAGGGCGTAGCTGCGGCCGGGGTGTTCGGCCTGCAATCGATACGCCGCGCCGATGCCGGAGAGTCCGGCCCCGACGATCACGACGTCTAGATGCTCGACTGTGCTGGAGGTCGCGGCGCTCATGAACTCCAGTCTGCGTCCGCCGGGCCCGCCCTTCTTGACTCTGCGCGACAAGTATTTGATTCTGAACGACATGTCGGTCATTCGATCCGCCGGATTGCGCGGCTTTCGCGCCACCGTCTCCGAACTGGGCGGCGATGCCGAAGAGCTCGCCGCGCTCTGCGGGCTGCCGCCCGAGGCCCTGGACACCGACGATCTGCTCGTCCCCGATCAGGCCGTCGGCGCGGCCCTGGAGCTGGCCGCGCATCGCCTGAACTGTCCGGATCTGGGCCTGCGCATGTCCCGGCGGCAGGAATTGGACATGCTCGGACCGCTCGCGCTGGCCATCCGCAATTCGCCGACGCTCGCGGATGTGCTGGAGTGCACCTCGCGCTATCTGTTCGTGCACGCGCGCTCGCTCAGCCTGACCATGACACCGGATCCGTACGGCGATCGCGGCGTCACCGCGCTGCGCTACGGCGTCACCGCGCACGGACTGCCGACGCCGGTGCAGGGCACCGATGTGGGATTGGCCTTCGTACACCGCACGATTCAGCGACTGGCCGAGGAACGCTACGGATTGCGCTCGGTGGAACTGCCCTATCGACCGGCCGCGCCGATCGCGGTGTACGAGGAATTCTTCGGCGCGCCAGTGCGAATCGAGCGACCGGCCGCGGTGCTGCGGGTGCCGAGCAGTCTGGCCAATCGCCCGCTGTCCGGCGGTGACGAGAATCTGCATCGGCTCGCCATGGCCTTCCTGGCACAGCTGTCCGGCGGGGATTCGCGGGCGCTCACCCCGCAGGTGCGCATCACCCTGCAGAAGCTGCTCGGCACCGCAGCGCCCGAAATCGGCGCTGTCGCACGGCTGCTCACCATTCATCCGCGCACACTGCAACGCCGTCTGGCCGCCGAGGGCACCAGTTTCGCGGCGCTGCTGGACGAGGTGCGGCGCACCGAGGCGCATCGCTACCTCACCACCACCGATATGCCGATGAGTCAGGTCGCGTCGCTGGTCGGACTGTCCGAACAATCCACCTTCACCCGGTGCTGCCAGCGCTGGTGGGGCACAACGCCTACCGCGGTGCGGCGCGGTGGTGGCGGCACGGCGCACTGACGGCCGAGCGCGGGTATCCGGCAAAGCCGCCGGGACACAACGGCATCCGGTACGACACCACCGCGATCGGGCGGGCGCACGGCACTCGACCGGGGAGTACCCGCTCGAGTTCGCCTGTATCCATTGGGAAATCGGGCAATGTGAACCAGGCAATTCTCGCAATCAGTTTGCGATCTTGCCGCGTGTCCTGCGAGCGTGCCGCCGCGTACGCGCGCAGGATGAAGTGGTGATAGCCGAATGCCCTTCCTGCGCTTGGCCCTCCCCCACGCCCGTGTCCTCGCACCGCTCGGTGCAGTACCTACGGTGCGTGTGCGGACAGTGGATGATCGCCGTGCACGGGAAGGTGGTCGGCGCGGCCGGTGGCAGCAATTTCAGCCGCACCGATCCACTTTCGGCGATCGTGAGCGGGCGGGACTAGCGCGAGGGCACGAAGACGCGGACGGCTTCGATGCGGGTGCCGCGCTCATGGAAGTCGAGTTGGGCGATGCCGCGGCCGTCGCGGGTTTCGACGGTCGCGGTGACGGTGCGGCCCGCCGCGATGGGCTTGCTCCAGCGCAGACCCTTGGCACGAACGATGAAGTCCTCCAGCGACATTCGCTCATCCTCGGCCCAGGACAGCCGAGGTACCGGGGCCAGGGCGGCGTGCGCTCCGGCGGATTCGCCGCGGCCCGCCGCGTCCAGCAGGCGACCGGCGGCCTGTTTGCCCGCGGAGCCGACGCTGCGCATGCCCTTCATGAAACCCAGTGCGCCGCCGACGCCTTGATTGCCCAGTAGCTGCGGGCCCAGCTTCGCACCCGCCAGCAGGCCTTGTACACCCGAGCCCATGAGCTGGGTGATCATGCCGGGCAGTTCCCAATGTGCGCGCAGCGCGGCGACTTTCAGCTCACCGTCGAACTCGGTGACGTCATAGCGCAGGTGCATGGGCACGTGCAGGGTGACGCCGGTGGACATGGTGGTGGCGATGGTCAGATCGCGGAACACGGTCGATCCGGAGACCACATCGTGCGCGACATCGAAGGCGATGCCATTGGGCGCGATGAAGGTGTCGTAGAACCGCTCGATGGCGGCGCGGCCGATATGCGGGCGCGAACCCACCGGATCCTCCACGCCGGCGGAATCGGAGAAAAGGCCGACCCAGGCGGCGCGATCATGCGCCGCCACCGCCCGCGGGGAGGCTTCGACGGTCGCCAGCAGTTCGGCGGCAGTGGGGTTCGCGGACACGGTTCCTCCAGGTGATCAGTAGCGCGCGCGATGATACCGGCCGCCCCGTCCGGCGTCACGGGAACGGTCGGCGCTACAGCCCGGCGACCCGGGGCAGCACCTCCGCGCCGATCCGTTCGGTGTAGGCGAGCGGATCGCCATTGGGCATGAGGTTGAGCAGGGTGAAACCCAGGCCCGCGAGTTGTTCGGCATCACGCACGAATTGGTCCGGATCGGCGAGCACGGGCCGGACGTAACAGGCCGTCTTGCGAATGCTGTCGTAATCGCGGCCCTCCGAATCACAGTGTGCGCGCAGCACATCCAGTTTGCGCGCCACATCGTCCATGTCCATCACGAACAGATTGCAGGCGTCGGCGTAGCGCGCAACCATCAGCAGCGTTTTGCGCTCACCACCACCGCCGATCAGGATGGGCGGTCGCGGGTTGCTCAAAGGCGCTGGGACACAGAGGGTCTCGGCGAGCTGGTAGTGCTCGCCCTTGTACGGGCCATTGTCCGGACCCCACATCTGCAAGCAGATCTGAAGGGTTTCCTCCAGCCGTTCGAAACGCTCGGCGACCGGTACCACCGGTACGCCCAGCGCGCGCTGTTCCTTCTCGTACCAGGACGCCCCGATACCCAGCTGCGCGCGGCCACCGGAGAGCACGTCCAGGGTGGTGACGATCTTGGCGAGCAGGCCCGGATAGCGGTACATCACACCGGTCACCAAGAGCCCCAAGCGCATTCGCTCGGTGACCGCCGCCAGATAGCCCAGCGTGGTGTACCCCTCCAGCATGGGCTCATCCGCGCTGCCCTGCGCCTCCATCTGGAAGTAGTGGTCCATCACCGTGAACTCCTCGAAGCCCGCCTGTTCGGCGGTCCGCGCGGTGCTGGTGAGGGTCGGGGTGATCAGTTCCGGTTCGGCCGGGGTCGAGAAGTTCCAGTAGTGCAGACCGAGTTCCATGGTGGTTCCCTCCACTGATTTCGGGGCACGAGGTCGACCCGTATTATTTCGCGCCGAGCGGCTTTCCGAAGAAGGACGCGAAAACCTCACCGAAGGTGTTGAACAGCAGGGCCGTGCCCTGCGGGTTCAGGAACAGTGAACCGGCGTCGGTGGTGGAGCAACCCGGTTGCGCCGGAACACCGTCGAGTCGATCCTTCATCCACAGCATGGCCGGACCGCCGCCGGAGATCTCGGTGACGACGTGCTCGCCCAGGTGCTCGCGGGTGTATTGCACATTCGCTTCGGGATTTCGGCAGTAGGTGTCAACCAGCGTATTGACCTGGCCGACCGGAATGACCTCATCCGGATTGCCCTGCCAGATGTACATGGGCATATCGGGGACGACCTTGCCCATTCGAGTCTTGTCCAGGACATCGGCGACGACCGGCTCCTGCAGCGGGTCACCGGCGGTGTGCAGCATGCCCTTCAGATTCAGGAAGGGCAGCAGCGCGGCGGTGTATTGCAGGCACAGATTGTTCTTGACCGCGGCCAGGGTCTGCCCGAACGGATCCATGCGCTCATTCACGAAACGCGCGAAATCGGGGTATTCCCGGGTCAATCCGAGCACCGCGGCGAAGATCAGGCCCGAGGTGGCCTGCCCGTTCGCCACATTGAGCGTCACACCCAAATCGGCGGGCACACCGCCTTCGGCCGCACCCACGATATTCAGTTCGGGGGCATAGGACTGCTTCAATTCCGCGGCATGCCCGGTGACGATCGCGCCGCCGGAATAGCCGTACATGCCGATGCGGGTATCGGCGGCCAGTCGCATGGGGTCGAAATTCTTCGCGGCGCGAATACCGTCGAGGGTGATGCGCGCGCCCAGCGGTCCGGCGGCGTACGCCTCATTCGGGCCCTGGTGATCGGGAATCGATACCGCCCAGCCCTGCGCCAGCGCCCCCTGCGTGATGGCGAATTCTGCGGGCACCACGACCTGACCGCCGAGCGCGCTCAGCGACCACTGCTGCACCGCGTAGGAGGGCGCGCAGTATCCGGCCAGCGAGTCCTCGGCGATCTGCATGGAGACCAATTTGTCCGGGGCCGAACCACGGGGCTTCAACACCGTGGTCACGGCCGCGATCGGCTCATCGCGACTGTTATTGGAGCGGTAGGAGAGCTGCCAGGCGTCCACATTCACCGGGATGACACCGAAATTGGCGACATTGACCTGGCGGGCGGTAATGATCTCGCCCGGGGCCTTGCTCGCGATCACGTCCGGTGCGGGGCGATAGAAGGCCGAATCCAGTTCCGGCGGAACGGCGATCGCCGGGGCCGGTTGCACCGGAATCGGATCCGCCCCCGCATTACCGACGGCCGCCATGGCAGCCGACGACAGGATTGCGGCCAGCACGACGGCTATTCGCCGTGCGGTTTTCGGCTTGCGCACTCTCTTCCACCCTCCGAAGCAATGTGAGACTGCTCCGTCTCACACGATGGGAGAACTATCGCATGAAAGTGACCTGGATCGCAATCCCGTCCAAATGAGTTCGGCCCCACCGCAAGTGCCGGTGGGGCCGAACGACGGGAAGTCCCGCGGGATCACTGCTTGGGCAGCGCCAGATTCATACCGCCCACATCGGCGACCTTCCAGCCATTGTTCGGATCGACCGCGACGGTGTAGGTGACGGTGGTCTGCACGCCCTGCGGATTCTGCGCATTGGTGGAGGTGACATTCAGGAACACATTCACCTGGTAGACGCCGTTGTTCTGCGACATCACCTTCGCCGTCACCGGAGTCGCGCTCGAGGTCCACTTCAGCGGAACCAGGATCTCCTGCAACTTCGGCGCGGTCGCCTCGAATTTATTGGCGAGCGTGGGCGTGGTGTTGGCCTTGAGGCGGCCGGTCCACGAATTCAGATCGGAGAAGTTGATATTGGAGGCGCCGACCGAATAGTCGGTGGCGATCTGTTCGGCGCGCTGCGCGTCCGCGGCCGCGGTATCGCGGTCACGCAGATCCCCGCGCGCCGAGAGCCACAGTGCGCTCACGGTGATGAGCGCACCGATCAGGAGTACGGCCGCCGCGACCGTGCCGAGCGTGGAGAGCTTCAGCGAGACGGTCTTGGCCTGCGGGGCCTTCGCCTGCGGCGCTTCGGGCTTCGACATCTCGACCTTCGGCGCTTCGGGCTGCTGAGCCTCGGGAGCGGAGACGGCAGCGGCCTCCGCGTCGACTGCCCGCTTCGGCTCGGTGTCCTGCGACATCCGCTTCTCCTTCTTCGGTGACTACTTGACGTTGACCTGCACCCGCACGGCGTTATCGCCGGTACTGGCGAGGGCCTGCGAGATCAGGGCGCTGATATCTATTTGCGGCCCGGTGGTGCGTGCGGCATCGGCGAGCGGCTGCAATTGGGGCGCTAGGGTTTTCAGTTCGGGTCCGGCCTGCTGCAACCAATCGGTCAGCTTCGCCAGGAAGGGTGCCAGCCCATTGCTGTCCACATAGGACTGCGGTCCGGGCACTCGATCGGTGAGTCTACCGACCGCCTCGACCAGATCGTTCAGAGACTGCGCGAACTGGACGAACGCGGGCGCGGCAGCTGCCGTCGCCTCCGGGATACCGTCCATATTCGAGGCGGCGGCCTGGAAACTATTCAGTAGCTGTGCGATTTTGGGTTCGCGGCTCATGATCGCCGACGCCAGCAGATCACCGGCGCGGGTGAGCGCGGGGATGGCCGAATCGGTGTCGTGGAACGCCACCCCGAGGGTATTGGCCAGTGAGGCCGCCACCGCCGGATCGAGCTGGTTCATCACCTTGTTGACCAGGCGCGATACCTCGGGAATGGACAGCGGGGATTTCACCGCCGAGGTGTCCAGGCGCTGACCGTTCTTCAGGTAGGGCGCACCGCCGGTCTTGGGCCGGATCTCCACGTACGGCTCACCCAGCGCCGAGAGCTGTTCGATGCTGATGACGCTGTCGGTGGGCACCTTGCGATCGGCGTCGATGCGGAAACCGACCTCCACACCGCGCGCATTGCTGTCCACCGAGGTGATGCGGCCGATCTTCATACCGGTCAGCAGAATCGGCGAACCGACGCTCAGGCCACCGGAATTCGCCAGCACCATGGACGCATTGGTGTACTCGGCGAACGGATCCGCGCGCACCACACCGAAGGTCAGATAGCTCGCGCCGAGCACGGTGACCGCGGCGATACCGCCCAGCGATGCCAGCGAACCCCACTTCATCGCACCGCTCCGATCATGCGCAGGGTGGAGAGGATATTGCCCACCTGGTCGTCCTTGGAGACCGAATCCGTGTGCACGCCGGTGATATTCACCTTCGGGCCGTGCTCGACGAACGGAATCAGCTTGTCGCGCAGCAGGGAAACCAGCAGCGAGAGATTCGAGGACACCGACAGATCCAGCGGCGAGCCCGAGAAAGCCAGCGGCACAAACGCTTTCGCCGCACCATCGGCGGAGCTCACCACGGGCGCCAGCCAGGCCAGCGAATTGCCCAGCTGGCCGAGCGAGGTGAAGATCTGTGCCACACCGCGAATGGAGTTGGTGACGCCGTTCAGGGTGTCCACCGACTCCTGGCTCAGCTCGTGATCCAGGAAATCCGCGCGATCGTGCAGCACCTGGGCATTGACACCCAGGCCGTTGAGCAGCGAGTCGACCTGATCCAGATTCGCGGCCAGATCCACGGCGTTGCCCGCCGCGTTCTGCGCGATGCGCTTGGTCTCGTTCGGATCGGCGGGCAGCACCGCGTTGAAGCGATTGATGATGTCCTGCAACTGATTCACCGCACCGCCCTGGGTGAAGGCGGCCAGCGCGGCCATGGTGTCCTCCAGCTGCACCGCCGGATGCGTGCGCTCCTGCGGAATGGTGCCGCCCTCGCGCAACAGTGCGCCGAAACCGTCGGGCGGGGTGGTCAGCGCGAGATGGATATCGCCGAGCACCGTGTTCTGCCGCAGTTCGGCGATGGTGGTGGCGGGCAATTGCGCCTTGGTCGAAATATCGGCGTCCACAACCACATAGCCGCCGCGTCCGCCCGCATGCGCCGAATCCACCACGCGCACCCCGGCAACCGTCCCGACCTGTGCGCCATTGGCGATAACCTTCGCGCGCGCAGGCAGATTCAGCACATTGCCGAACTCGATGTGAATCCGATACGTCGGCCCGGACACCGAAGTGCCCGGCACCGGAACAGATGCCGGATCGAACGCGCAACCGGCGGCACCGGCCACCAAGCCCGCCGACAACAACACCGCGCCGACGGCCTGTCCGATGCGTTTGCCCGAGAAGGAGGCGGGGTGGCTCCGGCCGACTGCCCTCGGCACGGAGCCCGCACGCCCGGGGGTCGCTGCCCGGTGTGCGGAATCTGCCCTCATCGCAAATTCCATAGGCCCGGCAGTACCTGCGGCCAGCGCAGCCCCTGCTTGCACGAGGTGTGTCGGTGCGGGTTGCTCAGGCGTTACTACCTGGTGGGCAAAGCGGATATAACCGGCGTTGCGGGTGATTTCCCAGGGTCCGATTCTCATCGCGCACCTGCCATTCCGAGCACGAGGGGCACCAGCGGGACATCGACCATGCCGTTGCCGGGGTCGGTGCACGCGCCGGGGGTGACGGCGTTCACGGCCGCGCAGACCTGGGCGGCGTCCGGGGCGGGCAGCGCCGCACGGGGCGAACCGTAGGTGACGCCGGCGCCCATGACCGACTTTGCGGCATTGGCGAGCACCGGCAGTTTGAGCATGATCTCCGAGAGCGAGCCGACATTGGCGCGCAGCAGGCGCACCAGCGGCAGCGTGTCGTCCAGCGCCCGCATGATCGGATCGCCGACAATGGTGATCAGATCATTGAGCATGGGCAGGGCCTGACCCAGCCGGTCGATGAGTTCGGCTCCGGGACCGATCAATTCGGTGCTGGCATTGTTCAGCGCGGGCGCCAGGCGCAACAGCATCGAGCGCAGATCGCCCCAATGCTGTTCCACCTTCTCGCCCACCGAGGCGAAGGCGTCGAAAATACCGGCCAGATGGCCGATATCGGCATCGGGCGCGGCCAGCGCGGAACCGAGCTGTTTGACGATCGCGTTGATCTGCGGTCCCGCGCCCGCGGTCGCGGTATCGAGCCCGGCCAGGCCGTGCGCCAGCGCGTCCGGGGCCTGCGCCTGCTGCAATTGCGAGGACAGATCCGCCAGCGCGGTGAGCGTCTCGGTAATGCTCTTGGGCGTAAGGGTTTTGCTGATGCACTGCGACGAGTCCCAGTGCGCCCGGTTCTTCCCGCTGGCCAGTACGGCCAGATTGCGGTCCGCGACAATGGAATCCGCGACCGTGGTGGCCGCGGCGTCGGCGTACACCGGGTACTTCGCGTCCACCGAGAAGCCGACCTTCACCTTCGCGCCGTCGGAATCGATGGAGGTCACCGTGCCCACCGCGATACCGCGCATGGTCACCTTGTTGCCCACGTACAGACCCACCGCGTCCGGCATTACCGCGCAATAGGATTCGGTCTTCTTCATGGGATCGAAGTAGATGAAGTAGCCGACCACGGCCAGCACCACCACGACCACCGCACCGGCGATGGACATGAACGCCTGCGAGGCGAGCATCCGCTTGAGCATCAGCAGTCCTTTCCGGGCAGCGGCACGCAGACCGGCACCGTCTGGGCGGACTGGTCGATGGTCACGCCACCGTCCGGGATCACCAGCGACGACAACTTCTGCTGTAGCTCCTGCGCCGCCGTGAGCGTCGGCGCGAAACGCGTTCCGAGCTGCTCCAACTGGGTGATGGCATCGTTCAGTTTGGGTTTGAGCGAGGCGTCCCACTGCGGCTGCGCGCCATCGAGCCGATCGAGCACCGCGCTGAGCAAGCGCAGCGCCTCCGCCATTTCGGAGTGCTTGTCCGCGAGCACGGTCACCAGCAGGTTGGCGTTGTCCATCAGGCGGCCCAGATCGGTCTTCGCACCGTCGTACATGCGCACGTACTCATCGGCGACCGAGACCGCGTTGGAGACCTGGGTACGCTGCCGATCCAGGGCGTCGACGTAGGTGCTCACGGTCTGCAACGTGGTGCGCAGACTGTCCGGCGCACCGTCGACGGAATTGCCGAGCGCGGCCAGATTGCGGTTCAGCGTCTGACCGTCGATCTTGGCCAGCGGGGTCGCCGCGTCCTGGAAGGTCTGCGCCAGGCTGTACGGCAGGCGCACCCGATCCGGCGGAATCGCCTTGTCGCCCAGGGCTTTATCGCCCGCCGGGAAGACCGCGACGTAGTGACCGCCGACAATGGTGAGCATCCGGATGTCCAGGGAGGTCTGATCACCCAGGAACACATCGGAATTCACCGTGAAACGCATGACCACGCGATCCGGCTTCAACTCCAGCGATTTCACCTCGCCCACCGAGATGCCCGCGATGCGCACGTCGTCACCGGTTTTCACCGATTGCGCCTCGGAGAGTTCGGCGGTGTAGGTGTGCTTGCCGAACGGCACCACGAACAGCACGCCCGCGGCCAGCAGGCCCAGCGCGACCAGGGCCGCGCCGATAATGCCCCGGCGCAGTTCGCGCTTCTTCTTGGTGGCGTCGTCGACCACGCGGTCATTACGAACGAACAAGCGCCGCAACGTCATCCCTTGCATATCGACACCTGCTGTCCGGAGATCAGCACCTGCACCAGCGGCGGCACGTCGGCATTGCCCTTGCTGCACACGGGCTTCCAGCCGGTGGCATTGGGTGCGGAGACGTCGGCGGCGGCGAGTACCGCGGGCAGGCGGCCGAAGACCTCGACGGCCTGCTGCGCGTCCGGGAAGACGCGGCGAATCAGCGCGTCCACATCGCTGCCGCTGTCGATGCCGAGCGTGCGCAACAGGCTGTCGATCGGGCCGAGCACCGAGGGCGCGGTGGCCGCGAACTGCGCCAGCCCACCGATATTCGCCTGTAGCGCTTCGAAAATGTCGCTCAGGCGCGCCAGCAGCGGCACCAGATAGTGCACCCGGCCGCTCAGCCGATCATCGAGATCGGACATATTGCGGATCAGCGTGCCGATCACCTGCTGCCGATTGTCCACGTAGGACGCGAGTTTGCCGATGGCGTCCATGGCCGGGCCGACACCGCTGCCGTCACCCTCGATCAAAGCGACCATGCTGGCGCTGAATTGATTGATGGCCTCGGGGGAAATGGTGGACAGCACCGGCTTCAGGCCGTTGAACAGGCTGGTCACATCGAAAGACGGCACGGTGTGGTCGATCTCGATGCGCGCGCCCGCCTTGACGCGCTGTCCCGGCTGCGGCTGCTGCTGCAGATCGACATAGCGCTGCCCGGTCAGATTCTGATACCGGATGGCGAGCTTGCTGTTGTCGTAGATCGGCGCGTCGGTCTTGACCGACAACTGGACCCGCGCCTTCGCGCCCTCCAGTTCGATGTGCTTGATCTTGCCGACCTGCACGCCGTACATGCGCACGTCGTCACCGACCTTGAGCCCATTGGCATCGGTGAAAATCGCGTCGTGCGTTTCGGTTTCACCCGATACCGGCCGCTGAATCGCGGTGATCACCAGCATGAGCACCACCACGATCACGGTGGTGAACAGGCCGAGCCGCCAGGCGGCGCCCTTGACCGTCATCGCGCGCCTCCCAGCAGCGGGATCGCGACGGCGGGCACGCCACGCAGATCGACCTCGACATTGAGCACCGGGCCCTGCCCGTTATCCGGCATGGCGGCGCGCAAACGCTCGATGAGCGTGCGCAATTCGGCGCTGGACTGCTGCGGCTGCGGCACCATCTGAGCCAGCATGGCCAGCACCGGCGCGAGCATATCCGTCAGTCCGGAGAGCTGATTACCGGCCGTGCCAAGGGTTTTCGCGAGTTCGGGCAGCAGCTGCCCGGTCACCAGCGCCAGATTCGAATCGTAGGTGGCCCGATTGCCCTGCAGCCGTTGCACACTGCGGATCATGTCGACCACCTGCACGGTGGCACCGGCGAACTTGCCGCCGCCGTCGAACGCCGGGCCGAGCTGGCCCATCAGCTCCGAGAGCGGCATCTTCTGGTTGTCCGCGACCGTGCGGGTGGCGGTGATGAGGGCCTGCGCCAGCGGCGTCAAAGCCTCGGTATCGGCGGCCGCCTGCGCGATCACCGATGCCATCTGCGGGGTCAGCACCGAACCGCCGACCTGCGAGGCGCTGCGCAGAATCGACCCCATGGTGGCGTCGTAGACCGCGTTCGCCCGGGCCCCGGTCAGATCGATGACCGCGCCCGCGTGCAGCGGCGCACCGCCGGATCCGCCGCGCAATTCGATCTCGCTGATGCCGAACAGGTTCGCGGGCGCGTAGTCCACCAGCATGGAATCGTCGATCCCGAACAGCCGGGAATCGTCCAGCCGCAACCCGATTCGCTGCGTACCGTGCGCGTCCGGGGCGATATCGGTGACCTTGCCGACCACCACGCCGTTCACCCGCACCTCGGTGCCGACCAGCACGCCGTCGCCGATCTGTTCGGTGCGCAGCGTAATCGCAAGTCCGTCTTCGGTTTTCGCGGACGAGTAGACCGTCCAGCCAATCGCCACCGCGACGATCAGCGCCAGCGCGACCGCGCCGACCGCCATGGACCGTTTCCGGTCCACGGCAACACCAGGCATTCCGTAGTTCGGCATCCCCTACCCCGTGAACGTGATCGCCGAATTGAAGCCCCACAGCCCGAGCGAGAGCACCATGTCCAGGGCGATGATCGCCACCGAACTCGCGCGCACGGCCTTGCCGGAGGCGATGCCCACACCTTCGGGACCGCCGGTCGCGAAGAAGCCGTAGTAGCAGTGGATCAGAATCACCACCACCGCGAAGATGGCCACCTTCACCACCGCCGCGATCACATCGAAGCCGGAGACGAATTGGAAGAAGTAATGGTCGTACACGCCCGCGGATGATCCGTGCACCAGCGTGATCAGGCCGCGGCATGCCAGATACGACATGATCAGCGCGATCAGGAAGGTCGGCACGATCGCGACCACACCGGCCAGCACGCGAGTGGTCACCACGAAGGGAACCGAACGCAGGCCGAGCGATTCGATGGCGTCGATCTCCTCGGAGATGCGCATGGAACCGATCTCGGCGGTCATGCGGCAGCCCGCCTGCGCGGCGAAACCGATGGCGGCCGCGATCGGCGCGAGCTCACGGGTGGTGGCGTACGCCGACACCAGGCCGGTGACCGGGCCCATGCCCAGCATGTCCAGCGTCGCGAACGATTCCACCGCCACCGACGCGCCCATGACCAGGCCGAGCACGATCATCATCGGGACGGTGCCGCCGCCCACGATGATGGAGCCGCGGCCCCAGGTCATATTGGTGATGGCGCGCATGGTCTCGTCGCGATAGCGCTTGAGCGTCAATGGAATCGACGACAGCACCTGCCAGACGAAGGAGAGCACGAAGCCCACGCCTTCGACGCGGCGCAACAGTAGCCCGCGACGGTGATAGAAGCGCGCGAACCAGCCCAGTCCCTTCGGGACGTAAGTAGCGGACATCAGGCGAGCCTCGTCGGCAGGAACATGGCGGTGATCTGGGTGGCGATCAGATTGACCACCACGATCGAGACCACCGAGAGCACCACCGCGGCGTTCACCGCATCGGCCACTCCGCGCGGCCCGCCCTTGGCCTCGAGCCCGCGCTGGCAGGCGATGATCACCACGATGAAACCGAAGATGACCGCCTTGAGCAGCGAGATCCACACGTCGGCGGTGGTGGTGAAGGAACCGAAGGTGGCCCAGTAGCTGCCCGGCGTGACGCCCTGACCGCCGATGGCCACCACGTATCCGGCGAGCACGCCGACGAAGATGATCAGCACGTTCAGCAGCGGGGCGACCACCAGCATGGCCACCATGCGCGGAATCACCAGGCGGTGAATCGGACTGATGCCCATGGTGTTCAGGGCGTCGATCTCCTCGCGAATGGTGCGCGCGCCCAGATCCGCGGCCAGTGCCGCCGCGCCCGCGCCGCCCAGCAGGAAGCCGGTGGCCAGCGGTGCGCCCTGTTTGATGACGCCGAGGCCGCCGGTCGCGCCGAGCAGCGAATCCGCGCCGAGGGTGTGGATGAGGTTGCCGACCTGCACCGAGACGATGACGCCGAAGGGAATCGCCATCAGGATGGCCGGAATCGCGGTCACCGTCACCAGCCGCCAAGCCTGGAGAATGGCTTCCTTCCACTGGAATTCGCGGCGCGCGATATCGGTGAAGGTGCCCGCCACCGATTCCTGGGCGATGCCGGCCGCGCGGCCGAAGGTGCGCAGGGAGGCCACCGCGGTACCGGAGAAGTTCTCGCGAACGATGCGGACATTGCTGCGCACGGCCGAGCGGCGCGCGAGGGTCCGGGTCATTGCGGGGTGACTTCTGCGAGACGCCGAATTCGGCGCCGGGTGACGAGGTTCAAATCTTCTTCTCCGTGATCGGCAACACTGCCTGCCATCAAAGCTAATGGTTACGCGGAGTTACAACAAATCCGTCGGAAGTGTGACCCAGGACTCTAAGTTACCTTCCAGTACATGTGAGACGATGCTGTTCAACAAGACGATTGCCTATGTGACCTGCGGATCTAGAACTTGTTATTAGCTGCTACCGCTATCGATATGATGCTGGACACACGTCCAGTCAACCGGCGGCAGGCCACCCGAAACGGCTGGTGCGATACCAAAACCGAAATTTGGTGAACAGTCAGCTACCCGAATCCACCCATACCGGGTGCGCATCGGCTATGGCGGTTTTCCGCCATGCCAGCGCGTAAAGACCGACCGGAGTGTTCACTGTGCCTGTGGATCCAACAGTGTCGGCAGTCCTTTCGGCGGTCGCGTCCGATGACTGGACGGCATTCGCCAAACTGGTACACCCCTACGTGCACTGGACCGAGGACGGCATCACCACGCGCGGGCGCACCCGGGTCATGGCCTTGCTCTCCGGGCACGACGGCGTCAAACCCGCCAGCGCGTACGAACTACGGGACGGGCAGATCTATCGTTGGACCTCGTGAACCCGCGATCACGGACTGACGGCCAGAAAGACGAAGGCCGAGAACAACACCAGGTGCACACAGCCCTGCAATAAAGTCGCGCGGCCGGGCACCACGGTGAGCGCGCCGACCACAACGGTCAACGCCAGCAACACCATCTGCGTCGCGCCCAGGCCCAGCATGAGCGGACCCTCGATCCAGATCGACGCCAGCGCGATGGCCGGAATCGTCAGGCCGATACTCGCCATCGCCGAACCCAGCGCCAGATTCAGACTGATCTGCACCCGCTCGCGGCGCGCGGCCCGTACGGCCGCAATGGTTTCCGGCAGCAGCACCAGCAGTGCGATCACCACACCCACCGCGGAGGCGGGCAAACCCGCTGCGGCGATACCGCTTTCGATGGACGGCGATACCAGCTTGGCCAGGCCGACCACACCGACCAGGGCCACCAGCAGCAGCGCCAGGGAGATGAAAGCCTGTTTGCGCGTGGGCATTTCGTCGTGGTCGTCATCGGCCTGGTCGCCGTCCTCCACGGGTAGGAAGTCACCCGGATGCCGGACCGTCTGCACCATGACGAAGACGCCGTAGAGCACCAGCGAGGCCGTCGCGGCGAAGATCAGCTGCGAGGCCGAGAAGACCGGGCCGGGCTCACTGGTGGTGAAGGTCGGCAGCACCAGGCTCAGCGTGGCCAGGGTGGCGACCGTGGCCAGCGCGCCGCCGGTGCCCTCCGCGTTGAAGACCGCCAGCCGCCGTCTCGCGGCCGCCACCAATAGGGATAGGCCGAGAATGCCGTTGCAGGTGATCATCACCGCGGCGAAGACGGTATCGCGGGCCAGCGAGGCCGCCTTGTCACCGCTGGAGAGCATGAGCGTGACGATCAGGCCGACCTCGATGATGGTCACCGCCACCGCGAGAATCAGCGATCCGAACGGTTCACCCACCTTGTGCGCGACCACCTCGGCATGACTGACCGCCGACAACACCGCCCCGACCAGCGCCGCGGACACCAGTACCACCACCGCCGGACCGAGGTCACGACCCCAGGAAACGGCCAGTACCAGGGCGGCGACGAGCGGAATGACAAGCGACCAATAGCGACAGACGATGCGCACCATGACCTTCATCGTTCCAGCAAATTGTTCGCATTCACCGCAAAACGAGAGCCAGACCTCCCTCGGCGAGCCGGGGGCATGACGCTTGTCAGCCGATCTCGCCGGCGGCGCGCTGATAGGCGGCGGCCGCGCGCTCGAAGTAGTCGAACAGCACCGCGCGCTGGTCAGCGGGGTAATCGCCGATGATCTCACCGATCGCCCGGCGCACCGGCGCGAGCACTCGATCCAGCTCGGCGGGCTGGCCTACCGGCTCCACGATCACCTTGCGCCGATCCCCCGGATCGGCGGCGCGCCGGACATAACCGGCCGCCTCCAGCCGATCGATGAGCCGGGTGGTCGGGCCGGTGGTCAGACCGGTGCGAGTGCCGAGTTCGCCGGGGGTCATCGCCCCGCTCAACCCCAGGATATTGAGCGCGTACAGATCGGTCGCGCCCAGTCCGACGGCCTTCGCGCCCGCCTGAGCATGCAGAACGACGGCACTTTCGTACCGCCGGAAGATTTCGCTCTCTTTCGATCCCGCGGGTGTTGACACGGTTCGCCTCCTTCACCTAATCTCTTCCTCAACGAAGAAACTTCCTAAACGAAGAAGCATCTTCTAGGCAGAAGAATAACACGGAGGCTGATTCGAATGACCCCCACCACGCGGACCGGACGAGCACTGGTCACCGGTGCGAGCGCCGGAATCGGGCGGGCCTTCGCCACCACGCTGGCGGCACGCGGATACACGGTGACCGCCGTGGCCCGGGGCGCGGCCGGACTGGACGAACTCCGGGCCGAGATCGGGAACGACCACGAATTCCTGATCGCCGACCTCGCCACCACCGCGGGCGTGCGGACCGTCACCGAACGGCTCGACGCGGCGAATTACGCGGTGCTGGTGAACAATGCGGGCACCGCGACGCACGGCGAGTTCGCCGTCACCCCAGTGGCGGACGCGCTGGGAATGCTGGATCTCAACTGCCACAGCGTGATCGAGCTCGCACACCATTTCCTCGCCGGGGCCGAGCCGGGGGCCGCGCTCGTCAATGTGGCCTCCGCGCTGGCCTTCGAACCCCGGCCTGAACTGGCGATATACAGCGCCACAAAGGCTTTCGTGGCCAGCTTCTCCGAAGCCCTCTCGCAGGAACAACTTTCGCGGGGCGTACGGGTCATCGGCCTGTGCCCCGGCGTGACCATCACCCGCTCACAGACCGCCGAAGGCGTCCCCGCCGAGTACGTGCAGACGCCGCAGCAGGTGGTCGACCGCGCACTGGCCGCGCTCACCGACGGCAGCGGCCCCATCGTCCACACCAATGATCACTACCGAAAGGCAGACACCATGAACGCCACCGAGATCGACACCACCGCCATCCGCGCCCTGATCGAGCGCAGCGCCGACGCTTGGGGCCGCGGCGACGGCGCCGCCTACGGCGCCTGCTTCACCGCCGACGCCACCGACGTGACCTACGTCGGCACCGTCTACCACGGCGGCGACGAGATCGGCGGCGCGCATCAGGCACTGTTCGACAGCTTCCTCAAGGACACCCGGCTCACCATCGACATCCTGGAGATCCGCCGCTACGGCTCCGACACCGCGATCGTGCTCACCCGCGGCGAATCAGGTAAGGGCACGCCCAAGAAGCTCGGAAAACTGGCCACCTACACCGTCATTCGCGATACCGACGACCAGTGGCGCATCGCCGCGGTCCAGAAGACCCAGCACAAGCCCCTCATGGAAGCCGTCTCCTTCAAGTTCCAGCCCGCCACCCGCCCGGCCGCGCACTGATATGGCGACCATCGCAATCCTCGGAGCCACCGGCCGCACCGGCCGAATCCTGGTGCGGCAGGCCCTGACCCGCGGTTACGATGTCACCACTGTCATCCGCCCGGGCTCGCAACCCACCTCGCGCCCCACCGTCGAGACCCGCTCGACCATGCGGCCCGTACACCCGGCCGCGGACGCGTCATCCGGTGTCCGATCGATCGAACAGTCCGCGTTCCCGGCGGCCGTAGCCACGATTGTCGCGGATCCGACCGATCCGGCGGCGCTCACGGCGCTGCGCGGACACGATGTGGTGATCTCCGCCCTCGGGGCCACCGGGCGCGGTCCGGCCACCATCTACTCCCGGAGCGCCGAGGCACTCGTCGCGGCGTTGGCTCCGGGGAGCAGGTTGCTCGTAATCTCCTCCGCCGGAATCGAGGTCCCCGCCTCGGCCGGACCGGGCGCCCGGCTCACGGCCCGACTGCTCTATCGCCTCATGCGCGGCACCTACGACGATATGGTGCGGATGGAACATCGTCTCGCCGGTAGCGACCTATGGTGGACCGCCGTCCGCCCCACCCGCCTCGTCGACGCTCCCGCCACCGGTGCGACGCGCGTTTCCCTCGGCGCCACCGCACCGGTCGGGTCCACCACCCATCGCGCGGATCTCGCGCACTATCTGCTCGATGCCATCGACGATCCGTTCACCTTCGCGCTCCCGGTGGCCGTCTCGTCCTGACGGGGGTGGCGCACAGCCGGGCGAACCGTGCGGATACGGCAAATCGACTAAGAGGTGGAATAGGCTTTCGGGGTGGCCGAAACGAGTGTCGAGGCGGGCGGGGTCGGGGAACCGCATCCGCATGAACCGCATAACGAGGGGCTGGCTTCGCGGCTGAACTGGTTGCGGGCGGGGGTGCTCGGGGCCAATGACGGGATCGTCTCCACCGCCGGGCTGGTGGTGGGTGTGGCCGCGGCGACGACGGAGAGTTCGGCGATTCTCACCGCGGGTATCGCGGGATTGACCGCCGGTGCGATCTCCATGGCGGCGGGCGAATACATATCGGTGAGCACGCAGCGGGACAGTGAGAGAGCATTGCTGTCCAAGGAGCGGCGGGAACTGGCCGAATCACCGGAGTTCGAACTGGCCGAACTCGCGCAGATCTACGAGGGCAAGGGGCTCTCGACGGCTACCGCGCGCCAGGTGGCCGAGGAACTCACCGCGCATGACGCCTTCCGGGCGCACGCGGAGGCCGAATTGGGTTTGGACCCGACCGAACTCACCAATCCGTGGCATGCGGCCATCTCCTCGGCGGTGTCGTTCACGCTCGGCGCGATACTGCCGCTGCTGGCCATACTGCTGCCGCCGGTGTCCTGGCGGATTCCGGTCACCTTCGCGGCAGTGCTTGTGGCCCTGGCGATCACGGGCTCGGTGAGCGCGCGACTCGGCGGCGGCAACCCCCGGCGCGCGGTGCTGCGGGTGGTGTTCGGCGGTGCGCTCGCCATGGCGGTCACGTACGGAATCGGCCAGCTCGCAGGCGTTTCCGGAATCTGACGGGAGCGATCGGGGGGCGCTGGTTTATCGCGGCGGCAACAGGATCGGGACCTCGACCGGATGCGGTGCGACGGGCGACACGACCCCGGCGGGCGGCGGATTGGCAGGCGCGGCAGGCGGATTCGCCGGAGCCATGCGCGGATACACCAGCTCCGGGGAGCCGATCTGCGGGGTGGCGGGACCGTTCACCGGCGCGGCCGGACCGGCCACCGGAGCCTTCGACGGGGGCAGCAATCCATGTGCCGGGGCGACGGAATCGTGTTCGGCCGGAGCGACCGCGGCGGGCGCGGCCGGGGGGTGATACATCGAGGTGCGGCTCGGATCCAGCACGCCGCGAACGGGATTCGCGTCGGTATCGCCGGAGCGGGTGAGCAGCATGCCCGCGCCGATGGCGAGCACCATGAGCCCGGAAACGAGGACGACCGCGGCCAGACCGCGCGGGTCGAGATCGCCTTCGTGCGCCGAGTCGGATTGCCGCGGGCTACCGAGCATGGTTGTCCTCCTTCGGATTCCGGCCGGTCGCCGGTCAGGGGGCCGGGGGCGGTGGTGGCGGTGGCGGTGGCAACAGGAACGGCAGGATGGGGGCGAGAATGTCCGGGATGACCGGCGCGGGCGGCGGCGGGGCGGGCGCGGGCGGCGGCGCGGGTTCGGGCGCGGGCGCCGGAGCGACCGGGGCCGGGGCGTAATACGTTTCCGGAGCGGGGGCCGGAGCGGGCGCGGGCGCGGGTTCGGGGGCCGGAGCGGGCGGCGGGGGTGCGGGAGCGGGTGCCGGAGCAGGCGCGGGTCCCGCACTGGCGGGCTGCTGGGTGGAGCTGGTGACCGGGGCCGCGGGATCATCGGAGGATTCGCCCCAGCCGCCGAAGCTGCTGCGCACACTGCCACCGACCAGGGCCAGCACCACACCCAGCGAGAGCACGATCATCAGCACCAGGGTGCGCGCCGACATCTCGCCGGACTCCACCACGCCGGGTGTGCCGTCGTCGTCGCTCACCTGAGGTTTCTCGCGCACCGCGCCGAGGGACACCGGAAACTCCTTAGATTCCCGGGCAGCTTGCCCGCCGATCCGAAAAGCTCGTCTTCCAGGACCGTACACAGGTTTGCCATGAACCTGAATCGACCTAACGACTCAGAATCATTCCAGCTCAGTATCTATTTTCTTGGATTGCTAGAAGATGGCTTTCGGGTCGCCGGTGAACCAGATATTCACAATGCGGATGCGCCGCATGAGCCAGCGCTCACCATCGCGAACCAGCTCCACCTCGTAGCGGTTCTTCAGCAGCGCGAAGACATCGTGGTCATAGGTGCGCAGGTGCTGCGCCTCGACCATGGCGGTCAGCCAGGCGGTGTCGCCGTCGATCACAACGCGCGGATTGGTGACCTGATGGCTGGTGTCGACGCGGCCCGCGAAGCCGCTCAGGATGGTGTCGACGATGAAATCACGGCCCACCATGAGCGGGGCCTTGCCACCCCAGCGGTCGGCGGTCGGCTGAAAGTCGAGTTCGGCGTCCTCGGTGAACGATGAGGCGAACAATTCCCGATCGCGCAGATCCTGGCCGAGCGCGAAGCGGTACAGCGCGTCGGTGATCTCGGCGCGGTCGCGCAATTCCCGGACCGTCGCGGTGTACTCGGCGATCGGGGCGGACAGTGCGTGCGAGGCGGTGACGGGCATTGCGGTTCCTCCTTGGCGGTGCGGTCCGCTTCACTGTCGGCGTCCGCGCGGGCGGCGGCAATGCGCCGGTGTGCAACGATCGTCAAGCACGGCTTAACAATGCTGGTGGAGGCGGAAATGCTGGAGCGGCACGAAATCGAGGTCCTGCTCACCCTGTCCGAGGAGCTGCACTTCGGGCGCACCGCCGACCGGCTGCACATCTCCACCGCGCGGGTGAGTCAGACCGTCGCCAAACTCGAACGGCGACTGGGCGTTCCGCTCTTCGACCGGAGCAGCAGGCGGGTGGCTGCGACACCGGCCGGGCGTGATCTCTACGCCGAACTGCGGCCCGCCTGGGATCGGATCTCGGCGGCGGTGGCGCACACCGTGGCGACCGGACGCGGACGCGGCGGCACCCTGGAGGTGGCGTTCGTGGAAGCGGCGACCGGACAACTACTCACCCGCGCGGCCGAACTCTTCCGCGAGCGGCTGCCGGAGTGCGCGGTGCGAATTCGGGAAGCTCAACCCGCACAGGTGATTCCGTGGTTGCGCGAGGGTGAGATCGATATCGCACTGGGGGTGCTACCGGTGCACGATCCGGATATCACCGCCGGGCCGGTGCTGGTCACCGAGGCCCGGATACTGGCGGTGCCGGTGAATCACCGCCTCGCACAGCGGCGTTCGGTGACCCTGGCTGATATCCCGGCCGCCACCGTGCTGACCGGAACCGGGACCACCGGTGAATTGCTGACCGCGGTCGGCGCGGGCAAGGGGGTGCTGCCCATCGGGGCTCACGCGCAGCGCTATCACGCCCGCCCCGATGTGGCCTATGTTCCGCTCCGCGATGCCGCGCCGGTTCAGTGGGTACTGCTGTGGCGCAAGGGAAATGACACCGCGCGTATCCGTGGGTTCGCGAGTGCGGCGGAGGTCGCCGCCCAGCCCGGCTGAATTAATATCGCTGCCGGGCTGTGGATCCCGGCCAAAAGCATGCCGGGATGACGGACGGGCTGCGGGCGGCTAGGCGACGGAGATGACGACCTTGCCGAATGGGTCGCCCTCGGTGTAGTAGCGGAACGCCTCGCGCGCTTGGTCGAACGGGAATACCCGGTCGATGAGCGGCCGCATCCGATGGTCGGTGATGGTGCGGTTCATCGCCTCGAAATCGGCGCGCGAGCCGACCGCGATCCGGCGCACGCCCAGGTATTTGAAGCCCGTGGGATCACCGGGCTGCTGTCCGGCCTCGGCCGGGAACGCGCCGATCAGCGTGATCATCGCGTTGTAGGCCCCGGACGCCTGCGATTTCGGCAGCGTCGGCATGCCGACCGCATCGATCACATGCTGGACGCCGTCCCCGCCGGTGAGCTCGAGGACCCGCTGCTCCCAGTCCGGGAATTCCTTGCGGTCGATGACCTCATCGGCCCCCAGTTTGCGCAGGCGCTCGGCCTTATCTGGCGAAGAGGTGATCGAAATGACTCGCGCCCCAAGCATTTTGGCGTGCTGGACGGCGAACAACCCGACCACGCCGGTGCCGACCGTGAGCACGGTATCCCCCGGTCCCGCCGGAACCGGCTTGGTCAGCGCCGACCAGGCCACCAGGCCCGCCGCGGTGAGCGATGCGGCCTCCGCGTCGGTGAGGTGCTCGGGGACGTGCACCACCGAATCCTCTTCCAGCAGCACATAGTTGGCCAGCCAGCCGTGATGATTCGCACCGTACTGCTCGAAGGAGGACTTCTGGGTCTGCGGCCCGTCGTTCCAGGCTACGAAGTAGGTGCCGGTGACCCGGTCGCCGAGCGCGGCGCGGGTCACGCCCTCGCCCAGGGCGATCACCTCGCCGACGCCGTCGACCAGGGGCGTGATGCCGGGGGTCATGGGGACCGGGTATTTGCCCTCGTAGAGCAGGATGTCGCGACGATTCAGCGAGGTGGCGCGGACCTTCACGACGACCTGATGCGGTCCGGGCTCGGGCAACTGCTGCGCCCGGGTGCCGAGGCCGTCGAGGCCGCGCAGCGGATCCATCTGGTACGCAATGCCATTCATTGTGGTTCTCCTGAAAGCGTTCGAAAGTTGTTGTGCCGATGCAGGTGTCGCTACGCGGGGCCGATGTACTGGTGATCGCTGCGGATGCGCCCGTCCTCGTCCAGCGCCAGCACGTCGTAGCCGGTGCCGCCGATCGAGCCGTCCGCGGTGGCGACCATCGCCCAGCCGAGACCGGCCAGACCGCCGGCCAGGCGCTGTGCCACCCCGAGGGGCTGGAAGGTGTATTCGCCCGGGGCGATGAACATTTCGTAGGCCCGGGTGACCCGGGCGTCCAGCTCACGGTGGCCGCGGACGGTCAGGTACGGGACGGGGAAGGCGATGGCGGCGGCCGCCTCGCGGATCTCCTGCGGCGGATCGGTCAGCACCTGCGCGCCGTCCTCGGCCCACAGTTCCGCGATCAGCTTGGTGCGAGCGGCCGCGTCGGCCTCGTTCCAGAGGGTGATGTACTGCTCGGTCAGGGTGGTCAGTGCGGCGGTGTTCAGCTCGTTGCTCATGACCGAAAGTCTGTTCGGCGGCGCGATCGAGCGCGATTCCCCGCAGGGAATGATCATGCTCCGCGGGGAATGATCGAATGGCCGCGCTTGTCATTCCACAGCCGGGCCATTCCCTCCGGGGAATCGCCCGGAGACGGCCGGGCGCACACAGTGGAGGTATGACGATCATGGCGGTGGCAGCACCGGCGAGCCCCTTCGCACAGCAGTTGCGGCACTGGCGCACCCGGCGCCGGATCAGCCAGCTCGATCTCGCGATCAGCGCCGAGACGAGTCAGCGCTATCTGAGCTTCCTGGAGCAGGGTCGCTCACATCCCGGGCGCACCATGGTGGTGCGGCTGGCCGAATCGCTGGGATTGTCACTGCGCGAACGCAATACGCTGCTGCTGGCCGCGGGCTACGCTCCCGCGTTTCCCGAATCCGCTTTGGACGCACCGGAACTCGGTCCCGTACGGCACGCACTGGACACGATTCTGCAGGGGCACCTGCCGTATCCGGCCGTGGTGACCCGGCCGTACGGGGTCCTGGTGTCGGCCAATGCGGCATTCGAGATGCTGGCCGAGGGCTGTGCGCCGGAGCTACTCGACGCGCCGTTGAATGTGTTGCGGTTGGCGCTGCATCCGGACGGCCTGGCCCGGCGGGTGATCAATCTGCCCGAATGGGGGCGGCATATCACCGACAGCCTGCGCAATCGGGCGGCACGCAGTCCGGATCCGGATCTGGACGCGCTCATCACCGAATTGGAGGCGTACCTGCCCAAGGTCGATCCCGGTCCGCAGCATCTGGGTTTCGCGGTACCGCTGCGACTGCGCAGTCCCGGTGGCGAGTTACGCCTGATCACGACGCTGACCTCGTTCGCGACGGCCACCGATATCACCCTGGCCGAACTGCACCTGGAGGCTTTCCTGCCCGCCGATCAGGCCACCTCGGATTATCTGCGCGCACGCTTCGCCACCTCCTGACACGCGAACCGAATCCAGCGCCCCGCACGGCCCTGCCGTGCGGGGCGCGCTGTCGTTTCGGGGCAGGTATCGACCCTTGTTTTTCAGATACTCGTAGACGTATATTCGTAGACGAGTAAGGGAGGTGCCGGAGATGGCTCGCAAGCGCAAGGTCGGAAATCTGATGGCACTGGCGGTGCTGTCGGTCATGGCCATTCAGCCCATGCACCGCTATGAGATCGCCGCCCGTTTGCGGGAGTACGGCAAAGACCACGATATGGGCGTCAAATGGGGTTCGCTCTATACCGTCGTGGACAACCTCACCAAACACGGCTTCCTCGAGGTCACCGGCAGTGAGCGCGACGGGGCCCGCCCCGAACGCACCATCTACCGCATCACCGAGGCCGGTCGCGCCGAACTCACGGACTGGACAAGGGAACTCATCGCCAGCCCGGAACCCGAACAGCGGCCGTTCATGGCCGGACTCTCGGTGCTCTCGGTGCTGCCGCCCGATGAGGTGATCGGCCTGCTCACCGACCGAATCACCAAGCTGGAGACGACCATCGCCGCCACCCGCACTCAAATCGATTCGCTCGCAGGCTCATTGCCGCGCCTGTTCCTGGTCGAAGACGACTATGAGCTCACCATGCTGACCGCCGAGGCGAACTGGGCGCGCGCACTGCGCGATGCCCTCGCCGACGGCAGTTTTCCCCAGGTAGACCAATGGCGGGAGTGGCATAGCGGCGGCTCCCTGCCCGCCGATGTCGTGGCGCAAGTGGAGGGAGGGCTGCCCGGCGCGCAATCGCCGCCGGACTGAACCACCGATCGATTCACCGAATAGACCGGGCCCCGGCGAAGGTGCTGCAACACCACCGCCGAGACCCGGGAACACACCTTCCCGATCCGTGCTCGTGCAGGCGAACTCGTACCGAGTTTGGCAACTACAGGATAACTGGGTTCTCCGCGCGCGCTCTGATTCGGGGTTTATCGCACCCTTCGAATATTCAGGGAGACAACCCATGTCCACCAATTCACGCGCTATTCGCAGCGCCCTCGTCATCGGCGGCGGCATTTCCGGACCGGTCGTCGCGGCCGCGCTGCACCGGGCCGGGATCGAGGCCCGCGTCTTCGAGGCGTACCCGGGACCCGCGTACGGCATCGGCTCCAACCTGGCCCTGGCCCCCAATGGGCTGGCCGCGCTGGAGATCATCGGGGCCGCGGACGCCGTCCGGGCCATTGCCGCGCCGATCCGGTCGCAATCGATGGCGGTCAACGGCAAGCTCATCAAACTGCCCGGGATCAGCGGCGTCGAACCGCTGCAATTGGTCGACCGGCCCGATCTGCACACGGCACTGCACGATGTCGCCGTCGCCGCCGGGGTGAAATTCGAGTACAACCGGCGACTCGTCGAAGTCGAGGAGAACGCGGACGGCATTACCGCGCATTTCGCCGACGGCAGCAGCGCCACCGGTGATGTGCTCATCGGCGCGGACGGCATTCGCTCCACCGTGCGCACGCTCATCGATCCGAAGGCTCCGGGACCGCAGTATCTGAATATGCTCGGATTCGGGGCGTATACGCGATGCCCGGTGGATCTGGAACCGTCCGATATGACCTTCGCCTTCGGCAAACGCGCCTACTACCTGTACTGGGTCATGCCGGACGGCCGCGTCGCCTGGGGTGCGAATCTGCCGCACCCGCAATACCTTTCACTCACCGAAGCGCGCAGCGTCTCGAATGAGGAATGGTTGCGCATCCTGCGCGAGACCTACGCGGACGACACCCCGGGTGCGGCGCTGGCGCAGGCCACCCAGGCGGCGGATTTGCAGGTCGTCGGCGCGCTGCACATCATGCCGCCGGTACCGCACTGGTATCGCGGGCGCATGGTGCTCACCGGCGATGCCGTGCACGCGCCCAGCAATACCTCCGGACAGGGCGGGTCCATGGCCATCGAGAGCGCCATCGAACTCGCGCACTGCCTGCGCGATATCGATGATCCGGCACTGGCTTTCGCCACCTATGAGGCGCTGCGGCGGCCCCGGGTGGAAGGGGTCGCCAATCGGGTCAAGCGAATGAATCACACCAAGGCGGCGGGTCCGGTGACCCGGGCGTTCATGGGCATGGTCATGCCCATGATGTTCAAGCGCATGGATCCGGAGAAGGTGTTCGGACCCGAGCAGCACTTCCGAATCGATTGGGACGCACCGGTGCGACCGGTCCGGGTCACTGCCTGAGCCATGGAAATGACCGTGGCCGTTGCTCTTCCAGGCAACGGCCACGGTCGTGCAGGGGTCAGCGCTTGGCGGGGAGGGCGTCCGGGTAGTCCGCCTCGTCGAGGAGTTTGGTGGCGATATTGTCGATGCTCTGGTCGAAGAGGGCGCGTTCCTTGGGATCGGTGAGATCCCAGTCGTCGAGCTGGTTTTCGAGCCAGTGCTTCCAGGCGGTGTGCACGGTGTCGACCTCGCGCATGCCACGGTCGGTGAGCGAGAGTTCGTCACCGTCGCGGCGGACCAGACCCTCGCGCTGGGTCTTCTCGAAGACCGGTTCCACCAATTCCGGTGGCACCCAGTGGGTTTTGGCGATATCGGAGACCGTGACCGAACCGCGCAGGCGCTGATACATGCGCACCTGGCCGAGCGCCCACGCCTCATCCTTGGCGAGGGAACTGCCCGACGCCGCGAGAATGCCGGGCTCGGGAACGGCATTGTCACGCAGTTTGCGCAGCACCCGCACGATGGCCCGCTCCATCTGCACCCCGCGATCCGGGGAATCCGGCACCGCGAAACCCTCACCGACATCGGCGGCCTGACCGCGCGAACTGTCGCGCAGCGGAACCTCTTTCAGGAACCAGGCGATCAGGAAGCCGAGCACCGCGACCGGCACCACCCAGCGGAAGACATAGTCGATGGAGGTGGCGTAGGCGTCGATGATCGGCATGGCCTGCTCCGGCGGCAGCGCGCGCAACGCCTGCGGATTCTGCGCCACCTCCGGCGGCACCTTCGCCTCCATCAGCGCCGAAGTCAGGTGCGGGCCCAGCTGATTCGAGTACAGCGTGCCGAAAACCGTGGTGCCGAACGCGCTGCCGATGGTGCGGAAGAAGGTCACGCCCGAGGTCGCGGTGCCCAGATCCGAATACGGCACGCTGTTCTGCACCGCGATGGTGAGCACCTGCATGGCCAGGCCGATGCCGAGGCCCAGGATCAGCATGTACAGCGACTGCAACCAGAAACTCGTACCGGAATCCATGGTGGACATGAGGAATAGGCCCAGCGCCATCACGGCCGTGCCCGCGATCGGGAAGAACTTGTACCGGCCGGTGCGGCCGACGATGGTGCCGGACAGGATCGAGGTGCCGAAGAGTCCGACCACCAGCGGCAGGGTCTGCACACCGGAAGCGGTGGCGGATACGCCCTTCACGTATTGCAGGAACGCGGGCAGGTAGGTCATCGCGCCGAGCATGGCGAAGCCGACGATGAAGCTCAGGATCGAGCAGACGGTGAAGACATTGCTGCGGAACAGGCGCATGGGGAGCATGGGCTCCTCGGCCCGCAACTCCACCGCGACGAATGCCGCGAGTGCCACCACAGCCGCCGCGAACAGGCCGATGATCATGGCCGAACCCCAGGCGTATTCCTGTCCGCCCCACTCCAGGCCCAGGATCAGACAGGTGACGCCGATGGCGATGAGCGCGATGCCCAGATAGTCGACGATCGGTTTCACCGCATTGCGGACCACCGGAATCGTCCGCGCCGCAACGAGAATCATGATGATCGCGATGGGCACGTTCACGTAGAAGCACCAGCGCCAGCTCAGGTGATCGGTGAACAGGCCGCCCAGGGTCGGGCCGACCACCGTGGTCACGCCGAACACCGCGCCCAGCGCACCCTGGTACTGACCGCGTTCGCGCAGCGGGATCACATCGGCGATCAGCGCCATCGAGGTGACCATGAGCCCGCCCGCGCCCAGCCCCTGCACGGCTCGGGCAATGATCAGCAAATCCATCCCGTGCGCCATTCCGGCGACGATCGAACCCAGGATGAAGATGGCCCCGCTGAGCTGGAAGATCAGTTTGCGCCCGAACAGGTCACCGAATTTTCCGGCCAGCGCCGTGGCGATGGCCTCGGCGACCAGATAGGCGGTGACCACCCAGGCCATATGCCCGGAGCCGCCGAGATCGGCGACGATGGTGGGCAGGGCGGTGGCGACAATGGTCGAATCGAGTGCCGCCATGAGCATCCCGAGCACCACCGTGCCGAAGATGACATTGATCCGGGCCCGGCTCAGAGGCTGGGGCACCGAAGGAGCGACGGCCACGCTGGCACCGGTCATCGGCCCAGTATGTTTCGCCCACTACCGAAGACACAGCAACGACACGGCTAACTAGTCCGTCATCCCGGCACGCTTCCGGCCGGGATCCACACCCGGGTGCCGAATACGCCCTATTGCGCGCGCACCGCATAGTCACCCAGCGACGGCTCCAGGGTGTCGAACGCGGTGATGACATTCCCGGTCAGCGCTCCGGCGATGACGTCATTGGACTCCCCCGCGACCGTGCGCCGCAGGGTCTCCTCGAACAGCGCGCGATGGATGCCGCCGAGCAGCGCCGCCGCCACCCGCGGGGCGAATTCGTCCGGGCCGGCGGATGTTTCGGCGGCCAGGCAGGTCGCGAGGCGGCGCTCGCGCTCCTCGTGGAATTCGCGCAGCCGCGCCACCAGGGCCGAGCTGCCGGTGATCAGGCGGGCGAAGTCGGGGCCGGAGAAGCCCACCACCGCATTGCGTTCCGCGACCGTGGCGAGGTAGTTGCGGCGCAGCGCGGCCAGCGCCGATTCGCCGATCTCGCGCTCACGCACCGTCTGCGCGAGCGTCTCCACGAAGATGTCGTGCAGATCGAGCACCAGGTCTTCCTTGCGCGGGAAGTAATTGGTGACCGTCATCTTGGCGACGTCCGCGGCGGCCGCGATCTCGGCGATGGTGACGCTGTCGTAGCCGCGTTCCAGGAACAGCAGGGTGGCGGTGTTCGAGATGTGCTGCCGGGTCTGCTGCTTCTTGCGCTCCCGCAGGCCCGCCGACCTGCCATCGGTGATCTGTGCGTTCATGTCGACGACTATATCTGATTCCGTCCCAAATTCATCCTTGACATATTTTTAGGTCGCCTCTAAGTTTGTTCGCATGAGTAGCGCGATCACCCTCAGCGAAGACGCCATCAAGGACTACCTCCGTCGCATCGGCGGCACCGCGTTGTTGACCGCACAGGATGAGTACGCATTGGGAGAACGCATCGAAGCCGGACGGCTGGCACGACAGCGGATGGACGAGTCCGCTTCCGCCGCAATCGAACTCAGCGCCGCCGAACGGCGCGCACTACAGCTGGCGAGCGCCGACGGCCGGCGCGCCAAGGACCATATGGTGCGCGCCAACCTGCGCCTGGTGGTCTCCATCGCCAAGCACTATCCGACTCCGGCGGGCATGTCACTGCTGGACCTGACCCAGGAGGGCACGCTGGGCCTGATGCACGCCATCGACAAGTTCGACCATCGGCGCGGTTTGAAGCTGTCGACCTATGCGACCTGGTGGATCAAACAGTCCATCGGGCGCGCGCTGGCCGATCAGAGCCGCACGATTCGGGTCCCCGTGCACGTGGTGGAGGTGCTGAACCGGGCCAAGCGCACACAGCGACAGCTGTCCCAGCAGCTCGGGCGCGAAGCGACGATGGATGAGCTCGCGACGGCGATGGAGCTTCCGGCCGAGCAGGTGCGCGAGGTGCTACGCCATGGGCGCGAACCGATTTCGCTGCATCTCCCGGTCGGCGAGGAGGACGCCACCGAACTCGGCGCACTGCTGGCGGACAGTGCGCCGGACCCCTCGGTGACCGTCACCGAGGCCGCGGCCCGCGGCCGGATCCGCCAAGTCCTCGCGGGTCTGCCGGAGCGGGAGGCGCAGGTCATCACACTGCGCTACGGTCTGGACGGTGCGGAGCCGCGCACCCTGGAGGAGGTCGGCCGCCTGTTCGGTGTTTCGCGGGAGCGGGTGCGGCAGATCGAGTCCAAGGGCATGCAGCGGTTGCGGCAGCCGTCGCGCATGTCGGCTTTTGCGGACATGCTCGGCTGAGATCCGGGACGCGTCGCGCGGCTTGCGGCGCGTCCCGGACACCGTCCGGTGCGTCCCGGACACTCGGCCTATCGCAGGAACTTACTCTGGAGTAAGATCAGCGGACCGTGTGCGCGACGAAGCGCACCGAAGCCGAACCTGTGAGGTCAACAGCCATGGCATGGAAGCCAAGCGATATCTCGGACCAGTCCGGGCGCACCTTCGTGATCACCGGAGCAAATGGCGGGCTCGGCGAGCAGACCACCAAGGTGCTGGCGAGCAAGGGCGGCACCGTCATCATGGCCTGCCGCAATACCGCGAAGGCGCAAGAGGTCGCCGACCGCATCGACGGCGATGTGCGGGTCGCCGGACTGGATCTGGCCAGCCTGGAATCGATTCGCGAATTCGCGGACGGCCAAGGCGAATTCGATGTGCTGATCAATAACGCCGGGCTGATGAACGTGCCGTTCTCGCGCACCAAGGACGGCTTCGAAACCCAGTGGGGCGTCAACCATCTCGGCCATTACGCGCTCACCGGGCTGCTGCTGGACAAGATCGGCGACCGCGTCGTCACGCTGGCGTCCATCGCGCACAAGCAGACCCCCAAGCTGTGGATCGACGACCTCAATTACGAAAACCGCAGGTACCAGCGCAATCTCGCGTACGCGCAGTCCAAGCTGTCGAATCTGATGTTCGCCCGCGAACTCCAGCGCCGTCTCACCGCCGCCGGTTCCAGCAAGCGCTCCTACGGGGTGCACCCCGGCGTCTCGGCGACCGATCTGTTCGCCCGCACCGAAACCCCCATCGACCGCATCGCCAAGCCGGTCATCCGCCTGGTCGGCCACGCGCCCGCCCTGGCCGCGCACTCCTCGCTCTTCGGAGCGACCGAGCCGGACGCCGATCCCACCGTCTACTGGGGTCCGGCCCGTCTGATGGGCAATAAGGGCCCGGTCGAGCACGCGCCCTCCAGCAAGCTGTCCCAGGATCGCGAACTGTGGCGTCGCCTGTGGGAAGAGTCCGAGCGACTCACGGGCGTCACCTACAAGTTCTGAGCATCAACGGCTTCCGATAATGCGATGGACCTCCTACTACGGTGGCCGTAGTAGGCAGGTACCGTGGAGGTCGTGTCCGCTCCCCAACGCCGTCCGGCCCTGATCGTGTTCGTGGTCGTGGCATTCGTGGCCTGCCTGGGCCTCGGCTGGTGGCAGTGGGGGCGCTACGAATCCGGCACCGGCACCGCGCAGAACCTCGGTTACGCACTGCAGTGGCCGTTGTTCGCGGGGTTCGTGGTGTGGGCGTACTTCCGGTTCGTGCGGCTGGAGAAGGACGCCGAATTGGAGGCGGAGTTCGAGGCCGCGCCACCGTCCTCCGAGGCCGAAGCCGCGCCGCGCCCGAAGCGGCCCAAGCCGCAGGCGCCGCGCGAGATTCCGGCCGGACTGCTGCCCGAGCGGCCCAAGGCGGCCGCCCAGGATGATCCGCAGACCGCCGAATACAACAGGTACCTGGCCGAACTGCACGCCAGCGATCTCGATCAGCAGATCCAGGACGCCGGGCTGCGCAACCACCCCGAAAGGAGCGCCGGGTGACCGCGCGCGACAACTCCCAGGCCCCCGTCGCGACCGGTGCGGAAACCCTCGCGCCCCGACCGCTCGGCGCGGCCGCACCCGAGAAGATCCGCGGCGCACTGCTGCGGTACCGGATTCTGGCGTGGATCACCGGTCTGTGGCTGCTGGTGCTCACCGGCGAGGTGATCTACAAGTACCTGCTGCTGGACGACAGCAGCACCGCCCCGCACTGGCTGTTCTACGTCGGTCAGGTGCACGGCATCTTCTACATGCTGTACCTGGTGATGACCATCGATCTGGGCATCAAGGCACGGTGGAAGCCGGTCACCACGGCGCTGACCTGCCTGGCGGGCACGGTTCCGTTCCTGTCCTTCGTGTTCGAGCACATGCGCACCAAAGAGGTCAAGGCCGCCTTCGGGCTCTGAGCCGCACACACGACGAACGCGCCCCCATCCGATGGATGGGGGCGCGTTCGCTGTGCTGGAGTTGCCGGGATTTCACGGGCAATTCAGTTGGCGGCCAAGGCTTTCAGGGCCGGGAGCAGTTGACGCAGGGCGCGGCCGCGATGGGAGGCCGCGTCCTTCTCGGCCGGGGTGAGCTGCGCCGCGGAGACGGTGCCGCCCTCCGGAACGAAGAGCGGGTCGTAGCCGAAACCGCCGTCGCCCACCGGATTCCGGGAGATGACGCCCGGCCATTCACCGCGCACGACCTCTTCGACGCCGTCCGCGACCAGGGCGCAGGACGAGACGAAGCTCGCGCCGCGGCGCTCGTCCGGGACATCGCCGAGCTGGGCCAGCAGCAGGGTGTTGTTGGCCTCGTCATTGCCGTGCGTACCGGACCAGCGTGCCGAGAGCACACCGGGCATACCGTTCAGCGCGTCCACCGCGATACCGGAATCGTCTGCGACACAGGGCAATCCGGTGGCGGCGAAACCGTCACGAGCCTTGGCGAGGGCATTCTCCTCGAAGGTCGCGCCGGTTTCGGGGGCCTCCTCGTATTCCGGAACGTCGTTCAGGCCCACGATTTCGACGCCCGCGATACCGGCCTCATCGAGGATGCGGCGCAATTCGTTGAGCTTCTTGGCATTTCGGCTGGCGACCAGGACGCGGCGGGACATCAGGACTTCTTCTTCCCCTCGGACGGCTCCGGGAGCACGCCCGGATACGGCAGTGCGAGCGCTTCCTTCTGCACCTGGAAGATGCGCTCGCAGCCCGCGAGCGCGGAGTCCAGCATCTTGTCCAGGGTGGAGCGCGGGAACGTCGCGCCCTCACCGGTGCCCTGGATCTCGACCAGGGTGCCGGTATCGGTGGCGACCACGTTCATATCGACCTCGGCGCGCGAATCCTCCTCGTACGGAAGGTCAAGGCGCACACGGCCGTCCACCACGCCGACGCTCACCGCGGCGATGGCGCAGGAGATGGGCTGCGGATCGGTCAGCTGCCCGGCCGCGGCCAGATAGGTGACGGCATCCGAAAGCGCCACATACGCACCGGTGATCGCGGCGGTGCGGGTGCCGCCGTCGGCCTGCAGCACATCGCAGTCGACCGCGATGGTGTTCTCGCCGATGGTGGACAGATCGATGCAGGCCCGCAATGAACGCCCGATCAAACGGGAGATCTCCTGGGTGCGGCCGCCGACCTTGCCCTTGACCGACTCACGCCCGGAACGGGTGTGCGTGGCGGCGGGCAGCATCGCGTATTCGGCGGTCAGCCAGCCCAATCCGGAATCGCGACGCCACGGCGGCACCCCGTCGGTGACGCTCGCGGTGCACATGACGCGCGTCCCGCCGAATTCCACCAGCACCGATCCCGCCGGATGCGTGGTGAACCCACGGGTGATCTTTACCTCGCGGAGTTCGTCATCCGCCCTGCCATCGGCTCGTTTAGACACGGGCCCAGCCTAATAGTGCACGGAACGAACATGTCCGCGGCCCATACGGGTCGCGGACATGTCGGCGAATGGTGGGATCGGGAGCGTCAGATGTCGAAGGTCTCGCCCGGCGACACCGCGTGCACCGGACCGCTGAAAACGGCCTTCGCCTCGGCGATCACATCTTCGCGCGAGGTCCACGGCGGAATATGGGTGAGCAGTAGTTCACCGACGCCCGCCTCGGCGGCGATCATGCCCGCCTCGGTGCCCGAGAGGTGGATGCCCGGGGGCCGGTTCGCCGGATCGTGCGTCCAGGACGCCTCGGCGAGCAGTACGTCCGCACCGCGCGCCAGGTCGTAGACCTCGGGGCAGATGGCGGTATCGCCGGTGTAGACGAAGGTGCGCCCGGCGGCGGTCTTGATGCGCAGGCCGTAGGACTCCGGCGGGTGATACATGCGGCGCGCCTCGACGGTGTGGCCGGGACCGAACGGGATCGGCTCCCCCACCGACCACTGCCGCATATCGATCACATCGGACCAGTCATCGGTCTCGCCGCCGATCTCCGCGGACGCGTTGCCGATGCGCAGCGAGGTATCCGACGGCCCGTACACGATGGCCTTACCCGTCGGCGGATTCGGATGGTAGCGCCGCCACACCAGCAGCCCGGGCAGATCCAGGCAGTGATCGGCATGCAGATGGGTGAGGAAGATATCCACCTCGCCCGGATCCAGATAGCGCTGCAACGCGCCCAGCACGCCGGGACCGAAATCGATGACGGTGGGAGTCATATCCGGGCCGGTGAGCAGGTATCCCGACGCCGGGGAATCCGGGCCGGACACGCTGCCCGAGCACCCGATCACGGTGAGGCGCATTCCCCCATGCTGCCACGCTGCTGTCTCACTCAAGGAGGGATCCCCCAAATCGCCGACCGGGTCCACCGTCACCCTTACGACACGAGTCGGCCGGCGTTGGCCCCGCGACGATGACGACGTTCATCCGCTGAGAGTACCCACCCCGCAACCAGTCCACCCACCGCCCCGAAAAGATGCCCTTGCCAAGAGATTCCGGGCTGTCCGGGCAGTACACCCCACAGAATCGAGCCATACAGCAACCCCACCACCAGGCCAATGGCGATCTGCACCACATTGCGGGCGAACACACCGCGCGAGATCAGATAGGTGAGCCAGCCGAACACGAGCACCGACGCGCCGACGTGAACGGAGTGGCTTTGGCCGATCAGCCAGGTGCCGGTCCCCGCGATCACCCAGATGATGGCGGTCGCCGCGAGGCCCCGGCCGATACCCGTCAGCAGGGTCAGCAGACCCAGCACTAATACCGGAACCGTATTACCGAGCAGATGCGGCCAATTGGCATGCAGCACAGGGGCGAACAGAATCCCGTCCAAACCGTCGAGTTGGCGGGGCTTCACACCGCCCGCCTCGTCGAGGTGATGACCGGTGACGGTGTCGACGCCTTCTACCCCGTAGAGGAAGGCGGTAACCGCGAGAATGATCGCAATCGCCCGCTGCCACAGCAGCTTCAGCGCGCCGCCCCCGCGCTGTGCGACGCCGGGATTCGTCAATTGCCCCCGCAGTCGCGCGATCCGATCCGGATCGAATGACGCGCCGACGCCGCTGCCGCCCATAGCCGGTACCTCCTAGGCCAAGCTCTGCCCCGAGCGTACCGCCGCCGACCGTGCTCAGGCCCAGAGCTGACCTTCGAGGCGGTCCTCGGCCTCTTCCAGGGTGCCGTCGTAGGCCCCGGTCGAGAGGTATTTCCAGCCGCCGTCGGCCACCACGAAGGCGATGTCGGCTGTGACGCCCGCCTTTTCGGCCTTCTTGGCCACGCCCAGGGCGGCGTGCAGGATCGCGCCGGTGGAGATGCCCGCGAAAATGCCCTCTTCCAGGACCAGTTCGCGGGTGCGGCGGACCGCGTCGTAGGGGCCGACCGAGAAGCGGGAGGTCAGCACCGAGGCGTCGTACAGCTCCGGAATGAAGCCCTCGTCGATATTGCGCAGGCCGTAGACGAGTTCGCCGTAGCGCGGTTCGGCGGCGACGATCTCGATGGACGGGACCTTCTCGCGCAGGAAGCGGCCGGTGCCCATCAGGGTGCCGGTGGTGCCCAGGCCCGCCACGAAATGCGTGATCTCGGGCAGGTCGGCCAGGATCTCCGGGCCGGTGGTCTCGTAGTGCGCGAGCGCGTTCGCCGGATTGCCGTACTGGTAGAGCATGACCCAGTCCGGATGTTCGGCGGCGATCTGCTTGGCCAGCGCCACAGCCTGATTGGAGCCGCCCGCGGCGGGCGAGTCGATGATGCGCGCACCGAACATGGTGAGCAGCTGACGGCGCTCCACCGAGGTGTTCTCCGGCATGACGCAGACCAGTTGGTAGCCCTTGAGTTTCGCGGCCATCGCCAGCGAGATACCGGTATTGCCGCTGGTGGGCTCCAGGATCGTGCAGCCCGGGGTGAGCTTGCCCTCGGCCTCGGCCTGTTCGATCATGCGCAGCGCCGGGCGATCCTTGATCGAACCCGTCGGATTGCGGTCCTCGAGTTTGGCCCACAGGCGCACATGGTTCTCGCCGTCCCAGCGCGGGGACAGATTCTTCAGGCCGACCAGGGGCGTATCGCCGAGCGTCGCGATCAGCGACTCGTAGCGCGCCACGGTTAGCGGGAACCGCCGGCGACCGCCGGGAGGATGGTGACGGTGCCGCCCTCGGGCACCTCGGCCGCCAGACCACCGGTGAAGCGCACATCCTCGTCGTCGACGTAGATGTTCACGTAGCGGTTGAGCTTGCCGTCCTTGAGCAGTCGCTCCTTGAGGCCGGTGTGGTTGGCCTCCAGGTTGTCGATGAGTTCGGCCAGGGTCGCGCCCTCGGCCTGTACGCGCTTCTCACCGCCGGTGAGGGTGCGCATGATGGTGGGGATGGAGACGGTGACCGGCATGGGGGGCTCCTTGCTGTTTCCGGCGGAAGATGTTCAGGCGTCGGCGGATTCGGTATCCGACCCGGTGCCGGAGTAGGCGGGGACGATCTCGACCGGCTCCTCGGTGACCACGCCATCGAGGATGCGGTAGCTGCGCAACTCGTGCGCGTCGGCGTCGCGGGTGGAGATCAACACGTAATGCGCGTTCGGCTCGGACGCGTACGAGATATCGGTGCGGCTCGGGTACGCCTCGGTGGCGGTGTGCGAGTGGTAGATGACCACCGGCTCCTCATCGGCATCGTCCATCGCGCGCCAGACGCGCAATTGCTCACCGGAATCGAAGCGGTAGAAGGTGGGCGAGCGTTCGGCGTTCAGCATGGCTACGAAACGCTCCGGGCGATCCGAACCCTCGGGACCGGCGATGACACCGCAGGCTTCGTCCGGGTGATCGGCGCGCGCGTGCGCGACCATCGCCTCCACGAGATCGGCCCTGATCACCAGCACAGTTCGAATCCTTCCCTTTACCGCTGCCCTCAACAGGTCAGAATATTCACCTATTCCCCGCGACCGGGATCACACCCCCGCGCCCGCCGCGGCGCGAGTGATCGGCGACACCCGGTGCGCATCACGCTATTCGCCGAAAAGTTCCGCGTAGGAAGGGATTCCGGCTACCGAGGTGGCGGACAGGATGGCGTCGACTATGGCGCGTTCCACACAGACCGCCGCCGCGGTACAGAGCTCGTCGAGCAGGAGCAGGTCGGCGGGGAAGGCCGGGGGCAGCGGGAAGGCGGGGGCCGGGGTGACCGCACCCGTGGCCAGGGCGAACAGGGTGTCACCGTCCAGCGGCGAATGCGCGGGGCGGATGGCCCGGGCCAGACCGTCGTGGGCGGTGGTGGCCAGGCGGCGGCAGGCCGAGGGGTCCAGGGCCGCATCGGTGGCCACCACGCCGATGGTGGTGTTCAGGACGGTGCTCTTCACGGGCAGCGCGTTGGCGGCGGCGAGTTTGTCCGGCGCGACCGGACGCAGGCCGAAATGGTCCGGGCCGTCCGTGCCCGCGCCCCACGGCAATCCGGTGCGCGGATCGAAGACCGAGCCGACCGGATTCGCGACGATCAACGCGCCCACCGTGATTCCGGCCGCCGGGCCGTCGGTGAAGCGGACCGAAGCGGTGCCGACGCCGCCCTTGATGGAGCCGGCGCGCGCACCCGCGCCCGCGCCCACCGAACCGCGGGCGAAATCCGTTGCGGCGGCGTCCGTTGCGAGGAAACCGAAATCGGCGTCGGGCCGAATATCCCACGCGCCCACCGGCAGATCGAAGATCACCGCGCCGGGCACGATCGGCACCACGCGGGACGGATCGGCCGGATCCATCGGAATGCCCTCGTGGTGCTCCTCCAGCCAGCGCATCACGCCGTCGGCGGCGGCGAGGCCGTAAGCGCTTCCGCCGGTGAGCAATACGGCATTCACCTGGCGCACGGTATTGCCGGGATCGAGCAGATCGGTTTCCCGGGTGCCCGGTCCGCCGCCGCGCACATCCACCGACGCGGTCGCGCCGCCGGGGACGCGCAGTACGGTGCAGCCGGTGGCCGCGCCGGTGCCGAGGGTGGCGTTCGAATCGACGCGATGTTCATGCCCCACCAGGACACCCGTCACATCGGTGATCGAATTGTTCGGTCCCGCACTGTTGTTCACGATGTGTACCTCCGAAGTGGCGGGGGCGCGATTACGGCATGAGCGCTTGCAGCAGGGAGTCCTGCATCCAGGTGAGCCAGTGATAGACGTCCAGGCTCGGGGCGCGCGGATCGTCCTCGTCCAACTGATCGGGCATATCGGCGCTGATATCGAGCGCGGTGCCCAGGGCCAGGCGGACGTCATTGAGCGCGGTGAGCCAGTGCTCGGCCTGCTCCGGGGTGATGACCACCTTGCCGCCCTGCGGCGGGAGGGTTTCCAGAATGACCAGGCCCGCGGAGACCTTGGTTTCGATGATGTCCGGTTCGTGCAGGCTGCGCAGTGCGCTGTTCAGGTCGGCGCGGTCGGCGTCGGGGGAACCGGGCTCGCTGCGATGGAAATCGGGGAGCAGCCGGGCCAGGCGCGGGTCATCCGGCGGGGTGGAGTTGCCCAGCTGTAACCCGGTGAGCGCGGCCAGATCGTCCTCGGGGGCCGAACGGGCTCGGTCGGTGAGTAATCCGGTCACCGCGCCCACCAGCGAGCGCAGTACCTCCGCCTCGTGGGCGTCCATTTCCGAACGGAGTTTCAGCCCGCCCAGGGAGTTCTTCCTGCTCCACTTCCGCACGGGCCTACCGTAGTCGCCCGGGTCACTGGTCACGCTGCATGGTCGCCCATAGTCCGGCCGCGTGCAGGCGCTGCACATCGTGTTCCATCTTGTCGCGCGAGCCGGAGGAGACGGCGGCTTTGCCCTCGTTGTGCACCTGGAGCATGAGTTCGGTTGCCTTGGCTTTGCTATAGCCGAACAGCTTTTGGAAGATGTACGTCACGTAGTGCATGAGGTTGACCGGATCGTCCCAAACGACCGTTACCCACGGGCGGTCCTCGGCCTCGAGGATTTCGGTGTACTCGACCGCCTCGGGCATCGCCTGCGACGCGCCCAGTACGACCCGGGAAGTCGATGATGTCAGTTGTGCCGCCGATACCGTCCCGCTCACGCCGCCCGTCCGGGCGGCAATCCGGACAGCGTCTTCTCTGCACAGACCCATAACGTCCAGGGTACGACTCGACCCCGAAGAAACAACAGCCCACACGACACGCCCACCACGAGCGTTATATCGCCGACGTGTCGTGGGGCGGTGTCACCAGGATGACCGTTCGGTCTGTGCCTACAGTGGAACCCGTGACGATCGCCGCCGGGATGACCAGCACCGCATTGCTGACCGATCAGTACGAGCTCACCATGCTCGCCGCCGCATTGGCGGACGGATCCGCGCATCGGCGGTGCACGTTCGAGGTATTCGCCCGGCGATTGCCGCACGGCAGGCGGTACGGCGTGGTCGCGGGGACCGGGCGACTGCTGGCGGCGCTGCGTGAATTCCGTTTCGGGGAGCCTGAACTCGCGATCGTCGCGAAGTTCCTGGATTCGGACACCGTGGCCTGGTTGCGGGACTATCGGTTCAGCGGGGATATCGACGGGTATCGCGAAGGTGAGCTGTACTTCCCCGGCTCCCCCATCCTGACCGTGCGCGGCACCTTCGCCGAATGCGTGCTGCTGGAGACCCTCGCGCTGTCGATCTACAACCACGACAGCGCCATCGCCGCCGCGGCCGCGCGCATGGTGAGCGCCGCGGGCGGGCGGCGCATGATCGAAATGGGTTCGCGCCGAACGCATGAGCTGGCCGCGCCCTCGGCGTCGCGGGCCGCGTATCTCGCGGGGCTGGACGCCACCTCGAATCTGGAAGCCGTGCGCAGCTTCGGCGTTCCCGGCGCGGGCACCAGTGCGCACGCGTTCACCCTGCTGCACAGCGGATCCGACGGTGAACACGAGGCCGACGCGTTCCGCAGTCAGATCGCCGCGCTCGGCGTCGGCACCACACTGCTGGTGGATACCTTCGACATCACCCGGGGCGTCGCCACCGCGATCGAGGTCGCCGGACCCGAATTGGGTGGCGTGCGAATCGATTCCGGTGATCTCGGGGTGCTGGCCCGCCAGGTCCGCGAACAGTTGAACGCGCTCGGCGCGGTGAAGACCCGGATCGTCGTGTCCGGCGATCTCGACGAATACGCCATCGCCTCGCTGCGCGCCGAACCGGTCGACGTCTACGGTGTCGGCACCGCCCTGGTCACCGGCTCCGGTGCGCCCACCGCCGGAATGGTCTACAAACTCGTCGAGGTCGAAGGCGTCCCGGTCGCGAAACGCAGCTCCCACAAGGAATCTCGCGGCGGCACCAAGAAGGCCGTGCGCCTGTCCCGCAGCACCGGCACGGTCGTGGAGGAAATCGTCTACCCCGCTTCCGCACCCCATCCCGAGCCCAACGGCTTCCAGATCCGCGACCTGCAAACCCCCCTCGTCCGCGACGGCGAGATCCTCCCCGACCAGCCCACCCTCCAGCAGAGTCGCGAACTGGTCGCGCAGGGCCTGATCAGCCTCCCCTGGGAGGGCCTCAAACTCTCCGCGGGCGAACCCGCCATCCCGACGACCTTCATCACCGCGTAGCGCGCACCCCGGTCGCCGGGCCCGGCAGGCACCGAATCGGCCGCCATGTCTCGACGCGCGAGGAGGGGCTCGAGCGTCGAGAATGGCGTCCGCCGACCGCGCGTGGACCACGCTGACCAGCGGGCGGCACAATGCAATACGAGCATCGAACCGTCGCGGTTCATCCACGGGAGGTCGCCATGAGCCGAGCCTTGATCGTCGTCGACGTACAGAACGATTTCTGCGAAGGCGGATCGCTCGCCGTCGCGGGCGGAGCGGCGGTGGCCGAGCGGATCACCCGGTACCTGGGGGTCTCGGATTACACCGCCGTGGTGGCGACTCGCGATTTCCACATCGATCCGGGCGCGCATTTCTCCGAGAATCCGGATTACGTGGACACCTGGCCGCCGCACTGCCGGGTCGGCACACCGGGGGCGGAGTTCCATCCGGCGCTCGATACCGCGCCGATCCAGGAGGTCTTCTCCAAGGGCGCGTACACCGCCGCCTACTCCGGTTTCGAGGGCACCGCGTCGGACGGTTCCACCGGCCTCGCGGACTGGCTGCGCGCGCACGCCATCGACGCGGTGGACGTGGTGGGCATCGCCACCGATCACTGTGTCCGCGCCACCGCCTTGGACGCCCGCGCGGCGGGCTTCGACACCCGCGTCCTGCTCGGGCTCACGGCCGCCGTCACGCCCGCGACCGTCCGCACCGCCCTCGACACCCTGCGCTCCTCCGGAGTGGACCTCGCGGGCACGCTGGAGAAGTGAGTAGCTCACTCGGTTAGCACGCGTCGGATCGTCCGGCACACCGAGGTTTGCGCGCGGGTTGTCGGCGGCGCGCAGTACCCTGGCCGCCGTGCCTGAACTCCCACCGGTCCCGAAGCTATTGGCCACTGCTGTCGAGGCGCTGGGGGGTAAAGAGCGCAAGGGACAGCAGACGATGGCCGCGGCGGTGGCGCATTCCATCGATACCGGGGAACACCTGGCCGTTCAGGCGGGTACGGGCACCGGAAAGTCCCTGGCGTATCTGGTGCCGAGTCTGCGGCACGCGGTGCGGACCGGGCGGACCGTGGTGGTGTCGACGGCGACCATCGCATTGCAGCGACAGCTGGTGGACCGGGATCTGCCGCGATTGAGTCAGGCGCTGGCGGAACCGCTGGGGCGCGTGGCGGAGTTCGCGATTCTCAAGGGGCGCAACAACTATCTGTGCTTGAACAAGATCAATAGCGCGATTCCGGACGAGCCCGCCGAGGCGGAGTTGTTCGACGCCTTCGCGGTCTCGCGACTGGGGCGCGAGGTGCAGCGACTGCACGAGTGGGTGTCCGATACCGAGAAGGGCGATCGGGATGAGCTCACACCGGGGGTGAGCGATCAGGCGTGGCGGCAGGTGAGCGTGAGTTCCCGTGAGTGCCTTGGGAAGTCGCGCTGCTCCTTCGGACAGGACTGCTTCGCCGAGAAGGCGCGCGCGGAGTCCGGGGCCGCGGATGTGGTGGTCACCAATCACGCGCTGCTGGCCATCGATGCCATCAGCGGCATCCAGGTGCTGCCCGAACATGATGTGGTCGTCATCGACGAGGCGCACGAACTCGTGGATCGGGTCACCGGTGTGGCGACCGCGGAGCTGTCCACCGCCGCGATCAGCGCCGCCGCCAAGCGCTGCACCAAGCTCATCGACGAGCAGGAAGTGGATCGACTCGAAGGCGCGGCAGAAGCCTGGCACACCCTGCTCGACGAATTGAATCCCGGCCGCTGGGATCGCCTACCCGACGGCGCCGCACCGGTTTTGGCGTTGATCCGCGATGCGGCGTGGAATGCCCGCACCGCGCTCGCACCGCAGGGCGCGAACAGCGCACAGGCCGATCCCGAGGGCGCGGCGCTGCGCAATCAGGCGCTGGCCGCCATCGAGGAGGTGCACGATGCCGCGGTGCGCGTGCTCACCACCTACGAGGAACCCGATCCCGCCGCGCACCGCGATGTCATCTGGCTCTCGGTGGACGAGATGCGCGGTGTCCCGCGCCGCACCCTGCATATGGCCCCGCTCTCGGTGGGCGGACTGCTGCGCAGCCAGCTGTTCGGCACCGCCACAGTGGTTTTGACCTCGGCGACGCTTCAGATCGGCGGCTCGTTCGACAATCTGGCGGTCACCTGGGGCCTGCCGCCCAAATCGTCGGCCCAGGTTGATCCGGCATTGGCCAGCGGTAAGGAAACCCCTTCCGACGCAGCGAAACTGCGCTGGAATTCGGTGGATGTGGGTTCCCCTTTCGATCACGCGAAATCCGGAATCCTCTATGTGGCAAAGCATTTGCCCGCCCCCGGCCGGGACGGCCTGCCCACCGCCTATCTGGACGAGATCGAACGGCTCATCACCGCCGCCAACGGCCGCACCCTGGGCCTGTTCTCCTCCATGCGAGCGGCCAAGGCGGCCACCGAGATTCTGCGCGAGCGCCTGGACACCCCGGTGCTGTGCCAGGGCGATGACGCCACCGGCGCACTGGTGAAGAAATTCGCCGACGATCCGGAAACCTCGCTGTTCGGCACACTTTCGCTGTGGCAGGGCGTGGACGTGCCGGGCCCGTCGCTGAGTCTGGTTATCCTGGACCGCATTCCGTTCCCGCGCCCGGATGATCCGCTGTTGATCGCCCGCCAGCGCGCGGTGGAATCGCGGGGCGGCAATGGATTTCTCTCGGTCGCCGCCAATCACGCGGCACTGCTGCTCGCACAGGGCACCGGGCGACTGCTGCGCAGCGTGGATGATCGCGGTGTAATCGCCATTCTGGATTCACGGCTGGCGACCGCGCGCTATGGCGGATATTTGCGAGCGTCACTGCCGCCCTATTGGGAAACATCCGATCCACAGGTGGTGACAAAGGCTTTGGCGCGTTTGACACAGGGTGTTTCGCAAAACAAAACACCCGTGTGAGAACAGTCACACGGGTGGTTCATACTTCCGAACAGAAGTAAATTGGCTTGCGATACTCCGGTGGACCCCCCAATTCCCACATCGGCAGTGTCATAGTCCCCGCGCCAAGCCCTGCACGCGGCGCGGGGACCACAAACCGCCCCGGCCCGACTATTCGGCCAGGAACCAGAAGTACGACAGGAACACCGCCATCAGCACCCACATCACGGGATGCACTTCGCGCCAGCGGCGCTTGGCCACCATGACGATCGGGTAGAACAGCAGGCCCATGGCAATGCCGTTCGCGATCGAATAGGTCAGCGGCATCATGATGACGGTGATGAACGCCGGAACCGCGTATTCCAAACGGCTCCAGTCGATATCGCCGAGCGCCCGCGACATCAGCACGCCGACCACGATGAGCGCCGGAGCCGTCACCGACGGCACATCGGCGACGACCGCGAACAGCGGGAACAGGAACATGGCGAGCAGGAACCAGCCCGCCGTGGACACCGCGGTCAAACCGGTGCGCCCGCCCGCCGACACACCCGCCGTGGATTCGACGTACGCGGTGGTGGTGGAGGTGCCGATGATCGCGCCCGCCGCGGTGCCGACCGAATCGGCGGCCAGCGCCTGCCCGGCGCGCTCCAGCTTGCCCTCCTTGGTGAGCAGCCCGGCCTGATTGGCCACACCGATCAAAGTGCCGGAGGCGTCGAAGAAGTCGACGAACAGCATGGTGAGCACCACGATGATCATCTGCCCGGTGAACGCGTCCGGCAGATGGATGACGGCCTGGCCGAAGGTCTTGTCCAGCCCGTGCGGCAGTGCCGCAATGGAATTCGGCAGTTCCACCAGACCGCAGACAATGCCAAGGATGGTGGTGGAGAGGATGCCGTAGAGCACCGCGCCGTGCCAGCCGAGCACCAGGAAGACCACCGTCACCAGCAGGCCGAACAGCGCCAATAGCGTTGTGCCCTTGTGGAAGTCGCCCAGGTGCACGAAGGTCGCGTCACTGGCGACCACGATGCCCGCGTTCTTCAGGCCCAGGAAGGCCACGAACATGCCGATGCCGGCGCCGACGGCCAGTTTCATCTGCAGCGGGATGGCGTCGATGATCTTCTCGCGGACCTTGGTGATGGCCAGGACGAAGAAGATGATGCCCGAGAGCAAGGTGCCCGAAAGCGCTTCCTGCCACGGGATTCCCATGTTCAGGATGACGGTGTAGGCGAAGAACGCGTTGAGCCCCATACCGGGCGCGAGCGCCACCGGGTACTTGGCCCAGATGCCCATCACCAGCGTGCCGACGACCGCCGCGACGGCGGTGGCGGTGAAGACCGCCTGCGTCGGCATGCCCTTGTCGCCGAGCACGCCGTGGTCGCCGAGGATGGCCGGGTTGACCGCGAGCACGTACGACATGGCCAGGAAGGTGATGGTTCCGGCCATGAGCTCGCGCTTGACGGTCGAACCGTGCTGGCTGATCCCGAAGTACGCGTCGACGCGCCCCTTGGTGCGCGTGAGGACGTCGCTGCTCATTGCTGTGTGGTCTCCAGTCGGCGGGAGGTCAGAGAGGTGCCCTGGGCACCGTACTTGTCCTGTTCGCCGGATGTTCAACCGGCCCGGCGAATCGTGGGCAATCACACCTGCCTGAGGCTTGGTTTATTGGCAACGTTCGCGCTATTACCAGGCAAATTATCTAATTACTCACCGGTAATTGGAAAACCTTGCGCACGACTGTCTGAGACGTTACAAATACGTAATCCGGGAGTGAGGGATTCGAACCGGCGGACGAGAATTGCTAACGCGTGGTTACCGATGTCATCGATGCGATCGCCGAGTTCGCGATCACTCGCAAATCGCTCTGGGATGTGCTCGTCGAGCCACAGTCCTACCCCCGGCTGTTCCGCGGTATCGGCGCCTGCGAGGAGCTCGACGCGGCCGCGGAATACCCCACTCTGACACTGCGTGTCGGCGGTGTGGGACAGGAAGTCCGCACGCTCGAGGTGCAAATGCGCCTGGGCCGCGAATACGAGAGCTTCGAACTGCACTGCGCGGCCACCGGCAGTTTCGCCGCCGTGCGGCTGCGCGAGGCCGGCGATAAGACCCGGGTGTCCGTCACGTATTTCAAAGCGGCGCTGGTGCATCCGCTGGCGGCACAGTTGCCGAACGCGGCTGCGGTGTCCTGGACGCACGCCGGGCTCAAGCGCGCGGTCGAGTTGGTCACCGGCGCGCCGACCGCAGTCATCGTCAATGGCGAGGACTCGCCGATGAAGTTGCAGGCGGGCGTCGCCAGACAGATGGTGGCCTCCGGGGTGGTGCGCACCTATCGCCCCGATGTGGGGCTGAAACAGCTTGGCAGCCTGGCCAAATGGGGGTTCAGCCTGGCGGGCGGCTACGCGGCGGCGGCGGCGCACTCCCCCGACCGGCTCGCCGTCCTGGACGACCGGTACTCCAGCACCTTCGAGCAATTGCATTCGCGCAGTACCGCTTTGGCGGGTGCGATGGGTGCGCTCGGCTTCGGCACCGGCACCGCGGTCGGACTGCTGTGCCGTAATCACACCGGCATGGTCGAGGCCATGGTGGCCGCGGGTAAATCCGGGGCGGACGCGGTGCTGCTCAATACCGGGCTGCCCGCCCGGCAGATCGAGGAGATCGTGCACCGGCACGCGCTCTCGGCGCTGTTCGTGGACAGTGAATTCGAGCATCTGGTGCGGTATCTGCCACCGGATCTGCCGCGCTTCACCACCGATGACCGGCCGCCGGAACCGGGGCGCACCACCATCGAGGACCTCATCTCGATGCGCAATCTGACCGCCAAGAAGCCTTCCCGGCCCGGGCGGCTGATCGTGCTCACCTCCGGCACCAGCGGCACGCCCAAGGGCGCGCGGCGACCGCACCCCAAGGGTTTCGGGACGGTGGCGGCGCTGCTGTCGCGAATTCCGTTCGGCGTCAACGAGACCATGCTGATTCCGTCCCCGCTGTTCCACACCTGGGGACTGGCGGCGCTGCAGATCTCCACCGCCATTCGCGCCACCCTGGTGCTGAACGACCGCTTCGATGCCGAGGACTGTCTGCGGCGGATCGCCGAGCATCGGGTGACCGCGTTGATCGTGGTGCCGATCATGGTGAACCGCATTCTCGATCTGCCCGAGCACGTGCGGGCGCGGTATGACCTGTCCAGTCTGAAAGTGGTCGCCAGCTGCGGTGCGCCGATCGCGGGCGCGACCGTGCTGCGATTCCTGGACACCTTCGGGGACATTCTCTACAACGTGTACGGCTCCACCGAGGTATCCTGGGCCAGCATCGCCGATCCGGCCGATCTGCGCATGTCCCCGACCACCGCCGGGCGGCCGCCACTCGGCACGAAAATCGGTGTGCTGGGACCGGATCAGCGGATTCTGCCGGTCGGCGCGACCGGCCGGATCTTCGTCGGCAATCACATGCTCTTCGACGGCTACACCGACGCCACCCCGCCCGCCGAGGCGCACGGCATGCTCGACACCGGCGATGTGGGGTACCTGGACGCCTCCGGGAAACTGTTCGTGGCCGGGCGCGATGACGAGATGATCATCTCCGGCGGTGAGAACGTCTTCCCGCGCTCGGTGGAGGAGGCGCTCTCGCATCTGCCGCAGGTGAGCGAGGTCGCGGTGGTGGGCGTGCCGGATCACGAATTCGGCCAGCGGCTGGCGGCTTTCGTGGTCAAACGGCCCGGCTCCGGGCTCGATTCGGAGATGGTGCGCACTTACATCCGGCACCGGGTCAGCCGATTCTCGGTACCGCGCGATGTGACCTTCCTGGACGCGCTGCCGCGCAACGCGACCGGGAAGATCCTCAAACGCACACTGGGACAGGCGACTTAGGGGCTGGGCGTCGCCACCAAACCGAACTCGGCCTCCGACGCGAGCAGCGGGTGACTCGGGAGCACCCGAATCGTGTAGCCCACCGCGCCGGACAGCGGCACCGGGGTTTCGATGGTGAAAACCTCTGTGCCGGAATCGGTTCCGGTGTGCGTCATGGGCATGGTGTGCACATCGGACAGGTCGTCCGAGGTCGAGACCCGGCCCAGTACCGCCTGCACGCTGACATCGGCGGGCGTCAGGCCGCCCAGATCGATGCGGGCGCGCAGGGCCAGATCTGCGCCGATGACCGGGATATCCGGCAGGCCGGAACTGTCCACCTGCACGACTCGGACTGTCGGCCAGGCGGATTCGATGCGGCGTCGGTATTCGGACAGATCCCGTGCGCCCTTGAAATCGTTCTGCGACACCGCCGTATAGGCCGCGGCCGCCGGGGTGTAGTAGTCGACGGCGTAATCGCGGACCATGCGCGAGGCAAGCACCTTGGGGCCGAGCGTCTGGAGGGTATGGCGCACCATTTCCATCCAGCGCACCGGCAGATCATCGTGATCGCGATCGTAGAAGCGCGGCAGCACAGCGCGTTCCAGCAATTCGTAGAGCGCGGAGGCTTCCAGATCATCGCGCCGGTGGTCATCGCGCACACCGTCGGCGGTGGGGATGGCCCAGCCGTTCTCACCGTCGTACATCTCATCCCACCAGCCGTCGCGGATGGAGAGGTTGAGCCCGCCGTTGAGCGCCGACTTCATACCGGAGGTGCCGCACGCTTCCAGCGGCCGCAGCGGATTGTTCAGCCACACATCGCATCCCCAGTACAGGTACCGGGCCATGGACATGTCGTAGTTGGGCAGGAAGACGATGCGGTGCCGCACTTCGGGATCGTCGGCGAAGCGCACGATCTGCTGGATGAGCGCCTTACCGCCGTCATCGGCCGGATGCGATTTACCCGCGACTACCAACTGCACCGGGCGTTCGGGGTCGAGGAGCAGGGCACGCAGGCGATCCGGATCGCGCAGCATGAGAGTGAGCCGTTTGTAGGTCGGCACGCGGCGGGCGAAACCGACGGTCAGCACCTTGGGATCGAAGACGTCGTCGATCCAGCCCAGTTCGGCCGGGGCCGCGCCGCGCTCCAGCCAGGACGCGTGCACCCGGCGGCGCACCTCGTCGACGAGGATGCCGCGCAAGGCATTTCGGGTGGACCACAGCTCGCGCAGGTCCACATCGCAGAGCCGTTCCCAGCCGCGCGCCTCCTCGACAAGTTCATCGCCGATGAGTTCGCGGGCCTTGTCGATCCATTCGCGCGCCGCCCAGGTGGGCGCGTGCACGCCATTGGTGACCGAGCCGATCGGCACCTCGGACGCGTCGAAGCCCGGCCACAGCGGCGCGAACATATCGCGGCTGACCTCGCCGTGCAGTTTCGATACGCCGTTGGCGCGCTGGGCCAGTCGCAATCCCAGGTGCGCCATATTGAATACCGACGGATCCGCCTCACGACCCATCGCGAGAATGCGATCCACCGAAACACCCGGCAGCACAAGCGATTCCCGCTCACCGTGCGCGCCGCCGAAGTAGCGCCGCACCAGCGCACCCGCGAACCGGTCGATACCGGCCGGGACCGGGGTGTGCGTGGTGAAGACGGTTCCGGCCCGCACTGCGGTCAGCGCGGCGTCGAAATCCATTCCCGCGACCATGAATTCGCGAATGCGCTCGATGCCCAGGAAACCCGCGTGGCCCTCGTTCATATGGAATACGTCCGGATCGGGCAGCCCGTACGCGCGGGTGTAGGCGCGCACCGCCCGCACGCCGCCGATACCGGCCAGGATCTCCTGTTTGATGCGGTGATCCTGATCGCCGCCGTACAGCCGGTCGGTGACCGCGCGCAGTTCCGGATCATTGTCGGCGATATCGGAATCCAAGAGCAGCAGCGGAATTCGCCCCACCTGCGCGATCCACACCCGCACCCGGAGCACCCGGCCCTCGGGCATGGCCACGTGAATCAGCACCGGTGCGCCGCCGTCGGTGAGCAGTCGCAGCGGCAGGCCCTGCGGATCCAGTGCCGGATAGTGCTCGGACTGCCAGCCGTCCGCGGTCAGCGACTGCCGGAAGTATCCGGACCGGTACAGCAGCCCGACACCGATCAACGGCAGGCCCAGATCGGAGGCGGCCTTGAGATGGTCGCCCGCGAGGATCCCGAGTCCGCCCGAATAGTTCGGCAGCACCTCGGTGACACCGAACTCCATCGAGAAGTAGGCGATACCCTTCGGCCCCTGCTCCTGCCGCTGGAACCAGCGCGGGCGAGCCAGATAGTCGGCGAGATCTGCGGCGGCGGCGTCCACGCGCCGGGTGTACGCCTCATCCGCGGCCAACTCGTCGAGCCGTTCGGCGGGCACCTCCCCGAGCATGCGCACCGGATCGCGCCCGACCTCCACCCACAGGGCGGGATCGAGTGCGGCGAACACATCCTGCGTCGGACCGTGCCAGGACCATCGCAGATTGGTCGCCAGCTCGGTCAGCGCGGAGAGCCGCTCGGGCAGATGGGCGCGGACGGTGAAACGACGCAATGCCTTCACCCACAAAACCCTACCGGGACGGTTTTCCCCGCGCTGCGCTGTGCGGGATTGCCTGTGCCTACGCACCGATATGCAATATGCACAGCCCAGCGAAGAGCATTCCGGTGGCAACCGATAACGTGTTCTCATGAGCGAGCAGCAGGTCGAGACACCTCCGTCCCAGGAGCACCATGAGGGCGGATTCCGGCCGATCGCGGAACTGGGCCGGGACAACAGCAGGGGCGGCCCCCACTACGGCGAATTCATCGAGCAGGTGCGCGGCCTGATGGACCGGGTGCGCCTGGCCAGCCCGACCGATGAGATCGCCCTCGAGGCCATCGCCGAGTTGAAGAAGCTCAATGAGCGTCTCGACGAGGTCGTCACCGACGAATGGTCCGCGCCCAGCTGGCATCGCACCGATCTGCCCTCGCGCGGCAATCTCACCCTGCCGCCGTACCTGGTGGATCAGGCCGACCGGGACGGTGTGCGGGCGCGAATCACCTTCCGCACCTTCCATCTCGGCGGTAACGGCGCGGCGCACGGCGGGCATATCGCCCTCGGCTTCGACGATCTGCTCGGCATGACCGCGGCCGTGCACACCCGCGCCGTCACCCGCACCGCGTACCTGCACGTCGACTACCGCTCCATCACCCCGCTGAACACCGAACTGGCGGTGCACGGCTGGGTCGAGCGGGTGGAGGGCCGCAAGGTCTTCGTCCGCGCCACCCTGCACGACGGCGAGCGCCTGTGCGCCGAAGCCAACGGCCTGTTCCTCATGCTCAAGCCGGGCCAGCAGTAGCCATATACGCGCGTCGCGGCGGCGACACCTCGGCGGCGGGACATCACGCGGGCACGGCACCCGGTAAGTTCGGACGGGTGACCGGCCGCATCGCCATCGATGACACCGCCCCCGCGATACCCGGCGGTCGGCCGGCGAAGGCCGTCGTCGGGGAGGTGTTCCCGGTGCGCACCGTGGTGTGGCGCGAGGGGCACGACGCCGTGGCCGCCACCCTCGCGGTGAAAGCGCCCGGATCCTCGCGGTCGCAGCGCATCCGCATGACGCCGGACTATCAGCCCGATGTCTTCAATGCCGTCTTCACACCCGGGAAACCGGGACTGTGGACCTATCGCGTCGAGGGCTGGAGCGATCCCATCGCCACCTGGCGCTCGGCCGTCGAGGCGAAACTCGCGGTCGGGCAGAGCGCGATCGATCTCGCCAACGATCTGGAAATCGGTGCGCGCCTGCTGGAACGGGCCGCACAGGCGGTGCCGAAGAAGCAGTGGGAGGCCCTGCGCGCGGCGGCCGCCGCACTGCGCGGCGATGCCCAGCTGCCCGCGCGGGTCGGCCCGGCGTTCAGCGCCGAGGTGAGCGAAATCCTGCGCGCCACACCGCTTCGCGAACTGGTGACGCAGGGACCGCAGTTCGCCGTGCTGGTGGAACGACAGCGCGCGCTGTACGGGGCCTGGTACGAATTCTTCCCGCGCTCCACCGGCGGCCGCGATGCCGACGGCAAGCCCGTGCACGGCACCTTCGCCACCGCCGCCAAAGATCTGCCGCGCATCGCCGCCATGGGATTCGATGTGGTGTACCTGCCGCCGATCCACCCCATCGGCACGGTGAATCGCAAGGGGCGCAACAACTCCCTCACCGCCGAACCCGGCGATGTGGGTTCGCCGTGGGCCATCGGCTCCGCCGCGGGCGGGCACGACGCCATCCACCCGGCCCTGGGCGATGAGGCGGATTTCAGCGAATTCGTGGAATCGGCAAGGGAATTGGGGATGGAGGTGGCCCTGGACCTGGCGCTGCAGTGCGCGCCGGATCACCCGTGGGTCGCCGCGCATCCGGAATGGTTCACCACCCTGCCGGACGGCACCATCGCCTTCGCGGAGAACCCGCCCAAGAAGTACCAGGACATCTACCCGGTCAATTTCGACAATGATCCCGACGGCCTGTACGCCGAGGTGCTGCGCGTGGTCCGGCACTGGATCAGCCTGGGCGTCACCATCTTCCGCGTCGACAATCCGCACACCAAACCCGCCGACTTCTGGGAGTGGCTGATCGCGCAGGTGCGGCGCACGCATCCGGAGATCATCTTCCTGTCCGAGGCGTTCACCCGCCCCGCCCGGCTCTACGGACTGGCCCGGCGCGGCTTCACCCAGTCCTACACGTATTTCACCTGGCGGGTGCACAGGCACGAATTCGAGGAATTCGGCCGGGAATTGGCGGCCAAGGCCGATGAGGCCCGGCCCAACCTGTTCGTGAACACCCCCGACATCCTGCACGAAACACTGCAGCACGGCGGGCCGGGCATGTTCGCCATTCGCGCCGTGCTCGCCGCCACCCTCGGGCCAACCTGGGGCGTGTACTCGGGCTTCGAACTCTTCGAACATCAAGCGGCACAACCTGGTAGCGAGGAATACCTCGACTCCGAGAAGTACGAACTGCGGCCCCGCCCCTACGCCGAGGCGGCCGCGCGCGGAGAATCCCTCGAACCGTGGATCTCCCGGCTCAATGAGATCCGGCGCGCGCATCCGGCCCTGCAACAGTTGCGCTGCATCCACTTCCACGGCACCGACAGCGATGCGCTGCTTGCCTTCTCGAAGTTCGATCCGAGCACCGGTGACGCCGTCCTGGTGGTGGTGAACCTGAACCCGTACGGTCCCGAACAGGGCCACATCTCGCTCGATCTGCCCGCCATCGGCCGCGAATGGCATGACCGCCCGGTGGTGTACGACGAGATCAGCGGCGAGGAATACCACTGGGGCCAAAACAATTTCGTGCGCCTGGACCCCGCGCGCGCGGTCGCGCACATTCTCGTGCTGCCGCCGGTCCCCGCCGCCGCCCGCACCGAACTCGCGCATCGAAGAAACTTCTGATGAACCGGCGCGATCTGCTGCTGCTCGCCGCCGGAACGCATCCCGATCCGCACACCGTGCTCGGCGCGCACCCGCATCCGGACGGCACCGTCATCCGGGTGCTGCGGCCGCACGCGGAGACGGTGGCGGCGCGCATCGGGGCGGACGATCATCCGCTCGAACATCTCGAACACGGGATATTCCAAGGCACCGTGCCGTTTCCGGAACTGTGGGACTACCGCATCGTCACGTCCTATCCCGGCGGGCGCACCGTCATCGACGCCGACGGCTACCGTTTCCTGCCCGGCCTCGGCGAACTGGACCTGCACCTGCTCGGCGAGGGACGGCACGAGCGGCTCTGGGATGTGCTCGGCGCGCACCCCCGCCGCTACACCACCCTCGACGGCGAAGTCACCGGCACCGCCTTCGCGGTGTGGGCTCCGAACGCGCGCGGGGTCGCGGTCATCGGCGATTTCGACGGCTGGAGCGGGCATACCGCGCCCATGCGCCGACTCGGCGGTTCCGGTGTGTGGGAGGTGTTCCTGCCCGGGATCGAGACCGGGGCCAAATACAAATACCGGGTGCACGGGGCCGACGGGCGCATCGTCGACCACGCCGACCCCTTCGCCTTCGCCACCGAGGTGCCGCCCGCCACCGCGTCCATCGTCACCGAGAGTTCCTACACCTGGGACGACGGCGAATGGATTCGCGCCCGCGACGCGCACGATCCCACCCGCTCCCCCATGAGCGCCTACGAGGTGCACCTGGGCTCCTGGCGGCCCGGGCTCGGCTATCGCGAACTGGCCGAACAGCTCGCCGAATACGTTGCCGCCCAGGGCTTCACCCATATCGAACTGCTGCCGATCGCCGAACATCCCTTCGGCGGATCGTGGGGGTACCAGGTCACCTCGTACTACGCGCCCACCGCCAGGTTCGGCAGTCCGGACGACTTCCGCTGGTTCGTGGATCACCTGCACCGCAAGGGAATCGGCGTGCTGCTGGACTGGGTGCCCGCGCATTTCCCGCGCGACGAATGGGCCCTGGCGCGCTTCGACGGCACCGCCCTGTACGAACATCCGGACCCCCGGCGCGGTGAGCAACTCGACTGGGGCACCTACGTTTTCGACTTCGGCCGACACGAGGTGCGCAACTTCCTGGTCGCCAATGCCCGCTACTGGATCGAGGAATTCCACATCGACGGGCTGCGCGTCGACGCGGTCGCCTCCATGCTCTACCTCGACTACTCGCGCCCCGACTGGGAGCCGAATATCCACGGCGGCCGCGAGAACCTGGAAGCCGTCGCGTTCCTGCAGGAAATGAACGCGACCGTGCACAAGCATCATCCGGGCGTGGTCACCATCGCCGAGGAATCCACCACCTGGCCCGGCGTCACCCGCCCCACCGAAGTCGGCGGCCTCGGCTTCACCATGAAATGGAATATGGGCTGGATGCACGACACCCTCGGATATCTCAAACATGATCCCGTGCACCGCACCTGGCACCACAACGAGATCACCTTCTCGCTCACCTACGCCTGGAGCGAGAACTACGTGCTGCCCATCAGCCACGACGAAGTGGTGCACGGCAAGGGCACACTGTGGACCCGCATGCCCGGCGACGACTTCACCAAGGCCAGCGGCGTGCGCGCGTTGCTCGCCTACATGTGGGCGCATCCCGGTAAACAACTGCTCTTCATGGGACAGGAATTCGGGCAGTTCCGCGAATGGGATCACGACCGCGGACTGGACTGGTACGAACTGGAAAACCCACTGCACCAAGGCATTCACACCCTGGTGCGGGATCTGAACCAGCGCTATCGGGCCACGCCCGCGCTGTGGAGCCAGGACACCTCACCCGGCGGCTACTCCTGGATCGACGCCGACGATCGCGCCAACAATGTGCTGTCCTTCCTGCGCTACGGTGTGGACGGATCGATCCTGGCGTGCGTCTACAATTTCTCCGGGACCGAACATCGCGACTATCGCATCGGCCTGCCGGGCACGGGTGAGTGGCGTGAGGTCCTCAATACCGATGCGATCGCCTACGGCGGCAATGGAATCGGGAATCTGGGCGCGGTCACCGCGACCGCCGAGACCTGGCACGGCCGCCCGGCGTCCGCGGTCATCACGCTGCCGCCCAGTAGCGGGCTGTGGCTGGTGCCGACCGCGCCGCCCGCCGAATCAGTGCGGCCAGCTCGGCGAACGGCCCAGCACCGCGAGGACCTGATCGAGCCCTGAACCGTCCGGCAGGATGACCTCCGGGGCGAAGGACGCGCCCGGCTGGGTGCGCACCTCACCACCCGGCACCGCCTGCGCGACCAGCAGCGCCGCCGCCAGCACATCGGCGTCGAAGTCGACCGTCAGGTCCAAAGCCCTTGCCACATCCCAGGAATGCACCACGTAGTCCACGAAATGGAAGCTCACCGCGAGCGCGCCGGGAATGACGATGCCGTCCCGGATCTCGGGTAGCGGGAAGCTCCGCTCCAGTGCGCCGGGGACGGCGAACGCGGCCAGTACGTGCTCGGCCGCGGCACGATATTCCGCGATCGGATCCGCGCCGAGCGGAATCGGCTTCCAGAGCGCGATATCACCCTCGCCCCGCGAGGCCGCGGCGAAGCCGTAATGCTGAATGATCAGGTGTTCCAACAGATCCCGCAGTGCCCAGCCCGCGCACGGGGTGGGGGCGTCGAGGTCGGCGATGGACAGTTGCGAGACCACATCGATGCTGGTGCGCACCGCGCGGGCATCGAGGGACAGCAGTTCCGGTCCGGCCGCGAGCAGTTCGTCGTATGTTGCAATCATAAGCACTAGCTTACTAATTTTTCCGGACTTGGCCAGCCCATAGCCGGACCACCCCACCGGGTCAACCCCGCAGAAGTGCGGGCATCCGGAACGCGTTACAGATTTCCATGCCCCGAACTATTCGGGCTGCCGAATCATGTTGCGCTGTAGTGGACTTGGCGAGGCGGCGCCGCCAACTATTCGCAAACCTTTGAAGAGGAATGAATCTGCATGAAGAAGCTCGGAACTGCCATGCTCATCGGTGCCGCCGCGACCGCCATCATCGGCTCCGGCGCGGGCATGGCCTCCGCTGAGGCCCCCGTGGTCTCCGCCTCCCCCGTGGTCGCCCCGGGCGAGCCGGATCCCACCGGCACCACCGGCTCCTCCTCGCTGCTCCCCAAGCTGCTGGAGACGCTGACCGGCAGCCTCGGCAGCAAGCCCGCCACCGACCCGGCCAAGTAGTAGCGCCGCTCCCCGGCGACCCTACGGCCGGGGATAGCGCACCACGGTGAAAACGACCGCGCCCCCGCCTATTTCGGCGGGGGCGCGGTTGCGTTGTACGGGTATCAGCGTTGTACGGGAATCAGTACAGGGCGGCGGCCAGCTTGCGGCGCGCCGCCATCACGATCGGCTCGGCCGGATCGAACAGCTCGAACAACTCCAGCAAATGCGTGCGCACCCGGGTGCGGTCATCACCGGCGGTGCGCTTGATCAGGCCGATCAGGCGATCGAACGCCGCCTCCGGCTCCTGATTGAACATCTCCAGATCCGAGGCGGCCAGCGCCGCGTCCAGATCCGCCGGATCTGCCTCGGCCTTGGCGATCGCGCCCGGATCGATCTCCTGCACGCGCGCGATGAACTGCACCTGGCGCAGCGCGGCCTTGGCCTCGGCATTACCCGGCTCGGCATTCAGGATCGCCTTGTACGCGGCCTCCGCGGTCGCGAAATCGCTACGCTCCAAAGCCTCTTCGGCCGCGACGAAACGCGGATCCTCCGGCTCCTCGGCCTCACCCTCACCCTCGCCGACACCGGGCAGCTTGCCGCGCACCGCGTCCACCACCGCATCGAGCCACTGCCGCACCTGCGCCTCGGGCTGATTACCGGTGAAATCCGCGAGCGGCTGACCGGCGGCCACCGCCACCACGGTCGGAATGCCCTGCACGCCGAACGCCTGCGCGATCCGCATATTGGCCTCGGCCTCGATGGTGGCCAGCTCCCACTCACCACCGTTACCGGCGACCAACTGCTCCAGCAGCTTCACCAATTCGATGCTGCCCGGGGAACGCTGCGAATACAGCGCCACCACCACCGGCACCTGGGTGGAGCGGCGCAGCACCTTGGTCTCGAAATCGGCCTCGGTGACGGCATGCCCCGCGGGCACATCCGTCACCGGCTGCTGCTTCAAGCTGGACAGGTCCACCGCGCCGGACATAGCGGCGGCAGCGGCGGCTGAGGGGCGTCGCGCGGGTCGAGTCACGACTACAAGTCTGTCACGAACGCGCGGCGGCGGGTGCCGCAGCCTCACTCAGTTCCCCGAGTTGACCGGTACGGATGGCCCAACGCTCGAAGAACACCGAAGCGAAAGGCACCACGGTGGAGACCAATCCGAGCACGGTGGTCTTGGCGGGCCACTCGAACTCACGCGAGGCCAGCAGCACGCTGATCGCGAATCCGATGAAGATGATGCCGTGCAGCATGCCGAAAACCATGACCGGCCACTTGATCGGCTCATCGGCGATACCCAGCGCGTCCGCGCGCTTGAGCACCGACCCGAGCAGTAGCAGCGCCCAGCTGGGAGCCTCCAGAATCCCGAAGAACCGAACCCGCTTAGCGACCGTGCTCAGGTCGAAGAAGTCACCCATGGCGTCCATTGTGCCGGACCGCTACGACGACCCGTAGTGGAGATGGGTCACACCCCGCCTGCGGCGGGGGAAGGGAAGGGGTATGCGGGGGAAGCCCCCGCAAACCCCCTGTCGAGGGGCGGATTGGCGGGGGCTTGCCGGGGAATGGGGTCTCAGGGGACGCGGATGATGAGGGCGTCGCCCTGGCCGCCGCCACCGCAGAGGGCGGCCGCGCCGATGCCGCCGCCGCGGCGCTTCAGTTCGAGGGCCAGGTGCAGGACGATGCGCGCGCCGGACATGCCGAGGGGGTGGCCAACGGCGATCGCGCCACCGTTGACGTTGACCTTCTCCGGGTCGATGCCGAGCTTGCGGGTGGAGGCCACGCCGACCGCCGCGAACGCCTCGTTGATCTCGACCAGGTCCAGATCGGTGGGCGAAATGCCTTCGCGGGCACAGGCTTTGATGATCGCGTTGGCGGGCTGATCCTGCAGGGTGGAATCCGGGCCCGCGACCACACCGGCGGAGCCGATCTCGGCGATCCAGGACAGGCCCAGGGATTCGGCCTTCTCCTTGCTCATCACCACGACCGCGGCCGCGCCATCGGAGATGGGCGAGGCGGAACCGGCGGTGATGGTGCCGTCCTTGCGGAAGGCCGGACGCAGCTTGGACAGCGATTCGACGGTGGTGTCGGCGCGAATGCCCTCATCGGAGGCGAACTGCACCGGATCACCCTTGCGCTGCGGAATCGCAACGGGCACAACCTCATCGTCGAACAGGCCGTTCTTCCACGCGGCGGCCGCGCGCTGATGCGAAGCCGCGGCGAACGCGTCCTGCTCCTCGCGGGTGACGGTCTGCACGTCGTTCTGCTGCTCGGTGAGCGCGCCCATCGCCTGATCGGTGAAGATGTCGTGCAGGCCGTCGTATGCCATGTGATCGCGCAGCGTCACATCGCCGTACTTGAAACCCTCGCGGCTCTTCTCCAGCATGTGCGGTGCGCGGGTCATCGACTCCTGGCCACCGGCCACCACGATCTCGTACTCGCCGGCGCGAATCAGCTGATCCGCCAAGGCAATCGCATTGATGCCGGACAGGCACACCTTGTTGATGGTCAGCGCCGGAACATCCATCGGGATGCCCGCGGCGACCGCGGCCTGCCGGGCCGGGATCTGGCCCGCGCCCGCGGTGAGCACCTGGCCCATGATCACGTAATCGACCTGCTCCGGGGCGACGCCGCCCTTCTCCAGGGCCGCCTTGATGGCGATGCCGCCCAGATCGGAGCCGCTGAAATCCTTCAACGAACCGAGCAGCCGACCCATCGGGGTGCGGGCGCCGGAGACGATGACGGTGGTGGTCACGATAGGCCTCGCTTACGTCGAATGATGTGGCTCCGCCAACCATCGGAGCCCTACTCAAAGGTAACCCGACCGACCCGGGCGGCCTTCCCCAGGTGCGCGCTACCGTTCGAAGGGTGAGCAACACCGAGAACACCGAATTCATCCCCGCCGAATACATCACCGCCGTCGATCATGTCGGTATCGCTGTCCCCGATCTCGATACGGCTGTGGCCTGGTACCGGGACAATCTCGGGATGGTGGAGGCACATCGCGAGATCAATGAGGCGCAGGCCGTGCACGAGGCCATGCTGTCCTATGCGGGCGCTCCCGCCGGTACTGTTGCCCTTCAGTTGCTGGCTCCGCTGAACGAGTCCTCCACCATCGCCAAGTTCATCGACCGAAACGGGCCTGGCCTGCAGCAGCTCGCATATCGAGTCACCGATATCGAGGCGGTCTCCGCGTTTCTGCGTTCACGGGGCTTGCGTTTGCTGTACGAAGCCCCACGCGGGGGAACAGCGGGTTCGCGCATCAACTTCATCCACCCGAAGGATGCTGGCGGTGTGCTGGTCGAACTCGTCGAACCGGCGGCGAAAACTACCCACTAGTACCGAGATCAGCGACCCTAAAGAGGCTGTAACAACATTCGCGGTCGGGTCACCATCAGTGGTCACCAGGCTGTAGTTTGTGTGCCATGTCGTCCACTGAGCCCGATCGTAATCGCTTCGTTGCACTGCCCTTTACCGTCGTGCGGAAGGGCTATGACCGTGACGAGGTGCGTAACTACTTCGACCGTTTCGATGCCGAGCTAAGGGTCACCGCGACCGATCGCGATGCCGCCGCAGCCCAGGCGCGCAACCTGGCGGCCCAGCTGGAGGACGCCCGCGACGAGATCGACGAGCTCCGTAAGGAGGTCGACCGCCTCTCCGTGCCGCCGACCACCGCGGAAGGCATGTCGGACCGTATCTCGCGCATGCTGCGTCTGGCCTCCGACGAAGCATCCGAGGTGCGGGCGCAGGCCCAGGCCGAGGCCGCCGAAATGATCTCGATCGCCGAACAGCAGGCGACCGAGATGCGTGGTAAGTACGAATCGCTCCTCTCTGAAACCAAAGAGAAGCGCGAGGCGCTCGAAATCGAATTCGAGCAGACCCTCGCCAATGCCCGTTCCGAGGCCAACAAGATCGTCGAAGCGGCCAACGCCGAAGCCGATCGCCTCACCAAGGAGTCCGAGGCCAAGCGCAAGGCCGCGCAGCAGGACTTCGAGGTCACCATGGCCGAGCGCCGCACCAAGCTCACCCGCGCCATGGAAGAGCTCGAGGCCACCTCGCGCGCCGAGGCCGCCCAGCGCATCAAGGACGCCACCGACGAGGCCAACCGCCTCATCACCTCGGCGACCAACACCGCCGATCGCAAGATCGCGCACGCCAAGGAACTGGCCGAGGAAATGCGCGTCCTGCGCGGCCGCGTGCTTGCCCAGCTGCTCGGCATCCGCGGTCAGCTCGATTCGGTGCCGGCCATGCTCGCCGCCGTCAACCGCGAAAGCGAACTCCTGGACGGCGCTCCCGAACAGCGCTCGCTGAACAAGAGCAGCCGCAAGGCCATCGACACTCGTGACGACGACCTCGTCGACGAAGAGCGCGAGAACGCCGACATCTCCGGCTAACATCCTCCGCCCGGGCGACACCCGCACACCTGAAGGCCGCTCCCGATCCGGGAGCGGCCTTCCTTATGCCTTGATGCCCCGCACAATGCCCTGACGGCCCGCGGGGCGGCCGGTTCCTACCAAACGTGAATCAGGACCAGCGGCGGGTGATGCCGCGGGTGTGGCGGCCTTTCCAGCAGCCGGTGTGCCAGTGGCGGCGATCCTCTTCGCCGCCGTAGGCGGGCCAGGCCACGATATGCGCTACGCCGGGCGGGATTTCGTGATCGCAGCCCGGGCAGCGGTAGTGCTTGGTGGCGCGGGTGCCGGGGATGGTGCGGACCATGTAGGTCTCGTCACCGCCGGGGCCGTCCTCGGTGCGGCCGAAGACATCACCGAGCGGGCGCTGGTCCGGCTGGGACCGCGCCTGAGCATCCTTGGGGCGAGGCTTCCGGCGGGGCATAACCAACCCTAGAACAGCCGGAATTCGCTGCTGTCGGTGCCGCGTAGGGCGTTGTAGTCCAGTGTCAGGCAACGAATCCCGCGATCGGCGGCCAAGGTTTTGGCCTGCGGCTTGATCTGCTGGGCGGCGAACACACCGGCAACGGGGGCCAGCAGTGGATCGCGGTTGAGCAGCTCCAGATAGCGGGTCAGCTGTTCCACACCATCGATCTCACCGCGGCGCTTGATCTCCACCGCCACCGTCGCACCGTCGGCATCGCGGCACAGGATGTCCACCGGGCCGATGGCGGTCATGTACTCGCGGCGAATCAGCGAATACCCCGCGCCCAGGGTTTCGATGTGCTCGGCCAGCAACTCCTGCAGATGCGCCTCGACGCCGTCCTTCACCAGACCCGGATCGATGCCCAGCTCATGCTTGGAATCATGCTCGATCTCCTCGACGGTGATCCGCAATTCCTCGCCGGCCTTATTGGTGACCACCCAAAGCTGTTGCGCCGTTTCGGTTTCCGGCTCGCGCTCCTCCAGCCAGCAGGGCGGGCTCATCCAATTCAGCGGCTTGTAGGAACCGCCGTCCGAATGCACCAGCACCGAACCGTCCGCCTTCACCATGAGCAGGCGGCGGGCCATCGGGAGGTGAGCGGTCAGACGACCGACGTAATCGACCTGGCAACGAGCAATCACAAGGCGCACCCAAGCACTCTAGGGGACGGCCCTTTTCGCGGATTAACCGACCAGCATGATGTACCCGAGAATCGAGGCCGCGGTGAGCAGCCCACCCTCCCAGGCATTCAACTTCGGCAGCTCGGTACGACCGCGGCGCAGCACCCGATAACCGGCCAGCAGACCGATCGAGAACGCCAGCAGGTGACCGACATTGGTGAAGGTGCGGCCCATCGCCACACCGGCGACCGCGACGGCCAGCCAGGTGATGGCCCAGGTCGGTTTCCAGCGCGAGGGAACCAGTGCGATGAAAGCGCCGATCAATGCCATCGCGCCATAGCTGACACCCACATCCGAGACATGGGTGACCTCCACCGGCAGCCAATTCGCCGATACCGCGATCCACAGGCCGAGGGCGACGATGACCGTCGCGCCGACATGACCGACCACGAAGATGCGCAGCAGCCGCAGCGCGCCGAACTTCATCTCCGCCAGCGCGAGCAGACAGGCCAGCAGCGGAATGATGACCGCGGCGCTCTGCAGATCGTCGATGACGAAGGCACTGGAGAACAGGGTGCCGATGCGGCCGTGCAGCAGGTTGTACAGATTCGTGCTGGCGTGCAGCACCACCCGGGTCTGGGTGGCCTCGCTGAGGATGGAGAGCAGTACGGTGACCGAAATGAGCAGGGCCGCATAGCCATAGGTGACCGGCAGGAACAGGCGACGCCAACCCGTACGGGTCGTTGCGACCGGCTCGACGACCACCACAGTGCTCTCCTTCTGACGACGCTGCCTCCATGATCCATGGCGCCGCTCCGTACAGACTACGAGTTCCTCGAGAACATGCTGTTAAACAACCGAAATTCTCAGAGATCTCTCGCAGATCTCAGACAGATCTCGCGAAAGTCCTCCGGAAACGACGAAACCCCCTGACCGAAGTCAGGGGGTTTCGCGAATGATGTTCCGGCGGTGTCCTACTCTCCCACACCCTGTCGAGTGCAGTACCAT
>NZ_JBHJXS010000024.1:0-74603 GCF_042269265.1 Nocardia sp. NPDC056000 | reverse complement strand
GGATCGCTTGATGCGATCCGGCCCGAAGTCTGTTGTGCGTGAAGTTGTTTCGCTGATGCCGTGCTTACGGGGCCGAGATGCGGTTGAAGAAGCCGATGCCGACGCCGATCGCGGCCGGAACACCGGTCAGGATCAGGCCCGCGGCCGCACCCAGCGGGATACCGACCAGCGCACCGGCGAAGCAGCCGCCGATCCAGCCGGGCAGCAGCACCGGGGTGCCGAGGAACGCGCCGATGGCGCAGCCGCCGACGCCGCCGATGAGGGTGCCGACCATGGTGCCGATGGCAGTGATGACCGCGAACTGCGAGGAGGCGGCCGACCAGGCCGAGTCCTGATCCGCCTGGCTGGCGACATTCTGCAGCGGCAGATCGGCCGGGTGGGCCGCGGCCGGATCCATATTCGGGGTCAACGTCGCGGTGTTGCCGTCGATCTGGGCCGCGATCGGGAAGGCCAGGCCGTCCTTGACGAAGTTCAGCGGGAAGGCGGTGACCAGGCCGCCCTGGGTGTCGCGCACCTGGAACTGATCACCCTGGGTGGTCAGCGAACCGATATCGGTCTTCAGGACCACCGACGCGCCTTCGATCTTGGCGTCGTAGTGGATAGCCGAGGCTTCCGGGGCGGCGTCGGCGGGGGCGGCGTAGCTGGTGCCGGTGGTGATGCCGAGGGCCGCGATGGCCAGAGCGGAGGTGGCGGCGAACTTCTTGAAACGCATGACTTCTCGTCGCTTTCGTCGGGCGGGACCCCTGTCTTGGGGAGCAGGTCCTCGTCGAGCACCTGGTGAATAGAATGGTTTTTCTATGTTGCCGAGGTGTTGCCGAATCATGGCGATAATGGGTCGTCAAGCACGTTTCGGTTACGGTTCATGTTCAAACGGTCTTTTCAGGCCGTAATAAGCAAACTCTCAGTGCATAACAAAGGCCGGTACACATCCGAGGATGCGTACCGGCCGAGTGCCGCGGAGCGGGCTGTACTACTGGTTCGCGGGATCGTTGATGCGCTGGAAGAAGCCGATGGCGATGACGATCGCGGCCGGAACACCGGTCAGGATCAGGCCCGCGGCCGCACCCAGCGGAATGCCGATGAGCGCGCCCGCGACGCAACCGCCCAGCCAGCCCGGCAGCAGAATCGGGGTGCCGAGGAACGCGCCGATCGCGCAGCCGCCGATACCGCCGACCAGGGTGCCGATCAGCGTTCCGATAGCGGTGATGATGCCGAACTGCGCACCCGCGGCCCCCACGGCGTCATCGAACGCCTTCTGCTGGGTCGCCTGGTGAATCGGCAGATCGACCGGGCGCGCGGCGGCGGGATCCATATCCGGGGTCAGGGTCGCGCGCAGGCCGTTGATGGCGGCCTTCAGCGGGTACTGCAGGCCGTCCTTGATGAAACCGAGCGGGAAGGCCGCGACCAGGCCGCCATGGTTGTCGAGCAGCTGGAACTGATCATTCTCGGTGGTCATCGCACCCGCGTCGGTGGTCAGCACGACCGAATCACCCTCGATCGCGGCGTTCCAGTGAATGGAAGGCACCAGGCCGTCGACCGCGGAGTTGAGGCCCTCGACAATGTCCGAGGCACCCGGGACCACCGGGGCGGGAGCGGGATCGGCGTGAACGGCTCCGGCGCTGATGCCGAGGGCCGCGATAACCATGACCGATGTCGCGGCAAATTTGCTGAACTTCATCACTTCGTACGCTTTCCTTGCTCGAACACTGACGGAGATTCGGATTCGGGCCAGATAACAAGCCCACTAGTCAAGTGTCCAGGAATGAGTTACTGATAGGTAGCTAAGAAAGCGTATTGATAGCCGAACTCACTGAAACCGAGGTTGTGTGATCCCCTCCATAGCGGTGTCGCACCGATAGCATGTGGAGGCCCGGACCCGATTCGCATTCGCTCGTGATCGAAAGGCGTCGAATGGCCGAGACCATGCGCGCGGTGGTGCTCGACGCACCAGGACCACCCAATGCGCTGCATATCCGGGACCTGCCCGTCCCCGTTCCCGAGCCCGGGCAGGTGCTGATCCGGGTCAAGGCGTTCGGGCTCAATCGCTCCGAGCTGCATACGCGGCTCGGGCTGGCCGACGGCGTGATCTTCCCGCGGGTGCTCGGTATCGAGGCCACGGGCGTCGTGGCGGAATGCCCCGGCGGCGAATTCGAACCCGGACAGCAGGTCGTGACGCTGATGGGCGGTATGGGCCGCACCTTCGACGGCGGCTACGCCGAATACACCTGCGTACCCGCCGGACAGGTGATCCCGTTCCACAGCGATCTGCCCTGGGATGTGCTGGGCGCGGTGCCGGAGAGGTTGCAGACCTCGTACGGTTCGCTCACCGTCGGATTGGATGCCAAGCGCGGCCAATCCATTCTGATTCGCGGCGGTACCTCCTCGATCGGCATGTGCACCGCGGTGCTGGCCAAACAGCGCGGTATGACCGTGCTGGCCACCACCCGCAATCCGGACAAGGCCGAGGCGCTGCACCGGATCGGCGTCGACCACGTGATCCTGGACGACGGTGATATCGCCCCGCGGGTGCGCGAGATCGTGGACGGCGGGGTGCACACCGCGCTGGAATTGATCGGGACGCCGACGCTACCGGACACCTTGCGCGCCACCGCTTTCCACGGTGTCGTCTGCTTCACCGGCATGCTCTCCAACCAGTGGACGGTCGAGAACTTCTATCCCATCGGCTATCTGCCGCGCGGGGTCCGGCTGGCGGCCTACGGCGGCGAAGCCGGTGATCTGCCGCCGGAGGTGCTGCAATCGTTCCTCGACGCGGTGGCGCACGGCATCACCACGGTTCCCATCAGCGGTACCTTCACCCTCGATGAGATCCGGCAGGCGCATACGGTGATGGAATCCGGCACCGCCACAGGCAAACTCGTCGTCACCACCTGAATCGGAGGAGCGCGTATGTGGATCGTCGCCGCTATTTTGGTCGCCCTGGTGGCCGTACTACACGGCTACATCCTGGTGCTGGAGATGTTCCTGTGGGATAAGGGCCCCGGACGGCAGCTGTCGGGATTCGATTCGGAGATGGCGGCCGCCACCAAACCGCTGGCGGCGAATCAGGGCCTGTACAACGGGTTCCTGGCGGCCGGACTGGTGTGGGGCCTGATCCTGGGCAGGCAGGACGGACACGGTGTGCTGGTGTTCTTCACCAGCTGCGTGGTGATCGCGGGCCTGTACGGCGCGGCCACCGCGAATCGGCGGATTCTCGTCGCGCAGGCGCTGCCGGGCGCATTGGCGCTGGCGGCGGTGCTCATCGCCGGGCGGTGACGATGCCCGCTGCCGGATAAACGATTACGGTGGCCTGATGAATGAACCCGCGGTCGCACCGCTGCGAATCGGCGTCCTCGGTGCGGCGAGCATCGCGCCCTCGGCCCTGATCGCCCCGGCCAAGCGCAATCCCGAGGTGACGGTCGCGGCGGTGGCCGCGCGCGATGGTATGCGGGCGGCGGCGTTCGCGAAGAAGCACGGTATCGAAGCGGCCTACGACGATTACGAAAAGCTGGTCACCGCACCGGATATCAACGCGGTCTACATTCCGCTGCCCAATGGTTTGCACGGGCGGTGGACGCGGGCCGCGCTGGCGGCGGGCAAACATGTGCTGTGCGAGAAGCCGTTCACGGCCGATGCCGCCGAAGCCCGCGAAATCCAGGCGCTGGCACAGGATTCGGATCGGGTGGTGATGGAGGCGTTCCACTACCGCTATCACCCGTTCACGCTGGCGGCCGAAAAGATCGCCGCCTCCGGCGAATTGGGCGAACTGGTGCGGATCGAGACCGCCTTCTGCTTCCCGCTGCCCAAGTTCTCCGATATCCGGTACGACTACGATCTCGCCGGTGGCGCGCTCATGGACGCCGGCTGCTACGCCGTGCATATGGCGCGCGTACTCGGTCGTGAACAGCCCGAGGTCACCTCGGCGCAGGCGAAGGTGCGCGATCCGCGGGTCGACCGCGCCATGACCGCCGAACTGCGGTATCCGAGCGGGCATACCGGGCGGATTCGCTGTTCGATGTGGTCCTCGGATGTGCTGCGGGTCAGCGCGCGGGTCATCGGTGAGCGGGGTGAGCTTCGGATGCTCAATCCGATCGGGCCGCAGCTCGGGCATCGGCTGACCGTGCGCACCGATCAGGGTAGGCGCGTCGAACGGTTCACGCGCCGCCCGACCTACGACTTCCAACTCGACGCGTTCGCCGATGCCGTGCTGCGCGGTGCGCCGGTACTGACGCCGCCGCAGGATTCGGTCGAGAACATGGCCGTCATCGACGCGATCTATCAGGCCGCTGGACTGCCGCTGCGCCAGCCCAGCTGAGACGCCGATCCCCCGGGCGAGGGACGGCGAATCCCTCACCGGGGTGATGGTTTCAGCCGTTCCCGAACCTAGGCTGCTGTGCATCGGGCCGTGACAACGCGGCGAGGTACGCCCTCGGCCCGGCACGGCGGCTTTGGGAGGCACAGTGTTCGGTTCCGTCAGCAGAAGAGGATTCCTGGCCGGGGCGGCCACCACCGCGGCGGCGGCCACCGTCGCCGCACCGGCGGGCCGGGCGCGCGCCGATGTGAACCCGGACCGGCCCAATATCCTCGTCGTGCTGGTGGACGAGATGCGCGCACCGGTCTGGTTCCCGGATCAGGGAGTGCTGGACGGGCTATTGCCGAATCTGGCGCGAATCCGTTCCGGCGGAGTGTCCTTCGACAATCACTACACCGCCGCCAATGATTGCACCGCTTCGCGCGGGGTGCTCGCGACCGGGTTGTACAGCCATCAGACCGGCTGCATGGTGGTCTCGGAATCCACGCTGTCACCGAAGTTTCCGACCTGGGGGTCGATGCTGCGCGATCACGGCTACGAGAGCACCTGGTGGGGGAAATGGCATCTCGGGCACTATCCGGATCGCACGCCCGGGGCGCTGGACGCGTACGGGTTCGGCGGCGGCACCTATCCCTCGCCGAACGGGGCTCCCGGACAGGGGCTTTCGATGGATCCCAAGATCGTCGACCAGTTCGCGGACTGGTTCGAACACGATGCCGGGACCGCGCCGTGGTGCACCACGGTATCGCTGGTGAATCCGCACGATATCCAGTACTGGCCGCGCTGGACGCGCCGCGATCAGGCCAATCTGAATATCCCGCAGTGGGTTTCGGAGCTGCCGCCGAACTTCGAATCGCCCGAACAGCTGAGCCGCAAACCGCGGTTGCAGACCGCGCTCATGCAGGTGTCGGCCATCGCGTTCGGGCTCGCCGAATACGGGACGCCGCAGGCGCGGCAGGCGTGGATCGATATGCGCAATCTGTACCTGTGGTTGCAGCAGCAGGTCGATATCCAGATCGGGCGGGTGCTCGACACGCTCGCCGCACGACCGGATGTCGCGGCCAATACGGTGATCGTGTTCACCTCCGATCACGGTGATTACGCGGGCTCGCACGGTCTGCACGGGAAGGGCGGCGGCGCGTACGACGAGGCGATTCGGGTGCCGCTGTACGTGCACGATCCGCGCGGGTACTTCAGTCCGAAGGACGGGACGAGCAACCGCACGCAGCTGACCTCCAGCGTGGATATCGCGCCGCTGCTGCTGACCATCGGCACCGGCGGCAACGACTGGCGCGCGGACGGGCGCTACGAACATCTGCGGGACCGGGCCGATCTGGCGGCGCTGTGCCGGAATCCGGGGGCGGCGGGGCGGCCGTGGGTCGCGCACACCACCGATGAATCGACCATCGAGGAGGCGGCGATCATGTTCGATCGCAATGCCCCCGGCCATGTGGCCATGGTGCGCACCGCAGATGCCAAATTCGCGTCGTACTCGCACTGGGTGGACGGGCGAATTCAGATCGATCCGGGTCAGGAACAGGAATTCGAACTCTACGACTACAGCACCGAGGGTGGGCGGCTCGAACTCGACAATCAGGCCGGGGCCGGGAATCCGCTGCGCGACAAGGCGGCTCAGCTGCTCGATCAGGTGGTGCGGGAGGAGATCCAGCAGCCGCTGCCCGAATATCTGAAGGCCGCGCAGGAACAGGGCATCGGCGACTACCTCGATTCCCAGCGCAATCTGGCCGCCAAGGCCGAACGACTCGGCGCGTTCCTGGATGATTTCGTGGTGACGCACTGACACGCTGTCCTTGTTCGCGCGCGCCGTTCGTCGTATCGATATGGCCCGAGTCGACGCCGTAGGAGGAGCGATGAAATATCTGCTGATGATCGCCACCGACGAAACCGAGGTGAGCGAGGTGCCGGGCTGTGCGGCCTGGGTTCGGGAGATGACCGCGCGCGGGGTCCTGCGCGATCTCACCGGACTGTGCCCGACCAGCGATGCCACCACGATTCGGGTGCGCGGGGAGCAGGTGCTGCTCTCGGACGGGCCGTTCGCCGAGACCAAGGATCAGATCGGCGGGGCCGCGCTCATCGACTGCGCCGATCTGGACGAGGCGATCGAGGTGGTGTCGAAACATCCCGCGGCGGCACTCGGCGCGATCGAGATCCGGCCGCTACTGACGCAATGAGCCGCGGGGCGGGTGCGATGAACGGGCCCGGCGATTCCAGCGACCGCGCGAAGGTGAAAGGCGTTGCGGGGGTACGCGACACCGGAAACGGCAGTGTGGCCGATCGCGCCGGGGTGGTCGATGACGCCATCGTCGCCGCCTTTCGGGATGAATGGGGGCATGTGGTCGCCACCTTGATCCGGGTGACCGGGGAGTGGGATCTGGCCGAGGAGGCGGCGCAGGAGGCGTTCGCGGCGGCCCTGCGGGTGTGGCCGCGCGACGGGGTGCCGGATAAGCCGGGGGCCTGGCTCACCACGGCGGCACGCAATCACGCCGTCGACAGGCTGCGGCGGAATACGTTGGGGGCGGCGAAATTACGGGAGTTGGCCGTATTGACGGCGCACGGCGAGGTCGGCGGCGAGGCGCAGGAGATTCGCGATGATCGGCTGCGGCTCATCTTCACCTGCTGTCATCCGGCGCTGGCGTTCGAATCGCAGATCGCGCTGACCCTGCGGACGCTGGCGGGGTTGAGCACCGCGCAGATCGCGCGGGCCTTCCTGGTGCCGGAGGCGACGCTGGCCAAACGGCTGGTGCGCGCCAAGGCGAAGATCAAGAATGCCGGGATTCCGTATCGGGTGCCGCCCGCGCATCTGCTGCCGGAGCGGACCGTCGCGGTGCTGGGGGTGCTGTATCTGATCTTCAACGAGGGCTATTCCGCCACCACCGGAAGCGAGATGATCCGGGAAGGGTTGTGTGCGGAGGCCATTCGGCTACAACGGCTGCTGGTGGAGTTGATGCCCGATGAGCCCGAGGTGCAGGGGCTGCTGGCGTTGATGCTGCTGCACGATGCCCGGCGGGCGACGCGGGTGGCTGCCGACGGCGAACTGGTGACGCTCGAATATCAGGACCGCGCGCGCTGGGATCGTGCCCGAATCGACGAGGGCACAGCGATTCTCGATGCCGCCATGGCGCGCGGGCGGATCGGGCCGTATCGGTTGCAGGCGGCGATCGCGGCCTGCCATGTGCACGCGCCCACCGCCGCGGCGACGGATTGGGCGCAGATCGCCGGGCTCTACGAGCATCTGCTGAAGCTGGTGCCCTCCCCCGTCGTGCGGCTGAATCATGTTGTCGCGGTGGCGATGTCGGAGGGACCGGAGGTCGGTCTCGCACAGCTCGGCGAGCTGGAGGCGGACGCGACGCTCAACGGCACGCATCTGCTGTCCGCGACGAAGGCGGATCTGCTGCGCCGACTCGGTCGGTTCGAGGAGGCGGCCACCTGCTATCGGGCGGCGCTGGAGCTGGTGGTGTCCGAGGCCGAGCGCCGCTATCTCGGGCGGCGGCTCGACGAAATGTCCTGAACCGTGCTGTTTGTCGGCGGTAGCGCTGGTCCGGTCCATTCGGGGCGGTCCCGTTCGTCGGTTCGGCAGAACCGTTCGAAAGGATTCCCGTGGACATCACCGATAGACCCGCGACGGCGCGCGCGGGCCGCCGCGAATGGCTCGGCCTCGCGGTGCTGGCCCTGCCCATTCTGCTGATCTCGGTCGACTTCAGCGTATTGAATCTGGCCCTGCCGAACCTGGCGGCGGATCTGACGCCCAGCAGCACCGAACAACTCTGGATCCTGGACATCTACGGCTTCATGATCGCCGGATTCCTGCTCACCATGGGCACGCTCGGCGATCGCGTCGGCCGCCGACGGCTCTTGCTCTGCGGCGCGGGGGCTTTCGGCGTGTGCTCGATACTGGCGGCGTACTCGGACAGTCCGGCGATGCTGATCGCCGCCCGGGCGCTGCTCGGTATCGCGGGCGCGACCCTGGCACCCTCGGGTCTGGCGTTGATCGGCACCATGTTCGGCGATCCGAAACAGCGAGCGACCGCCGTCGCCGCCTTCACCGGCTGTTTCATGGGTGGCGCGATAATCGGGCCGATCGCGGGAGGTGTACTGCTGGCACATTTCTGGTGGGGTTCGGTATTCCTGCTCGCCGTGCCGGTCATGCTGCTACTGCTCATCGCGGGGCCGATGCTGCTGCCCGAATATCGTGACCCCGCCGCCGCTCGGCTCGATATCCTCAGTGTCGCACTGTCATTGGCCGGAATTCTGCCCGTCGTCTACGGCATCACCGAACTGTCCCGCGATGCCGCGCAGCCAGGGGCCTGGATCGCCCTCATCGGCGGTGTGCTCGTCGTCGCTCTATTCCTGTTGCGTCAGAGCAGAATTCGGCGGCCGCTACTGGAATTGCGCCTGTTCACCAAACGCGTCTTCCGCGGCGCGTTCACCCTCAGCCTGCTGGCGGGCGCGGTCCAGGGTGGCAGCATCCTCATGATCAATCTCTATCTGCAGACCGTGCTGGGCTATTCCACCCTGCGCGCCGGGCTCTGGATGGTCCCACCCGCCCTGGCCATGCTGGTCACCATCGCCCTCGGCCCCGCCCTGGCCCGCACTCTGCGGCCCGCCTACATCACCGCCACCGGGCTGGCCATCGGAGCCCTCGGCTACACCCTGACCACCTTCACTACCGCCGAAACCGGCCTTCCCCCACTGATAATCGGCTTCGCCATAGCCATGGCCGGTATCGGCCCCGGCATGTCCCTCGGCTACGACCTCATCCTGCGCGCCGCCCCACCCGAGATCGCGGGCGCGGCCGCCGCCACCGCCGAAGCGGGCGGCCAATTCGGCGTAGCCGCGGGCGTCGCCCTGCTCGGCAGCATCGGCACCGCCGTCTACCGCACCACCCTCCACCTCCCCGCCACGATCCCCTCCCCCGCCGCCGACCAAGCCCGCGAATCCGTCACGGGCGCATTCGCCGCGGCACATCAGCTCCCACCGACCGTCCGCGACGACCTACTCGACTCCGCCCGCACCGCTTTCACCTCCGGCCTGCACACCGTCACCATCATCGGCGCGATCATGTTCGCCGCCTTGGCCGTGCTGGCGATAGCGGAACTCCGGCAGGCTCCACCTACCGGCAAGTAGCTCTCCACCGTTGCCGACACCGCCGATGTGTACCGCCCGATGTCTCAAACTCTTTGTGGCACAGGACCGGACGGAATATTTCGGGAATCGGGGGTGGCTCACTCGGCGATAGCTACAGTGAAATCGCCCGGGGGTGGGCGATGTTGCCGTCGTCGCGCTCGGGCGGATTTACCGAGGATCGAAGGGTGAGGGACTGACGTGGCCGATGACCGATTGACGTTGGGTGAGCGGTGCGTACTGCTCGTGCTGATGGCCGAGGCGCGGGAGCTGACCAATGGTGAGCTGTTCGCCATCGCGGGGATCAAGCTCGACGGCAAGAACCGCAGGCGGCTCAATGAACTCGGTTTGGTGGCCAGCACCATGGTGCGGCGGGCCTACGTGCACGAGCTGACCGATGGCGGCGCGGTGTGGTGCCGGGCGGAGCTGGGCGCGGCGCGGCCGAGCCGGGCGGGGGCCGCCGGGGGTGCGCTGTATGCCGTATTGGGCGGGCTGCGACGGCATCTCGACGACAGCGGGCAGGCGCTCGCCGATCTCTTCCAGCCCGATATCGCGGGACAGGTGGAGGCGGCGTACGCGGAGCTGGCGCGCGGCGGTGGTTCGGCAGTCCGGCTCGCGGTGCTGCGTGAGCAGCTCGGTGAGCTGTCCCGGGGTGAGGTGGACCGGGCGCTGGAATCGCTGGCTCGGCGCGATGACGTGCATGTGCGGGCCGAGGCGGATCAGCAGACGCTGACCGAACGGGATCGGGACGCGGCGATCGTACTCGGCGGGACGGCGCGACATCTGCTCACCATCGAGGCCGCGCGGTGAACGAGGAACAGCAGTATGCGCTGGCCTCGGTGCAATTCGGCAGTGTGCTCGGACCCGATGAGGTGTGGAGTCCACTGAACTATCACGTCGACGGGCTGCATCCGCGCGCGGTCGCGCAGATCGAGCGGGCGGTGCTTGCGGCGGCGAACCGGCCGCGCAGTACGCCGACCGGACTGGTGGTCAGCGGGGAACGCGGGGTCGGCAAGACGCATATGCTCGGCTGGCTGCGACAGCATGTGCAGCAGCGGGGCGGGGCCTTCTTCATGCCCAAACTGATTGACGGGCAGTCATTCTGGTCGGGCGCGGTGCACGGGGTGGTGTCACAGCTGCTGGGGTCCGACGGCGGGCAGCTCGGCCGCATGCTCGGCGCACTCGCCGAACTCACCGGGTGCGGTACCGAACTGCGCATGCGGTTGCGCGGCACCATGGCGATCGGCCGCGCCGATCTCGACGAATTCCTGGAGCGCGTAACGGAATTGGACGCGCAGGTGGCGGTGCAGTGCGAGGACACCTTGCGCGCGCTGGTGCTCTTCCAAGGCAAACGCGAACTGCGCGATATCGGGCACACATTTCTCACCTTCGACGATGGCGTCGATCCGGCGGATCAGCTGGCGTGGGGTTTCCGGCGGCGCAATCGGCTACCGCAGTTGGTCTTCGGTGATATCTCGCGGCTGTTCGCGCTGACCGGGCCCGTCGTGCTCGCCATCGACCAAATCGACAGTGTCATAGCGCAATCCGGGCAGGCCGACGGGGATGAGCTGGTGAACCGGCTCGCCGACGGGCTCATGCGCATGCGCGAGGAGACCACCCGCACCCTCATCGTCGCCGCCTGCCTGCCCAAGTCATGGGAGCTGATCACCACACGCGCGGTGAACTCGGCCGCCGATCGATTCACCGTGGTCGAACTCTCCACCGCCATGCCGTCGGCCGCGGTGGCGACCGCCATTATCGAACGGCATCTGGGAAACCTGTACGGGGAGAGCGGATTCGAGCCGCCGTATCCGACCTGGCCGGTCGTGCCCGCCGCCTTCGACGATCCGGTGGTCGCCGATTTCACGCCGCGCCGACTGCTCCAGCAGGTCGAGGAACATGTCCGACTATGCCTGGCCGAGAACACGGTCATCGAACTCCAGCATTTCGGGAAACCGGCGACCGAACGCGTGAGCACCCGGATCATCCCCGCGGCCACCGAACTCGACGCCCTGGACCGCCGCTTCGCGGAGCTGCGCGCGGCCGCCGATGTGAGCGCGCCGCTGAATCCGAAATACGAAGACGACCAGATGTTCTCGCTGCTCAACGCGGCATTGGCCTGCTACGTCCTGGAACAGGGCGAGGCCGGGCGCGAGCTGAGCGTCGACCCGCCCACCATCGTGCAGCAATCCCTGCACGCCCGGCTGCGCCGCACCCTCGACGAGGCCACCGAGGATGAGGAGCACTGGAGTTTCCGCGCCATCGCGCACGGCCATCCCAGGGCGGTGCTCACCCGGTTGCGCTCGGCCTGCCTGGAAGCCGGGATTCATCCCGGTGCTACCAAACGACACCTGGTGATCCTGCGCAATACGACCTTCTCGCCCGGGCCGGTCACCAAGACCGCGATAGCCGAATTCGAAGCCGCGCAAGGGATTACGCTGCCAATCGGGGAAGAGGATCTACGCACGTTCGCGGCGCTGCGGGGCATGCACGCCGACGGCGGCCAGGGATTCCTCGGCTGGCTGGAAGCGCGCCGCCCCGCGAGCGGATCGGAACTGCTGCGGCGGGCGCTCCCCGCCGCCCGCGCCGAAGTTCCTGCGACACAGCAGACCTCGGCGCTCGTCGCACCGGATATCACCGTCGCACCGGATTCTCCGGTGCGGGCGCCGTATCCGGGAAGCGGTGACCGTGCGGTGGCGGCCACGTTCGCCGGTCCGATCGTTACGGAATCCGATGCGGCGGGATGGGAACGCCGTGCGCCCGCCGCCGACGCGCCCACCCGCCGTATTGCCCACGACGACGGTATGGGCGCGCCCGCGATCCAGCTCGGCCGCAGTATCGAGAACGGTGCGCCCTTCCGTATTCCGCTCATCCAATTGCGCAAGCACACGGCGGTTTTCGCGGGTAGTGGCTCGGGGAAGACGGTACTGCTGCGGCGGCTGGTGGAAGAGGCGGCGCTGCAAGGGGTGTCGTCCATTCTGATCGATACCAACAATGATCTGGCTCGGCTCGGCGATCCGTGGCCGTCCCCGCCGGACGGCTGGGGTCCGCGCGATCCCGAACGCGCGCAACGCTATTTGGCCGAGACCGAGGTGATCGTCTGGACACCGCGCCGCGAGGCGGGCCGCCCGATCGCGCTGAACCCCCTGCCCGATTTCAGCGGCGTGCTCGACGATCCGGACGAATTCCGGCTCTCGATCGACGCCTCGGTGGCGAGCCTGGTTCCGCGCACCGGCCTGACCACCCAGAAACTCCGCACCGGCACAGCGGTTCTCACCGAATCGCTGGCACATTTCGCCCGCGAGGGCGGTGGTGAACTCGGCGCGTTCATCACCCTGCTCGGCAATCTGCCGTCCGATGTCAGCACGATCCGCAATGCGAGTCGTCTGGCCGCGGATATGGCCGATGAACTCAATGCCGCCATGATCAACGATCCGGTGTTCGGCGGCGCGGGCGAACGCCTCGATCCGGGGGCACTGCTCACTCCTGCCCCGGGAAAACGCGCGCGCATCTCGGTGATCAGCTGTATCGGGTTGCCGACCGAACAGCAGCGCCAGACCTTCGTGAACCAACTCGAACTGGCGCTGTTCGCGTGGATCAAGCGAAATCCCGCCGGGGACAGGCCATTGGGCGGCCTCCTGGTGCTGGACGAGGCGCAGACCTTCGTCCCCGCGATCGGCCGCACCGTGTCGTCGCAAAGCACCATCCAATTGGCCGCCCAGGCGCGCAAATACGGTCTGGGCATGGTCTACGCCACCCAGGCCCCCAAAGGGCTGAGCAATATGGTCACCGGCAATGCCGCCACCCAGTTCTACGGCCTGCTCAACGCCTCGGTGCAGATTCAGGCGGCGAAAGACCTCGCCCGCGCGAAAGGCGGTCAGGTGGACGACATCTCACGCCTGTCGGCGGGCCGCTTCTACGGTGCGACCGAGGGCCTCGGCTTCGCCAAGATCACCGTCCCCATGTCCCTGAGCCATCACCCCTCCAGCGCCCTCACCGAAGAGGAGGTGCTGCGCCGGGCTCGCGGTCACTGATCCCCGTTGTGTCGGCACGCTGACACAACGAATGTCGGTGCGCGAACAGATCTTCCGCTGTTCGCGCACCACACTTGGCTGCGCTGCCCACGAAAGCCAGTCCGGAGGATCCATGCCCAGCGTCAAAGCCGTACTCACCACCGCCGTCGCCATCGCGGCGGCAGCGGTCGTCTCACTCTCGACCAGCCCCGCCGCCACCGCCGCTCCCGCCACCCCGTCGGCAACGGCCCAGTCCCCGGCGAAAACCCAAGGCTGGCTGAACATCTACGCGGGCACAGCTCCCCAGGGCGTCAACGCCGTCCAACTGAAGGTCGTCACCGACCCCAAAGTCGGCCCCCGCGTGACGGATAACCTGAACCGCTCCCTCTACCGCTTCGACAAGGACACCGCCAACCCGTCGAAGTCGAACTGCACAGGCGACTGCGCCACCACCTGGCCACCCCTGCTGGTGAGCCGCGGCCAGTCCCTCTACGTAGACGGAATCGACCCGGCCACAACCGGTTTCATCGAACGCCCCGACGGCACCTGCCAGATCACCATCGGCGGCTGGCCCATCTACTACTTCTCCAAGGACAAGAACCCCGGCGACCTCAACGGCCAAGGCGTAGGCAACACCTGGTTCGCTGTCGCGCCGAACGGTGGTAAAGCCCTGGCCAAGTAGGCGATCAGCCCTCGGCGGCCAGCTGGCCGCAGGCGGCGGCGATTTCCTGGCCGCGGGTGTCGCGGACGGTGCAGGGGACGCCCTGTTCGTTGACGCGGCGGACGAATTCTCGTTCGACGGGCTTCGGGGAGGCGTCCCATTTGCTGCCCGGGGTCGGGTTCAACGGGATGAGGTTGACGTGGACTCGGGAGCCGAGAGCCTTGTGCAGCTTCTTGCCGAGCATGTCGGCGCGCCAGGGTTGGTCGTTGATATCGCGGATCAAGGCGTATTCGATGGAGACTCGGCGGCCTGACTTGTCGGCGTAATACCTTGCGGCGTCGAGGACTTCGGCGACGGGCCAGCGATTGTTGACCGGTACCAGCGTGTCTCGGAGTTCGTCGTCCGGGGTGTGCAGGGAGACGGCCAGGGTCACCGAGAGGTCTTCGTCGGCCAGTTTGCGGATGGCGGGGGCCAGGCCGACGGTGGAAACCACCACATTGCGCTGCGAGATGCCGAGACCGTCGGGCGACGGGGAGGTGATGCGGCGCACCGCGTTCACCACGCGCTTGTAATTGGCGAGGGGTTCGCCCATACCCATGAAGACGATGTTGGACAGGCGGCCGGGGCCACCGGCCACCTCGCCGTCGCGCAGCGCGGCCGCGGCGGCACGGACCTGGTCGACGATTTCGGCGGTGGACAGGTTGCGGGTCAGGCCCGCCTGACCGGTCGCGCAGAACGGGCACGCCATACCGCAGCCCGCCTGGCTGGAGATGCACAGGGTGTTGCGGTCGGTGTAGCGCATGAGGACGCTCTCCAGGAGCGTGCCGTCATTGGCCTTCCACAGCGATTTGCGGGTGGTGCCGTCATCGCACTCGATATGGCGGACCTCGGTGAGCAGGGTGGGGAAAAGCGCCTCGCCGACCTTGGCGCGCATGGCTTCCGGCAGGTCGGTCATCTTTTCCGGATCGGCGACGAGGCGGCCGTAGTACTGGCGCGCGATCTGATCGGCGCGGAATTTGGGGAGGCCGAGTTCCTCGACCACAGCCTTGCGTTCCTGTGCGTCGAGATCGGCGAGATGCCGGGGCGGCAGGCCACGGCGGGGGGCGTCGAACACGAGGGGCACGGGGATCGAAGTCATAACCCTTCCAGTGTTCCATCCGAACCGTCGTTCCGGGCGTGCGGGGTGGGATGCGCTCATCACATTCGGCGTGAGCTCCGCGACAGTGTTCCAGCTAACAACGTGCGAAAACGACATACGGCAGATTAGTGGCGATATACGTGCACCGGTCATAGCAATCGGCAATGATCTAGCAATGACCACCGACGCCGTACCGACCGCTGGGTCGGAACCGACCCCGAGCAGCGGCAAGAGCACGAACGACGGCCAGCGCGTCCTCAAGACCCGCGCCGGTTACGCCTGGGTCGGCCTCGTCATCGCCGCATTGCTCGGCATCGTCGTACTGATCTTCATCCTGCAGAACCTCGAACAGGCCCACGTCACCCTGTTCACCTGGAACTGGAACCTGCCCATCGGCGTCCTGGTGCTGCTGTCGGTCGTGGCCGGAGCGCTGGGCACCGCGCTCGTCGGCGGCTACCGCATCCTGCAGCTGCGCCGCGCCACCAAGAAGAACAGCTAGCGCGACCGGCGAACCCGCAGACCGTCAGACACCCGCGCGCAGCAGGTCGTCGGCGGTCCTGCGGTATTGCCCGGGGGCAGTACCGTATTCGCGTTTGAACGCCTTGCCGAACGCGTACTCCGAGCCGTACCCGGTGCGCCGCGCGACACCCGCGAGCGGGGCATCGGTCTCACGCAGCAGCCGCGCGGCGGTGATCATGCGCCAGCGCGTGAGATAGGCCAGCGGCGGCTCCCCGACCAGGGCGGTGAACCGCTTGGCGAAGGCCGCGCGACTGAGCCCGGCCCGCTCCCCCAGCGACTCCACCGTCCAGCCGTGCGCCGGATTCTCATGCATATCGCGCAGCGCCGCCGAAATGCCCGGATCGGCGAAAGCCGCTGCCCACCCGGACATTTCATGCGGCGCATCGGCGAACCAGGCGCGCAGCAGATAGAGCAGCAGCAACTCCAGCAGCGGCGGGATCGCGGCATCGCCGCCCGGGCGCGGGGAATGCAGCTCATCGGCGAGCAACTCCACCGCGGCGCGCAATGCGGCATGACTGCCCAGGCGCGCCGGAATGTGCACCACCTCCGGAAGCTCGGCGAGCAGCGGATGCGTGCGATCCGCGGCCAATTGGTAGGAGCCGCACAGCAGCGTCGCGACCGGACCGGGACCATCGATGAAACGGATATCGGCCGGTCCGGCGGTCTCGGTGATCGCCGCGCCGGGCTGATCGACCAGCTCATGCGCGATACCGCGCGGCATGAACACCACATCGCCCGCCCCGAGCGCGATGGGATCGGTATCGGACCTGGTCAGCCAGCACGAGCCCTGCAACACGATATGGAATCCGGCACTCTCGATACGCGGATACGCCCGGCCCCACGGCGCATGCCGCACGAACAGGCCGGAGGCGGGACTGCCGGTGCGTGCGGTCGCCAGCGCCGCACTCAGAACATCCATATCGAGAAGACTATGCGGCAAGACGATTGGACATCACCGCGAGATTCACGATGATTTATCGTCTGCGCGGGCGCTCATACAGTGGGTTCTATCGAATCCGCACTCAGACAGGACATTTCATGAGCAACAAGGGTCCCGCCCCGCGCACGCTGACCGATGCCGAACTGGCCGAAATACTGGCCGCCCAGCAGTTCGGCGTACTGGCGACGGTGAAACGCTCCGGGCACCCGGCCATGTCGACGGTGCTGTACAGCTGGGATCCGTCCGCACGCGTCATTCGGATCTCCACCACCGCGGACCGGCTCAAAGCCAAACAGGTGCGGAACAATCCGCATATCGCGCTGCATGTGAACGGGCCGACCGTCTGGTCCTTCGCGGTCGCCGAGGGCGATGCTGAGGTATCGGACTCCCCGGCCGAACTCCTTGCCGCCGCGGGTCACCAGGACGATCCGGAGACATTCCTGCGCGAACAAGCCGCCGAGGGCCGCGTGGTGATCAAGCTCCGGGTCACCCGGCTATACGGCACCGCATTGGATGTCGGGTGACCCTCGCCCTCCGGTGAAAACCGATGCGGGACTTCGAATCAGAGCAGCGCGGTCAGCACCAGCCAGGCCACGAACGCGGACGGCAGCATGGAATCCAGGCGATCCATGATGCCGCCGTGACCGGGCAGCAGGGTGCCCATATCCTTGATGCCGAGTTCGCGCTTGACCTGGGATTCGATCAGATCGCCGCTGGTCGCGACCAGCACCAGGGCCACGCCCAGCAGTACGCCGATCATCGAATTGGCTTGCAGCAGCAGGGTTACCGTCAGCAGACCGCCGATGACGCAGAAGACCAGCGAACCGCCGAAGCCCTCCCAGGACTTCTTCGGGCTGATGTGCGGAACCATCGGATGCTTACCGAACAGCACACCGGCGATATAGCCGCCGACATCGGAGCAGACCACCAGGATCATGAAGGTCAGCACCCGCAGATTGCCGTCGTCCTCCAGCAGCATGAGCACCGCGAACGCGGCCAGCAGCGGAATCCAGGACAGCGTGAAAATACCGATCGCGCTGTCGCGCAGATAGTTTCGCGGGGTGGCGCGCAAACCGTGGTCGAACAGCCGCCACACCATCACCGTCAGCGCGGTCGCGCCGAACGCACCGAGCACACCCTGCGGGCCGAACGGCCAGGCCAGCCAGATGATCGCCTGACCACCCGCCAGCAGCGGAATGCGCGGCACCAGCACATCGGCCTCGCGCAGCCGCTTGGCCACCTCCCAGGTCGCCACCGCGACGGCCGCGGCGATCACGCCGATCAGCACCTTGGGCGCGAACAACAGAATCGCGATGAGCGATAGGCCCAAACCGAAACCGACACCCAGCGCGGCGGGCAGATTGCGGCCCGCCTTGGACGCGGGCGCCGCCGCACCCTCGGGCTGCGAAACCCCGGACGCCGCCGCGGCGGCCTGCTCCCCCGCCGCCGGCGAACCGGCCGCGGCAGAGCCCGCGGCCGCGATCCCCGCCGCACTCGACTCGGACCCCGGCACCGGCGCGGGCGCCGATCCCGCGGTTCCCTCGCCGGGCGGCGTCACCTCACCGGTGGCGGCAGTTTCTTCGGCCACGATTGTCCTGTCGCTCACTTGTCGTCCGTTCGTCCCTACCCCCGGCCGACACCGCCGGTCGTCCGTTCCCAGATATCGAGCAGCCGTGCCCGGACTCCAAGCGCCCGCGCCCAGAACCGCTAGACCTCCAGCAGTTCGGCTTCCTTGTGCTTCACCAGCTCGTCGACACTGCCGACGTACTTCGCGGTGGTCTTGTCCAGATCCTTCTCGGCGCGACCGACCTCGTCCTCACCGGCCTCGCCATCCTTCTGGATACGACCCAGCTCGTCCATCGTCTTGCGCCGCACATTGCGGATCGCGACCTTGGCGTCCTCACCCTTGGACTTGGCCTGCTTCACCATTTCACGGCGCCGCTCCTCGGTGAGCTGCGGAACCTGCACGCGAATGATGTCGCCATTGTTGGTCGGGTTCACACCCAGATCCGAATTGCGGATCGCCGTCTCGATCTCCTTGAGCAGCGCCTGCTCATAGGGCTTGATGATCAGCATGCGCGGCTCGGGCGAGCTGATGCTGGCGACCTGGGTGATGGGCGTGGGCGACCCGTAGTAGTCGATAACGATCCGGGAGAACATGCCCGGATTCGCGCGACCGGTCCGAATGGAACCCAGGTCGTCCTTCGCCACCGAGACGGCCTTCTCCATCTTTTCCTCGGCGTCGAAGAGCGCTTCTTCAATCACGGCGTTTCCTCCACAGCGTCATTCGTTCTTCTGGCGGTCACGAACGGACCAGCGTGCCGATCTTCTCACCGGCGACCGCGCGGGCGATATTGCCCTTCGTCAACAAATTGAACACCAGCATCGGCATCTGGTTGTCCATACACAGGCTGAACGCGGTGGCGTCGGCCACCTTCAGGCCCTGTTCGAGCACCTCTTTATGGGTGATCTCGGTGAACATGGTGGCATTGGGATCCTCGCGCGGATCGGCGTTGAAGACACCGTCGACCGCCTTGGCCATCAACACCACCTCCGCGCCGATCTCCAGCGCACGCTGGGCCGCGGTGGTGTCGGTGGAGAAATACGGCATGCCCATACCCGCGCCGAAGATCACCACGCGGCCCTTCTCCAGATGCCGCTTGGCGCGCAACGGGAGATACGGTTCGGCGACCTGACCCATGGTGATGGCGGTCTGCACCCGGGTGTCGATCCCCTGCTTCTGCAGAAAGTCTTGCAGCGCAAGGCTGTTCATCACGGTGCCGAGCATGCCCATGTAATCCGAGCGGGCGCGTTCCATACCGCGCTCCTCGAGTTCGGCGCCGCGGAAGAAATTACCGCCGCCGATGACCACCGCGACCTGGACGCCGTCCTCGACGACCTCCGCGATCTGCTCCGCAACCGCCTGCACCACATCGGGATCGAGACCGACCTTGCCTCCACCGAACATCTCGCCACCCAGCTTCAGGAGCACTCGGCGATAGCCCTTGCGGTCGGGGGCCGTATCCGGGTCCGTCATCGGTCTCCTTGTCCTTCGCGGTGATGCGTAGCCACGCACATGAAAAAGACCATCCCGGCACAGCGCATCATGCGGGGACGGTGGCAAGCTCCATATATCCTGCCTCACGCGCCCGGGCGCGGGTGAGGCGACCCTCGCACAGCGTAAGAAATTCTGTACCGCCTACCCCGTTTCGGGAGCACGCATCAGCTCGGCGAGCCGCGCCGCGGCCGTTTCGGTGGCGGGAATCTGCACGACCAGCAGCAATTCCGGATCGTCCACCGGGCGCGATTGGAACAATTCCAGCTCGATCGGGCCCACGCCGGGATGGGCGATCGAAATGGTGGCGGGCCGGAAACGCCGCACCGGATACTCCGCCCACCAGCTCCGGAATTCCGGACTCTCCGTTCGCAATCCGGCCACCAATTCGGTCAGCCGGGGATCCTCCGGACGACGGCCCATGGCAGCGCGCAATTGACTCAGCACCGCCCGCGCGGCCCCCTCCCAGCCGGGCATGCGCGCGCGATTGTCGTTGTCGGTGAACATCATCCACAGCAGATTGCGGCGCTCGACCGGCGTATCCAGCGGATCATGACGCAGCCGCACATAGGCGCTGTTCCAGACCAGATAGTCGAAGCCGCCGTCGTACACCGAGGCCGGATTGGGCAGCACGGCGTCGACCAGTCGTTGCATTCGCGCGCTGTCCCCGTGCGCGGGTAGCTCCTCCGGTTCCGAGAAACCGGCCAGAAAGCGCAGGTGGCGGTGCTGATCGGCGTTCAGGCGCAGGGTGCGCGCCAGCGCGTCGATCACCTGGCGGCTGGCGGCCACATCGCGGCCCTGTTCGAGCCAGGTGTACCAGGTCAGACCCACCCCGGAGAGTTCGGCCACCTCCTCACGCCGCAATCCCGGCGTCCGCCGCCGCGCGGGCTCGCCGTAAGGCAGCAGCCCGACATCGGCGGGCTGCAACTGTGCGCGCTGCGCCCGCAGGAACTCGGCCAATTGCGACCGGCGGGCCGAACCGGGGCCGCTTCTGCCACTTACCACTTCGACTCCCCCTCGCACCGTGCTCTGGGTAGCAGTATCGCTACCAGGACAGCACCGTGCCCGACTTCGTAGCGTCATTACCAACGGGAGAACGAAATCCGCAGGGACTCAAGGGAGTACACAATGACCGCGCACACCGCACCGATTCTGGTCATCGGAGCCACCGGCCGCCAGGGCGGGGCCACCGCCACCGCGCTACTCGAACGGGGTTGGCCGGTAAGGGCTTTCGTCCGCGATCCGGAAGCGCCCAAGGCCGTCGCACTGCGCGCGGCGGGCGCGGAACTGATGGTGGGCGACCTCGACGACGAGGATTCACTGCGCAAGGCCATGGACGGCACGCACGGGGTCTTCCTCATGCTGACCATGATGTCCGGGGTGAACATCAGCCTCGCCGCCGTCGCGGATGAGGAGCGGCGCGGGCGGCGCATCGCCGAATTGGCCGGCGAACTCGGCATCGAGCACCTGGTATACAGCTCGCTCAGCGGGGCGGGCACCGACTCCGGTATCGAGTACTACCGGTCCAAGGAACGCATCGAGGAGCGGATTCGCGAACTCGCACTGCCCGCGACGATCCTGCGCCCGGTGCTGTTCATGGACAATTTCGCCACCTACAACAAACCCACCCGCGACGGCGATGACCTGGTGCTGGCCCTCGCGGTAGCCCCGGAGATTCCCATGCCGCTCATCGCCATCAACGATATCGGCCGCTTCGCCGCCATCGCCTTCGACCGGCCCGAGGAGTTCCTCGGCCGCACCGTGGTGCTGGCCGGAGACGTCCTGACACCGCCGCAGATCGCCGAAATCCTCGGCCGCGCAGCCGGATTGACCCCGCGCACGGTACAGATCCCGATCGAGCAGATCCGCGCCTTCGACGAGCAGGTCGCCAAGATGTTCGCGCATTTCAACACCCACCCGCAGGCCCCGGTCGATCTCGGCGCCCTGCGCGCGGCATATCCGGAACTGCTCGACCTGAACGGCTGGCTGCGCGCCACCGACTGGAATATCTGAAGGACGGCATCCGACGGCACCGCGCGGCACTTCGAATGCTCGCGAAATTCGCCGAATCTATCTGAAATTTAGATACTTCAAATATCGTCGCCCAATGAACAGCACGACTCATACCCCTGCGGGCATCGCTGCCCGCGCTCTCGTCGGCGGTCTCGCGGCCGTCGCGGCACTGACCATCGCCGCGACACCCGCCACCGCCGCATCCACCCCCTCGGGCTCCCCGTCCGGCTCCTCCACCCTCAGCGCGGAAATCCCGAAGAACCCACTCGCCCAAGCGCTCTGGGCCCCCTTCGGAAACCTCATCTGGAACCTGCTGGCCGCCAGCGGCAGCGCGGGGTGCATGGCGGGCGGCTGCGACCCCGGCGAATAACCGCGGAGCCATGCCCCGAGAAATCGGGTCGGTCCAATCGAATTGAAACTTCAATGCTTCAAATAAGATCCCGGGGCATGATCATCGAAACCCGAACCGCCCGAACCGGATTCGCAACCCTGCTGCTCACCGCCGGGGTGCTGGCCACCGCCGGCCAAGCCGCGGCCGATATCCCCCTCACACCCGCCGCCACCGAACCGGCCGCGACCGTCGCCGAGACCCCGGCCGAAACGCCCGTCACGGTACTGCTGGGCTCCGCCGCCGCCCCACTGGTGAGCTTCAGCGGCTGGGCGCAGGCCAACAACCTCCCCGACGTCAGCCCGCTCAGCGCGGCCGCCAGCGGCAGCTCCGGCATTCGAATCCTGCTCACTCCGATCTTCAACATCCTGGCCGGTGTCATCTGCGGCGCGGACTCGATCAGCGGCGGCACCGCATGCGCCACCGCCTCGGCCGGAACCCCGGCCTGATCCGAGCGAAATCAATTTGAAATAGCAATACTTCACTAACCTGCTCCTATGAACACCAAGAATCGGGCCCGGGTGGCTCTAGCCGGTCTGACCATCGCGGCGGCCCTGACAACGACCGCGGGCCATGCCTCGGCGGATATCCCACTCACCCCAACCGCCGACACCTCACCCGCGGCCACGGTTGCCGACGCCCCCAGCGGTTCGGGTGCGGGCTCGGCCACCGGCTCGTTCAATCTCCTCGGACCCCTGCTGAACTCCGAAAGCGGCTGGGCCCAAGCCAATCACCTGCCCGACTTCAGTTCGTTCAGCGCCGAGGCGGCGGGAAGTTCTGTCGTGCAGTTGATCTGGCCGCCGATTCTCTCGGCACTGCTGTCGGGCTCGGGCATCTGCACCACCTGCGCCACCAATCACCAGGGCGCGTAATCCTATGCAATCCAAAGCGAAATGCAGGGTGGCTGATCAGATGAATTCAACCATTCGAATCCGAGGCGCGGTCGCAGGGCTCGCGGTCGCCGCCACGCTGGTGGCCGCCGCGGGGTCGGCCGTCGCGGAGGTGCCGCTGGACGCCGCGCCGGCGGTCACCGCCGACAACATCTACACATCGGGCGAAACCATCAACCTCGGCTCGGTCACCATCCCGCGCACCACCGATCTGCTCAGCTCGATGAGCGCCGCGGCCGCTGACGTTCCGATCCTGTCCGCTATCTGGCGACCATTCGGAACAATCCTCATGATCCTCATCTGCGGCGGTATCAACGGCTGCGCACATCTCTCGAATCAACCATGATGACCGCCATGCACCGGGCGCGGGCGGGCTTCGCAGCACTCGCGATCGTCGCGACACTGACCACGGCTGCGGGACCGGCCGTGGCCGACACCGCACCCATCCCCACCGGAAGCGCACGGTCCGCGATGGTTCAGGGCGGCGATGACAAGGGGGCGCTGTTCAACCTGTACGCGTCCGCGGTCAACACCGTCGTGGACTTCGTCTTGTTCCCCGCGCTGATTTTCAACTACTTGGCGACCGGCAGCACCAGCAATTGCAGTACCACCGGGAGCTATGCGGGCACCGGCCGAGACGGCAACATGGGTTGCTGATCAATCGGCGAACCCCGTGGACGGCAAAAGGCCCCTCGCTCATCGAAAGATGATGGGCGAGGGGCCTTTTGGGGTTTGGCAGGCGGGTTAGGCCTGGCCGACCTCGAAGCGGGAGAAGGCGGTGACAACGGCACCGGCCTCGTCCAGGAGCTGCTTCACGGTCTTCTTGTTGTCGGTGACCGACGGCTGCTCCAGCAGGACGACGTCCTTGTAGAAGCCGTTGACGCGACCTTCGGTGATCTTGGGGAGAGCGGCCTCGGGCTTGCCCTCTTCGCGCGCGGTCGCCTCGGCGATCGAACGCTCCTTCTCGACCAGCTCGGCCGGAACCTCATCGCGGGTCACGTACTTGGCCTTGAGCGCGGCGACCTGCATGGCGGCGGCGCGGGCGGCCTCGGCGGCAGCCTCGCTGTCACCGGTGTACTGCACCAGCACGCCGACGGCGGGGGGCAGATCGGTGGCACGCTTGTGCAGGTAGGTCGCGACCGGGCCGTCGTAGGAGACGACGCGACGCAGTTCGAGCTTCTCGCCGATCTTGGCGGCCAGCTCCTGCACGGCCTGATCGGCGGTCTTGCCGCCCAGGTCGACAGCCTTGAGCGCATCCAGGTCGGCCGGGCGGGCCTTGGCGGCAGCGGCGACGACCGCGTTGGCCAGTTCCTGGAACTCCGCGTTCTTGGCGACGAAGTCGGTCTCGGAATTGATCTCGATCAGCACGCCGTCAGCGGCGGTGACCAGGCCCTCGGCGGTGGCGCGCTCAGCGCGCTTGCCGACGTCCTTGGCGCCCTTGATGCGCAGGGTCTCGACGGCCTTATCGAAGTCGCCGTCGTTCTCCTCGAGCGCCCGCTTGCAGTCCATCATGCCGGAGCCGGTGAGGTCGCGAAGCTTCTTCACGTCAGCGGCGGTGTAGTTCGCCATGGCGGCGAGCCTCCTCAGTGTGAGTCTGTGGGTTTGTCACACCATGCCGCCCGCTTCCGAACAGGAAGGGGCGGCAGGGTGAACTAACTGCGTGTGACGCGGCTCAGAAATCAGCCGGGGTGGTGGCCGGGGGGACCTCGGCGACAGCGGCCTCGGCCGCGGTCTCGACGGGGGCCTCAGCGGCAGCCTCGGCGGCCGGGGTGGCCGACGACAGCAGTTCCTGCTCCCACTCGGCGAGCGGCTCGCCGGCTTCGGGCTTGGAGTCACCGGCGGCACGCGAGGCACGAGCCTGCACGCCCTCGGCGACGGCGGAAGCCACAACGCGGGTCAGCAGCGCGGCCGAACGGATCGCGTCGTCGTTACCCGGGATCGGGTAGTCGACCAGGTCGGGATCGCAGTTGGTGTCCAGGATCGCGATGACCGGGATGTTCAGCTTGCGAGCCTCACCGACGGCGATGTGCTCCTTGTTGGTGTCGACGACCCAGATGGCCGAGGGAACCTTGGCCATGTCCCGGATGCCGCCGAGGGTGCGCTCGAGCTTGTTCTTCTCACGCGTCAGCATGAGGATTTCCTTCTTGGTGCGACCCTCGAAGCCACCGGTCTGCTCCATGGCCTCGAGCTCCTTCATACGCTGAAGGCGCTTGTGCACGGTGCCGAAGTTGGTGAGCATGCCGCCCAGCCAGCGCTGGTTCACGTAGGGCATGCCGACGCGAGTGGCCTCGGCCGCGATCGACTCCTGGGCCTGCTTCTTGGTACCGACGAAGAGGACGGTGCCACCGTGGGCGACAGTCTCCTTGACGAACTCGTAGGCCTTGTCGATGTAGGTCAGCGTCTGCTGCAGATCGATGATGTAGATGCCGTTGCGGTCGGTGAAGATGAAACGCTTCATCTTCGGGTTCCACCGACGGGTCTGGTGTCCGAAGTGCGCGCCGCTGTCGAGCAGCTGCCTCATTGTTACGACAGGCATGGCCCCGTAACCCTTTCATTGCTGGTTGACGCAGAAATCGGCGATCTCTGCCCTGGCGCCCACAGCCCTCGGAACCCGCCAATGAAAAATCTGGGGGACCAGCCGACGACCCTCGATGTGGGCGCGCGAAGTCGGATTGCGTTCAAGCAAACCGCTGGATCAGTTTACGGTGCCGTCACCCCAGGCCGAAATCGGCCCTAACAGAAGGGGGCTGACCTGGCAATACTTACTTCTCCAGGATCGCATATTCGAGCGCGAGCACGAATGCGACGGCAACCACGCCACCCACCGCGACGGCGACCGCGGCAATACCGCGATCACCCCTGTCCGACGCGCCTTTTCGATGCGAATGCAGCACCTGACCGCGGCGCACACAAACAGCCGTGACCACCAGCAATGCGATCGTGGCCAAGAACGCGGCCACCGTCACCGGACGCCAATCACTGCTGAACGCGGCCTTGAGGAACAGCACCGCGTTGGCCATCGACGCGATCGCGGTGCGACGCCAGGCCAGGGCGGTGCGCTCGGCGGCCAGACCCGCCTCGGGAGTGGTCACGACAGCAGCAGGCCGATACCCGCGAGCACCGCGATGATCGCGATACCGGCGGCCAGGATCGGGACCATGAGCGTGCGCGGCATCGTGCCACCGCGCTCCATGGCGGACTGCACATGCCGCCAGCGGCCATACGCACCGAGCGCGATGATGCCCGCCAGCACGATGCAGCTCAGCGCGACGGCGGAGCGGACACCGTGGTGGCGAAAGGGTTTCACCAGTTCATGCACCGCGACACCACCGGCGAGCAGCCCCAGGGCGGTGCGCATCCAGGCCAGGAAGGTGCGTTCGTTGGCGAGGGTGAAGCGGTAGTCGAGTTCGGTTTCGCCGACCTCGATGAGCTCTTCGATCCGGGCCTTGGCGGCGATATCGTGGTCGCTCACGGCCGGATCCGCGTTCGCGGAATTTCCGGACGGCTCGGCGGAGCCCATGCCTGTTCTCCTTTTCGCGTACGCGGCGGCCTATTCGAAACACCTGGTCCAGCCGGTTTCGAGCATGTCAATCGCGCGGTATTCACATCGCGCGGGCTATCCACATTCGCCATTCACGGTAGTCCGGCAGCGGGCGTGGACGCGCACAGTGAAGCCATGCGCCCGCTCGTGTCGATCCTTCTCGCCCGGCTCCCGGTGCGACGGCTCACGCCGATCGCCTTCGGCTGGTTGCCCGTGCTGCTGCTCGGGCCGTTCGTCTTCGCACCGTCATGCTGGGCCGCGCCGGGCGAATTCGATTGGCCGCTACGGCCGCGGCCGGCGGTCGTGCGCGGCTTCGACAAACCCGAGCGGAATTGGCTGCCCGGGCATCGCGGGGTGGATCTCGCCGGAACGCCCGGCCAGCAGGTGCTCGCGGCGGGCGGGGGAACCATCGCGTTCGCGGGAATCATCGCCGGGAAACCGGTAGTCTCCATCGATCATCCCGGTGGACTGCGCACCACCTACGAACCCGTCACCCCGTCAATCCCATTGGGCCGCACCGTGAATCGCGGCGCGGTCGTGGGCGTACTGAATCGCGGGCACGACGGCTGCCCGGTCGCGGCCTGCCTGCACTGGGGAGCACGCCGCTCCCGTGATTATCTGGACCCGCTGGGCCTGATTCATCGAACGCCCATCCGACTCAAACCACTCGAGGCCAACTGAGGCCAGGATGTAGGACATGCCGCACGAACCCGCCACCATCCCCTTCACCTATCCCGATGTCGGCGCGACCACCGGCGACTTCCCGAAGGGCTATCACCACTTCCGAATGCGCCGCCGCATCGGCTCCGGCAGGCCCATGTTCAACCATGCGGCCAGCCAGGTCCTCGAATACGAGATGCAGCGCGGAACAGGGATTTTCGTCGCGGCGGATACCCCCACCGCCGAACCGGGCACCGAGCTCACGGTGCGATTGGGTATCGGCCCGCTGGGAATCACCGCACCCTGCCGGGTGGTGTACGTCGTTGACGAGCCGAATCGCCGCGGCTTCGCCTACGGCACCCTGCCGGGGCACCCCGAAAGCGGTGAGGAGTTGTTCGCGATCGAGTACGACCCGACCGATGAATCGGTGTACGGGGTGATCGCGGCGTTCTCCCGTCCCGGTGCCTGGTACGTCCGGGTGGGCGGGCCGGTGGTCCGGCTCATTCAGCGCTGGTTCGCCTGGCGCTACATCATGACGGTCAGGTCCTGTGACCGGACCGCCAAGCGCAAGCCCGAACCGGAGCAGGGCACCGCGCCGCACTGAGCCGGGGCGGTGTGCCTGGCCAGGGCCGTGCGCTAAACCCCTGCGGGAGTAGCCTTTTCGGCCTCGGCCAGATCGGACTTCCAGCGGCGGAAGCCCTCTTCGGTGCGGCCGCGACGCCAGTAGCCGGAGATGGACGAGGCCCATTCGGCGGTGATGCCGCGTTCCTTGCGGATGTAGGGACGCAGGTCGTGCATGACCGCCTGGGCTTCACCGTGGATGAAGACCTGAACCTGGCCGTCGAGCCAGGGTTCGGCGCGCACGGCAGCAGCGAGAAGCTCGCCCGGAGCGGCGTCGCCGCGGTGAATCCAGGTCAGCTTCACGCCTTCGGGGTAAACGAACGCGAGTTCGTCGGCAGGCCCGGCGATTTCGACGAATACGCGGCCCACCGCATCGGCGGGCAGCGCGGCACAGGCTGCGGCGATGGCAGGCAGGGCGGAGTCGTCACCCGCGAGCAGATGCCAGTCGGCGTCCGGGCGCGGGGCGTAGGCGCCGCCCGGGCCGAGCAGATCGATGGTGTCGCCGGGTTCGGCGGCGGCGGCCCAGGGACCGGCCACGCCCTCATCGCCGTGATAGACGAAATCGATGGCGATCTCCTGTGCGGCGGTATCGATCGAGCGCACGGTGTAGGTGCGCATGGTGTCACCGTCGGGGCCGGGGAAGGCCAGCTTCACGTAGGCATCGGTGAACGCGTTCGGCTCGAACGCGGCGAAGCCCGGTCCGCCGAGGTGGACGCGAATCAGGTGCTCGGACAGGCGAATGGTGTTCTGGACGACAAAGGTTGTGCGGGCGCGAGCCAAGGAGCCACCTCCATTATTAGGATTACCTAACTCAACGTAGCACGGCTGACGATAGCTCGTCGATAGACTTCGATATGGCGTCGATCATGAGAGTTCATCGATCAGCGCGGCCAGCGCGGCCGCCAGGCGTTCCAGACCCGCTCCGGGCGGGCCACCGGGTTCGCTCATATAGGTGTCCCGCCTGATTTCCAGCATCAACGCGGTGACGCGCGCATCTGTTCCATACCGGTCCAGGGGTACGTAGGTACCCGCGAACGGGCTGTTGATGCCCACTCCCCCGAATTCGGCGAAAATCTCGGCGGCGCGGGCCGTCAGCCGCGATGGCGTGTGAAAGTCGTCCGCACCCAAACAGATCGGCGGGCGAACGCCGTCACCGTGCAGCTCGTACGGCAGCGGCTCGGTCGGATACGAGTGCACATCGATGATGATCGCCCGGCCGGTGGCCGCGATCCGATCGGCCACCGCGTCGGCCATCGCCCGGGCATAGGGACGGAAGTACTCGCCCAGCAGCGGTTCCGGGTCGAAGTCCGCAACGCGCAAGGCTTCCCGATGCGTAGTCCTCGTGTACACCGCACCCATACCCACCGCGAGCATCTCCTCCCGCTCATCCGGGAAACGCTCCGGGTCGACCACCAGCCGGGACAGCAGATTCACGAACTGCCAGGGCCGCACCGGAGCGAGTCCCGCCGCGATGGCGGCGATCCGCTCGGTATGCGCGTCGGTGATGTGATCCAGCTCGTCCGCGAGCGCCCGCTCATCGAGCAGGATATCGGCGCGGACGGCGGGCGGAATCACGCGCGAAGAGTGCGGAACATGCAGAATCACCGCCGAATTCGCCGCACCGGGCAGCAGATCGACCGAGCCGGGTAACTGATGAACAGTCATGCGCGCGAGTGTGCCCGGTCGCGCGGCCTCCCGAGAAGGTCGGCGGTCATGCGCGGGGGTGGGCTTGGTCGTGGGCCTTCTTCAGGCGGTCGATGGAGACGTGGGTGTAGAGCTGGGTGGTGGCGAGGCTGGCGTGGCCGAGGATCTCCTGGACTACGCGCAGGTCCGCGCCGCCCTCGAGGAGGTGGGTGGCGGCGGTGTGGCGGAAACCGTGCGGGCCCATATCGGGAGCACCGGGGATCGCGGAAATCACCTCGTGCACAACGGTTCTGGCTTGGCGTTGATCGAGTCGGCGGCCGCGGCGGCCGAGTAGGAGAGCGCGACCGGAATCCGGGATCGCCAGGGAAGCACGGCCGTAGCGCAGCCACGCGTCCAGGGCTTGATCGGCGGGGAGGCCGAATGGCACCGCGCGCTCCTTGTTGCCCTTGCCGAGTACGCGTACGAGGCGGCGTTCGCGGTCGACGTCGTCGATATCGAGGCCGCACAGTTCGCTCACCCGAATTCCGGTGGCGTACAGCATCTCCACGATCAGGCGGTCCCGTAGAGCCATCGGATCATGCTGCGCGGCACCGGATTCCGCCGCGTCCATGGCGGCCCGCGCCTGCTCCCGGCCGAGCACCGCGGGTAGTACCCGATGCGCCTTGGGCGACCCCAGCCGCGGTCCGGGATCCACCCCGAGCTTCCCGGTATGCGTCAGCCAAGCCGTGAACGTGCGGGCCGAGGATGTCCGCCGCGCCATGGTGGTGCGGGCCGCACCGCCCGCCGACTGTTCCGCCAGCCAGGACCGCAACAGCGCCAGATCCACTTCCGCCACACCGGAATCCGCCGATCGCGCCACCAAATGCTCCAGCAGCGACCGCGCATCCCCCGAATAGGCCCGCACCGTATGCTCCGACCGATTCCGCCCCAGGCGCAGATGCCGCCCGTACTCGGTCAGCAAAGCCTCCAGATCCTCGGGCAGTCCACTCATCCCCCCACGTTCACCCTCCTCTTCCCGCAAAGCAAGTTCCCGCGCCGCCGTCACCGTAGGGCTCAGGTGCCATCGCGCCGCGACGCGGTTCAACGATGCCGATCGTGTTCGGCCACTATCGCCTGCGCACCGACCGGCGCGGACTGGTTCAGGCGGTACCAACCGGAGTCATCACAGGCCACCAGCCCGGAAATCTCCAGACCGGACAGCGTCGCGCGAACCGCGGGCATCGAGAGGCCGGTCTCCGCGACCAACGACCGCGGCACCCGTGACCCGACCGCGGGCAATGCGGCATAGATCAGCGCCTCCTCATCGGACAGATTGTCCTCCGGCGCGGACGGCACCTTCCCCGGCAGCGAAAGCCGCAGCGGCCCAGCCTCATCGAGAATGTCCGCCGCGCTGGTGACCAGAAACGCCTCCCCCTCTCGAATCATGCGATGACACCCCACCGAAGCCGCGGAGGTGATCGGCCCCGGCACCGCCAACGCCGGACGCCCAAGCCGCCGAGTCCATTTCACGGTATTGCGCGCCCCACTGCGCGCACCCGCCTCCACCACGACCACGGTGTCCGCCAACGCCGCGATGAGTCGATTCCGCGCCAGGAAATGATGCTTACGTGCACCGGTCCCGGGCGGATATTCGCTGACCACCAGCCCCGTGGCAGCAATCTCGGCGAGCAGATGATCATGCTGCACCGGATATGGCCGATCCACCCCGCACCCCAGCACCGCGATCGTGCACCCGCCCACCGCGAGCGCCGCCCGATGCGCCATCCCATCGATCCCGAATGCCGCCCCCGACACCACCGTCCACCCCCGCACCGCGAGCTCCCCGGCGATCTCCCCCGTCGCGTGATTCCCATACCCGGTGCTGCACCGCGCACCGACGACAGCTACAGCCCGCTCGGTGCACTCCAACAGGGAACGCGGCCCCCGCGCCCACAAGACCAGCGGCACAGCGGCGGCCTCGTCCTGCTCCGGATCCAACTGCCGCAATCCCAGCATCCGCCACGCGGGCCACTCCGCGTCATCGGGCGTAATCACCCGTCCCCCAAGCCGATCCATCAACGCCAAATCCGCCTCGGCCTGCTCGATCCCCCGCCGCGATTCGGTCGGCCCGCGCAGCACTTCCGGCAGCGCACATGTACGCACCGCCCGAGCCGCCTCCACCACACCCACCGACTCGATGAGCGAACTCAGTGCGGCACAGGGCCCTTCCACCACTCGCGACAGATAGACCCATGCCAAACGCCGCTCATCGTGGCTCTTGCCGGATTCGGCTGCGCCGCATTGCGGTTCAGGTGAGGAATCCAGTCCACCCCGGGCGGGACCGTGGGGCCGGTGGTCACTCATGCGGCACCTCGCTGGCGGAAGTTCAAGGCTTGCAGGATGTCCTGGGCGGTGGGGAGGTCGCCGCCGCGTAAGTCGCAGACGGTCCAGGCCACTCTTATCGCCCTATCCGCGCCGCGGGCGGACATGCGGCCGTGGCGGAGGGCGTTTTCGACGGGGGCGAGGGCCTCGCGGGGGAGGCGAAATTTCTGGCGCAGGATGTGGCCCGGGACTTCGGCATTGGTGGATAAACCCAGGGCGGACCAGCGTTCGGCGGCGGCATCGCGGGCAACGGCCACCCGTGCTCGAACAGCCTCGCTGCTTTCGACTTCCTCCCCGCTGAAGGCACCCGCGGATTGGGCGTGCATTTGAACTGCCAGGTCTATGCGGTCCAACAATGGCCCCGAGAGCTTGCCGAGATAGCGACGGCGGGCCAAAGGGGCGCAGATGCAGTCGATATCGCGGGCGGGCGCGCAGGGGCACGGGTTCGCCGCCAGGACCAGTTGGAATCTGGCCGGATAGCGGGCCACGCCGTCGCGGCGGGCTATGCGAACTTCGCCCTCCTCCAAGGGAGTTCGCAGCGCCTCCAGGACCTTGGTACCTATCTCGGCGCATTCGTCGAGGAAGAGGACGCCGCGATGGGCACAGCTGGCCGCTCCCGGGCGGGCCGAGCCCGAGCCGCCGCCGATCATCGCCGCGACCGAGGACGAGTGGTGCGGCGCGACGAAGGGTGGCGAGAAGATCAGCGGGTGATCGTCGGAGAGGATGCCCGCCACCGAGTGGATAGCCGTCACCTCCAGGGATTCGCGTTCGCGCAGCGGTGGCAGCAGGCCCGGAAGGCGTTGGGCCAGCATGGTTTTGCCTATGCCCGGCGGACCCGTCAGGAGCAGGTGGTGGCCGCCCGCGGCAGCCACCTCCAATGCCCAGCGGGCTTCGTCCTGGCCGACCACCTCGCGCAGATCGCCCACGGGTGGCAGCAGCGGTGGCGCGGCGGGTGCGGGCAGGGCCAGGTCGAAGGTGCCGCGCAGCCAATCCAGCAGTTCACCGAGGGTGGACGCGCCCAGCACCCGGATACCGTCCACCAGCCCGGCCTCGGGCAGGGCGGCCGTCGGCACCACGACGGTGGCGCGACCGGCGGTTCGGGCAGCGAGGACCGCGGGCAGGATGCCGCGCACACGGCGCACCCGGCCATCCAGGGCCAGTTCGCCCAGCAGCACCGTATCGGCCAGCCGATGCGCCGGAATGGTGCCCGCCGCGTCCAGCACGGCGGCGGCCAGGGCCAGGTCGTAGACCGAGCCCACCTTGGGCAGGGTCGCCGGTGACAGGGCCAGCACGACCCGCCCGTCCGGCCACTTCTCCCCCGTATTGCTGACCGCCGCGCGCACCCGATCCCGGGATTCCTGCAATGTCGTATCGGGCCTCCCGACCAGATGCACCGAGGGCAACCCCTGGCCGATATCGGCCTCGATCTCCACCAGGGTTCCGTCCACCCCGGCCACCGCCACGGAAAACGCTCTCCCCAAAGGCATCTCAGAACACCGCCTTGAGGTGTTCGATCACCGGTTCGGTACCGGGCCGCATCAGCACCGACACCACATCGAACCGGACCCGCCGCCACGGCCCCTGCTGTTCGTGCAGCCACAGTAGGGCCAGCCGCCGAATGCGCTGCTGTTTGAGAAAGGTGACCGCCTCGGCGGGCGCGCCGAAGGCGCGACTGCGCCGGGTCTTCACCTCGACGAAGGCGGTGATCCCCTCACCGTCCCGCCCGATCAGATCCAGTTCCCCGTACCGGCATCGCCAATTGCGGGCAACGATCTCCATCCCGGCGGCGCTCAGATACCGCGCCGCCAGCTCCTCCCCATGCGCTCCGAGCGCGAGATTGTCTCCCATTCAGCCAGCATGGCCGGGCCCATGACGGACCCGGCCATGCCGACCTGCGGAAACAGACTGCCTGTGGATGACGGAAGGCTGTGGATTACTCCGGAAGCCGCAGGTCAGGCTTCTCCAGCTCTTCGATATTGACATCTTTGAAGGTGATGACGCGAACATGCTTCACGAAGCGGGCGGGCCGGTACATATCCCAGACCCACGCATCGGACATGCGCACCTCGAAGTACACCTCGCCATCGGCGTTCTGCGGCCGCAGCTCGACCGTATTTGCCAGGTAGAAGCGGCGCTCGGTCTCCACCACATATGAGAACTGGCCGACGATGTCCTTGTACTCGCGATATAGCGAGAGTTCCATCTCGGTTTCGTACTTCTCGAGATCCTCGGCGCTCATCGGGTGGAACGTCCTCCTTGTCGCCCAACTGGGTGTACGGACATCATCCCGCATACGCGGTATCGGTAGCCACCCGGCCGGTCTCCCGCACATTGCGCCAGGACCGCCGGTGCTCACTGGTGATGCCCAACCGCCGCAGGGCCTCGGTGTGTTCGGGCGTGTTGTAGCCCTTGTGACCGGCGAAACCATAGCCGGGGAATTGCTCGTCGAGCTGGACCATCATGCGGTCCCGGGTGACCTTGGCGAGCACGCTCGCCGCGGCGATGCAGGCCGCCGTCGCGTCGCCGCCGATCACCGGCAGCGACGGCACCGGTAGCCCGGGCACCCGGAACCCATCGGTGAGAACGTACCCGGGGGTCGGGTCCAGTCCGGCCACCGCACGCCGCATGCCTTCGATATTGGCGACGTGAATACCGATGGAGTCGATCTCCCAGGCCGGGATGACGATCACCTTCCAGGCCAGCGCGACCCGCTTGATGATCGGGAACAGCTCCTCGCGCGCGGCCTCGGTGAGCTTCTTGGAGTCATCGAGCCCGGACAGCGAGGTGTACGCCTTGGGTGCGAGCAGACAGGCCGCCACCACCAGCGGTCCGGCGGACGGACCGCGGCCCGCCTCGTCGACGCCCGCGACCGGACCCAGTCCGCTGCGGATGAGCGCCGCTTCGAGGGTGCGTAGCCCGCCCGCGCGCCGCATGACGACGCGCGGCGGCCAATCGCCGCGTTCGATCGGCTGAATCTTCTTGCCGCCGCACGTTTTGCGCGCCACGCCACCGTTCGCCATCTTCCCCACCGGTCGATTATCCCGCTCGAGCTCAGTTGGTCTGCGGGTCTTGCGACTTCACGAATCCGATCCGGCCCAGCGGCCAGATCTTGTAGACCGCCTTACCGCGCACATCGTCGACGGGCACGGTGCCCTGCAGTTCATCACGCATGTGATAGCGCGAGTCGGCGGATTCGGCGCGGTTGTCGCCCATCACCCACAGATTGCCGTTCGGCACCTTGATCGGGCCGAACGCGCGGCCGCCCGCGTTGAACGGGACATCCGGGTGCTCGGGATCGAATTTATTGTTGAACTTCACGTACGGCTCGTCGAGTGGCTTGCCGTCCACCAGGATTCGGCCCTGCGCGTCACAGCACTGCACGGTCTGCCCGCCGGTCGCGATGACCCGCTTGACCAGATCGTTCTCATCCGGCGGCACCAGGCCGAAGAACGAGAAGAAGTTCTGCACCCCGCGCATCACGGTGTTCTTCGAGCGGATCGAGGTGTAGTGCTTGTTCCAGTCGTCGGTCGGGCCGACGAACACCACCACGTCACCCGGTTTGGGATCACCGAAGTAGTAGCTCAGCTTCTGCACGTAGATGCGGTCGCCGGTACAGCCCGCGCAGCCGTGCAGGGTGGGTTCCATCGACTGCGACGGAATCACGTACGGCCGTCCGATGAATGTCACCACCAGCGCTGTGATGACCGCGGCGATGCCGATGAGCATCGGCAGTTCCTGCCAGAACGGCCGCTGCTTCTTCTTCGGCTTGGGCGTCGGCGCATCCGCTGCCCGACCGCTGTCGTCCGCACCGGACACCGTCACCGACTCGCTCTCGTCTGCCACCGGAACAGAGTAGCCCGGCACCGCGAAGAACCATGCGGTGCCGGGCTACTCGGCGTTCGGAGCGAAAAGCTATATCAGCGCTTTTCCTTGATCTTCGCGGCCTTGCCACGGAGATCGCGCAGGTAGTACAGCTTCGCGCGGCGGACGTCACCACGGGTGACGACCTCGAGGTGATCGATGTTCGGCGAGTGCACCGGGAAGGTGCGCTCCACGCCGACACCGAACGACACCTTGCGCACGGTGAAGGTCTCGCGGATGCCACCGTTCTGGCGGCGGATCACGACGCCCTTGAAGACCTGGATGCGCTCCTTGTTGCCTTCGATAACCTTCACGTGCACGTTGACCGTGTCACCCGGGCGGAACGCCGGGATGTCGGTGCGCAGCGACTTTTCGTCGACGAAGTCGAGGGTGTTCATTTCCGTCCTTATATGGATTCGCGCGAACAGAGGAACCTGGTGGCTACCTGCCCGGAAGGGAGATGCTCTACCGGTTCGTGCTCCGGATATTGGGCGGTGCCCCGGCAGCCGTGTTCAACACTCGAACACGTCCAAGGCAACCTGAGCATTGTGCCAGACGGAACCGCCCGCGCTGTAATCGGGGGTCTACCGCCGAACCACCTGATCAGCGTACGAGGCGGTCAGGAGCGACTGTTCGCGCGGGTGATGGCCGAGGCGATATCGGAGACCAGCGGCGGATAGTCGGTGCGGCCGGTGACCACCTGGAGGAAGACCAGGCAGTCCTGGGCGGCCGCGGCTACCTCCAGGCATTCGCGGAGTTCGCCGACCGTGGTCGCGCGCAGGGTGAGCACCGAATCCTCGTCACCGCCGAACGCGTGCGGGAGTTCGGACCAGCGCCAGGGCGCGATGTCGTTGTACGGGGCGGCCGGGCCGTGGATGGCGCGTTCGATGGCGTAGCCGTCATTGTCGACCAGCACGATGACACCGGTCAGTCGCTCACGAATCCAGGTGCCGAGTTCCTGGATGGAGAGCTGGGCCGCGCCGTCACCGATCACCAGCACCGCGCGCCGATCCGGACAGGCCAGCCCGGCACCGAGCGCGGCGGGCAGGGCGTAGCCGATGGAACCCCAGAGCGGCTGGCCCATGAAGGTGATACCGCTCGGCATGCGCAGGGTGGCCAGGCCGAAGAAGGCCGAACCCTGGTCCGCGACAACCACATTGTTGTTGTCCAGGGCTCCGGCGATGAGCGGCCACAGGGTCGCCTGGGTGAGCGGGGTGTCACCGGGATCGGTGACGGCGGGGATGACATCGGCGGTGGGGGTGGTCTTGTCGGGGGCCGCGAATTCAGCGGCTATTTCGGTGAGGATCTCCAGCGCCGCCGGGAGCGAGAGCGGGGCGTACGCGTCCACACCGCCGATGACCGTGCGCTCCGGGCCGATTTCCATGGTGCGCCGCGCATCGATGCGATGACTGAATCCGGCGGTGATGCTGTCGGTGTACTGCACGCCGACGGTCACCAATCGCTCGGAATCCTCCACGGCCGCGCGCACGGTTTCCGGTGAGGCCGCACCGGTGTAGACGCCCAGGAAGTTCGGCGTCGATTCATCGACGAGGGTTTTGCCCCAGGCGAGCGTCGCGTACGGCAGATCACCGGCGGCCAGCAAACCGCGCAGCTGATCCGTCGCGCCGATGCGATTGACGAAGACGTCGGCGAGCACCGTGACCCGGCGATCGGCCAGGAATTCGCGGGCCGCCGCGGTGAAAGCGGTTCGCGCACCGGCACTGCTGAAGTCGGCGGGCGGGGCGAGGGGCGTGGTCGGCGGACTCACCTCGATGCGCGCGGTATCGGTGGCGAGCATGAGATATCCGGGACGCCGGTGCACCAGTACCGAATTCAGCACCCGATCGATTTCCTGGCAGGCATCGGCCGCACCGAGATCGGCTTGCGCACAGGTCACTTCGGCGGCGATCCGCCGGAAATGATGGAAATCGCCGTCACCGAGCGTGTGATGGATGATGCGGTGATTGGCCTGAATGTCCTTGGCGGGCACGCCGACGATATGTACGACGGGCACGTACTCGGCGTAGCTTCCGGCGATGGCGTTGACGGCGCTGAGCTCACCGACGCCGTAGGTGGTGACGACCGCGCCGATGCCGCGCAATCGCGCGTACCCGTCCGCGGCGTATCCGGCATTGAGTTCATTGGCGCTGCCGACCCATCGGATACCCGGATGCTCGATCACGTGATCCAGGAATTGCAGGTTGAAATCGCCTGGGACACCGAATATCTCGGTGACGCCGAGTTCGTGGAGCCGATCGAGCAGGTAATCGCCGACAACGTAGCCCATGCCCAACCCTGGCATGCCGACCGTCAGTCAGCAATCTTTCTGCTACCCAGGTGTGGCGTGGGTAACGGGGCCGATGGGGCCGGAACGACGGTGCGCACCAACTCTTCCTCGGCGGCCCTGCGCACATGCGCGACATCCGGGCTACCCGCGACCAGATCCTGCAGGAAGATCTTGGCCCGGATGACCGGCCGCCGGTATTTGCGTTCGCGCACGATCGCGCGCCGCATGCGGCCGCGGCGGTTGCCGTACCGCCAGCGCGCCCACGGCGCACCGGGACGGCTCAGGCGCAGCGCGCCGACCACCAGCAGCGGCGGGAAGAACATGCCGAACAGGCCGGTCCAAATCTTGCCCTTGGCGATGACGATGGCGGCGAGCAGCAGATTCACCACCGCGAACGCGGCGATCAGGGTGCGCTCGGCGGTCCCGGGATCGCGCCGGAAGTCATTGATATCGAGCAGCCACAGCGGATGGAAACCGAGCAGCAGCAAACCGGTGACCGCGACCGCGACGAATACGGCGTCCACCGAAGTACGGCCCTGCTCTTCCCAATACACGTCACGCAGGTAGTAGATGAGCGCGAACTCATCGAGCACCAGCGCCGCGCCGACGCCGAAGACCGCCGCCACCGCGCCGACCACACCGCTGCTGCTGTCGTACAGCGTCACCAGCGTGACGCCCGAACCCAGCACCAGGATCACGCCGAACACCATGTGGTGGATGTGCACATCGCCCGCGCGGACATTGCCGGGCCACCAGCGCACCTGTTTGCGAATGAGCCGCACGCTGATTCGAATCAGGATGAAACCGACGATGAAGCCGAGTAGCAGGCAGGCCAGCGGTAGCCGCCCGTTCTCCACGACGTCGTGCTCCCACCAGCGGTGCAAACCCTTCATCCCAGTCTCGTCTCCACGATCCGTCGCGCCGGCAAGGTCACGACCGAGCGTAGCGACGCCTCGGGAGTGCCCACGTCAACGCCATTCTGCACCTCGCCGTCGGCCGCTCCGTGAACCCGAACCAACGGGGAACAAGACAAAAGACACCGGCACGGGCGAGCCGGTCAGCGGTGACCGCCGGGCCGAGGCACGAGGCCGCACAGGCGGTCGACCCCCGGTGGTTACTTCGCCGCGGGGTTCGGACGAGCGCCGATGCGGTGGCGTGGGCTCCCTCTCGGGATTACCCGTGCCACCACATCTGCGTGCGAGATCTACTTGCCGAAGCCCGCGCGGCGGAGGGCATCGGCCATCGAGCCGCTCGGGGCGGCCTGCGGACGGTTACCGCCGCCCTGGCGTGCGCCGCCACCCTGACCGCCGCGGGCATTGCCGCCTTGGCCGCCACCCTGGTTGCCGCGTGCGCCGCCGCCACCCTGGCCGCGCGGGTTGCCGCCGCCCTGGCCGCCCTGGCGTGCGCCGCCACCCTGGCCACCGCGCGGACGTCCTTCGCCGCGTTCGGGTTTGGGCGCGCCGGGCTCATCGTCGAGGCGCAGCGAGAGGCCGATGCGCTGACGCTGTACGTCCACCTCCATGACCTTGACCTTCACGACATCGCCGGATTTGACGACCTCGCGGGGGTCCTTCACGAAGTTGTGGGACATGGCGGAAACGTGCACGAGACCGTCCTGATGCACGCCGACATCGATGAAGGCACCGAAGGCAGCCACGTTGGTGACCACGCCTTCCAGCACCATGCCGGGCTTGAGATCCGCGACCTTCTCGATGCCCGCGGCGAATTCGGCGGTCTTGAATTCGGGGCGCGGGTCACGGCCCGGCTTCTCGAGCTCGGCAATGATGTCGGTGACCGTCGGAACACCGAAACGCTCATCGGTGAAATCGGCGGGGCGCAGAGCGCGCAATGCCGTGGTGTTGCCGATGAGTTCGTGCATACCGCGACCGCTGGCCTCGAGCATGCGGCGGACCACCGGGTATGCCTCGGGGTGCACCGAGGAGGTGTCCAGCGGATCGTCGCCGCCGCGAATGCGCAGGAAGCCCGCACACTGTTCGAAAGCCTTGGGGCCCAGGCGCGGCACGCTCAGCAGTGCGGTGCGGCTGCGGAACGGGCCGTTGGCATCGCGGTGCGCCACAATGCTTTCCGCGACCGAGCCGGTGATACCGGAGACGCGGGACAGCAGCGGCACCGAGGCGGTGTTGACGTCGACGCCGACGGCGTTCACGGCGTCTTCGACGACCGCGCCGAGCGAGCGGGCCAGCAGCGTTTCGGAGATGTCATGCTGGTACTGCCCGACGCCGATGGACTTCGGGTCGATCTTCACGAGCTCGGCGAGCGGGTCCTGGAGGCGGCGCGCGATCGAGACCGCGCCACGCAGCGAGACGTCCATATCGGGCAGTTCCACCGAGGCGTAGGCCGAGGCGGAGTACACCGACGCGCCCGCTTCCGAGACCACGATCTTGGTGGGCTTGTTCTCCGGAATGCGCGAGATGAGTTCGGCGGCAAGGGCATCGGTCTCACGGGAGGCGGTGCCGTTGCCGATGGCTATGAGCTCCACCTTGAACCGCGCGACCAGTGCGCCGAGCACGGCCAGGGACTTCTCGGTCTGACCGGTATGCGGGTAGATGACCTCGGTCGCGACGGCCTTACCGGTGGCATCGACCACGGCGACCTTCACACCGGTGCGGAAGCCCGGGTCCAGGCCCATGGTGGTGCGGGTGCCCGCGGGTGCGGCGAGCAGCAGATCGCGCAGGTTCATGGCGAACACGTCGACGGCGTCGCGTTCGGCGCTCTGGCGCAGGCGCATCCGGATATCGATGCCCATGCTCACCTGAAGTTTGGTGCGCCAGGCCCAGCGCACGGTGTCCAGCAGCCAGGTGTCGGCGGGGCGGCCCTGTGCGGCGATGCCGAACTTGTGCGCGATGCGGCCCTCGTAGATGGTGCGCTCGCCGGGCTCCGGCTCTTCGGTGTCGGCCTCGAGGTGCAGGGTGAGCACCTCTTCCTTCTCACCGCGCAGCAGCGCCAGGATGCGGTGCGAGGGCAGCTTGGAGAACGGTTCGCTGAATTCGAAGTAGTCGGCGAACTTCGCGCCCGCCTCTTCCTTGCCCGCGCGCACGCTGGAGCTGATCTGCCCGCGATTCCACATGAGTTCGCGCAGTTCACCGACCAGATCGGCGTCCTCGGCGAAACGCTCCACCAGGATGGACCGCGCGCCGTCGAGCTGTTCGGCGTCGTACTGCGCGGGATCGGTGGCGGGATCGCCGATCAGAGCGTCGGCGACGGGCTCGTGCCCGGCCTCGCGCGCGATCTGCGCCTTGGTGCGCCGCTTGGGCTTGTACGGCAGGTAGATGTCCTCGAGCCGGGCCTTGGTGTCGGCGAGCATGAGCTGCGCGTGCAGCGCGTCGTCGAGTTTGCCCTGGCCCCGGATGGATTCGATGATCGAGCCGCGGCGGTCGTCGAGTTCGCGCAGGTAGTTCAGGCGCTCATCGAGTTGGCGCAGTTGCGCGTCGTCCAGACCGCCGGTGACCTCCTTGCGGTACCGGGCCACGAACGGAACGGTGGAGCCCGCGTCGAGGAGTTCGACGGCGGCACGCACCTGTTCTTCCCGCACCCCCAGCTCGTCGGCGATACGGCGGCCGACACTGGCTAGGCGGACGGTTCCGGTTCCGGTGGAGCTGACGGTGTCTGCGCTGACAGGTTCGGAGGCTATCGTCACGCCCGCAGACACTACCGTCGTGCGGCGACAGGCTCGCACAGTGCCGCACCTAAAACCGATAAACGCCGCGCCTGAACGGCAACAAAGCGAACTGCGCGAAGATTATTCGCCGTCGGGCGGCAGCAGATCGGGGCGGCGGGCGCGAGTGCGCTCCAGCGACTGTTCGTGACGCCAAGCATCGATCTTGGCGTGATTGCCCGAGAGCAGGATGTCGGGGACGTCGAGTTCGCGCCAGGACACCGGGCGGGTGTAGCTGGGGCCCTCCAGGAGTCCGTCGGAGAACGAATCCTGTTCGTGCGACTGCTTATTGCCGAGCACGCCGGGCATCAAGCGCACCACGGCCTCGGTCATGACGAGCACCGCGGCCTCGCCGCCGATCAGCACGTAGTCACCGATGCTGACCTCTTCGACGCGCACGCGCCGGGCTGCGTCCTCGAAGACGCGCTGATCGATGCCTTCGTAGCGACCGCACGCGAACACCAAATGCTTTTCGGCGGACCATCTTTCGGCAGTGCGCTGAGTGAACGGCACACCGGCGGGGGTGGGCACCACCAGCAGCGCGTCGTCCGGGCAGACGTCATCCAGCGCCGGTCCCCACACGGTGGGTTTCATGACCATGCCGGGGCCGCCGCCGTACGGGGTGTCGTCGACGGCCTTGTGCACGTCGTGCGTCCAGTCACGCAGATCGTGCACGCCGACTTCCAGCAGCCCCTTGTCGATTGCCTTGCCCAGCAAGGCCGTTCGCAGCGGCTCCAGATATTCGGGGAAGATCGTGACGACGTCGATTCGCATCGCGCTCACTCCGGATCCAGCAGACCCTCGGGCGGATCGATGACGATCAGAGAGTCGGCGATCGACACCGTCGGAACCATCGCATTCACGAAGGGCACCAGGATCTCTCGGCCCGCGGGACCCGGGAAGCCCTCGGCCGCGGTGATCGAAAGCAGTTCTCCCGCAGCGGAATGCAGCACTTCGCGGACCTTGCCGACCACGGTGCCGTCACCCAATTGCACGGTGAGACCTTCGAGTTCGTGATCGTAGTACTCGTCCGAATCCTCCGAGGGCGGCAGATCGGCGGTGTCGATCACGAAAAGCATGCCGCGCAACGCATCCGCGGCTTCACGCGTGACGAGCCCGTCCAGACGCACGAGAAGCCGGCCCGAGTGCTCCCGGGCCGACTCCACTACGTACTTCTGGGTCTGCTTCGCGCGCGGCAGCCGCCCCGAAAGGGTGCTGCCGGGCGCGAAACGCAGATCCGGCTCGTCGGTGCGGACCTCTACGACGAGTTCGCCACGCACACCGTGCGATTTGGCGACCCGCCCGACGACGAGTTCCATCTATTGATCCGTGTCGACCACGTCGACGCGAATGCCCTTACCGCCGATACCGGCGACGAGGGTGCGCAGTGCGGTCGCGGTACGTCCACCGCGCCCGATCACCTTGCCCAGATCATCGGGATGCACATGCACCTCGACGGTCCGGCCACGACGGCTGGTGATCAGCTCGACGTGGACATCGTCCGGATTGGCGACGATGCCGCGAACCAGATGTTCGACGGCATCGGCGACGACGGCCGTCATTACTCGGCAGCCGGGGTCTCGGCAGCCTCGGTGGAAGCCTCGGCGGCCTCCTCCTTCTTGGCGGCCTTCTTCTTCGGGGTGACGGCCTCGGTGGTGGGCTCGCTGTCGGCGGCGGCCAGCGCGGCGTTGAACAGGTCCAGCTTGGACGGCTTGGCGGCCTTGGTCTTCAGGGTGCCCTCGGCGCCCGGCAGGCCCTTGAACTTCTGCCAGTCGCCGGTGATCTCCAGCAGACGCTGCACGGGCTCGGTCGGCTGCGCGCCGACACCCAGCCAGTACTGCGCGCGCTCGGAATCGATCTGGATGAGCGAGGGCTCTTCCTTCGGCTGGTAGATGCCGATGGACTCGATCGCGCGGCCGTCACGACGGGTACGGGCATCGGCGACGACGATGCGGTACTGCGGGTTGCGGATCTTGCCCAGACGGGTCAGCTTGATACGAACAGCCATGAGCTGTGCCTTTCGATGGCGGCCTTCCACACGGGAAAGCCTGAGTGGTCACGGCGCAATTCAGCAGCCCACACGGGGTGGGCCCGGTTTTGCGTTGAGTGTGTGACCGCCGCGCGGAACGTATCCGGAGACGGGCTGCACTGTCCTCGACGAGGACGAGCGACCATTCTGCCAGACGGGGTGCACGCCCCGGAAATCGGGCTAGTCGGTGCGGTAGCGCAGCAGCGCGATGCCGGAGCGGAACTGTTTGCTCTCGACCAGCCGCAGCGCGGGCACCTTCGCACCCTCGGGGAACAGTCTCGCACCCTGGCCCAGGACCACCGGATAGACGAACAGCCGGTATTCGTCGACCAGTCCGGCGGCGGTCAGATCGTGCACGAGGGTGATGCTGCCGGTGCTGACGATATCTTTTCCGGGCTGCTGCTTGAGTGCGCGCACCTCGTCGAGCGAGCGCAGCACGATCGAATTGTTCCACCCCGGATCGCCCATGGTCCGGGACACCGCGTACTTGCGCATCTCGTTCAACTCGGCGGTGATGCCGGTGTCATCGTCGAGCTGTTTGGGCCAGTACTCGCGCATGCCCTCGAAGGTGACCCGCCCGTACAGCACGGCATCGCACGCCTCGGTGTGCTTCATGAGTTCGGCGAGCACATCGTCGAGTTCGCCCTGCTCCCCCGCGCCGACGGTGAACCACCCCTGGCTCGCGTCGATGACTCCGTCGAGCGTGATGTTCTGTGTGACAACCAGATCCCGCATGATCAACCTCCCTATCGGTGCAAATACCTATCCAATAGGGACTCCCCGGCCGCCGGGAATTCATCGGTGACACGAATCAGCCCACCGGAGCCCGCGCGACTCCGATGGGCTGTCCGCACGGTCCTAGTGGCCGATGCTGCCGGTCAGCAGCTTGACGACCAGTCCGGCCAGTACGGCCGTCGCAAAGCTTTCAACGGAACCCAAGGTCTTCTCCTAACAAGGTGGAACGACAAAACATGTGAAGCATGACTGATTCACTTGTTCCGCGTAGTCGAATCCACCAACCTGTAAGCCGATTTCGCGCGGTCAGCTCGAGAGCGAGGTGTCGACCGTGACCGGGACCGGTCCGGGCGCGACGACGGTCTCACCTGCCGCCGCATAGACCTCCTGCCGATACCCGGTTTCACCCATCCGGTAGCAACAGAACTTGGCAGGTTTGCCCGCGAGCAGCTCGACGGTCCACAAATACCGAACGCGAGCGGACGCATAGCCCGCCACTTTCGTATCCCGCTCCTCGCGGGTATTGCCGGGCGACCACACCTCGACGGCCAGCACGACTTCATCCGGCTCATAGCTGGTCCGATCGATACCGGCGCTGACCACGGCAACATCGGGAATGACGCCGGTCCGGAACGCGGTGCTGATCTTCACCGCGACCGCCGGGAGAACACGTAGATCCGAACGACCCGCCTCCGAGACGGCCGCGTCGAGGAGTTTCGCAAGCTGGAACGAGGCATGTTGATGCCAGCCACCGGGCGCAGGTGTCATATAGCGGTACCCCAGAATGAGTTCGAGACGGGATCCATCAACCGGCTGCTCCTCAGCTAGCCAGTCCTCCACGGTCGTCGGCCCCAGTGGGTGAATAGTCGAAACCTCCGCTGTCATGGTCATTTCCGTCCGATCATGTCGCCACATGAATTGTCGGGATCGCTCTCGATCCCTGCCAGTCTGACACGCCCCACCGACAGATATCCGCTGATGAGGAGGCATTCACGGGGCGGTCGCGGACACCGAACGAGTTGCCACCCAGGGTCCGCCCCACCACATGCGCCAGCCGAGTGAATGGGCGGTGAGATCACGTGCGCCGAGATCGGCCAGGACCGCTTCGTATTCGCGGGATTTGAAGATGTCTGCGATGAGCAGGCGGCCGCCGGGGCGCAGTACGCGGACTGCCTCGCGGACGGCTGCGGCGCGTAGTTCAGGGGTCTTGATGTTGTGGATGGCGAGGCTGGAGACGACCACGTCGAATTCACCGTCGCCGAAAGGCAATCGGGTCATATCGGCGGTGTGCAGATCCACTCGATCGGCGACGCCCTCCGCCTCCGCGTTGGCGGCGGTCATCGATTCGGCGTTGCCGGACTGATCCACGGTGCGCCACAGGTCGATTCCGACGGCCCGGCCGCGGGGCAGACGGCGGGCGGCGGACAGCAGGACCGCGCCACGGCCGCAGCCCATATCGAGTAGGCGCTCGTCGCCGGTCAGGGCGAGGGCGTCGAGGAGTTCGTCCCACACCTGGAATTTGCCGCGGCGGGTGGCGTACACGTAGAAGGCGGTTTGGATCGCCATCAGCAGGCCCAGAACCAGTAGATACCAGGCGAATACGTGAAAGTAGAGCGGCCCGAGGACGAGGGCGGCGATCAGGAACACGGCGACGAAACCGCCCAGAATCCAGATCTGGGCGGGCGCGTCCACGCCGTATGAACCGCGCCGCCGGTATGCGGGAACGGTGCTCATGGCAATTCCCCTCCGAATGCCTGGGTCATTGGATTCTAGGAGGGTGGGCGGCGGGCGAATAGCCCATGGAATTACCGGTATGCGGTGACCGGGTCGCGGCGGTCGTAGACGTGGCCGCGCAGCACCACCCAGGCGGGGGTGGTCAGGGCTGTCAGGTCGAGGCGGGGGTCCTGTTGGTAGACAATGAAATCGGCGCGGGCGCCGGGTTCGATGCCGGAGCGGCCGAGCCAGGTGCGGGCATTCCAGGAGGATGCGCCCAGGGCGTCGTGGTTGGAGAAGCCCGCGCCGGACAGGGCGGCGATCTCGTCGGCGATGCGGCCGTGCGGGATGGAACCGCCCGCATCGGTGCCGGTGTAGATGGGGACGCCCGCATCGTGCGCCTTGGCCACGGTCTCGCGGGAGCGGCGATGCAGATCGCGCATATGCGCCGCGTAGGTGGGGAATTTGCCTGCGCTGTCGGCGATTTCGGGGAAGGTGTCGATATTGATCAGGGTGGGAACGAGTGCGGTGCCGTTGCGCGCCATCATCTCGATGGTGTCGTCGGTGAGGCCGGTGCCGTGCTCGATGCAGTCGATGCCCGCTTCCAGCAGGCCGTACAGCGCGTCCTCGCCGAATACGTGGGAGGTCACGCGCGCGCCCTCACGATGAGCGGCGTCGATGGCCTCTTTCAGAATGGCATCGGACCACAGCGGGGCCAGATCCCCCACCGACCGGTCGATCCAGTCACCGACGATCTTGACCCAACCGTCCCCGCGCCGCGCCTGTTCGGCGACGATCTCCGGGAGATCCCGTTCATCGTCGAGCTCGATCCCGAGTTCGCGAATGTACCGGCGCGGCCGGGCAATATGCCTTCCGGCGCGAATGATCTCGGGCAGGTCCTCCCGCTCATCGATGAACCGGGTGTCGATGGGTGATCCCGCATCGCGCAGCAGCAGCGCCCCCGCATCCCGCTCCACCTCGGCCTGTGCCACCGCACCCGCCGAATCCTCGTCCCCGCCACCGTATTTGATGCCGACGTGGCAGTGCGCGTCCACCAGTCCGGGCACGATCCAGCCCGACGCGTGCACGGTGTCCGCATCAGCGATCGGCTCGTACGAGATAACCCCGTCCCGCACCCAGATATCGCGCAATTCCCCTTCGGGCAGCACCACACCACGGAAATGCAGACGCATCGCCGGCCTCCTCGCCACATCGTGTCCGGACACCCTCGGCTCCACTACAAACTACCGCCGCGCGGTGCGCAAGATCAGTGGGCGAAGGTGCGCCACGCCTCGCGGGCGCTGGGGTACCGGGGAGACCAGCCGGTGGCGGACTTGAACCGGGCATTGCCGACCCGCAGGGATCGGGTCGTCGAGGTCATCCGGTGTCCCGCCAGCAGGGTGGCCCGGCCCGGACCGCGCAGCCACGGTCGCGCGCCCGCGGCATCTGCGAGGGCGGTGGCGTAGTCGCGGTGGGTCAGCGGCTCGTCATCCACCACGTTGTAGGTCCCGGCATCGACGGTGAGCGCGGCGACTACGGCCGCCGCGCCGTCCGCGAGATGGATCGTGGAGATGTACGCGTCCGGAGGGCCGGTCATGATGACCACGTGGCGGCGGGCGAGGGCGAACATCTCCGCGCTGTGTGCCGCGCCGGGTCCGCAGAAGACGCCGAAGCGCAACACCACGCCGGTCCGGCCCGCGGCCGTGTAACCGTCGGTATTCGCTTCGGCCGCAATGTTTCCCGCCGCTCGGGGGTAGTGGTCGACGGGCAGATCCTCGGTGATCCAGTCCGCGCCGCGATCGGGGTAGATCATCGAGACGGATTCCTGCACCAGGCGCGGGATTCCGGCCCGCACCGCGGCGGCGGTGACTGCGGTGGAACCCTCCACCCGGATTCGGGTGCAGCGCCGCCATGCTCGTTGCGATAGCCACCGCCAGGTGGCGGGTAGCGCCGTGGCCAGGTTCACCACGGCGTCGTGCTCGTCGAAAGCCGTTGCGAGAGCGTCGCTATCGAAGAGGGACAGGATCACCGGCGTCGCGCCCCGGGCGCGTATCCACTCCGCCTTCTCCGGTGTGCGCGCCAATGCCGTGACCTCGTGCCCCGCCCACACCAGCGCCGGGAGGGCGTGGCTCCCGATGGCACCCGTCCCGCCGGTCAGAAATACCTTCATGGGATAGCCCCCGCTTCCACCGAATCATTACTACAGCAAGTAGTAGATTACCTCGGTCGCTTCGAAGCGGGGGCCGAACGCGGGCGCGGTCATTTGATGGTGAGGACCCCGGCGGTCAAATCCTGCTTGACCTTCGCCATGGCGGCGGTGATCGCCGGATCGGTGGTGCAGAGCACGATATCGGTGGCGTTCTTGCCCGAGGCCAGCCCGAACGGGACCTGTTCGGCCTTGAAGGTGCCGTCCAGGACGGCGTGCACGGCGTATTCGAGTTCCGCGCCGGTGTCCTCCTTGACGAAGCCCGCGTAGCCGCTGCCCGCCTCGCACGACTTGACCACCGGTCCGCCGACAACGGAGGCATTGCCCTCCTTGGCCGCCTGGGCGACACCCTGGTGACCGAGGTTGAGCTGCTGGCCGAAAACGTCCGCGCCCGCGCCGATTCCGGCCTGCGCGGCCTGTTTGGCCTTGGCGACATCGTTGAAATCGCCCACGTACTGCGGTGCGAGCACGGTGATCTCGGGCTTCACCTGCTTGGCGCCCTGTTCGAAAGCCTTGGCGGTCTTGACGATCGCGGGCAGCTCCAGGCCGCCGAGGAAGGCAACCTTGCCGGTCTTGCTGGTGAGCGCGGCGTACGCTCCCGCCAGATAGCCGCCGTCATCCTGCATGGGGTCGTAGTAGGCGAGGTTGGCGAGCGGGGCGGCATCGGCGGGACCGCCGATCTCGACGAATTTCACCCCGGGAAAGGCGGGGGCGACCTGGCGCAGCACCGAATCGGTCTGACCGCCGAACGACACCACCAGATTCGAGGTGGACGCCAGGCGGGTGAGCACCTGCTGATAGTCGGCGGTCTGCACCTGCTCCACCTTGCTGAGTGAAACCTTCTCTCCCAGAGTGCTTTCGATGCGTTGATAGCCCTCGTACCCGGACTGCATGAAGCCGTCGTCGGAGAGCGAACCGGGGAACATGACACCGACCTTCAGCTTGCCGCCGGTGTCTTCCGCGCCGCTGCCGCACGCGGCGACGGACGCTCCGACGGCCAGGGTCAGCAGGGCGACAGCGATTTTCTTCATGGTGTTTCCTTCGGGGGGTTGGTGTTTCAGGCGGTCAGGTCGATATCGGCGCCGATACCGTGTTTGCGGGCGGCGTCGATGAGCAGGCGCGCGGCGGCCAGGTCCTGTAGACCGATGCCGAGCGAGTTGAACAGGGTGATCTGATCGCGTTCCGTGCGACCGGGTTTGGCACCGATGAGCACCTCACCCAATTCGGCGTCGATGTGCTCGGGTCCGAAAACGCCCTCCCGCAACGGAATCAGCACATCACCGGATTCGTGCAGCGCGGACAGGCGACTGTCCACCACGACTCGGGCGCGGCGCATGCCCTCGCTGTCGATTTCGCGATGATCCGCGCGGGGCGGCGCGCCGACGGCGTTCACGTGCAGACCGGGACGGAACCACGCGCCCCGCACCACCGGCTCCCGCGCCGGGGTCAGGGTGCACAGCACATCGGCGGCATGCACGACATCTGCTGCGGCAGTGCAGATTTCGGCTCCGGTCTCGGCGGCGAAGGCGCGTGCGGTGGCCTCGGTGCGACTCCACACCACGATCCGGTCGAACGGCAGCACCGCGGCCAGCGCGTGCACATGGGCCCGGGCCAGCGCACCCGCGCCGACCAGACCCAGTACACGACTGTCCGGGCGGGCCAGTGCCGCCGTCGCCACGGCCGAAGCGGCCGCGGTGCGCACCCGGGTGACGGCCGCACCGTCGATCAGCGCCTCGCAGGAACCGTCGGCGGCCGATACCGCGAGAATCGCCGAACGCTGCACCGGCAGACCATGATCCGCGTTCGAGGGCATATCAGCGAGCAGTTTGACCACCGCCAGTCCGGCCGGGCGCGACGCGGCGGCCATCACCAGGAAGGCGGCGTCGGTGCCGGGCAGCCGCATGGCGGGCGGTGCGGGCGCGACCGCCTCGCCGCGAGCCAGGTCCGCGTGCGCGCGCTGCACCGCCGTGAATACCTCCGGCAGCGTGATCAGGCGCAGCACATCGGATCTGGTGAGAATCAGGGTCATCGGGCTCGAGCCTCTCGACGGAAGGGCAGGGTGAGCGAGGCCGGTGACCGGCTGGCTCCGACCAGTCCGCTCACCGCCAGCACCGCCAGCAGATAGGGGGACATGACCAGCACCGCGGTCGGCAGATGCACGCCCAGTGCGGGTGCGGCGAACTGGAGGGCCTGGGCCAGGCCGAAGAACAGGCAGGCGAGCAGCGTGGGCCAGGCCCGCCATTTGCCCGCGATCACCGCGACGACGGCCAGATAGCCCGCCCCGGCGGTGAGATTGTCGGTGAACGCGTGCACATCGGCCAGCGCCAGATGCGCACCCGCCAGACCGGACATGACGCCGGTCAGCAGTACCGCCGCATAGCGGAAGAGGTTGACCGGCAGGCCGGATCGATCCGCGGTGACCGCGTCCTCGCCGATCGCGCTGAGCGCCAGCCCCCAGCCGGTGCGATGCGAGCACAGCACCGCGAGCAGTACCGCGAGCCCGATACCGGCGTAACCGAGCAGGGTCTGGTCGAACAGCGCGCGGCCGAGGAGTGGAATCTCGTGCAGGACAGGGATTTCCAGCCGATCGAAACCTGGCACCTCACGACCGCCGGTGAAGTACAACCGTGAGCCGTAGGTGGTCGCACCGAGCGCGAGGGCATTGGCCGCCACGCCCGTGACAATCTGATCGGCGCGCAAGGTCACGCTCAATACGGCCTGAATCAGGGCCACCAGCAGCCCCGACACCAGCGCGCACAACACGCCGACGGCCGCGCTGCCGGAGCTGTGCGCGCCGACCGCACCGGCGAACGCGCCGGTGAGCATCATGCCCTCGACGCTGAGGTTGAGCACCCCCGCGCGTTCGCTCACCAGCTCGCCCGCCGAGGCCATTGCCAGCGGAATCGCCAGGCGCACACCACCATCGAGGAGTTCTCCGACCGCGCTCATCGCCGGGCCGCCTTCCGCAGGGTCACCGCACCGGCGACGAAGATGATCAAAACGCTCTGCACCACCTGGATCGAGGACGCCGGAACCGACGCCGCGAGTTGCAGATTGATGCCGCCGGAGGCGAGCAGCCCGAACGCCAGCGCGATTCCGGCGACCGCCGTCAGCGATCCGCGCGCCAGCAGTCCGACCACCAGTCCCGCGAAGCCGTATCCGGAGGTGAAGTTCTCGGCCAGTACGAACGGCACCGTGGCCACCAGCGCCGCACCCGCGACCCCGGCCAGCCCGCCCGCCACCGCGAGCGCGCCGAACCGCAGTCGCGATACCGGCACGCCGAGCCGTGCGGCGGCGGCCTCGGACAATCCGACGGCGGTGAGCCGCGTACCGATCGCGGTGCGCCGCAGGATGATCGCGGTCACCACGACGACGATCGCCGCCACCACCACCGCGATAGTCGCCGGTGAGCCCTCGATGCCGAGCAGCGGCAAACGCGCACCGGCAGCCAGCGGCGCGGACTGCGGCAGCGTCTCCACCGAGGTCACCGGCTGCCGCAGCAATCCCGCCTCGTGCACCACCAGCGTCACCAGCCCGAGCCCGACAAAATTCAACAGCAGCGTGGTGATGACCTCACTGGTCCCGCGCCGCACCCGCAGCCAGGCGGCGATCCCCGCCCAAGCCGCGCCCGCCAGGAATCCCGCACCGAGAATGAGCGGAACACCCACGGCCGCAGGCGTTCCCGAGGGCAGGTGCACACCCACCGCCGTGGCGGCGATACCACCCAGCGCGAGCTGACCCTCCCCACCCACATTCACCAATCCGGCCCGATGCGCGATGGTGAACCCGGTGGCGATGAGCGCCAGCACCGCCGCCGCGTTCAAGGCGCTGCCGAACGCATACGGCGTCCCGAACATCCCCTCCCACAACGCATTCGCGGCCTTCGCAGGTGCGGCCCCACCCCCGATCGCCAGCAATACCCCGACGACCAGCGCCGCGAGCACCGCTCCGCCGTACACGACCAGATCCCGCGAAACCGCCTCCACCCGACGACTTCTCACCCCGGAAAGCACGGAAGTCCGCGCGAATCCGCCCCCGCGCGGCACCCGCCGCCGTGTGGCCGAATCAGCGCTTTCGCCCGACACCGCGCTCTCGCCTGACACGGCGCTCTTGCCCCGCACAGCACTCTCTCCCGGCATAGCGCTCTCGCCTGGCACAGCGGTTTCGCCCGCTACGGCGTGCCCGCCGGTCGCGGCGTCCTTCCCTGGCGCATTGCCGTCGCTCGGCACGAAGTTGTCAACCGGCACAGTGCTTTCGAGTGGATTCATGAGGTGGTCCCGAGCATGAGGTGGGCGATCTTTTCTTTGGCCCCGGGGTCGGTGGGGTCGACCGGGCCCAGGAGGCGGCCGCGGTAGGCGACCAGGATGCGGTCGCACAGGGTGAGGAGTTCGGGGAGTTCGTGTGAGACGACCAGTACGGCCGCGCCCGAGGCGGCGGCTTCGCGCAGGCGGTCCAGGACTGCGTCGACGGCACCCAGATCGAGGCCGCGGGTGGGCTGGGCGGCCAGTAGGCAGCGCAGCGGGTCGATGGCCAATTCCCTTGCCACGACCACTTTTTGCTGATTGCCACCGGATAGGGTGCTCATCGCCGCACCGGGGGATGACGCCTTGATGGCGTACGTGTCGATGGCGTGCGCGGCGGTTGCCGCGATGGCTTTGCGGTCCAGCAGGCCATGGCGGCGGTAGTTGTGCAGACGGCCGAGGGTGAGGTTCTCCGCGACGCTCATGGCGGGGATGCATCCCTCGTGATGCCGGTCCTCGGGGATGACGCCGAGGCCATGCGCGGTGCGTACGGCGGGAGTGGCCCGGGTGAGATCTGTTCCGTCCAAGTGGAATTCACCGGCGTCGGCACGCAGTGCGCCGCTGAGTACGCCGATCAATTCGCTCTGACCGTTGCCTTCGACGCCCGCGATGCCGACGATCTCACCGGGTCGCAGTTCGAGTTCGACCCCGTCCAGCGCCGCCGCCCCGTCCGGGCGAGTGAATCGCAGCCCGCCGACCCGTGCGATCGGAGCGATACCGGTGAAGTCGCGGACCGCGCGCGGCACCGAATCACCGGTCACCAGTGCCTGATCCAGCTCCGCCAGCTCCCGGCCGACCATGAGTTCGACCAGTTCGTCCCGGGTGAACGAGGCCAGCGGACCCGAACCCGCGACGCGGCCACCGCGCAGTACGGTCGCCGCGTCACCGGCCTGTTCGATCTCGCCGAGCTTGTGCGTGACCAGTACGACCGCGCGCCCGGAGGCGGCGATGCGGCGGCAGGTGTCCAGTAGCGCGTCGATCTCGGCGGGGCCGAGCACCGCGGTGGGTTCGTCCAGCAGCACCAGACGTGGTTCGCGCAGTAGGCATTTCACGATTTCGACGGTCTGCCGTTCGCCGACCGACAGTTCGCCGGCGCGCGCGCCGAGATCCACGCGCAGTCCGAACTCGTCGGTGAGCGCGGCCACCCGGGTGGTCAGCTCCCGGCGCGGCAGGCGCAGTCGCGTGCCCGCACCCAACAGCAGATTCTCGGCCACGGTCAGGGTGGGCACCAGGCTGAAATGCTGATGCACCATGGCGATTCCGCTGCGCAGCGCGTCCGCCGGGCGGTGCGGGCGGTACGGCTCGCCGAACAATCGCATCCGGCCCGCGTCGAGGGCCGCGCCGCCGTAGACGAGATTGCACAGCGTCGATTTTCCCGCGCCGTTCTCCCCGAGCACGCAGTGCACCTCGCCGAGCGCAATGGTGAGGTCGATGTCCGAGAGTGCCCGCACCGCACCGAAACTCTTGCCGACGCCGGTCAGCTCCAGGGCCGTCTGCACAATCGAACCTCCAGTTAGTGGTATACCGCTAACTTTCGAGGGTGCGTGTGGCGCGCGAGTTCCATGAATGTTTCGGTCCGGAAAACCCGGCACGCGGCCCGATACTGTGGAAAGTCGTGACGGAACCAGGTTCTCTGCGCCACCGCGCCTACGAGTCGATCAAGCAGCGCATCGTAGGTCTCGAACTGCGCCCCGGACAGCGATTGGTGGAGCGCGATCTGGCCACCGACCTCGAGGTCTCCCGCATCCCGCTGCGCGAGGCGCTGCGCGTACTCGCCGCCGAAGGTCTCGTCCTGCTGGTGCCGGGTAAGGGCGCGCTGGTCGCCCCCTTCTCCCCCGCCGATGTGAACGATCTGTTCGACGTCCGCGAGGCGCTCGAATCGCTGGCCGCCCGCCTGGCCGCCGCCAACGCCACCCCCGACGCCCTGCGCCCGCTGAAAGACCTGCTCGCCGAAGCCCGTTCGGCCACCCGCGCCGCCGACCCGCAGCGCATCGCCACCGCCAATGCCGCCTTCCACGCCGAAATCATCGAATTGGCGGGCAATCCCCTGCTCAGCACCCAGATGCGCCCGCTGGCCGCCCGCACCGAATGGCTGTTCCGCCTGACCGCCTCGCGCGATGCCGCCGAACAGTGCTCCGAACACGAGGTGCTGTACCGGCTGATCGCCGCCGGAGACGCCGCGGGTGCGGCGGAGTGCGCGTTCGCGCACGTGGCGGCGGGCCGCGCCCCCAGCCTCGCGCTCGCGCACTCCTGGTCCGATCCGGACTTCGACCCCGAACTGGTGGCCAGGGGTCGCCGCAGACGGCGACCGGCCCCTGCGAGTTAGGCCGAAGCAACCTCGAACACAAGGGATTTCGCCCCCGCTCGGATTCCGGCATCGGAAACGACCCGGGAACGCGATTCGGCCCCGTCACTTGACGGGGCCGAAAGGTATTGGGGCGCTTACTTCTTAGGGAAGTTCAGCTTCGACAGGTCGAAACCTTCCAGGCCCGGCGGCAATTCGTTCAGGCCCGCGGGCATATTGGACAGGTCCGGCATGCCGCCCGGCATACCGCCGGGGAGCGCGGGCATGCCCGGGAAACCGCCGCGCATCTTCGGCGGCGTCGGCCCGCGGCCGCCCTTCTTACCCTTCTTGCCCTTGCCCTTCTTGTTGTTACCGCCGCGCGAGCCGGGCAGGCCGAACTGGCGGCTCATCATGCCCATCATCTTCTTGGCCTCGAAGAAGCGGTCGACGAGCTGATTGACCTCGGAGACCGAGACGCCGGAACCATTGGCGATGCGCAGGCGGCGCGAAGCGTTGATGATCTTCGGGTTATCGCGCTCGGCGGGGGTCATACCGCGGATGATGGCCTGCACGCGGTCGAGCTGCTTGTCATCGACCTGTGCGAGCACGTCTTTCATCTGCCCCGCGCCCGGCAGCATGCCGAGCAGGTTGCCGATGGGACCCATCTTGCGGATGGCGAGCATCTGCTCGAGGAAGTCCTCGAGGGTGAGTTCGCCGGAGCCGATCTTGCGCGCGGCCTCTTCGGCCTGCTGCGCGTCGTAGACCTGTTCGGCCTGCTCGATCAGGGTGAGCAGATCGCCCATGCCGAGGATGCGGCTGGCCATGCGGTCGGGGTGGAAGACGTCGAAGTCCTCCAGCTTCTCGCCGGTGGAGGCGAAAAGGATGGGCTGGCCGGTGATTTCACGCACGGACAGCGCCGCGCCACCGCGGGCGTCACCGTCGAGCTTGGTGAGCACGACACCGGTGAAGCCGACGCCGTCGCGGAACGCCTCGGCGGTGGTGACCGCGTCCTGGCCGATCATGGAATCGAGCACGAACAGCGTCTCGTCCGGGTTGACGGCGTCGCGGATGCCCGCGGCCTGCGCCATCAGTTCGGCGTCGATGCCGAGGCGACCGGCGGTGTCGACGATCACGATGTCGTACTGCTTGGTCTTGGCCTCTTCGATACCGCGCCGCGCCACATCGACCGGATCGGCCGCGGACACACCGAGCGGGTTCTCGCCACCGCCGATGGAGGTGCCCGGATTGGGCGCGAACACCGGCACACCGGCCCGTTCGCCCACGACCTGGAGCTGGGTGACCGCGCCGGGGCGCTGGAGGTCACAGGCGACGAGCAGCGGCTGATGCCCCTGCCCCTTCAGCCATTTCGCGAGCTTGCCCGCGAGGGTGGTCTTACCCGCACCCTGCAAACCGGCCAGCATGATGACCGTGGGCGGGTTCTTGGCGTACTGCAGTCGCCGGGTCTCGCCGCCGAGAATGGCGATGAGTTCCTCGTTGACGATCTTGACGACCTGCTGCGCCGGATTCAGCGCCGCGGACACCTCGGCGCCCTTGGCGCGCTCCTTGATCTTGGCGATGAAGGTGCGGACCACGGGCAGTGCGACGTCGGCCTCGAGCAGCGCGAGCCGGATCTCCCGGGCGGTCGCATCGATGTCGGCAGGTGACAGGCGCCCCTTCCCGCGCAGATCCTTGAGGGCACCGGCCAACCGGTCGGAAAGGGATTCGAACACCGATGCTCCTGATCTCGAGGGACGTCACTCGAGATACCAGGGTAGTGGGATCTGCGGCGGGCCGTTATTCCAGGACCCGTACGCTGCGCTATTTCGGTGCGCGCGGGCTATTCCAGCGATCGCGGGCGGGTGGCGGGGCGGCGCAGGTCGTGCTGTTCGCTGGCCACCATGCCGACGGCTTCGCGGGCGGTGAGCCCGAGCCCGAGGGCGAGTCCGTCGAGTACGGCCCAGTCGGATTCGGTGGGCGCGTGGTCGGCGATGGTGGAGGCGATGGTCATGGCGGTCACCGCCTGCTGACCGGAGAGGGTGCGGCCGGGTAACCAGGAAACCACCCAGCGATCGCCGCCTACGCAGCGCGCGATGTGCGTGGTCATATCGCTTGTCATCATCGACGCTGAAACAACTTCGATGGCCACCGACCAGCTCCCCTCATACGCGCGCGACAGCATTGGTTGAGGCGATATTAGGGGGCGGTGAGTACCGCGTGATCAGTATTTCAGCAAATTACGTGCAACGATCGGATTAACTGGCAAACGTACGGTTTGCCAGTTAATACAGCATCCTGGCGACCGGTCAGAAAACCGAGGTTGATCCGTTTTCAGTGTCCGATTCGGGCAATTTCTTCGGTTGTTGCGGAGGCACTACCGCGAGCACCGCCGCTTCGATTTCCGCGCGGCGTTCCGGCGTGTCGGAGACGCCCAGATCCAGGCAGAACGTATCGACGACGGCCGCGCCGAGCGTATGCACCTTCGCCCAGGACACATTCGCACCGGATTCCGCGAGCGCCGCGGCCAAACGGCTCAGCAATCCGATTCGATCCTCGGCGCGCAATTCCAGCAGTACCCGTCCGGGGTCCGCGGTTTCATTCCAGAGCACGCGCGGCGCGGCTTGTGCGTAAGGGCTGGGCTGGGTGCCGCCCGCTTCGCGTTCCTTACGCGCGAGCACCGAAACCAGGTCCAAATCACCGTTTATGGCCCTGATCAATTCCTGCCGCAGCAGACCCGCATCCGGCGGATTTCCGAAACGCGGCGCGACCACGAAGGTATCGATGGCCGAGACGCCGACGCTCGCCAGTTCGGCCGAGAGCACGCGCAGCGAATGCATGGCCAGTACGCCCGCGGCATCCGAGAGCAGACCCGGGGTGTCCGGTGCGACCACGGTGACGATATGGGTGTACCGCCCCTCCCCCGGCTTCAATTCCACATGCACACCGCCGTTTTCGGCCCGTTCGCGCAGATCGTCCGGAATCGCATCGGGTTTGGGCAGTTCCTCCCCCGCCATCGACAGTCGGCAGCGGCGCACCAGATCGCCGATCAGCGAGGCCTTCCAGTCGTTCCAGACGCCCGGCCCGGTGGCCAGGGAATCGGCTTCGGCCAGCGCGGCCAGCAATTCGAGCAGTTGCGGATCGCCGTCGAGCGCGTCGACCACCATTTTCACGGTGTCCGGATCGGCCAGATCGCGGCGGGTGGCGGTATCGGGCAGCAGCAGATGCTGACGCACCATGGCCGAGAGCGTGCGCACATCCGACGGCCACAACCCGAGCCTGCGCCCGATGGAGGTGGCCAGTTCCGCACCGACCACGCTGTGATCCTCGGTGCGGCCCTTGCCGATATCGTGCAACAGCGCGCCGATCAACAGCAGGTCCGGGCGCGCCACCCGGGTGGAGAGCGCACCCGCCTGCGCCACCGCCTCCATCAGATGACGGTCCACGGTCCAGGTGTGCATGGCATCGCGCGGCGGCAGATCCCGCACCACGCCCCATTCCGGAAAGAGCCTGCCCCACAGGCCCGTTCGATCCAGGGCCTCGATGGCGTCGATGGTGCCGCGGCCCGCGCCCAGCAAAACCAGCAGATCGTTGAGGGCTTCCTTGGGCCACGGCTCGCGTAGTTCGGGCGCGTCCTCGGAGAGTCTGTTCAAGGTCGTCGCGGACATGGGTAATCCGGTCTGCGCCGAGGCCGCAGCCACGCGCAGTATCAGTCCGGGATCGCGCTGCGGCCGCGCGTCTCGTGCGAGCACCACTTCACCGGAATGCTCGACCACCCCCTCATCGAGTGGTCGGCGTACCGGCATGCGGCGCAGGCGGGCGAGACCGCGGCGCGGCAGCGCGTTGGCGGCGGTGCGCAGCCCGACATCGGTGGAATAGCTGACCGTTCGCGCCGCATCACTGAGGGTGCGGGCGAGGTCGAAGCGATCCCCGATGCGCAGGGCCGCGCCGATTTCGTCCGCATCCTGGGCGCGCAGTTGGTCGCGGGCGCGACCGGCGACCCGATGCAATTCGGTGCGAACGTCGAGCAATCTGCGCTGGGCCTGCTTGAGCCCGCCGCCGGGCACATCCGGACCGAGCCCCGGCATGGCATCGGTCAGCTGTGCGATGGCGAGGGCGTCGAGCAGCTGGATATCGCGCAGTCCGCCGCGCCCGTTCTTGAGATCGGGTTCGGCGCGATGCGCGATCTCTCCGCTACGCCGCCAACGGGTTTCGGCCTGTGCGATGAGACCGTCGAACCGGGACCGCACCCCGGCGCGCCAATCCCGCCGCACCCCGCTGATGAGCAGATTGCTGAGCCCCTCGTCACCGACGATATGGCGGGCCTCCAGCATGCCCAGCGCGGCGGTGAGATCATCGGCGGCCACGCGCAGCGCCTGCGGCACCGTGCGCACGCTGTGATCGAGCTTGATATGCGCGTCCCACAGCGGATACCAGAGCTGATCGGCGACCTCGGCGACCTTGGCCGGGTCGACGTCGTCGTAGAGCAGCACCAGATCCAGATCCGAATAGGGCAGCATCTCCCGGCGGCCCAGACCGCCCACCGCGACGATGGCCAGACCGCTGCCGTCGACGATGCCGACCTCGTGACCCTTTGTGGTCAGCCATAATTCGTACAGATCGACCAGGGCCAGGCGCAGCGTTTCCGGTTCCAGTCGGGTGGCGCGCCCGTGCGCGCTGTGTTCGGCGAGTAGTTGGTTGCGGGCCCGGACCAGATCCGAGGCGCCGTTCGAGACCTGCTCCGCAGGGTCCTTGGAGTCCTTGGCGTCCTTCTCATCGCGTGCCTGCTGGAAACCCACACCGACCACCCATCTCATTCAGTTCGTGATCCCGGCTGCCACCGGGACTTTCCACCCTGCCCGAGCACGAGGGCGGCCCCGTCCCTACCGGTCCTCATCCGGTGGGAACGGGGCCGCCGCTCACTTCGTGAATTACAGAGCGTCCGAGCCACGTTCGCCGGTGCGGACCCGGATGATGGCGTCAACCGGGGTCACCCAGACCTTGCCGTCACCGATCTTGCCGGTGCGGGCGGCCTCGACGATGACCTCCACGACCTTGTCGACGGAGGCGTCGTCCACGACCACCTCGACCCGGACCTTCGGGACGAAGTCGACCGAGTACTCCGCACCGCGGTAGACCTCGGTGTGGCCCTTCTGACGGCCGTAGCCCTGCACTTCGCTGACGGTCATGCCGAGTACGCCGGCCTGCTCCAGCCCGGTCTTGACGTCCTCGAGCGTGAACGGTTTGACGATTGCGGTGATCAGTTTCATGCGTCATGCCTCCTTGACGGCGGTGGTACGTGCCGTGCCACCCACAGCAGCGAAATCGTATGCCGATTCAGCGTGCTCCGACTCGTCCAAGCCCTGGAACTCGGCTTCCTCGTTCGCGCGGAGACCGATGGTGTACTTGATCGCCAGCGCGATGATGAGCGTCGCGATACCGGAGTAGGCGAGCACCGCACCGGCGCCGATCGCCTGCTTGACCAGCTGATCGAAACCGCCACCGTAGAACAGGCCCTTGACCGCGGCCGGGGCCTCGGGGGCCGCGACCAGGCCGACCATCAGGGTGCCGGCGATACCGCCGACCAGGTGAACACCGACCACGTCGAGCGAGTCGTCGAAGCCGAAGCGGAACTTCAGGCCGACCGCCAGGGCGCAGAGCACACCGGCGACCACACCGATGGCGAGCGCGCCGATCACGTTGACCGAGGAGCAGGACGGGGTGATGGCGACCAGACCGGCCACGATGCCCGAGGCCGCGCCGAGCGAGGTGGCGTGACCGTCACGCACCTTCTCCACCAGCAGCCAGGCGAGCATGGCCGCACCGGTGGCGACGGTGGTGGTGACGAAGGTGGCGCCGGCGATACCGTTGGAGCCGACCGCGGAACCCGCGTTGAAGCCGTACCAGCCGAACCACAGCAGACCCGCGCCGAGCATGACGAACGGCAGGTTGTGCGGGCGCATCGGGGTGCCCGGCCAGCCCTTGCGCTTACCGAGGACGATGGCCAGGACCAGGCCCGCGACACCGGCGTTGATATGGACCGCGGTACCACCCGCGAAGTCGATCGCCTTGAGCTTGTTGGCAATCCAGCCACCGTGCTCACCGGTCACGCCGTCGAAGGCGAAGACCCAGTGCGCGATCGGGAAGTAGACGACCGTGGCCCACACGGTCGCGAAGAGCAGCCAGGAGCCGAACTTCAGGCGGTCGGCGACGGCACCCGAGATGAGGGCGACGGTGATGATCGCGAACATGAGCTGGAAGGCCACGAAAACGGTCGCGGGGATGGTTCCGGCAAGTGGGATAGCCACCTTGACGGAAGCATCGGTCGCGCTGGTCAGGTACTGACCGCCGAACAATGTCTTCAGGCCGAAGTACTGCGCCGGATCGCCGAACAGATTGCCCTTGTCCTCGCCGAACGCCATGGAGAAGCCGTACAGCACCCACAGGACGGTGATAACGCCCATGGCACTGATGCTCATCATGATCATGTTCAGGACATTCTTCGAACGGACCATGCCGCCGTAGAAGAATGCGAGGCCGGGGGTCATCAACAGCACGAGCGCGGCACTTGCCAGCATCCATGCGGTATCACCGGCGTCAGGTGCGCCTAAAACGGGGAACGCCACCTTAATTTCCTCCTCATCTCGGGCCCAGCCGATAACGGCGAATGAGCCTGACATGAAGGTTCGGGCAGCGGTGTTTCCTCCGTGATCCTGCGGCGTTTCGCATAGGTGAACGGATGAGATTGCAGTGTTTCGGTCAGGTTTCCTCGTTCACACCGCTGTTACCAGCGGTGCGTGAGGTTATTGGTGTTTCCCGTGGTACGCGGGGCTCAGCCCAGTAGCGCGTCCACGAAAGCGCCCGGTTCGAAGGGTGCGAGGTCGTCCTGGCCCTCCCCCAAACCAACCAGTTTCACGGGTACGCCGAGCTCATGCTGAACCTGGAAGACGATGCCGCCCTTGGCCGTTCCGTCCAGCTTCGTCAGGGCAACACCGGTGATATCGACGACCTCGGCGAACACCCGGGCCTGCATCAGACCGTTCTGTCCGACCGTGGCGTCGAGCACCAGCAGCACCTCGTCGACTTCGGCCTTCTTCTCCACCACGCGCTTGACCTTGCCCAGCTCGTCCATCAGGCCGGTCTTGGTGTGCAGGCGGCCCGCGGTATCGATGAGCACCACATCCACGCCACGATCGATACCGGCGCTGACCGCGTCGAAGGCCACGGCGGCCGGATCGGCGGCCTCCTTACCGCGCACGGTCTCCGCGCCCACGCGCTCACCCCAGGTCTGCAGCTGATCGGCGGCGGCGGCACGGAAGGTGTCGGCCGCGCCGAGCAGCACCCGGCGGCCGTCGGCCACCAGCACGCGCGCGAGTTTGCCCGTGGTGGTGGTCTTTCCGGTGCCGTTCACGCCGACGACCAGCAGTACGGCCGGATGATCCTCGTGCGGCAGTGCGCGAATCGAGCGATTCAACTCCGGGCGCAGCGCCTCGATGAGCACCTCGCGCAGCACCGCGCGCGCGTCGGCGGCGGTGCGCACGGTGCGCGCGGCCATCTCCTCGCGCAGGCGTTCCACGATGGCGGCGGTCACGGCGGTGCCGAGATCGGCCATCACCAGGGTGTCCTCGATCTCCTCCCAGGAGTCCTCATCGAGGTCACCGCCACCGAGCAGGCCGAGCAGGGATTTGCCGACCGCGTTCTGGGAGCGGGCCAGGCGGCCGCGCAGGCGGTTCAGGCGACCGGCGGTGGGCTCGATATCGGCCGTGAAATCGATCTCGGCTTCGGGCTCGGCCGGGGCGGCAGGAGCGGAAACCTCGGCGGGAGCGACGGTTTCGGGGGCGACGGTTTCGGGGCTGACGGACGGGGCCGCCTCGGCGGGCGCTACCGCGGCAGCGGCTGCCTGATCACGTGCGGAGGTATCGGCGGGAGCCTCGGCGGTCTCGGCCTCGGCCGCCGCGGCGGCGATATCCGCCGCTTCGGCGGGGACAGTGCTGATCGAGGGTGCGGTATCGGCCTCGGGTGCTTCGGTCTCGGCGGGCGCGACCTCGTCGGCCTCCGGGGCCAGCTCGGGTCCCTGGACCGGATCGGGCAGCCGGACATCGTGGATACCGCGTTTGGCGGCATCGCGCGGGATGGCCGCGTCATCGCCGACGTGCGGCTGGCCTTCGGTATCGGTGCGCTCGACCGGAATCGGTTCGGGTTCGGGGGCGGGTTTGGGCAGGGTCGCCGTCCCGCCGCCTTGACTGAAGCTGAATCCGCTCGATGCCGTGTATCCCCCCGACCGGTCGGTCAGTTCCGGCTTCGCCTCTTCGGCGGCCGGGGCGAGGGAGATACGGCGGCGCTTGTACAGGACGAATCCCGACACGAACACCACCAGCAGGACCGCGGCGATGGCGGCGATGAGGATCCAGGCTTGTGCAGTCACCAGGCCATCCTCTCAGAGGGGTCGCTATTGCCGGTTTCACATACCTACCCACGAGTTGCGGGGCAGTGTCGTCTAGCACACATCGGTGTCCGATGGCTATGGACACGCCGATTCGGTGCCCCTGAAATGCGCGAACTACCGACCGGTCTGCTCGACAACGCACCACAGTGCGGAAGGAGCGGCGAATGCGACACCGAGACAATAGGATCGGCGACGTGACCGATCGAAATGTGCTTGGGGGACCGCTGGAGGAGTGTGGCACCGATCCTCTCACCGGCTTCTACCGGGACGGGTGCTGCAGCACCGGTCCCGAAGATCTTGGCAGCCATACCGTGTGCACCGTGGTGACCGCGGAGTTCCTGGAGCATCAGAAGTCGATCGGCAACGACCTGCTCACCGCACGGCCGGAGAACAACTTTCCGGGCCTGCAGCCGGGCGATCGCTGGTGTGTGGTGGCGGTGCGCTGGTTGCACGCGCATGAGGACGGGGTGGCCGCACCGGTGGTGCTGGCCGCCACCCACGAGAACGCTCTCGAGGTGGTGCCGATGGATACGCTGCGCAAATACGCCGTGGATGTGCCGGACGACGTCAGCGATCTGCTCTAGCGGCCCGGGTCATACGCGCCGCATGAGGCGGGCGGCGGTGTCGCGCACCAGGATTCCGAGGCGGCTGCCGGGGACGATGAAGGCCCCGGCGAGGCGCGCGCCGTTCTGCTTGGGATCGGACAGGACCCGCTGCCGCCGTTCGTAATTACGCAGGGCGGTGTCCGGTTCGCCTGGAGTGCGGGCCAATTCCTCGGCGAGGGTGTGCGCGCCCGCGATGGCGAGGCTGGAGCCGTCACCGAAGAGGGAGACGCTGGAACCGGCGTCGCCCAGCAGGGTGATGCGGCCCTTCGACCAGGTGTCGAGCCGGACCTTGCTGACCGAGTCGAAGTAGAGGTCCTCGGCGTCTCGAATCTGTTCGAACACCGGGCCGAAGACACCGACCGGTCCGTCGAATGCGTTCAGCAGCAGGCGTTTGTGCTGCGCCACATCGCGATAGTCGTAGTCCGGCACCGCGGGACTGCGGAACATCAAGGCGGCCAGCGGCTTCCCACCCGCGGGATGCACCGAGAGGGAACGCCCGGGCGTGTTGAACATGACGACCTCGCGCGCATCGCCGTAGATACGGTCCACCGGCAGCGTGGCGACGTAGATTCCCATATGCCGCACGAAATCCCGCTCCGGGCCGAAGGCCAGGCGGCGGACATTCGAGTGCAGGCCGTCCGCGCCGACCACATAGTCGAAGGTTTGCGGGGCGTGCTGTTCGAAACTCACCGATACCCCCGAATCATCCTGTTCCAGACCGGTAATGGTGTCGCCCCAGCGGATTTCGGCCCGATCGCGCGCCGCGCCGAGCAGGATCTTCGCCAGTTCCGCGCGGGGTAGTTCGACCTCGCCCGCACCGTCGGCCGCTTTGGTGGCCACCGACACGCGCGGCCGCCCCGCCGCGTCGATGAAACTGAGCCGGTCGACATCGATTGCCGCCTTGCGCAATTCGGGCATCACGCCCATTTTCTCGGCCACGTCGGCCGCGTATCCGCGCACGTCGACGGGATTTCCGCTGGAGCGCTGCCCGGTGGCGCGCTCCACCACCGTGACTTCGAAACCGCGCTCGCTCAGCCAGTAGGCCAGGGTCGAGCCGCCGACACCGGCACCCGAGATCAGCACCTTCGTGCTCATGGGAATCACCTCGATCGATTTAAGTGGACGCATTTCGTCCGCTTAGTTCCGATGCTAGGCTAAACGGAAGCATTTCGTCCACTTAAACTTTTGGAGGTGAGTCCGACGGCCGACCGCCTACGGGCCGATGCGCGCAGCAATCGGGACCAGATCGTCAACGCCGCACTGGCGGTCTTCCGCGAGCGCGGCACCGAGGTCCCGATGAAGGAGATCGCCGACCGCGCCGGGGTGGGCGTCGGCACCCTGTACCGCCGCTTCCCGGATCGCGATGCCCTGCTGGTCGGTACCGCGCAGGCGCATCTGGAACGGCTCTCGGATCTGGCCGCCACGGCCTGGCGCGAGGAGCGCACCGCCTGGCGCGGTATGCGCCGCTTCCTGCGCGAATGCGTCGAAATGCAGCTGGGCGCACAGTCTTCCGCCATCGGCCCGGCCGTACACCGGGCCATGCACGCCGACCCGCGCCTGATCGATGTGCGCGCGGCCGTCGTGGATCTGGTGACCCGTATGACCGCCCGGGCGCAGGCCGACGGCGATCTGCGCCTCGATATCGGCCCCGACGACATCTCCCTGCTCATGACCGTGCAGGTCTACACCCGCGAAGGCGAGTCGTATCCCGACGCCGTCGACCGCGTCATGACGATCATGCTGGACGGCCTACGCCCGCAACCTGATTCGGCGAACTGAACCGCACCGCGATGCCGCCCGGCCGGCTGCCGGGCGGCATGGTCGATGGTGTGCGGTTCAGCGGGAGATGCGCAGGGTGTAGGTCTGCACCGCGGCCATGGCGGCGGTGAAGGCGGCGATGAACAGGATGCCCACCGTGCCGAGGGTGGTGGGGTGCACCCAGCCCGCTTCGACGGTGATGACGCTGTCGACGGCCCATACCGCGTTCAGTCCGGCGATGAAAGCGGCCGGGCGGCGCGGGATCTCGCGGCGGGTGGCGACCACCAGGACGGCTGCCGCGTAGAGGATGAAGAACGCGCCGACGCCCAGGAGCAGTTCGGTGGAGAGTCCGAGGGCGGTGTCGAGCACACCGGACAGGGCCGCGATGAGGATGCCGGAGGCGAGGGTGACGATGCCGTCGGCTTCGTAAGCCAGTCGCAGCGGGGACATTCCGGCGATCAGGCGGGGGGCGGTGGCGGTGCTGGCGGTCATGGGAATCGGTTCCTTCCGAAGCGGTGCTTGCGATGTACCGACATTCGCCGGGACCGCACTGCCGACACCATGACAAGAGCTGCAAAGTACTGCCAACCGCAGGTGAGAGCGTTTTATCGGTTCAGGAAACGGTGCTGTCCAGCCCCGCGCGCAATTGTGCGGCAATGATTCTCGCTGCCGCGTTCTGCCAATTGTGCAGTGTCCGTTCGGGTACCTGATCCGCGAACCAGGTCAGGGCGCGCCGCGCTACCGGGTCGAGGTCGGTACGTTTGGTGCGCACGCTGTAGGGGCGGATGCCCGCGACGTAGTAGAAGTACACCGAGTTGTAGTGCCGCCATTCCTCACTGGTGCCGAAGTCCTCGCCGGTGCGCGGTTTGAGGTGGCTGATGCTCTCGGTCAGCAGCGCCTTGAGTTCGGTGGCGCGATCGAGCGGTCCGGCCGGGGTGTCGCGGCCGTGCAACCGGGCATCGATGGCGGGCAGATCGATGAGCGGGCTGGCGACGAGTTTGCCGAGATCGGCGTAGTGGCTCAGCGCGCGCCGGGTGATGCGGGCGAATTCCTCCTCGCCGAGCGCGGCGAGTCCGGTCTCGATGCGTTTGCGCGGCAATTCCTCGGCGGCGGTGCGCAGTTCGTCGCGCGCCTCGCGCAGTGGCGGTGCGAAGGCGAAGCGGTCGATGCCCGCCTGGATCGGCGCGTTGAGCACCTGCATGGCGATGGCGGCGGCAATGGCCCCGAAGAGCAGGGCCACCAGTGCGGGCCGCTCCCCCGCCAGCACGATGGCGACCGCGGCCTGACCGCCGAACACCGTGGCGGCGGTGGCCGAAATGAACAGGGAGCGCAGCATATCCGCGCGCAGCGCCTGCCCTTCCTCGAAGGCGTCCAGTACCGCGATGCCGACGCCGAGCAGCACCAGGTCCACCGCGATGGCCGAAAGCATGGAGGTGCGCGGTAATACATTGAGTCCCAGCAGGATCAGCGAGGAACTGAGGCCGAACATGAGCGCTCCCACGGTGAGCAGTCCGGTCACCGGCCGCCGCGCGTCCTCGGCCCAGTCGCCCTGCTGGCCGAGTACGGCGAGCATGCAGGCCATCAGCGCGAGCAGGGCGAGAGCGCCGAGAACGTAACCGGCGGGCAGGAATCCGGCCGCCGCGGGCATGGCGAGCACCGCGCTCACCGGTACCAGTCCCAACCGCCACAGCCGATCCGCGTGCACCGCCCACCGTTCGGTGAGCAGCAGCGCGAACACCCCGCTCCACGCCACCGCGGGAATGCACACCAGCACGATCCGCATGCCGTCGAACCACGCGTCCCCCGTGGCCAATTGATCCGCGACCACCGCGATCGCATACGCGATCAGCCCGGCCGCCGCCCTGCGCAACACCGCCTTACGCGCATCCCGCGCCACCAGGTACCACCCCAGCCACCAGGCAACCCCGAACGCCACCGCAGACACCCACACCACTCCGCGAGCCTATCCGCGCGCGACCAATCTTGTGCGCGTACATCTTTGCCCCACCACTTCGACCGACCACAATCCGCGCGACAACACCGATTCGGGTCTCCTGTGGTGTGCTCAGGACAGGGGTGTGTGGCGGCGGCGGTGAGCCTTCTGGCGGCAGGCGGGAGAGCAGTAGCGGGCGGGTCGGCCGGTGCCGGTGGGCTGGACGGGGGTCGCGCAGACGGGGCAGGGAGTGGCGGGGGTTTCGTTACGCGACCGGGTTTCGTCACGCGCCGCACCGGACTTCACGGGTTTCGTCACGTCCGGACGCGCGGGCATCGCACGCATGGCGTCGAGGATCAGCACGGCCGGGCGAGCGAGTCCGGGACCGGGCGAGACGCGTTGGATGGCAACACATCCGGTGTAGAGGGCCAGCACGTCCGATAGGGCGATGTCGACGCGCACCGAGCCTTGACGCTGGGCCGCCTCCAGCAGTGGAGTCAGCGCGCGGTGGAAGCGCTGTCCCGCGTCCCGGAGCAGGTCGCGTGGCCAGCCGTCATTGTCCAAAACCTCGCAGAGCGCGGTGTTGCCGCTGGTCGAGGTGATGACCTCGGCGCAGAAGGCGAAGAAGGCCAGGCCCGCGCCGGGGGCGTCGCGGTAGCCGACGGCGAGTGCGGTGAGGCGGTCGATGCGCTGTTGCAGCACCGCTTCCAGCAGTTCGATCTTGGTGGGGAAATGCCGGTGCACGGTGCCCGCGCCGACGCCCGCCCGGCGCGCGATCTCCATCAGGGATACCGAGGTCCCGTCCTCGGCGAAGGCGCGCTGTGCGGCCGCGAGCACCAGCGCGCGATTGCGGCGGGCGTCGGCGCGCGCGTTCGGGGCGGCGGGGCGATCGAGTCGGAGTGGCGCGGAGGTCATTTCGTTACGGCGATTCTCTTCGGTGCTGGCGGAGCCGAACGGCCCGGTCGTAGCGTCGGCATTCGGGTTGTCCGACCCGAATACTACCGAAGGAACCGAGAACACATGTCTGTGGGAAATGACCTCGTCCTGGTGACCGGCGCGACCGGGAAGCAGGGTGGTGCGACGGCCCGGCGGCTGCTGGCGGCGGGGCGACCGGTAAGGGCGCTGGTCCGGGATACGGAATCGGCTGGGGCGCAAGCGCTCGCGGCCGCCGGGGCGGAGTTGGCGCGGGGTGACTTCGACGCACCCGAGACGATCGCGACCGCAGTGGAGGGGGTGGGTGCGGTGTTCCTCATTCCGCCCGCGGCGTTCGGACCCGATGGCTGGGATGTCGAGCTGGAGGCGCGGCGCGGGGAGGACCTCGTCGCGGCGGCGAAGGCGGCCGGGGTGCGGCAGCTCGTCTTCTCGGGAATCGCCTCGTTCGAGGCCGAGGCGCAGTGGGGTGCACACGGTAAGCGCCGGATCGAGGACGCGGTGCGGGGCAGCGGGCTGAAATGGACCATTCTGCGCCCGGTGCGGTTCATGGAAAACTATCTGGCGCAGGGCTTTCCGGTGGACGGCATCAAGGCGGGCGTGCACCGGCACCTGTTCCCGGCCGATATCCCGATCCAGATGATCGCGGTCGACGATGTGGCGGCGTTCGCCGAACTGGCCTTCGCCGACCCCGCACTTTTCCACGGTCGGATTCTGGAGCTGGCGGGCGATGCCCACACCATGGTGGCGGCGGCCGCGGTGATCAGCGAGATCACCGGGCACACCGTCACTTACGAGGAATTGCCCGAGAAGTTCGCCGCCGACCTGGGCGGCGAGGTCCTCAACGTCTACCGGATGTCACGTACGGGCAAGGGCTGGCACGCCGATATCCCGGCCTTGCGCGAAATCCTGCCCACGCTGCGCACTTTCGAACAGTGGCTCACCGAAACCGGTGCGGCACAGCTGAAACCGATCCTCGAGGGCTAGCGATCAGTTCAGCGCACCGTCGTAATCGGGCAGCTTGAAGGTCTGCTGGGCGTGCCCGCCCGCGAGATCGGAGGCGCTGTTGCCGATATTGGCGACGATGGTGTACCCCTTGCTCTCGATATCGATGCGGGCGCCGGTCTTGTACGACTCCAGCGCGCCCGCACCGGCGGATCCGGTGGTGAGCCCGCCGCCGTACAGCCCGTCCACCGAGTACCCGACCGCGGCCAGGTTGGCCTGGGTGTAGATGCCGAGCACCGAGGGCCGTCCGGTCACGAAAATGATGGCCGCGCCTTGGGATTTGGCCCATTTGGTGAGGGCGAGCACCGGCGGGATGGCCGGGACGATCGGGCTGGGGTTGTAGCTGGTCTCCAGGCTCGTATTGTCGATATCGAGCACGATGGCGGGCTTGGTCGCGCCGGGCAGGGCAGCGGTCAGGTAGCTCTGCGCCTGCGTGGTGACGGCGGTGACATCGGCGATCCACTGGCTGTAGCTGGGCTTGCTGCCGCCGCCCGATAGCGAGGAGGAGCCGGAGCCCCCGCCCGACAGGGATGAGGATCCGGTCCCGCCGGATAGCGAGGAGGATCCGCTGTCGGCGAATGCGACGGCCGGGACGGCGAGGGTTGCGGCGACACCGAGGGCAATACCTGCGAAAGAAGCTCTCATAGCCCCCGGAGGCTATTCGCCGCACCACTCCGACGTGATCATGTTTCAAATAGTCGGCTTGTCGGGAATTTCACTCCCACTCAATGGGATTCCCGCATCGCACCGACTATGCGGACGCACCCACCAAATTCTCGCCGCGCAATCGCTGCGAAATCACCTGGGTGATTCCGTCACCGCGCATGCTGACACCGTAGAGCGCATCGGCGATCTCCATGGTCGGCTTCTGGTGCGTGATCACGATCAGCTGACTCTTCTCGCGCAATTGCTCGAAAAGGCCGATGAGGCGGCGCAGGTTCGTGTCGTCCAGCGCGGCCTCGACCTCGTCCATGACATAGAACGGGGACGGCCGGGCGCGGAAGATGGCGACCAGCAGCGCGACCGCGGTCAGCGACTTCTCGCCACCGGACAGCAGCGAGAGCCGCTTGACCTTCTTACCCGGCGGGCGGGCCTCGACCTCGACACCGGTGGTGAGCATGTCATTGGGATCGGTGAGCAGCAGCCGCCCCTCACCGCCGGGGAACAGTTTGCCGAAGACGCCGACGAATTCGCGCTCCACATCCTCCCAGGCTTCGGTGAAGACCTGCAGGATGCGGGCGTCGACCTCGGCGACCACGTCGAGCAGATCCTGGCGGGCCTTCTTGACGTCCTCCAACTGGGTGGCGAGGAAGTTGTAGCGCTCTTCGAGGGCCGCGAACTCTTCCAGCGCAAGGGGATTCACCTTGCCGAGCGTGGTGAGATCCTTCTCGGCGCGTTTGGCGCGGCGTTCCTGGGTGGCGCGGTCGAACGGCATGGGCTGCGGTTCGGTGACCTGTTCACCACGTTCCTTGGCGGCCTCGTACTCCATCATCTCCAGTGCGGTCGGCGGCATCGGGGTGTCCGGACCGTATTCGTTGATGAGGTCGTCCAGGGCCAGCCCGAACTGTTCGGAGATATTGGTTTCGAGCTGTTCGATGCGCAGCGCCGCCTGGGCGCGCGCCACCTCGTCGCGGTGCACGACATCGGTGAGCTGGGACAGCTGGGTGGTGAGGGCGCGGGCGCGCTCCTTGGTCTGATCCACCTGCGCCGCGAATTCGGTACGGCGGCGCACCAATTCGTCCCGGCGCAGCGCGGCCTGCGCGACGACCTTCTCCAGTTCGGCGGCGACCTTCTCGGCGGATTCGGCGACCACGGCCGCGACGGCGGCGGCCTGGCGGCGCGCGGCGTGCTGACGTTCGGCGCGGGCGCGGTTCTCACGTTCGGCGCGGGCGGCGCGGCGTAGCGAATCCGCTTTGCCGCGCACCGATTCCGCGCGTTCCTCGGCGGTGCGCACGGTCAGGCGCGCCTCCACCTCCATGGTGCGGGCCTCGGCGAGCGCGGCGGCGGCTTCTTCGCGGGCGTATCCGGCGGTCTCGGTACCGGCGGAATCCGAATCCAGGTCGGAGCCTTCACCTTCCACATGCCGCAGCCGGTCCTCGAGTTCGGCGAGTTTGGCGAGGGTCTCCTCGCGCCCGGCCTCGGTTTCGGCGCGCTGGGCGAGCAGTCGTTCGCATTCGCGCTGGGCGTTGCGCGCGCCCTGGCCGAGCCGTCCGAGCCGGTCGTAGATGGAGACCAGCGCCTGATCGGATTCGTGCAGGGCGAGCAGGGCATGATCGACCGCTTCCTTGCGGTCGGTCTGTTCGGCGAGCGCACCCGACAGCGCGGCCTCGAATTCCTCGGCATGGCGCACCCAGGAGTCGAGTTCGGCCTTGGCGGAATCGATTTCGGCCTGCACCTCGAGCTGACTGGGCGCGCGGTCGGAACCGCCGAGCACCCAGCCCGCACCGGTGAGATCGCCGTCGCGGGTGACCACGCGCAGTTCGGGGCGGGCGGCGACGACGCGGGTGGCGGTCTCCAGATCGGCGGCCACCGCGATACCCGTGGTCAGCGCGGCGATCGCACCGCGCATGTGATCGGGGCATTCCACCACGTCGGCGAGCCAGCGCGCACCGTCGGGCAGCTGCCCGCCGCCGCGCGAATCCGGTTGTGCCGCACCGGCGTACACCAGGGCGACGCGTCCACCGTCGGCGTCCTTGAGCGCGCGCACGGCGGCGTGCGCGGCGGGTCCGGTATCGGCGGCGACCGCATCGGCGAGCGGTCCGAGCGCGGCGGCCACGGCGGCCTCGAAGCCACCCTGCACCCGGATCAGTCCGGACAGCGGTCCGAGCAGTCCGTCGGCGCGATGTTCGAGCAGCCAGGCCGCGCCGTCGCGGCGGGCCAGGCCCATGGTGAGCGCTTCGATGCGCGCGGTCAGCGAGGCGACGCGCTTGCCGGCCTCGCGATCCTGTTCGCGCAGTTCGGTGACCCGCTGGTCGGCGAGTTGCAGGGCCTCGGCGGCATGTTCATAGGAGGCGTCCAGTCCGGCCTCACCCGAATCGAGTTCGCTCAATTCCTCCTGGACGGACTCGAATTCGGCGTCCGCGGCCGAACCGCGCTGGCGCGCCTCGGCGATGGAGGCGGAGATACGGTTGATCTCCCCGTCCACCGATTGCGCGCGCGAGCGCAGCGTGTCGACCTGTCCGGACAGCCGGGCCAGGCCCTCGCGCCGGTCGGCGATGGCGCGCACGGCGGCCAGATGCGCCTGTTCGGCGGCCTTGGCGGCCTGTTCACGCTCGTGCAGCAGATCGCGGGCGGCCTCGAGGGTTTCGGTGGCGATCTCGACGGCCTCGACGAGTTCGGCCTCCTCGGCCTCGACCCGGTCGGCATCGCGTTCGAGCTGATCGGGATCGCGGCCCTCGCCGACGGGTTGCTCGATGGTCAGATTTCGCGCGCGGTCCCGGGCGATTCGAATAGTGGCATTGACACGTTCGGTCAACGCGGACAGCTGGAACCAGGTCTGCGCGGCCGCCTCGGCGCTCGGAGTGAGCCGGGAGAGTTCGAATTCCTGCTGTGCGAGTGCGGCATTGGCGGCATCCAATTCCGCGTGCACGTTGACCTGCTGTTCGCGCGCGTACGATTCCTTGCTCTGCTGGCTCTCCAGCTCATGCCGCCTGCTGACCAGGTCATCGGCCGCCAAACGCAGGCGCGCGTCGCGCAATTCGGACTGTACGGTGGCCGCGCGCCGGGCCACCTCGGCCTGGCGTCCGAGCGGTTTGAGCTGGCGGCGCAGTTCGGTCGTGAGGTCGGTCAGGCGGGCCAGATTCGCCTGCATGGCGTCCAGCTTGCGGACCGCCTTCTCCTTGCGGCGACGGTGTTTGAGCACGCCAGCGGCCTCTTCGATGAAGGCGCGGCGGTCCTCGGGCCGGGATTCCAGGATGGCCGAGAGCCGCCCCTGACCCACGATGACGTGCATTTCCCGGCCGATGCCGGAGTCGCTGAGCAATTCCTGCACATCCATCAGGCGGCAGGAATTGCCGTTGATCTCGTATTCACCGGCGCCGTCGCGGAACATGCGGCGGGTGATGGAGACCTCGGAGTACTCGATGGGCAGCATGCCGTCGGAATTGTCGATGGTCAGGGTCACCTCGGCGCGGCCCAGCGGCGCGCGGCCGGCGGTGCCGGCGAAGATGACGTCCTCCATCTTTCCGCCACGCAGCGCTTTCGCGCCCTGCTCCCCCATCACCCAGGTCAAGGCGTCGACGACGTTCGACTTCCCCGACCCATTGGGGCCCACCACGCAGGTGATGCCGGGTTCCAACCGCAGCGTCGTCGCGGACGCGAAGGACTTGAAGCCCTTCAGCGTCAGACTCTTGAGGTGCACAGCCGCCCAGGCTACCCGGTAATTCGCGATTGCCCCGAGTATGCCGACAACGCGTCCTGTCGATCGCCGACCGGCGGGCGGGGTGATCGCAGTGGTCCGGGTCGTCATTCGTCGCGCTAATGACTTGCGACACGTCCACACCGTGGGAATTCGTCGGATGTCCCGGAGATCAGGTACTGTCTTGCGTGTTGCAACTTTTGGTTCTCACAGACTTCAGTACGCGCCTGCTGACCATCACGCAGGCGCGCATTTGTGTTTCCAGTGATTCCTGACGGGGTCATTACAGCGACATCAGACCCGCAAAGTGCGGGTCGCACCAAAACAAAGAGGAGAGTCAATCGTGGCTACCGGTACCGTGAAGTGGTTCAACACCGAAAAGGGCTTCGGCTTCATCGAGCAGGACGGTGGCGGCCCTGACGTGTTCGCCCACTACTCGAACATTGCCGCTCAGGGCTTCCGCGAGCTGACCGAGGGCCAGAAGGTCTCGTTCGACATCGCGCAGGGCCAGAAGGGCCCCCAGGCGGAGAACATCACCCCTGCCTAATTAGCAGGAGTTCGACCGGCGGCCCGGTGTACCTAGGTACC
>NZ_JBHJXS010000023.1:0-101224 GCF_042269265.1 Nocardia sp. NPDC056000 | reverse complement strand
GATATGCGAAGCGGCCGCGGATCTTCGGATCCGCGGCCGCTTTCGTATGCGCGATGTCTCGTACAGGGTTTTCCGGCCACCGCACAGGCCGCGGCACCCTGACCTGACGTGCCGAATAGGGGTCGAAATCGGACAACTTGTCCTGGTCGCGTGGCGCGCGGACAAGGTCACCTTTATTGTTATCGGCGTTGTGTCGCTGATCTCTGTCTTGCGGTCTGGTTTGCGCATCTCATACGGGGCGGTTACTTCGGTTAACCCTGAGTGCACCGGATTGTCATCCGGCGACGACACCATGATCGGGAATCGGGATGGAGAAGTTATCCCGGGCAGGCGTGAACTGGAGCAGTAGTGCGGTTGAAAAGAATAGTCGCGGCTGCGGGGGCAGCGGCGAGCGTGCTCATAACTGGAATCGTGCTGGGCAGTGGTCCCGTTACGGCGGACCCCGGATGCCCGGTCATGTACACGGTGGCCATCCCCGGCACCTGGGAGACCGGTCACGACAAGACCCCCGGCCCCGGAATGCTGTCGCAGGTTACCAACGGGCTACCCGGCGAGGTGGACTACGTGACCTACGCGGCCACCGCCTTCCCCTGGGAGGGTGACGTCTACGGCGCCTCCAAGAAGGAAGCCACCGATAACGCGCGCGGCCTGGTGCAGGCCATGGGGGCGCGCTGCCCGGGCACCAAGATCTCCATCACCGGCTACAGCCAGGGCGCGGACGCCGCGGGCGATCTGGCCGCGGAGATCGGCTCCGGACTCGGCGTGGTGCCGCCGGATCGCATTGCGGCCGTGGCGCTCATCTCCGATCCGCGCCGTTCCATCACCGATGTGCAGGTCGGCCCGATCGCGCCCGGTGCGGGTGCGGGCGGTCCGCGCATGGGCGGCTTCGGCTTCATCTCCGATCGCGTGCGCACGGTCTGCGCGGTCGGCGATCTGTACTGCTCCACCGAGGAGAGCGACTTCGTCAGCCGGTTCGCCGGATTCCTGGCGCAGACCTCCGACCCGAACCCGGCCAACCTGTGGCGGTACCAGCTCGAGGTCGGCGCGATCATCAACGATCTGATGGCACAGGGCGGTATCCCCACCCTGCAGTCGCAGCTCAGCGAGGGTGCGAACGAGCAGCGCGCCCAGCAGTTCGAGCAGTTCTTCCGCACCGGACGGCACACCAGCTATGGCAGTTACGGCGTCGGCGGCGGTCAGACCGCATTGAGCTGGATGCACAACTGGCTCGCCAACGCGGCGTAAGTCGTTCGCTCACAACCGAATACGAAAAGGCCGCTCCCACCATTCCTGGGAGCGGCCTTTTCGTTGTCTCCCAAGGTTATCCGGCGGAGCCGGTGGCGGGCGGCTGCCAGGGCGCGGGCGGCGGGGTGTTGTCGCCCGGCTGGCCGCCCTGGTTCCAGTCGCGGTCACCGGGGTGGTCGCCGCGATTGCCGCGATGGTGGTGATCGCGATCGCCGTCGTTGTTCTGGCCGGGCCAGTTCTGATCGACCTGCACGGCGGTCGGGGTGTCGGGGGTGGCGGCGGTGGCGGGCAGGGCGACCAGGGCCAGCGGTACGGCGGCCAGGACACCGGCGGCGGCGATGCGCAGCGCCATGCGGCGGCGGGACTTGCGGGGTGACGAGGAGGCGGTCACGGTGGATCCTTTCGCGGGGGCCGGGCCGCGCTTGCGGCTCGTGGTCCCCATACAAGTGGCCGGGCCTGGGAGCGTGGTCCGACGACTCTGGGAATCGACTGCGAGGCCCCCGGGCGGCTCACTCGCGCGGCTGGCGATTCCTCGGCAACAGGTCGAAGACGTGCCCGTTCTCGTTCACCGTGGCGACCGTGCGGCGGCCGGTGCGGGAGTACAGGATTCGGGTGATCGAGCAGTAGTCGATCGGGAAGGTGAGCGGTCGTTCCAGTCCGAGCACGTCCTGGAGCAGCACATTGATGACGCCGCCGTGCGCGAAGGCGACCACGGTGTCGTCATGCTCGGCGGCAGCGGCGATGGCCGCCGCACTGCCGAGGACTCGGCCGCGGAAGGCGTCGCCGTCGATTTGCTCGGGCAGGTATCCGGCCTTGATGCGGTCGTAGACGGCGCGGAATTCCTGCTGCGCGTCCTCGATCGGAATGTAGGCGGGCAACTCGCGATCGTATTCGGCGAGGCCGTCGATGATTTCGGTGTCCAGGCCCAGCTTCTCGGCGGTGGGCCGGGCGGTGTCGCGGGCCCGCAATTGCGGACTGCTGACCACGCGGGCAATGCGATGGTGGGCTAGCGCGCCGGGTACCCGGGCCGCCTGCTCGACCCCGATCTCGGTGAGATCGGGGTCCGCCGGGCCGGTGAGCCCCTGGACGCGTCGCGGCTGGGCGTGGCGGACGAGGATCAACTGCACATCCCCACTCTGCCGCACGCCGCCGACGCGTTCCGTTCGGGGCGGGGAGGGCCTACTGTCCCTGGTTCTTCTTCTTGTTCTGCATCAGGTAGACGATGCCGAGAATCAGCACCACGATGCCGATGCAGCAGACCGCGCCGAAGATCCAGAAGCTGCCGCCCTTCTTGGACGACTTCTTCTTGGCGGCGTACTCCATGGTGGAGGTCCAGGTGTCCGGATTGGTCCATACCTGGTGGTCCAGCAGGTTGGCCTGGGTCATCAAGTCCAGGTAGTGCATGTGAAACCCCATCTCATCTATTCGGTAGTCCCCTCCCCGGGACTGCTCACAAGGTTAACGGGCAGTCCCGGTTCTGGGAGTCCACTGTGAATCGGCTGTGAACATCGAAACGTTCACAAGATCGCCGAGACTCTTCGAAACGGGTTACCCCGTACGGGGTTTCACAAGCGGGAAGGGCAGGGTTTCGCGAATACTGCGCCCGGTGATCAGCATGACCACGCGGTCCACGCCGACGCCGAGGCCACCGGTGGGCGGCATGGCGTGCTCGAGGGCCTGCAGGAAGTCCTCGTCGAGTTCCATCGCCTCCGGATCGCCGCCCGCGGCCAGCATGGACTGTTCGGTGAGGCGTTTGCGCTGCTCCACCGGATCGGTCAATTCGCTGTAGGCGGTGCCCAATTCGACGCCCCACGCGACCAGGTCCCAGCGTTCGGTGACCCCGGCGATATGCCGGTGCGCACGCGTCAGCGGGGAGACCGAGGTCGGGAAATCGATGTAGAACGTGGGTTCCTCGGTGCTCGCCTCGACCAGGTGCTCGTACATCTCCAGCACGATCTGCCCGGCGTCCCAGCCCAATTGCCAAGTGATACCGGCTTTATCGCAGAGCAGACGCAGGCGTTCGGCATCGGTCTCGGGACTGATGGTCTCGCCGAGTTTCTCCGATACCGCGCCGTGCACGGTCTTGACCGGCCAGTCGCCGGAGATGTCCACCTCGGTGAGTGTGCCGTCCGGTCCGGGCCGCATGGCCACCATCTTGCCGTTGGCGGCGAGGGCGGCCTCCTGGATGAGCTGGCGGCAGGCGTGCATCATGCGCTCGTAATCGCTGTGCGCCTCATAGGCTTCCAGAATGGTGAACTCGGGATTGTGGCTGTAGTCGACGCCTTCGTTGCGGAAGACGCGGCCGAGTTCGAACACCTTCTCCATACCGCCGACGCAGAGCCGCTTCAGGTAGAGCTCGGGTGCGATGCGCAGGTACAGGTCGAGATCGTAGGCATTGATGTGCGTGGTGAACGGGGTGGCGTTCGCGCCGCCATGTACCTGCTGCAGCACCGGGGTCTCGACTTCCAGGAATCCCCAGCCGTGCAAGGTGTCTCGCAGCGACCGCACCACGGCGCTGCGCTTGGCCATCACCTCGCGGATATCGGTGTTGATGGCCATGTCGACGTAGCGCTGCCGCACGCGCGCCTCGGGATCGGCCAGGCCCTTCCACTTGTCGGGTAGCGGGTGCAGGCATTTTCCGATCATGCGCCAGTCGGCGGCGAGCAGGGATAGCTCACCGCTGCGGCTGCGCCCGATCTGACCGCTGACCTCGATGAGATCGCCGAGATCGAAGTAGGTGTCGAAGTCGGCGCTGCGTTCCGCGCCCACCCGGCCGCGGTCGATGACCAGCTGGATCTCCCCGGACCAGTCGCGCAGCAGTGCGAAGCTGACGCCGCCGTAATCGCGAATCCGCAGGAGCCGTCCGCAGACTCGCACCGTGGTGCCCTGCGGGGAGCGGCGCGCGGCGGCGACGGTGTGGGTCGGGGGATAGGCGACCGGATAGGCGTCGACGCCGGAGTCATTGAGTTTGCGCAGTTTGTCCATGCGCACCCGCACCTGTTCGGGGCGGCGCGGTCCGGATTCGGCGAGATCCTCCGGCGGCAGATCGGGCATGCTGCCGTCGGCGTGCAGTCCGGTCATGGTGTCCGGCACCGAGGAGCGCAGACCGGTGTGCGCGGAAGCGTTCTGTTCCTTGCCGATTCGCGGCAGGAAGCCCTCGGCGAGCGCACTGGCGATGGCCACCCGCGGCAACTGGCGGCGTTCCTCGAACATGGAGAAGCGCGGCACCCAGTCCGGCTGATATTTCACATTGGAGCGGTACAGCGCCTCCAGCTGATACCAGCGCGAGAAGAACATCAGCACCGAACGCCACAGTCGCAGTACGGGTCCCGCGCCGATGCGGCTGCCCTCCTCGAAGACCGCGCGGAAGACCGCGAAGTTCAACGAGATTCGGGTGATGCCGTACTGGTCGGAGGTGAGCGCCAGTTTGGAGATCATCAATTCCATGACGCCATTGGGGCTTTGGCGATCGCGGCGCATCAGATCGAGTGAGACGCCGGTGCGGCCCCACGGCACCAGGGACAGCATGCCGAGCACGCGCTCGTTCGCATCGATGGCCTCGACCAGCAGACAGTCGCCGTCCAGGGGATCGCCGAGCCGGTCCAGGGCCATGGAGAAGCCGCGTTCGGTCTCGGTATCGCGCCAGAGTTCGGCGCGGTGCATGACCTCGCGCATCTCCTCCGGTTCGACTTCCTTGTGCCTGCGCACGCGAACGGTGATGCCCTGCTTGGCAAGCCGGTTCACGGCCTGGCGGACCTGTTTCATCTCCGGGCCCGCGAGCGAGAAGGTGCGGGTCTCCAGAATCGCCTCGTCGCCCAGGCGCAGCGCGGAGAGTCCGGCGCGCTTGTAGGCGGTCGCGCCGATCTCGCTGGCACCCATTACCGCGGGGGCCCAGCCGTATTGGTCGGCCAGTTTCAGCCAGGCGTCGATGGCGTGCGGCCACGCCTCCTTCAATCCGATGGGATCGCCCGAGGCCAGGCAGACGCCGAGTTCCACGCGATAGGTGACCGCGGCCTTACCGCTGGGCGCGAAGACGACGGCCTTATCGCGGCGGGTCGCGAAGTAGCCGAGCGAATCCTCCACATCCGAGCGTTCGATGAGCCCGCGCAGCGCGGATTCGTCGAGACCGGTGAGCGCGTTGGTGGCGCGCTGCGAACGGAACAGCACCATCACCGCGGCCAGCAACGCGATCGCGCCGAAGAGGCCGAGCAGCAGGTTCACCAGATGCGGCGGATGCCCGTCGAAGTCCTCGTTGCTGACCAGGATCGCTCCGGTGACCCTCGAGATGGCCCAGAGCGGCCGCTGCTCGTCCGAGGGCAGGCTGCCGGGGAAGAGTTCCACCAGACCCCAGCCGACCACGCAGCCGAGCGCCAGGCCGCCGAACAGCACGCCGAACGAGCGCAGGATGGTGCCGCCGCGCACCCGCGTGTAGAACTCGCTCCACGCCGCGAGCAGCACGCCCATCACACCGAGGTGCACGATCAGCGCGACGAGCGCGTTCACATCGCCCTCGGTGCCGAAGTCCAGGGCGTTGGCGAGCGCGTACGCCGCCATATAGCCGAACAGTAACCACCAGGCGATGCGCTTGCGGCTGGCGGTCGCGCCGGCGAGCAGGCCGACCACCAGCGCCCAGACGAGGGAGGTGTCGGGCGCGTCGAAGTAATAGGTGTCGACGTAGTGCCGCAAACCGGAGGTCAGATAGCGCAGACCGGGCGAAATACTCCACATGGCACACAGGACCGCGAAGACGCCCAGGACCAGCCCCGCAACGTGCGGGACTTCCCGGAGACGCCCGTGTCCGCGATGCGGCACTTCGGGCGACCGCGCGTCGGGTCTGTGTTCGAGTTCCCGGTGCTGCCGGTCCTGCGTCGAAGTCACCGCACCAGTGTGTATGTTGGCGTCGCTCCCGCGCACTCGGAACCCGGTTCGTGTCTTGTTGCGGGTGCCTTACCGACGGGTTGCGGGCCCGATATTTGGTCTCGGGGAACCCGCGGGTGAGGATGTAGCCATGTCGGATCCAGTCGATGTGCCGATCGAGGACGAAGTCATTCGACTCGGCCAATTCCTGAAGCTGGCGAACCTCATCGATTCCGGTTCGGAAGCCAAGAACGTCATCGCGGGCGGCCTCGTCCGGGTGAATGACGAGGTAGAGCTACGCCGCGGCCGCCAATTACAAGCGGGAGACGTGGTCACCATCGCGGGCCACAAAGCCCGCGTCGCCAACTACTGACCCGCTGATACAGAGCGACCCCATCCGCCCCGGAGCGACTGGCGCGTCGGGTGGCGAACAGGGTCGCTGAGAGTCTCCCCAGAGTCTCTCGAGACTGTCTCAGTCCTCGGAACGGACGACGACGCCGTCGTGGTCGCTGTAGAGCATGTCGCCCGGGGTGAAAGTGATGCCGCCGAACTCGACCGGCACATCCTTCTCGCCCGATCCGGTCTGGGTGCTCTTGCGCGGGTTGGTGCCCAGCGCCTTGACGCCGATGTCCAGCGTCCGCAGGATCGCCGAATCGCGCACCGCGCCGTTGACGATCACGCCGGACCAGCCGTTGTCGACGCCGCGGCCCGCGATGATGTCGCCGACCAGGGCGGTGTGAATGCTCGCGCCGCCGTCGACGACCAGCACCCGGCCGTTGCCCGGCTCGCCGAGGGTCTGCTTGACCAGCAGGTTGTCCTGGAAGCAGCGGATGGTCACGATGCGGCCGGCGAAGGCTTCGCGGCCGCCGAATTGAATGAACTGGGTGTCGCAGCTGCGGATCTCGGGGCCGATCTCATCGGCTAGGTCGGCGGTCGCCACGATGTTTGCTGATTCGGTCACCCGCTTATCTTGTCAGGGCGAAAATACGCAAATCACGCGCGGTGCGGTTCTTGTAGGCGGTGTACGCCTGGGTGGTCTCCTCGAATCGCGTGAAGATCTCGCCCTTGCGCGCCTCGTCCTCGATGAGGCTGGCGCGCACCGGAATCCGCTGTCCCGCGATGGTGACTTCGCCGTCCGGATTGACCAGCAGGTTCCCGGTCCAGGCCGGATGGTGTTCCTGTCCGAAATTGCTGCCGATCACGTACAGCGTGTCCCCGTCGTGCACGTACAGCAGCGGGGTGGTGCGCGGCTGCCCGGATTTGCGCCCGATGGTGGTGAGCAGGATGACGGGCGCGCCGATCGGCCCGAGCACGGTGTATTTGCCGCCGGTGCGCTCGAGTATCCGCCGATCCAGCGGCGTGAGCTTGCGTATCACCAGTGACCCGAGCTTGGTCGCGGCGAACGGACTGGCAACGCGGGAAAGAAGATTGGTGCGCGAACCCCAGATACGGTCCGGAAACTGCTCACTCATGTCCGGAACATTAGTGCCCGCGACGGTGTGCTGTCCGCCCGTCGCGACGGTTCCCGGCTCGTCGTGACGGCCTCCGCGACCGTGTCCGCGCAGGTAATTCGGTACGCCGGTACCGACTTGCGGGCGCATACTGAAGGCAGTGGCACTCCCGGAGGAGGACCGGTTGCCATGGTGTACGCGGAGGGCATGAGGTTGGAGTCTGCGATCGACTCGGACGCTGTCGGCGAGACCCGCTCGCTGCTCACGGCGGTCGCGGCACGCTTCGCCGCGGCCTGGGAGCAGGCGGGTCAGCCGCCGGAACTGTCCGAATTCCTGCCGCAGGCAACCCAATTCCGCCGCCTGTGCCTGATCGAGTTGATCAAGGTGGATCTGGAGTACCGCTGGATCCGCTACGACTTCCCGAAGCGCCTGGCCGAATATCGCCTGGAATACGACGAACTCCGCTCCGGTCCGCTGCCCCCCGATCTGGCCTACGAGGAATTCCACGCGCTGCGCCGTTCCGGTCGCGGTATCGACGAGAGCGGCTATCCGACCGAGGCCGCGCTCACCGAGGTCGCCTGGGGTGAACGCGACTATCGCAGCACCCTGATCGCCAGCCCGCGCGCCCGCGCCGCCCTGGAGGGCATCGAGGTCGGTGACCGCGTCGACGATTTCGATCTGCTGGTCGAATTGGGCGCGGGCGCGTTCGCGAGGGTCTTCCTGGCCCGGCAGCGTTCCATGCAGCGCCTGGTCGCGGTGAAGGTGTCGCAGAATCACGGCACCGAATCCGAGACCCTGGCCCAGCTGGATCACGAGAACATCGTGCGGGTTTTCGATCAGCGTCTGATGGATGAGCGCGAACTCAAACTCATGTACATGCAGTACCTGCCCGGCGGCACGCTGTCGAAGGTGCTGAGCCTGGTGCGCACCCGCCCCGAGGCGGAGCGCGATGGCGGGCTGCTGCTGGAAGCGGTCGATACGGCCATGCGCGACAAGGGCGGATTGGTGCCGAGCGAATCGGCGACCCGCACGGCCATCGCCGCGCACACCTGGCCGGAGACAGTGGCGTGGCTGGGCAGCAGACTGGCCCGCGCCCTCGACTATTCGGCGGACAACGGTGTGCTGCACCGGGATATCAAGCCCGCCAATGTATTGCTCACCGCGGACGGCATTCCCAAGCTCGCGGATTTCAATATCAGTTTCAGCCTGCACGTGGCGGGGACGAGCCCGCTCGCGTATTTCGGCGGTTCGCTGGCGTACATGTCGCCGGAGCAGCTGGCCGCCTGCCATCCGCAATTGCCGGATACCGCAGAGGATTTGGACGGCCGCTCCGATATCTTCGCGCTCGGCGTGGTGCTGTGGGAGCTGCTCACCGGTCATCGCCCCTTCGATGACGAGACCCGCGCGGGCGATTCGGAATCCTCGCTGGAACGCATGCTGCGCCTGCGGCAGCGCGAGATCGATCCGCAATACCTGGAACAGCTTCCGGCCGACTGCCCGCCAACCCTGCGCCGGGTACTGCTGAAATGTCTTGCCCCGCATCGTGACGACCGCTGGGTGAACGGCGCGGCGCTGGCCCAGCAGCTGGATCTGTGCCTGGATCACCGCGCCCGCGATCTGGTGGATCCGCCGCGAAACAGCCTGCGCGCCAGGGTCGGACCGTGGTCGCTGCTGCTGTTGGTGACGGCCGCGAGCTTCCTGGGCGATTTCCTCGGTATGGCGTACGCGAATCTGCACAACGGCCCGCTGTGGGATATCTGGTTCACCGAGACCGAGCGGCAGCATCTGCAAACGGTGGGTGCGGGTTTGGCGTTGTTCACCACGCCCGCCGCGATCATCGTCACCAATTACCTGTGCCGTCGCGCGTTCATCGTGTGGCGCGGTCTGCGCCGGGGCCGCAGCTATGACCCGGAGATTCTGGCTCGTGCGCGCCGGGACACCCTGGTCAATGGTGATCGGGTGGCGTTGCTGGCATTCCTGTGGTGGGTGGTGTCGGCGATCGTGGCGGCGATTTCGCTACTGGTCTATACCGATCTGTCGACGGGTCAGCTGGTGAATCTGACCGCGACCCTGCTGGTTTCGGGTGCGGTGGCCGTCGCGTACCCGTTCTTCCTGGTGACGTTCTTCGTGGTGCGCTGTTTCTATCCGCGTTTGCTGACGCACGGTGAGATGGCCGGTGATCAGGACGCGCTGCGCGCACTGGGTCGCCGCTGCACCCGTTATCTGGCGGTGGCCGTGGCGATTCCGCTGATCGGCGTGGTCACCAGTCTGCTGTTCCTGACCCCGCACGAGGTGTCCCTGGCGATCGGCCCGATCAAATGGCTGTGCCTGGCCGGTGTGCTCGGATTCCTCGGCGACTATTGGCTTTTCCGGCAATTGGAGGCGGATTTGCGGGCGTTCGAGCGCGCGGTGTCCTCGCATTCGGATTTCCGTTGAGCCGCTCGTCAGTTCAGCATGAGCAGTGCGAACAGCAGTAGCCAGAATCCGCCCGCGGCGACTCCGGCGATGGCGAAGCCCTTGTCCTGGCGTTTGGGGTCGATGGCGATCGCGGCCGCGCCCAGTGCGACCGCCGGGATGGCGGTGATACCGCAGACGAATCCGAAGAGGCCGAGCATGAACGCGGTGAGCCCCATGCCATTCCACTGCTGTTGCCGATGCTGGCGGTAGTACATCGGGGCATTGCCCGGAATCACCGACATACCCGGCATCGGCGGCCTGGGCCGCACCACGGGCAACCCCGTGAGCACCATATCGAGGTCGGCGAAGGTGCGGGCGTTGAAGGTCTGCCCTATTCGCTCGGAGAGTTCATCGGCGGTGATCCGGCCGTCGCTGAAACACTGATTCAGGCCCTCGATCACGCGTTCCCGGTCGGCATCGCCGGCTCGCAGTTGTGCGGGATTCCAATACGGTTGCATGTGGTTCTCCGTGAACCCGAAGCGGTATAGGTCTTCTCACCGAGATTAGGCCGGTATCCATGGATCGCACCGCATTCGAGACCGGAACCACAGGGAACGCTCAGGCTCGGCCGTGCCGTTGTTCGTACGACTGTCGTTCGGCGGCTTCACGATCGCGCCGATCGGCGTCCGCGAGCGCCGGATCGAGTCCGTGCTTGATGAGTTTGTTGCGCCGGAACACATAGGTGAGCGCGACCGTGAAATAGATCAGCGGCAGATACAGCAGCGCCATCATGGCCAGGCGCATCCAGAGCGGACCGGGGATGAGCAGGAACAGGCACAGCACCGGAATGATCGGGATCAGAATGCGGAGCAGATAGCGGCGGGTGGCTCCGGGACCGATGACATCGTCGCGCACCCAGTCCGTCATCGACGGCGGCAGCGTGCGGCCGCAGATATAGCCGAGGCGCTGCGCGAGGGTCGGGGTGCTGCGTTCGGGCATGTGCCCAGCATCCCCGCCGTGGCCGAATCGGACAAATATTCGGGGGGTCGGCGGCTTTGGCGACCCCGGGCGATCAGGCGCTGGTGCGTTCTTTGTGGAATGCGGCGACCTGCGTCACCAGGTTGTGCGTGGAGCTCTTCACGGCCAGTTTCACGAACGGCTCGATGGTCTTGCCGAGCAGTTTTCCGGCGATGCCGCCGGGCACCCGGTAGTCGACGATGGCGTCGATGGTGCAGGCTTCATCGCCCCGGTCGTGGAACAGGAAGGTGGATTCGATCTCGAAGCCCTTGATGGACTTCACCGCGATGGCTTTACCGGGTTCGTGCCGCACGATCTTGATCGTGGAATGCAGTGAGACCGGGCCCAGTCCGATGGTGCCGTCGAAGGTGGCGTCGACGCCCTCGGTCTGCTCGGTCAGCGGCTTGAAGCTGTTGATCTCATTGATGAATTTGGGCAGATTGTTGTAATCGTTGACGTAGGCGAAGGCGGATTCCGCCGAGGCGGTGCAGTCCGCGACGATCTTGACTTCGGTCATGCGCACGACAGTAACCTGTTGCAAATTCATGCGCGGATGATGAGGTGAGCGCCACATTCGGTCCGCGCCGCAGATTCCTACGCGGTCACCGCCAGCGTGCCCGCGACACCGAACACCACCGCCATCAACAGCACTTCGAAAATCGCACGGCGCAAAGAGGATTCCGCGTCCATGCGGTGATCGGCGGCCACCGGCACCCAGGTGCGCCGCCACCACCAGCCCAGCGCCAGCAGCGCGATGAGGATCACCGTCTTGGCCAGCAGCAGCCGCCCGTAGCCGGTGGTCGCCAATTCGGTGAGCCCGCCGACTCGAACCAGGCCGTTCACGATGCCCGTCAGGGTCACCGTGGCGGCCAGCGGCAGCGCCCAGCGCGAATAGCGGGGGAGCAGCACCGCCCACTCACCCCGGGTGCGCACGGTCAGCGCCAGTGCCAGCAGCACCCCGAACCAGGCCGAGGCGGCCAGCGCGTGCACCGCGCCCAGCACCGATCCGAAACTCTGCTGCGACATATGCCCGGTGATCGGGCGCAGTGCCAGGGTCACCGCGGTGAACACCAGCACCAGATCCGCCGTCACCCGATCCGGATTGCGAAAACCGAAGGCGCTGTACATCGCGACCGCGCCGCTGCCGATCAGCAGCGCGATACCGATCTGCCCGCCGCTCACCGTGGTGAGGTAGTCGCCGAACTGTCCCGCGCCCAGCTTCGCGACCCGAATGCCCTGTACTTCAGAGGCTTCCAGCACCAGCATCGCGAATTCCATGACCGCCCAGACCCCCGCGGCGACGGTGAGCAGCCGCCACGGCGGGGACAGGCGTTCGGACAGCCGTGGCAGCGCGGCCGCGCCGAGCACGATCGCGCCCGCGCAGTCGGCGAGCACCCGCACCGGCGCTTCCGCCTGTACGGGATCGTTCGCCGCGAGCGCCCAGGCCAGCGCCCAACCGCACAGTGCGAGCGGAATGACCAGCAGCAGTAGCCATCTCAGTGGACTGTCGCCGGTCGTCCCGCGCTCACGGCGGCGATCGGTGCCCTCGGACCGGTTCACTGACGCTGCTTGCCCCGCCCGCCCAGCAGTGCGAAGGCCAGCCCGCCGCCGAACAGCACCACCGCGCCCGCGATGAATACCCACAGCGGCACTCCGCCGCCACCGGAACCGCCCGATTTGGCCGAGGAGTCGGCCTTCGGACCGGGAGTTCCGTTGCCCGCCTTGGTGAGCGTGAACGTGCGGGTGCCACTGACCGGATGCCCGTCCGCCGAGGTGACCCGGTACGCGATCTTGTAATCGCCGGTCGGGCCGAGCTCACCGACCTCGATGCTGACCGTCGGGCCCTCCACCTTGGGCTGGCCCTTGGACCACAGGTTGCCGTCCGGTCCGGTGACCGTCATGGACGGGTAGCTCTCCTGCAGATTCTCATTGAAGGTGACGCTCGCCCGCGCGGGGGATACGTCGATCTGCGAGCCGTTCTCCGGACTGGAGCCGATGGCCGCCGAATGCGCATTCGCCACGCCGCCGCCCAGCAGGGCGAAACCGGTGATCAGCAGACCGGTGAGGACACCGGCGAAGAGCTTGCGGCTCATGACTTGCGACCGCGGATGACGCTGCCCAGACCCAGGGCCGCACCGAGCGCGCCCAGCACCAGGCCGATGCCGCCGAGCCAGCGGGCGGTGTTGTCGGTGCCCTTGTCTTCCTTGGCCTCGGTGGTGGTCGCGGCGTGATCGTCATCGCCGCCACCGGCCGCCAGGGTCAGTGCGGGAGCCGGGTGTTCCGGTTCGCTGCCGTCTGGGTTGTCCTTCTGATCCCAGACCACGACCTTGCCGTCGCTGTAGGTCTGGGTGGCGGGGAAGGCGACCTTCTCCTGCTTGGGCAGCGCGACCGACAGCACGAAGCGCTGGAACTGACCGGGCGCGACACCGGCATTGCCGGGATCGGCGGTCCAGGTGACGGCGACGGCCTCACCCTTGTCGTTCTTGTCCACCTTGGAGGTCCAGCCTGGCAACGGTTCGGTGCGGGCGCTCTTCAAATTCGGCAGCACCACACTGACTTTGGTGGTGGAGGCGGTATCGGATTCGGTCGGCACCTTGAAGGTGGCGACCGCGTACCCGCCCTGCGACGCGCCCGGCGCGTCGACGGTGACATGCGCGGACGCGATTCCGGTGCCCAGCAGCGTCAGACTCGCGGCCGCGACGACCGTGCCGAGCGCGCGCGAAGAGGAAATAAGCATGAGTGAATGGCCTTTTCTGGCAAAGGGTTACGGGTGCGAGGAAGTCACGCCGCAACCGGCGGTGCCCGAGACCCATTGGCCCCCACCGCGAGCCGCCCCAGCGACTCCGCCACCGCGGCCCAGCGAGCAGCCGCGCGCCCGATGACGGGAGCGGCGGGGCGGGTGAGCACCGCTCGAACCGCCTGCGAGACAAGCCCGTACAGCCGTTCGGCCGCCAGAATCAGCACCGCGAACAGCACGGCGGCCACGGCATGCGCCGCGAGCATGACGCCGTCGTTCACGAAATCCATTGCCCCCGAGACGTGCCCGTGATGGGCCGCGCCGCTCAACGCCAGATGGCAGGCCGGTTGCCCGAGCACCATCAGGACGGGCAGCGTGCCGGGGGAGTGCAGTACCGCCGCCGATGCCCCGATCGCGGCACTGACCAGCAGTAACAGGGTCGATCCGGCCGAATCCGGATAGCCGCCGCCCGCGATACCGTGCGCGGCGATCGCGAGCACGGCCATCGCGGCACCGGCAAGACTGCCGCGGAATGCCTTGTGCGGCACCCGCGATGCGGAACCGCGTACGAGGACAGTCCGCGGGTATGGTTCCCGGCTGCCTGCTCGTACGCGGTGCGTCATCGTGGGGTACTGATCAGTTCACGCCGAGGCGGGCGAGCACATCGGCTTCGATACCGGACAGCTCGTTCGAGATGGAGGCGTGCACGGCGCGCCGCCGCTGCACGGGCATCTGCGCGGCCGTGCGCACCGCGGTGGTCAGGCTCTCCAGCCGATCGCGCGTGGCGGCGACGAATTTCGCGGTATCGGAATCCTTCGGGTTCTTCTTCTCCAGATCGGTGAGCGTGCTCTCCACATTCGCCAGCCGGGCCTGCAATTTCGCGCCCGGACCGGCGAACTCGCCGAGCTGATTCACCCCGACGCCCAACTGCTGCGCCCGCCGCGTATCCAACTGCCCGCGCAACATGGTCGCGCCGCGATAGGCGAGCGGTGCCAGCACCGGCACCAGAATCCGAGCCACCCCCAGATACTTCCGCACCGAGGCCACGCTGAACGGATCCCGCTCGGCCTTGGCGGCCAGCTTCACCGCGGCCTTCTCCTCGGCCTGCAGCTTGGAGATCTCCGCATTGGCGATCTTCCGCTGCAACCGAGCCTCACCCCGATGCTTCTTCCGCTCATTGCGAGCCCCGAGCTTGGCCTCCATACCGGCCTTGTGCTTCAGCGCCTTGGCCTCAGCCCGCCGGCTGACCTTCTTCTTGCGCTTGGTGAACAACCCCATAGATGGCCTCCGTCATGCTGGTTCGCCATGGCAGCACAGGGCCGGGGGAATTGCCTGTCCGCCCATGAAACACAGTTTGACCGCCACCCTATCGTTTCCCCAGCCAACCGAGCGAACACCATGCCCAATCAACGAACCGCCCGCCTCCGCGGTTCGAGGAATGGGGGGACGCTGACGCTAGGTCTCGGGGGCTTCGCCCCCAAACCCCCGCAACGACGCCGAGCGCTGTCCGTCAACTCGCCGTACCCCGCAACGATGCCGAGCGCTGTTCGTCAACTCTCCGCCCGGCGGGGCGCGGATCCTGGGTCCGAGTTCGGACTCCTCTCCGCCGCCGGGGTCTGCTCACGTCCCTTCGTCATTGGGGGTTTGGGGGCGAAGCCCCCAAGACTCAGCGTCAGCGTCCCCCTTCCGTCTGTCGGGGGTTCGGGGGCGGAGCCCCCGACTGTTTCCGCACCACCCGGGGGTGCGGGGGTGCCCCCCGCATCTTCTTCTCTGCGCGCCGAGGGGCGCGGGGGTCGGAGTGTCGGGGGATAGCGCCATACTGCTATCCGTGTATTCGGGCATCGGTGACCATGGCGAGCGGGCCGCGTTTCTTGACGCGCGGGCCTTGATCGGCTGCCGGCACCGGCTGCTTTTGGACTCCTCGCATCCCCAGGTGCTGACCGGAGTTACCGAGGACGCCGGTGTGCAGCAGCGGCGGGATGCGGCGGCCGCGCATCGAATTCAGGTGCGGGACACGCTCGTCGGCGGCGATCCGGAGCGCTGGACCGTCATCGACCCCGCCCAGTCGGCGGGCCGTCGCGCGGAGGCGACGATGGCGGCGATGGCCGCGGGCGCGGACCGCATCTGGGGCGGCCTGCTGCCGCAGGAGACGGACACCGGCCGGCGCGGCGGCTGCGAAATCCTGTGGCGGGACGCGGATCGCGGCGGGTACATCCCGATCGTGGTGGTCAATCACAAGGTGACCGATCCGCGGCAACCGGATCCGGCGGACTTCCATCCGATCACCAGCGGCCTGTATTCCTGGACCCCGAAGCCGGACCGCTACGTCCGCACCCGCCCGCAACCGCGTGATCAGCAGCGCCTGGCGCACCTGTATCGCATGCTGCAGCGGCACGGCTTCGCCAGCCCCGCCCTGGTGGGCGGTGCGATCGGATATGCCTTCGACCGCATCCTGATTCACGATCTGGGCCCCATCCTGGACGATTACGACCGTCGCTACGCCGACCGCATCGCGGTGGTGCGCGGCGAACTCCCGACGGTCCCGTCCAAGGTCCCCGAATGCCGCCAATGCCCGTGGTGGACCCGCGCTCCCGAGGAGGGCGCGCTCAGCTGTGAGAAGTGGCTGGCCGAACACCGCGATATCAGCCTGGTAGCCCCGGGCGCGCGCGCCGAGGTGCTGCGCCGCCACGATGTGCACACCATCGACGATCTCGCCGCCTGGACGGGTGACGATCCGGACGACTGGCATTTCGAGCCGTTCACCGAAACCATTGTGACCGCGCGTGCTTGGGCCACCGGAGCCCCGCTGGTCCGCCGCGTCGACCAGGTTCGGGTGACCCGCGCCGATGTCGAGGTGGACGTCGATCTGGAGAGCTTCCAGGAGCACGGCGCGTACCTGTGGGGCACTCTGCTGGACGGCGTCTACCGCCCCTTCGTCACCTGGGATCCGCTGCCCACCGAGGATGAGGGCCGTTCCTTCGCCGAATTCTGGGCGTGGCTGATGGAAACCCGCGCGCAGGCCGCCGCGGACGGCAAAACCTTTGCCGCCTACTGCTATTCGCGCACCGCCGAGGACAAGTGGCTGTACGAGTCGGCCCGTCGTTTCGCGGGCATGCCCGGCATCCCCAGCGAGCGCGATATCCAGAAGTTCGTGGACAGCCCGCAGTGGGTGGACATGTTCCAGGCGGTGTCGGAGCAGTTCATCTGCCCGAACGGCAAGGGCCTGAAGAAGATCGCCCCGGTCGCCGGTTTCTCCTGGCGCGATCCGGAGGCGGGCGGTGAGGCGTCCATGAGCTGGTACCGCCTGGCCGTCGCCTACGACGGCGGCGAACCGGACATGTCGCAGCGCACCCGCATCCTGGAGTACAACGAGGACGATGTGCAGGCGACGAAGGTGCTGCGCGACTGGATGACCGATCGCGCGGATGCCGAGGTTCCCGCCATCGCGGATTTCGCGCGACGTAATATCGCGTCGTGACCGAACACGTCGAGCACCTGGAGTTTCAGGCCGAGACCCATCAGCTGCTGGAGCTGATGATTCACTCGGTGTATTCGAATAAAGACACGTTCCTGCGGGAGCTGATCTCGAATTCCTCGGACGCGCTGGACAAGCTGCGCCTGGAATCGTTCCGCGACAAGGATTTGCAGGCCGATATCTCGGATCTGCACATCGAGTTGTCGGTGGATCGGGATGAGCGCGTGCTGACCGTCCGCGACAACGGCATCGGCATGTCCCGTGCCGAGGTGGTGGATCTGATCGGCACGCTCGCCAAGTCGGGAACGGCCACGCTGCGCAAGCAGCTGTTGGAAACCAAATCCGATGCCGCCGCCGAGGAGCTGATCGGCCAGTTCGGCATCGGCTTCTATTCGACCTTCATGGTGGCCGACAAGGTCACCCTGACCACCCGCAAGGCGGGCGAAACCACCGGCACCCGTTGGGAATCCGCCGCGGGCAGCTCCACCTACACGATCGAGGAACTCGACGAGGCCCCGCAGGGCACGTCGGTATCGCTGCAGCTCAAGCCCGCCGATGACGAGGACCACCTCTTCGACTACACGATGGAGTGGAAGCTCCGCGAAATCGTGAAGAAGTACTCGGATTTCATCGCCTGGCCCATCCGCATGGATGTGGAACGCACCGTCATGGACGGTGAGGGCGAGGAGCAGACCGAGAAGACGCTCACCGAAACCCAGACCCTGAACTCCCAGAAGGCGCTGTGGACCCGCCCCAGGAGCGAGGTTACCGACGAGGAGTACAAGGAGTTCTACAAGCACGTCTCGCACGCCTGGGATGACCCGCTGGAGGTCATTCCGATGAAGGCGGAGGGCACGTTCGAATATCAGGCCCTGCTGTTCCTGCCCTCGACCGCGCCGTTCGACCTGTTCACCCGCGAGCACAAGCGCGGCGTGCAGCTGTACGTGCGCCGCGTGTTCATCATGGACAACTGCGAAGAGCTGATGCCGGAGTATCTGCGCTTCGTCAAGGGCGTGGTGGACGCACAGGACCTGTCGCTCAATGTCTCTCGCGAGATCCTGCAGCAGGACCGGCAGATCCGGATGATTCAGAAGCGCCTGGTGAAGAAGGTGCTGTCCACGGTCAAGGATTTGCAGAAGGCCGAGGATCAGTCGAAGTACCAGACGTTCTGGCGCGAGTTCGGCCGAGTTCTCAAGGAGGGCATGCTCTCCGACGCCGATAACCGCGAAACCATCCTGGGCGTCTCGTCTTTCGCGTCCACGCATTCGACCGAGGAGCTCACCACCCTCGCCCAGTACGTGGAGCGGATGCCGGAGACCCAGACGGCGATCTACTACATGACGGGCGAGTCCCGCGAGCAGATCGAGAACTCCCCGCATATGGAAGCCTTCAAGGCGAAGGGCCTCGAGGTGCTGGTGCTGACCGATCCGGTCGACGAGATGTGGGTCGGTTCGGTGCCCGAGTTCGCCGGTCAGCCACTGCAATCCATCGCCAAGGGCGAGGTGGATCTGGAGTCGGAGGACGAGAAGAAGGAGTCCGAAGCCCTGCGTGAGGCGCAGGACAAGGATTTCGCCGATCTGCTCGGCTGGCTGACCACCGCCCTGGACGAGAATGTGAAGGAGGTCCGCCTGACCTCCCGCCTCACCACCTCGCCCGCCTGCATCGTGGGTGACGTATTCGATTTCACGCCGCTGCTGGAACGCATGTACCGGGCCTCCGGTCAGGCGCTGCCCGAATCCAAGCGGATCCTGGAATTGAACCCCTCGCACCCCCTGGTCACCGGCCTGCGGGACGCGTTCGCCAAGGTCAAGGATGACGCGGACAAGCCCGCCGACCTCACCGAGACCGCCGAACTGCTCTACGGCACAGCGGTTCTGGCCGAGGGCGGCGAGCTCAAGGATCCGGCGCGATTCGCCCGAGTCCTCGCCGATCGCCTCACCAAAACCCTCTGACTGGCGGTTTTCGGTCATACCCGGTTCGGCGCGATTGTGACGCGCGCGATGATCCGCCGAACCGGGGAACTCGTCGGAACGCCATACGTTGTACTGCTTGGTCGTAAGTTTTTCGTGTTCGTGTCTCACATGCTCGCGCTGAACATCGTGCGGGCGCTTCTCTTGCCAGGCAAGCTGCAAGTCGCCTTCTGATTCGACCCGGTCGCCGTGACCGCGGCGGCCGATGCAACATCCAGCAGGAGAAAGTTATGGTTCAGGGCACCGTCAAGTGGTTCAACGCGGAGAAGGGCTACGGCTTCATCGCCCGCGAGGACGGCCCCGATGTGTTCGTTCACTACTCTGAAATCGAAGGCAACGGCTACCGCCAGCTCGAAGAGGGCCAGGCCGTGAGCTTCGAAATCACCGAGGGCAAGAAGGGTCCGCAAGCCGCGGCCGTCCGCCCCCACTGAGATTTCCGGCAGGGCGCTGAAGCCTCCGCGTCCGCCGACCTCGTGAAATAACAAGGCCCGCACGGTAATCCGTGCGGGCCTTGTGCCGTTTCAACGCTTAACGCGGGGCCATGCGGAGAGCGCCGTCCATGCGGATGGTTTCGCCGTTCAGATAGTCGTGCTCGGTGATGTACTGCGCGAGCTGCGCGTACTCATCCGGGCGGCCCAGGCGGGACGGGAAGGGAACGCCTGCCTCGAGGCCCTTGCGGTATTCCTCGGTGACACCGGCGAGCATCGGGGTGTCGATGATGCCGGGGGCGATGGTGTTGACGCGAATGCCGAACTGCGCCAGATCACGCGCGGCCGGGATGGTCATACCGGCGACGCCGCCCTTGGAGGCGGAGTAGGCGATCTGCCCGATCTGGCCTTCGAACGCCGCCACGGAGGCGGTGTTGATGATGACGCCGCGCTGGCCGTACTCGTCGACCGGCTCGGTCTTGGAGATGGCATCGGCGGCCAGCCGCATGACATTGAACGAGCCGAGCAGGTTCACGGTGATGACCGTGCGGAACAGCTCGAGATCGTGCGGTCCGTTCTTGGACAGGATGCGTCCCGCCCAGCCCACACCCGCGCAGTTGACGACGATGCGCAGCGGCACACCGGATTCCACGACCTTGGCGACCGCGGCGGCCACCTCGTCACCGCTGGTGACGTCGGTCGGGATCAGGGTGACACCGGCCGGGACGCTGTCGCCCGCGCGCTCGATCGACTGGGCCAGGTCCAGGCCGAACACAGTGGCGCCGGCGTCGGCGAGGCGCTTGGCGGTGGCCGCACCGAGGCCGGAAGCACCTCCGGTGACGATGGCGGCGGAGCCGGAAATCTCCACGGTGATTGGTCCTCTCGAACGTGGAGCGCCCTCTCACTGGCCCTCCGTCAATAGGCACTGTAATTTCCGCCCTCCGCTGCCTTCCGCGCGGGGGCTGCGGAAGAAGGTCGTCTGGTTTGCGCAGGCGAAAAGACAACTACCCCGTTTGCGAACATGGGTGTTCGTTGAGTGCTACTGTCGCTGCTATGAACGCCCACGCGGCCCGACGTTCGCGCCGTGGTCTCCTATCTCCCGCCCGGCAGGTCGCCGGGCAACGCATCCTGATCACCGGTGCCGCCCGCGGTATCGGGGCGGCTCTCGCCCGGCAGTTGCATGCCCGCGGCGCTTTCGTGGCGCTCCTGGGCATCGAAGAGGGACTGCTGGCCGAGGTCGCCGCCGACTGCGGTGACGCCCCCTGGCGCTACTGCGATGTCGGCGATCCCGCCCAGGTGCAGCGCGTGGTCAACTCGCTCACCGTCGAATTGGGCGGTTTGGACGCGGTGGTGGTGAATGCCGGTATCGCCCGGCAACTTTCGCTGCTGCACGGCGATCCGACGGTGCTGGAACAGACGCTCACCGTGAACGTGCTCGGCGCGTACTACACGCTGCGCGCGGCGGGCCCGCATATCGCGCATCCGGGCGGATACGTGCTGCTGGTGTCCTCACTGGCCGCCGCCATCCACCTACCCCTGGCCGGTGCGTACAGCGCGTCCAAGGCCGCGGTGGAAGCCCTCGGCGACACCCTGCGTATCGAGCTGCGCCACACCGGCGCGAAGGTCGGCATGGCCTACTTCGCCGAACTCGACACCGATATGACCAGTCGCGGTTTCGGCACCGATGCCGCGCGCAGCATTCTCGGCCGCAGCACGGTCTCGGGCATCGCACCGCTGGGCCCGGCCATCGACGCCATGGAACGCGCCCTGGCCCGCCGCTCCCGCCGGGTGTTCTCGCCGTACTGGGTGGGTGTGGTGCTGAGCTTCCGAGGGGTCGGGCAGCGGGTTGTCGACTACGCTCTGCGGCACGGTGTCGCACCGGGTCTGGAAGTGGCGCGCACCGAACCGGTGGCCTTCACCACCGAGCAGCCCGCCCGCCCGAGCAGAATGAGGAAGCTCGCCTGATGCCCGATTCGGCAGTCACCTCCCGCCAACTGCCCCGCGGCCGCCACGGCCTGCCGCGCGAGACCGTGGTCGCCGCGCAACGCGACCGCATCCTGCTGGCAATGGCCGAGGCGATGGCCGAAAACGGTTATGTCGGAACACCTGTCGCCGCGGTCATCAAACGCGCGGGTGTGTCGCGGGAAACCTTCTACGAGCAATTCCGTTCCAAGGAAGACTGTTTCGAGGCCGCGTACGAGCGCGCGGTGGAACTCATGCTCACCGGCATCCTCGCCGTCACGGGCGCGGAGTTCGACGGGGAAACCCAATCCGAGCGTATCGAACGCGTCCTGGGCGCGTATCTGGACGCCCTCGCCGCCGAACCCGCCTATGCCAGACTGTTTCTCGTCGAGGTGTACGCGGTCGGCCCCGAGGCCATCATCCGCCGCACCAGCCTGCAGGAAACCTTCGTCGCCATGGTCGCGGACATTCTGCGCGCCGATACCGAGGAACAGCGCTTCGCCTGCCAAACCCTGGTGGCCGCGCTCAGCGCCATGGTCACCAATCGCATCGCCGTCGGCGATATCGACGGCCTGCGCGCCCTGCGCGAACCTCTGACCAATCTGGTCCGCCGCGCGGGCGCGCTATTCGGCGAGAGTCCGCTCGACGACTGAATCGGTTGCCGGGGCGGAGTGCTTGCGCCGCAACAGCATCAGCACCGCACCGGCCGCCGCGGGCAGTACCGCGCCGAGGGCGATGTTGCCCAGCGTCCCCAGTTCCGGCGCCAGCGCGCCGAGCAGCGTGACCGCGCCGAAGTACAGGAACAGCAGTCCGGAGCAGAGCGCGATGGCCCGCTCGGGAATGTGCTTGCCGACCGTGACGCCGATCAGAATCGCGAGCCCGCCCGCCGCGACCATGCCCGCGACCGAGCCGATCCACACCGCGATCCAGCCGTTCTTGGTGGCCAATGCCATGGTCGCGAACATGGTGCGGTCGCCGAGTTCGGCGAGCAGGAACGCGGACAGCACCACCAGGAACGCCGACCGCGATTTGGTCTGCGGCGCGACCGTTTCGGCATCGTCCTCGGGCGCGTTGCCCGGCAGCAGTTCGCGCAGCGTCCACAGGCCGACCGCGATCAGGGTGGCGGCCGCGAAGAACGCGATGAGATCGGTGGGCAGTGCCGCACCGAGGAAGTGCCCGACGCCGACGGCGATGAGGTTCACCAGAATGCTGGCGACGGTGATGGCGCTGAGCACCACCCACCAGCGGTAGCGCAGCGCGAACGTCAGGGCCATCAACTGCGATTTATCGCCCAGTTCGGCGAGGAAGAGCGCGCCGAAGCTCAGCAAAATCGTGGTGATCATGAATGTCAGCTCCCAGGTCTCCGGCCTGTCGACTGAAATGCGGGGGCGCTTCAGCCGACATCCGCACCGTGATCGGTTTGGTTTGTCTCGGCCGAAGGTCTCGCCCACCGGTGGATCCCGGTTCGCGCAGCCGGATCCTGGAACGGATCAGTATGTCGACTACACGATTGGGGGCTACTCCCCTTCGCTGCCAACCACCTTATCCGGCAAACCCGGCATGTGCAAACACCTGTAGTCGAAATCGCAATGCGCACAATAAGTTTGGACGCACTGCCGAGAGGTTTCGGGAACCCTTACGCGGCCAGCAGCATAGCCAGAACCGCGGTGTCGGGATCACTGATCGGATCGACGCCCACCCGCGAAACCATCGAGGTCACCGCCCCGTCCATATCGGTTTCCACCCAGGCCGCCCGATGTTCGAGCCCCAGATGCGGCAGCCCCGGCAGCAGCAGCGTCCCGGATGCCGCGCCCGCGCATTCGGGCAGCGACGGCCGCGTCTCGCGCGGCGGATGCAACATGATCAATGCGGGCGGCACACGTTCGGCAAACCTGCCGGGAGCCAACGCGGCCTCCCCGAGCACGGTCCCCTCGGCGATCACCAGCCCCACCATCCCGGGTTGCGGATCATCGGGCAGCTCTTCCCGCGCCCCGAACACGGTGGTGGTCGGCAACAACCCGGGCAGACTGGCCACCCGCACCGCGAGTACCAGCAGCTGCGCCCATTCCTTGGTGGAGTCGGGCCAGCGCCCCGAAATTACGAACCCATGCAACGACCCATGAGCCTGAAACGGCAACACACCGATCTGATCGCTCATCGCGGCCTCCCGAAGTGAAGAAATCCGGGGCGGCTATGCCCGTCCTAGTAGTACCCGAGTTTGTACCCGGTTATGTCTGGCACACAAGTACCAAAGAGTGCCAGCACCCGACTGTCACGCCCCCGAACAACACAAAAGCCCCGCGAATCAATCGATTCGCGGGGCTGCTGCGTTGAAAATCCGGGGCTGCGTCCCAGGTTTTCTGCCCACCGGGTCCCCGAACCCGTGATCACGTCGGGCGTGTCTCGGGGCGTCCCGGCAGGGGTGTGGGAACCGGAGCCCCCACGAAGTCCCGGCCTATCAGCCGAAGATCAGGCCCTTGCCCTGGGTGACGGCGCGCGCGAAACGATCCTGCACGTCCGCCCAGTTGACGACGTTCCAGAACGCGGTCACGTAGTCGGCCTTGACGTTCTTGTACTGCAGGTAGAAGGCGTGCTCCCACATGTCGACCTGCAGCAGCGGGATGATGCCCAGCGGCACGTTGGCCTGCTGGTCGTACAGCTGGAAGGTGAGCAGCTTCTGGCCCAGGGTGTCGTAACCCAGGACGGCCCAGCCCGAACCCTGCAGACCGTTGGCCGCGGCGGTGAACTGCGCGCGGAACTTGTCGAACGACCCGAACTGGTCGTCGATGGCGGCTTCCAGGTCGCCGACCGGCTTGTCGCCACCGTTGGGGGAGAGGTTCTTCCACCAGATGGAGTGGTTGGCGTGGCCACCGAGGTGGAACGCGAGGTTCTTCTCGTTCAGGAAGATGCTGGCGTGATCGCCCGCCTCACGAGCGGCTTCCAGCTTCTCCAGCGCGGCGTTCGCGCCCGCGACGTAGGCGGCGTGATGCTTGCTGTGGTGGATCTCGTTGATCTGCCCGGAGATGTGGGGCTCCAGGGCGCTGTAGTCGTATTCCAGTTCTGGCAGCGTGTACTCAGCCACGATGTCCCTTCCTCAGTGTCGGGGCTGTGTGCCCTCGGCGATTGTGCCCGGCGCACCCAACCATCATTCGTACACCCGCTTCATGGCAACCGGGGTGTCTGCCCCCACATTCCGGTGTACAGCGGGTTATCCCAACCCTTGGACTGCCCGTGATCGCAATCGGGGGTGCGCATGGTGAGGGCCGCACCGCGAGTGACGGTGCGGCCCAGTTCTGCGCCGGGGGCTGTCCGGAAGTTACAGCGGCGGCACGATATTCGGCTTCATGGTGCGTGGATCGCCCGCGTCGTGCGCCTGCCACCAGCGCACTCCGCCCGCGATGAATTCGGTCAGCGGCAGTTCGGCGCCCTGCTGATCGGTGACGACCATGCCGTCGAACCACACCCGCACATCGAGTTCGCGCGGATCGATGCCTTCTTCCTGCGAGATTTCCAGCATGTGCGCGGCCGGGCGGTCATCGAGCACGGTGTCGAAGCTGAGCAGTTTGCGCCACTGGGTCCAGGCCCGGTCGCTGAGGTCGAAGAATTCCCAGCCGTGCAGCGCGCCGCCGCCGAAGCTGCTGACGGCGTCGTGCAGGCCGTCGAGTTCCAGGGGCAGTACGACCGGTTCGAGGTCGTCCCAGCGCTGCCTGCGCAGTGAGGCGGCGACGCGGGTGACCCCGGTCAGGGTCAGGTACAGATCGCAGTCGGCGGGCGGTGGCCCGCTTTCCGGGAGGGTCAGAACGTCGAGTTCCAGCCGTAGTGTTCCGGCCGCCGCGTCGACGTCGATTCCGAGGCAGGTCGCCTCGGACAGTGCGGTGTTGAGTCCGGTGATGTCCAGTCCGTCGAGTAGCCCCCTGCTCACAGTCATAGCGCCAGGCTACCGATCTTGCCTGTACCGGCTGAGGATTTCCGATTTTCTGTAGTGTTGTCGTTTTTTTCGGGAGCGAACGGAACCGATCGGGATCCGCCGCCGTCCAACCAGTTGTCGGGTCGGCCGCTCCGAGACGTGGAGGGGACATTTCGGAACGGTTGACCCGGCATTACGAACCGCACGGCTGGAGATTCCGGACAGTTCTCAACCTGTGGATCAGGTTGTGGATTATGTGGATAACTCGGGACGGAACTCCACGTCCCCCGCGTGCCCGTGGCAGGATCGAAGGCGTGACCAGTCCCCATATTCCCTCGGTTCCGATCGAGGAGGTGCCCGCGGAGTTCGACGCCGCCGAGCCCTGGGCGACCACCGCATCCGCACCCGCGCTGCTGGTGGATGTGCGCGAGGACGATGAATGGCGGCTCGGCCACGCGCCCGGCGCCCTGCACATCCCCCTCGTCGACCTGCCCCCGCGCCTGGACGAATTGGATTACGACGCCCAGATCTACGTGATCTGCCGGCAGGGCGGCCGTTCGGTTCAGGCGGTGCAGTACCTGGAGAGTGTCGGTTTCGAAGCGGTCATGGTCTCCGGCGGCATGGTCGCGTGGCAGCAGGCCGGGCGTGCCCTCACGGGTGACGATCCGGCCGCGGCGAAGATCTACTAGTGAGGTGCAGCCGATGAACGGGGGGAATGTGGCGAATCAGCGATCCACGGTGGTTCAGCCGTGTGCCCGTTGCGGGGCCCGCTGGGCCGTGCAGGGCAAACCGCTGCACTGGTGCCCGCGCTGCCACGGCGTACTGCTCTCGCCCGCGGCCGTGGACGCGCCGCCCGCCCGCCGCAATTACCGCTGGGTGGCCCGCCCGCCCGGCCGCAAAACGCAACCGGCGCAGCCCGTTCGGCAGCCGGTGGCGGCGCAGACCCCGCACTACACGCAGATTCCGCGCTGGGGACTGCAGGATCGCGTCCCCGAGGCGACCACCACCACACCGGTGGGCAGGCTCGAGGCCCTGGCCGCGCGCGTACCGCGGCTATTGCTCACCACCGCGATCGTTTTCGGTCTGGCCGCGCTCGCCGAACTGGGCCGGTACGGCATTCTGCTGCGCAATCGCACCCGCCTGATCCCGCCCTGGCAGCTGTGGGTTTCCGATGGGGCGGTGACGGTTTCCGCGATCGCGGCCGCCCTGGTGGCGCTGCTGACCGCGGTCGCACTGGTCGGCTGGCTGGTGCAGGTGCGCCGCACCGCGTATGCCGGTGTGCGCCGGACGGATCCGCGACATCCCGCCGAATTGTTCCTCGGCTCTTTGATTCCCGGCGTGAATCTGCTGTGGCCGGGTGTTTTCCTCACCGAGACGGTCCGCGCGGGCGAGTTGGAGCCGCGGCTGCTGCGCGTGGTCCGGATCTGGTGGGCGGGTTGGATTCTCAATGGCGTGCTGGTTGTCGCGGTGACGCTGTACCGGTTCGCGGCCTCCCTGCAGGTGCGGGCGGACGGCGTACTGGTGAGCATGTGGGCCGATCTGGTCGCCGCCGGTGTCGCGGTGCTGACGCTGTGGCTGGTGCGCGCGTTCGCGGGCCTGGACCTGCGCGGTAATCCGCATACGGTCAAGCGCTGGCTGCCCGCGACCACGCCCGCGGTCCCGGTGATCGCGCCGGTGCGGCCCGCGGCCGAGCGGGCTTCGGGTTCCGCCGGGCGCGCGCCGCTGGACGCGGTCGGGAATGATGAGGCGACCGCACCGAATCCGGCGACCGCGAACGCGGCGGCCGACGGCGCGCCGGAATCGAAGCATGAGGAGGTATTGGCGAAGTGAGCCGGGAGAGCCGCGCACCATTCGTGGTGGCGCACCGGGGGGCGTCGGCGGCGCGACCCGAACACACCCTCGCCGCATACGATCTCGCGCTGCAGGAGGGCGCCGACGGCGTCGAATGCGATATCCGACTGACCAAGGACGGTCAGCTGGTGTGCGTGCACGATCGCACCGTCGACCGCACCTCCAATGGGGTCGGCGCGGTCAGCGAGATGACCCTGGAGGAACTCCGCGCCCTGAACTTCGGCACCGCCGAGGAACCGTCCCCGGTGCTGACGCTGTCCGAACTCATTGAGCTGGTGCTGGATTGGAAGAGCCGCCCCACCAAGCTCTTCATCGAGACCAAACATCCGGTCCGCTACGGCGCGCTGGTGGAAACCACCCTGCTCACCGAATTGCAGCGCTACGGCATCGCAGCCCCGGCCTCGGCGGACCATTCCCGTGCCGTGGTCATCTCCTTCGCCGCCACCGCGGTGTGGCGCATCCGCCGCGCGGCGCCGCTGCTGCCGACGGTCCTGCTCGGCGAATCCTCCCTCTACCTCTCGGGCGGCGCGGCCACCACGGTCGGCGCGACCGCCATCGGCCCCTCGGTCCGCACCCTGCGCGAACATCCGGACCTGGTCGACAAGGCCGCCGCCGCGGGCCGCGCCACCTACGTCTGGACCGTCGACGACCCCGAGGACGTCCGCCTCTGCGCCGACCTCGGCGTCAGCTGGATAGCCACCAACCACCCCGGCCGCACCAAGGGCCTGCTCCCCGTCGCCTGATTCGATAAGCCGCACCGCAGCCCGCTCAATCGGACACGGTACGTTTGCCAGCTATGGGTAAGAGCAAGCGCAACAGTCCCAAGCCGGACAGTAACCGGGCGCAGAAGCTGGCCGAGCGCCGCGCCGCGCAGGAGGCGGCGTCGCAGGTCGTGACGCGCCCGTTCGAGGGCTTGGCCGCCGAGTGTGATCTGGTGGCGCTCCGGGAGTTCGTGCCTTCCGCCACCGCGACGCTGAAGTTGTCGCCGAGTGTGGCCGCCGAGCGCGCGGTGACGCTGTCGACGGTGCTGCCGGGCGCGGTGGCCGCGCTGGTGCGCGCCGGTGATGAGCCGGTCGGGTTCGTCGGCACGCAGGTGCAGTTCCAGTCGGATAATCCGGCCGCCGATCTCGCCACCGCGATTCTGTGGACGCAGTCCGCGGAGCCGGGCGATTCGCTCGCGGCCGCGAGCGTCGAAGGCGCGCCGAGCCTTTCGGACGTGCTCGACAACGCCGCGCTGGATCTGACCGTGCATCAGGACTTCAACTGGTGGGTGCCGGAGGGCGTCACCCCGGATCCGCAGGTGGCCGCCACCATCGAGCAGGCCAATCAGGCGATCATGCCGTCGGCCCGCCTGAACCTGGGCGCGGACGCCATCGGCGCGGCCTGGTGGGTGGACGCCGGTGAGAAGGCGCACCTGCGCTGGGTGCGCCCCGAGGACGAGGACGCGCTCATGGTGGCGCTGGCGCGGCTGCACGCGGCCGGTGAACTGAACCTGGGTGAGGGTTCGCGCTTCGCGGGCTCGTTCCGCACCCACGGTTTGCTGGTGCCGGTGTTCGATCTGGATCCGGAGCGCCACCCCACCGAATGGGAGCCCGCCGCAAAGGAATTCGGCGCCCGCCTGGCGGCCGCGCTGAAGAACGACGAGCCGATGACCTCGGATATCCGCCGTTCCCGCGACGGCCTGCGCTCGCGCCAGGTCACCCTGCGCTGATAGCGAAAGGCCCGGTCCCACAGGGGAACCGGGCCTTTTCGTATGTCCTTAGAGCGAACCGCCCGCGGTGTGCGGCGAGCCGGACGCGTCCTTCGGCGAGCTCATCTCGCGCGAGACGAAGTTCTCCAGGTCGAACATGTTGGCGCTGGCGCGCTCGGCGACGGTGAGGAGGGTCTTCATGGTCGCCACCTCCTCGACCTGCTCCTTCAGGAACCACTGCATGAACTGCTCGCCCTGGTAGTCGCCCTCTTCGCGGGCGGTCTTGGCGAGCGCCACGATCTGCTCGGTGACCGTCTGCTCCTGGGAGAGCGCGAGCGCGATCGGCTCCTTGGCGTTCTCGAAGCTGGACTTGGCGGCGCTGTTGTCGGCCACCTCGACCACGAAATCCTGATCGAGCAGGTACTGCGCGATCATCAGCGCGTGATTGCGCTCTTCGACGGCCTGCTTGTAGAAGTACTTGGCCAGGACCGGCAGATCGGCGTGATCGAACCACAATGCGATGGCGATGTACTGACGCTCGGCATTGAATTCGTTGCGGATCTGATCCTGCAGCAGGGCGTGGAACTTGCTGCTCTTGGTTTGGGTTCGGCTGGACATGCGGATGACATTAACCCTGGTCAGAGCGTGTGTCATCCAAGTGCAGCCTTATTGAGTACAGCCTTATTGAGGCAATACTTGCCTAATTTCGCTAATTTCCGACGGTGGTGATCAAATCGCTCGGGATGGGTTTATCCGCGGCCAGGGCGTCGAAGAACTGACCCGCCCGGGTCTTGTCCCACAGCAGTACATTGCCGCTGCCGTCCACATCCTCGAACCCACCGACCGGCACGGTTGTCGCTATCGGATTGCCCGCCATCGCCTTGCCGAGCAGGGCGAGGTTCCAGACGTGCGAGCCCTCGTCGACCTTCAAGGTTTTCGTCAAGCCCTGTATCAGCGGCCAGGACCGGAACGGGTTGGCGAGCGTGCCCACGCTGGTCGCCTTTTTCAACAGGGCGCTGAGGAATTTGCGCTGGTTGAGCATGCGATCCAGATCGGCGCGGGCGGTGGCGCGCGAGCGCACGAAACCCAGTGCTTCCGCTCCGTTGAGATGCTGACAGCCCGCCTGCAGGTCGATACCCGCCAGCGGATCGTTGATCGCCTGGTCCAGGCACATATCGATACCGCCGACCGCGTCGACGATATCGGCGAACCCGCCGAAGCCGATCTGCGCGTAATGGTCGATGCGCAGTCCGGTGGCGAGTTCGACGGTCTGCGTCAGCAGCGGTGCGCCGCCGAACGCGAAAGACGCGTTGAGCTTGTCTTTTCCATGCCCCGGAATGGCCACGTAGGAATCGCGCGGGAGGCTGACCAGCGTCGGCTGCCCGGATTTGGGCAGGTGCACCAGGATGATGGTGTCGGTCCGCTCGGAGCCGACCTCACCGCCGGTGGCGAGCTCCTGTTCCTGCTCCGCGGTGAGCCCGGTGCGGCTGTCCGAGCCGACCAGAAGCCAATTCGTCCCGGGCGTGTCGCCGATCCGCCCGGAGTAGCCGGGCAGCGCGTCGATCCGGGTCAGATGCGTATCCACGTAGATGCCCGCCACGATCGGCGTGAGCAGCACGATCAGCAGCAGCGCCGTGATCCACCGGAACCAGTGCCGCTTGCGCTTCGGCTTGGGCCCGCGCGGCGGACGGTCACCGCCGCCTTTACCGCCACCGCGCTTGGGCGGCAGCGCGGGCGGTGGTGGTGGCGGTGAATCCTCGCGGAAGGGTTGCGGAGTCTGCGTGGGTGCGTGCCCCATGGGCGCGGCCACGCGTGTCCGCTCGTACTGGGATGCCCCGCGCTGTCCCGCGCCGGGTGGCTGATTGCGTTGTCCCGCAGCCTGTTCCCGCGGTGCCGGTTGATTGCGCTGTGCCGCACCCGGTTCGCGCCGGGGTGGCTGATTGCCCGGTGCCGCACCCGGATTCCGCTGCGGCGGCTGATTGCGCTGCGGCGGCCGGTTCATGGTGGGCGGGACTTCCGACCAGGCCAGTGCTGGTCTCGGCTCGTCACGCGAGATCTTGTGGGTGGGGCCGTGTGCTCCGGCGGCCGGATCACCCTGGCGCGGATTCGGATTCGGCCGCGCACCCGGATCGCGTGCCGCCGGACCCTGGTTCCGCTGCGGTGGCTGTCCCGCGCGCGGTGGTCCGCCCGGCTGCGCCCGCGGAGGTTGCGGCTGGTTTGCTCCGGGCCGCGCGGGTCCGGCCGGGGGCTGGCTCGCACGATTCGGCGGCGGCTCCCGGCGCATCCGTGCGTGTTGCTGGGGGTCGTCGCCGTTCATCACCGGAACTCTACTGATTCCACCCGCTCGAGGGTTCATTCCAATCGCATTACGGCAGCCAGGAGACGTGTCCGCGCAGTACGGAATAGCCGATGTAGGCGACGGTGTCGATCAGCGCGTGCGCCAGCAGCAGTGGCCAGAGCCGGTTGGTGCGCTGCCAGTAGCGCCCGAATATGAGTCCCATCACCAGGTTTCCGATACCGCCACCGAGTCCCTGATACAGGTGGTAGCTGCCGCGCAGCAGCGCCGAGGCCAGCAGCGACCGGTTCTCGGACCAGCCCAGCGCCCGCAATCGGGTGATCAGATAGGCGACCACCAGCACTTCCTCGGCCGCCGAATTCGCCCAGGCGTTCAGCACCAGCACCGGCAGCCGCCACCAATGATCCAGTGAGCCGGGCACGATCGTGACGCTCACCCCGAGCGCGTGTGCCACCAGATACAGTCCGAGCCCGGGAATCCCGATGATCGCGGCCAAGGCCAGCCCCGGCAGCACATCGGCCCGCCACCGCATACGGGCGATGCCGATCAGGCGCGGCCCGATTCCACTGCGCCACAACAGGTACAGCCCGAGCGCCGCCCATCCGAGCAGCCGCGCCACGCTCAACAGCTGGAACAGCAGATCGATGGCGGATTGCGCGGCCCGCGACGGATTCAGCGCAACGGTCTGCCCGCCCACCCCGCCCGGCGCGAGCGCGCTCTCGAGCAGTGACAGCGCCGCATTGGCCCCACTCAGCCCGAACGTGACGACCAGGACGATCGCGATCTCGATCCGGATCGCCCGCCGTTCGGCGTCGGTCGATGCGGGTGCGGGCCACGTGGCCGAGGTCTCGGCTCCCGAATTCATGCCGCCAATCTATGCGCGCGACCGAAACCACCTGCGCCAAGCGGGCGGGCGGGGTTCCGTCGTCCCAGCGTGGTTCCGGCCGGGAGTCGGGCCCGGTGAACCGAATTCGGCTAGATGCGGTGCAGGCCGTGCTCGAAAGGGTTGGCCGCCAGGGCCTGTACGGCGCGGCTGAGCGATTCGACATCGTGCGCGGGGGTGGGGAAGGGGATGCGGATGTCGTGGTCGGCCTCGACGGCTTCCACGCGCAGCGTTACCCCGTACCGGTCGATGGCGAGCGGATGCACGAGCGCGCCGCGCCGCAGTGCGGGCGGCAGATGCCGGGCGAGCCGGTCGATGACGTCGGCGTGGTCGGCGTGCAGGTGTTGCAGCCAGGCGCCTTCCATGGCGCAGAACGGGTCCGGGTGCGCCTGCCGGAGTTGTTCGCGTGTCACCGAATCCGCGCCGGAGGTGTCCGCGACGACGGCGGAGTCGACGACCAGCCGCAGCAGGGTGGCGGTGTGGCCGATGTCGAGCAGTGCCGGATGCGGGTGGTCCTCGGCGACGGCGGCGGCGAGCGCGCGCTGGGTGTTGCTGGGGACCGCGTGCACCCAGCCGCGCAGCCAGACCAGGGCGCGGACGGGTTCGCGCAGCGGCAGCGGGGCGTGGTCGGTGAGTTCGAGCACGGCGGGCGAGCCGGTGTTGCCGCAGGTCATAACCAGTACGGCCGCAACCGAATTGGACGGTACGGCGATGACGATGTCGCCGCACTGGCGCAGCAGGTGCACCGAGGTCGGTACCGGGTCGAGGCCGGGCACGGCCAGCATCGCGCTCTCGGCGTGGGCGCAGGCGCTGTGCACGCGCTCGGCGGTGTGGGGCGCGACGACCGGAGCCGTGTTGGTCATGCCTACCTCCATGATGAATTAGGTAAACCTAAGCTAAGTCAGAGTGTGATCTTGCGCAACCCATCGACTCAGTACGGTTGACCCCGTGCCGCATGATTCCGCCCCCGCCCCCGAACCGGTCATCCTGCAATTGAGCGTCCCCGGGAAACCCGCCGTGCAGGGCATAACGGACGGCCTTATCCGTCCCATCAGCGCGAATCCGGCCCCGGCCGAGGTGCTCGACCTGAGCGTCGGCGATGTGGCGGTCGCGGAATTCCTGGTCCGAATCGCGCACGGCGACACCGGTTTCGTGGCCCGCACCGATTCCGGCGAACGCGCCCTGGCGATCGTCGCCGCCACCGTCGCGGCGCTCATGGGCGAGGACATACCGACCGCTCTCGCCGCCCCGGACCTCCCCTTCCTGTCGGGTCTGAAACAGCCCGCCGTCGAAGCGCTGCGCACCGTGCTGCTCGCCATCGAGACATCGGATCCGGACGCCGTCACCGCGGGACTGCGCGCGCTCCAGCCTTAGGGGTAGGTAAGGGAGTGATTCAAAATAGGGAGTTGCTCAGCGTGCGCAAGTAGTGTCTAGACCGTGCCGCGCATCGCCTATTTCGGGCCGTCGGGAACCTTCACGGAGATGGCCCTCGCAAAACTCGAGTCCACCGGAACCTTCGGCGGGCCGGTCGAGCGTGTCCCCGCCCCGAGTCAGGGCGCGACCATCGAACTGGTGCGCGCCGGGCAGGTCGACGGTGCGGTGGTGCCGATCGAATCCTCGGTGGACGGGTCGATCGCGCCGACGCTGGACGCGCTGGCGCTGGGTCCCCGCTTGCAGATCATCGCCGAGACCGAACTGAATGTGGCGTTCACGATCCTGGCGCGGCCGGGTATCGAACTCTCGCAGGTGCGGCGGATCGCCGCCTATCCGGTCGCGGCCGCGCAGGTGCGCATCTGGTTGGCGCATCGGTTGCCGGAGGCGGAGATGTTCACCTCGGCCTCCAATGCCGCCGCCGCCGAGGATGTGGTGGCCGGGCACGCGGACGCGGCCGTCTCGACCGCGCTCGCCGGTGAGCGCCTGGGTTTGACCGCGCTGGCGACCGATGTCGCCGATGTGGATTCGGCGGTGACCCGTTTCGTGCTGGTCGCGCCGCCGCAGCCCGCGCCGCCGCGCACCGGGGTGGACCGCACCTCGATCGTGCTGGAACTGGCGAACGAACCGGGTTCGCTCATGCGCGCGTTCGCCGAATTCGCCACCCGCGGAATCGATCTCACCCGTATCGAATCCCGCCCGACGCGAACGGGCATGGGCACGTACCGCTTCTACCTGGACTGCGTCGGCCATATCGATGACACCGCGGTCGCCGAGGCGTTGAAGGCGTTGCACCGCACCGCCGCCCGGATCCGGTTCCTCGGCTCCTGGCCCGCGACCTCGGCCACCGGTGCTCCGCCGCCCGCCGATGAACCCGCGGCGGCCTGGCTGGCAGACCTGAAGAAAGGGGTGGCCGACCTGTGACCGGCAAGCTCATCCTGGTGCGACACGGCGAGACCGAAGGCAATGTCGCCAAGATCCTGGACACCAGGCTTCCCGGCCTGCCGCTCACCGAACGTGGTGTGGCGCAGGCGAAAACCTTCGGCGCGAACCTGTCGACGCCGCCGCGCCGCCTCTTCTCCTCCGAGGCCCTGCGCGCCCGCCAGACCGGCGGCCATATCGCCGACGCCACCGGCGTGAAGCTGGAGACCCTGGAGGGTATGCAGGAGGTCCAGCTCGGCGACCTCGAGGGCCTGAACACCCGCGAAGCGCACGAAACCTTCCAGGACGTCTACCACGCCTGGCATTTCGGCGATCTGAGCCAGCGCGTCCCCGGCGGCGAGACCGGCATGGAAGTGCTGGACCGCTACGTCCCCACCCTGGAACGCCTACGCGACGAGTACCTCTCCGACGATGACTCCGGCGACATCATCCTGGTCAGCCACGGCGCCGTAATGCGCCTGGTCTCCCGCGAACTAGCCTCGGTCCCAAGGCTTTTCGCCGCCAACAACCACCTCGACAACACCGACACCATCGAACTCCTGCCGCACTCCGACGGCACCTGGGAATGCACCCGCTGGGGCCGCTACCTCCCACCCTTCGGCGAGGACACCGCCCCCACCGGCGACGACCCCATGGGCTGACCGCCTGCCCCGACCGGCCGCGAGGGCGCAGACACCCCCCGACTGGATTGAGGGCGCAGACACCCCCCGACAGGGTTGAGGGCGCAGACACCCCCGTCATCCCGGCGCGTTTTTGGCCGGGATCCACACGCCGCAGCGCTGTCCCGAGCGCTGTGGATCCCGGCCAAAAGCATGCCGGGATGACGGGGTGGGGCGACGGGGTGGACTAGCTGGGTGCCCGGAACTTCGGAAACTCCTGGCGCAGAGGCAAACCGGCGATCAGATCGTGTAGCGCTGTGCGCAGGCGGGCCGGTGTGCCCGTTGCCAGCGATGTCCATTTGGTGCCGTCGTCGGCGATGCTGGCGGTGGCGAGGAATCTGCCGTGCCGGGTGTTGAAGACGGCGATGTGATTGTCGGCGGTGTCGCGGGTGCCGTCACCGTAGATGACGCCGGCGATCTCGGCGTGCGAGTCGACCTGAACCAGTGCGGAGGCAAGGGTTTTCGAGTCGCGCGGCGGTTTGCCCACCTCGGCGAGGCGGTTCGCGGTGGTGGTGACATCACCCGCATCGTCGAAGACGGGGGCCAATTCGGCTGTGGGCGCGTTCATTCCGTCGAGCTCGAGCGGGTCCGCGGGCCCGAGGGCGGCCATGACCGTGCCCGGCAGATCGTGTCCGGCGGTATCGATGACGTAGGAGTGCGGGCCGCGCAGCGCGACGACTTCGATATCGTCGCCCTTGGCCAGGCAGAACCGGTTGACCTGGCCGTTCACGTACCAGCGCAGGGCGATCACCCAGTGCGGGCGGTAGAGCACGCGCAGCCGCTCGGCGAGTTCCGGATGCACCTGGTCACCGTCGAGCAGATCGCGTTCGGCCAATGCCGTCGCCGCGGCATGCATGGCCGTGTCGTGATCGGCGGCATTGTCGTATCGCCCCATGGCATTCAGCACCACGGGCAGCTCATCGAACTCCAAAGCCTCCTGGAGATACTGCATTTCGTCGAGCGACAGCGTGACCGACCGCAATAGCGACGGCCCGTGCCCCGCGCCGAGCACGGTCACCGCTTCGCCGAACGGTCGCCCGAGACGGCCGCCGAGGCTGTGCGCGCTGCTTCGCCGAAGATGCTCACCGGCTCTCCATCGCATCGCCGCCGATCACCGCGGGCGCGATGACCCGGCCGTCGGCGAAGTGTTCCACGGAGCGCCCGTAGTCATGCCCGTCGTAGGTCTCGTCCTCATCGCGCTGTGCCTGATTGCCCAGCAGCGGATTGGAATTCGAGGCGCGCACGGGTGCGGCGGATTGCGCGGCGGGCGCGACGCTCACCGGCTCGGCGACAGCCACGGGAGCCGCCGGTGCGCCACTCGGCATTCCGGTGCCCGCGCCCCAGCCTTCGGGCAATTTCAGTGTGCCGCCACCGTTTCCGATGCTCACGCTCGTACCGCCGCCACCGAAGGAAACCGCGCTGGTGCTCACTCCGGTCACGCCCGCGCCCACGGTGGCAAGGCCCGCATCGCCGACGCCGGGCACGGCGGTCCCGATATGGCCCGGCGCGAGCCCATTGGCCACGGCTGTGATCGCGGTGCTCGCGACATTGCCGACGGTGGTCGCACCGGAGGTGGCCACGGTCCCGGCCACCTCGGCCGCCTGGCTCATGGCGCTGAGGACCGCGGGGTTGTTCGCCAGCCCGGCCGCGGCGGCCAGCGCGGCCTGCACCGGATCACCGGAGCCGTCGCCGAAACCGCTTGCGCCATTGACGGATCCGGCCCCCATGGCGATGGCGGGCGGCAGGAAGAATTCGCCGGGCGTGGTGACGAGCGCGGTGGTGGCGGCCTCGTAGGTCTCCATGACCAGCGCGGCCCGGATATCGAGCGCGAGTTTCGCGGCCTCGGCGGCTTCGGCGGTGCCGTTGAGCGCGCCACCGGTGGAATGCGCCGCCACCCGCGCGGCTTCGACGACCGCGATCTCGGGCAGGCTCGGCATGACGATCGACGCCACGGTGTACGCGGTCACATTGGCGGCGGCCTTGGCGGCCATGGCCGCGGCGAGCACACTCTGCTGTTCGGACCACAGGGTGAATCCGGTGAGGCGGCCCAGCACGTTCAACCCGTTGATGCCCTGAAGCCCGACCCCGACCTCGGCCATAACCCGGGCGACGGTGGTGGTGGCGTCGACCCAGGCGGCGGTGAGCCCGCCCCAGGCGGTGCCCGCGGCCGCGATCGGTATTGCGTGCGCCCCGGCGTTCAAGGTGACGGAGTTCAGTTCGGCCATGCGGGGGAGCCAGAAGACCCCGGTGATGCCCAATGTCATTCGAGTGTTCCCCTCTACACCTGGATGGCGGCGATACCGGCCGCGCGCACCGCGTCCTGCACCAGGTACTGGGCGAGCTGGGTGCGCAGGGTGGCGGCGGCGTGATGCAGTTCGAGTACGGCCTGGGCGGTTGCCCGATCGTGGCTGAATGCCGCCTGATTGAAGTGTGCGGCGGCCAGGAAGGAGACTTCCTCGGTGCCGGAGGGCAGTACGTGGGTGGCGGGCGCGGTGAAAGCGGATGCCGCCGAGAGTCGTTCGGCGAGCAGGTCGAGCTCGAGAGCAGCGGCGAGAATGACCTCGGGCTGCACGAGGACGTGGCCGACCATGAAGCGACTCCCCTCCTGGTGTGTGGAACAGACAGCGGTACCGGCTATGAATTCTTGGACGCACCGGTTAGCTGAATGGTTCCCCGCAACCCCGGATCAGCCCCATCCCAGCTGATGGAGGCGGTCGTCGTCAATCCCGAAGTAGTGCGCGATCTCGTGAATCACTGTGATTGCCACCTCTTCCACCACCTCTTCTTCGCTGTGGCACATGCCGAGGATGGCCTCGCGATAGATGGTGATGGTGTCGGGTAATGCGCCCCCGTAGTGGCTGAAGTCCCGTTCGGTGAGCGCTATCCCGTGATAGAGCCCGAGCAGGTGCGGATCCTCGTCGCTGCGCGGTTCGATGAGAACCACCACATTGTCGATGGCCTTGGCCAGCTCGGCCGGAATCAGGTCCAGTGCGTCACCGACGAGCTCTTCGAAGCGCTCGTCGGACATGGTTACCGACACGGTGCGCCGTTCTGTTCGATCACCGCGGCTGCGGGATGACCGGCGGCGCCGCGCCCGGTAGCGGCGGCGGGGTGTAGCGGCCGTTGTTCGGCGGCGGCACGGGGGCCTGGCCGTCGATGAGCAGATCGCCGCGCGCGGAACCGGTGATGGTGGCGAAGCCCTCCTGGTCCGCGCCCTTGCCGATCAGGCAGTTGAGGCTCTGACTACCGGCCAGCCAGCTGCGGGTGTCCAGGAAATCCCAGAACAGCGTGAGGGTCTTGTTGCGCAACGCGTCCGGTGAGCCGAGGTAGTCGGTGGAGTCCTTGGCGCACTGGTCCTCCATGACCTTGTCCTGATCGTCCTTGCTGGGCGCGCCGTTCGGGAAGCGCGCGCCGAGGTCGACGGTGGAGACGATCTCGAAGGCGTGCGGTTGCGCGCAGTCGACCGGATCGGTGGGCAGGTTGCGAGCGATGCCCACGCACGTGCCGACGTCGAACACCTTGGACTGATTGACGTTCCGCACGCTGCCGGAGATGGGATGCGTCGCGGTGCCCGCGCTGCCGGTGACCTGCAGGCCGCAGCGCAGCGTGCGCTCGCCCGCCTTCCAGCCCGCTTCGCCCGGATTGATCAGGCCGACGACGAATTTGCCGCGCGGATCGAATTTGCCGCCGAGGTAGCTCTGCGCGGCGCTGACGCAGTGCTCATCGCGCAGTTCGGAGAAGCGCAACGAATCGGGAAAGCGTGAGCCCGGCCCGAATTCGCGGCCCGGGTACTTGCTCAGATCGACATCGGCGGTGACCTCGAACAGGTGCTTGCTGCCGCAGTCGACCTTCACCAGATCGCTGGCATTGCTCTTGCTCCAGCTCAGGCAGTCGCCCTGTTTGGCGGTGCCGAAGGCCGCGCCCGCGACCGCCCCGGTGGGCTGCGCCCCGCCCGGCGTATGCGCCTCCACCCGCCCGGAGTCGAACCCCGAGACGACCATGGTGATGAGCGCGGCGACCACCGCACCCACCGCGACGGCGAGCAGCCCCCAGCGCAGCGTGGGCGCGGACAGCGGACCGTCCGTACTCAGCTTCGATCGCAGCCCGGCCAGCGGCCCCGACCGCCCAACCGACGAACCTGACCGACCGGAGGGACCCGGCCGCCCGGAGGGATCCGGCTGACCGTACGGATCCGGCTGACCGGACGATGGACCCGACCTGCCCGCCCGCCGTGACCCCCCTTTTCGGGGACCAGCGGGTGGCCACGCGGGCTGCTTCTGCGGAGGCACTCGTTCGTCGGACATCGCCGTCCATCATGTCAGCGCGGCATCGCCCCCGCCATGTCCCACTGAACTTCGCACCCCGACGCGCCGGTTCCCGGCGTGGGAACCGGCGCAGCACACCGTATTTACCCCGCGATCGCTATCCCGCGATGAGGTCGGCGGCCTTCTCACCGATCAGCACCGCGGGCGCGTGGGTATGCCCGCGCGTGATGATCGGCATGACCGACGTATCGGCGATACGCAGCCCTTCGACCCCGCGCACCCGCAGTTCCGGATCGACGACGCCGGTGGAGTCCGAACTCATCCGGCAGGTGCCGACCGGGTGGTAGAGCGTGTGCGAATGCGCGTCCAAACACCGCTTGAGCACCTCGTCCATCGGCGTGCTCGCGGACATCTCGGGCTGCATGAGCTCCCCGATGTGCTCCTTGAGCGCGGGCTGCGAGGCGATTTCGACGCAGGTGCGCAGTCCGGCCATGAGCGTGATGCGGTCGTTGATCTCCGAGACGTACTTGGGATCGATGCGTGGCGCGACGAACGGATCGGTGGAGGTCAGCGTGATCTCGCCGAGTGATTCGGGCTTGAGCAGCACCGCCGCGAAGGTCAGCGCGTGCCCGTCGGGTTCGCCGAGCCCCTCGCCGATGTAGGGCGCGGGCGCGAAGATCAATTCCAGGTCCGGCAGGTCCAGATCCGGGCGGCTGCGCACGAATCCGTATGCCTCACCGACATTGGAGGTGAGCTGTCCGCGTCGCCGCAGCAGGTAATTACCCAGTTCGAGCAGGTTCTTGTCCGCGCCGTAGAGGCTGCCCGCCTTGGTGCGATACACGATGGGCGCGGCCAGGTGATCGCGCAGATTGCGCCCGATCTCCGGATTGTGGTGCCGCACCGGGATTCCCAGCGCGGTCAGCTGATCCACGGGTCCGATACCGGACAGCATGAGCAGCTGCGGTGTGTTGATCGCCCCGCCGGACAGGATGACCTCGCGTTTGGCGTGCAGCTGTTTGGTCTCGCCGCCGATCCGGTATTCGACGCCGACCGCGCGATTGCCTTCGAACAGCACCTGCGTGACATGCGCGTCGGTGATCAGCGTCAGATCCCGGTGCCGTTGCAGGGCGGGCCGCAGGTAGGCGTCGGCCGTGCTCCACCGCGCCCCGCGCTTCTGGCTCACCATGGTCTGCGTGAACCCTTGCGGCACATCGGCATTCGCGGTCTCGAGGGTGAATCCGGCCTGGGTCGCGGCGGTCAGGTACTCCTGAGTGATGGCGCGCGGGCTGCGCTGCGGCGAGATGTACAGCGGTCCCTCGCCGACGTTGCCCTCCGGCCCCTCGACGGTTTCCATGCGCTGGAAATAGGGCAGCACCTGCTCGAATGACCATCCGGGCCCGGCGTGCTCGGCCCATTCGTCGTAGTCGGCGGCGAAACCGCGCACCCACATCATGGCGTTCATCGATGAGGAGCCGCCGAGCATTTTGCCGCGCGGCCAGTACACCTGGCGGTCGTGCAGTTCGGTTTGCGGTTCGGTGCGGTAGTTCCAGTCGTTCTCGCCCTGGAAGAGCTTGGAGAATCCGGCGGGGATGTGCACGAATTTATCGCGGTCGGCGCTGCCCGCTTCGACGACGGCGACGCTGACGCCGGGCCGGTCACTGAGCCGAGCGGCCACGGCCGCCCCGGCGGATCCGGCGCCGACGACGATGAAATCGACTGTGCTCGGCGTGTATTGGGGCATGGGGACTCCTCGGGAGGTCTGGCGAGGGATACGTGCGCGGGCGCAGCGGCGTTCCGGCCGTACCCATGACCCAACTCTGGTCGATCCTGTGAATGAGGGCGACCGGAACGCGGGAATCGGGCGGAAACTGGCGCTGACGTATTTGTCCGGTCCTGGACCTAAGGGAAATTCGCTGGCCCCGCCCCGATAGGCTGGGCCGCATGATCGACCTTCGATTCCTGCGGGAGAACCCGGACGTGGTCCGCGCGTCGCAGCGGGCTCGCGGCGAGGACCCGGCCCTGGTGGATGCCCTGCTCGCGGCCGATACGGCGCGGCGCGCGGCCGTCGCCAATGCCGATGGTCTGCGCGCCGAGCACAAGGCGCTGGGCAAGAAGGTCGGCAAGGCGTCTCCGGAGGAGCGCCCGGTGCTGCTGGCGCAGGGGCAGGAGTTGTCGGCGAAGGTCAAGGAGGCCGAGGTCGCCGAGAATGCCGCCGATGCCGTGCTCGATGCCGCGCAGCGCGCGCTGTCGAATGTGGTGCAGGAGGGCGCGCCGGCGGGCGGCGAGGACGATTACGTCGTGCTCGAGCATGTCGGCACCCCGCGCGAATTCGATTTCACCCCGAAGGATCACCTGGAATTGGGTGAATCGCTGGGCATCATCGATATGGAACGCGGTGCGAAGGTTTCGGGCGCGCGCTTCTATTTCCTTACCGGTTATGGCGCGCTGTTGCAGCTGGGCCTGTTGCAGCTGGCGGCGCAGCGGGCCACCCGGAATGGTTTCACCATGATGATTCCGCCGGTGCTGGTGCGCCCGGAGATCATGGCGGGCACCGGTTTCCTGGGTCAGCACGCGGCGGAGATCTATCACCTGGAAGAGGACGACCTGTACCTGGTCGGCACCTCGGAGGTTCCGCTGGCGGGCTATCACTCGGGCGAGATCCTGGATCTGGGCGCGGCGAACGCCAAGCGCTACGCGGGCTGGTCATCGTGTTTCCGGCGCGAGGCGGGCAGCTACGGCAAGGACACCCGCGGCATTATTCGCGTGCATCAGTTCGACAAGGTGGAGATGTTCGTCTACACCCGCCCCGAGGACGCGGACGCCGAGCACAAGCGCCTGCTGGCGTGGGAGCAGGAGATGCTCGCCGCCATCGAGGTGCCGTATCGAGTCATCGATGTGGCCGCCGGTGATCTGGGCAGCTCGGCCGCGCGCAAATTCGACTGCGAGGCTTGGGTTCCGACCCAGGAGACCTATCGCGAGCTCACCTCGACCTCGAATTGCACGACATTCCAGGCGCGCCGCCTCAATGTCCGCTACCGCGATGAGAACAACAAGCCGCAAACCGCCGCCACCCTGAATGGCACGCTCGCCACCACCCGCTGGATCGTCGCGCTGCTGGAGAATCATCAGCAAGCCGACGGCTCGGTCCGGGTCCCGGCGGCGTTGGTCCCGTTCGTGGGTGTCGAAGTGCTCGAGCCGATCCGGTGAGCAAATATCAACTCACCGTTTAGGCTGGGCAGCGTGCGAGGAATCGGGTCTCGCGGCGATACCCGAACGCGGGTGCGGACGGCTTCGGCGCTGGCGACGGCAATGGTCATGGCTCGAACGACCGGTGCGTTCTACGTCATGGGTGGTGTGCTCGGTCTGGTGATCACGGCCGTCGCTCCGGGTGATGAGGGCAATCGGCCGCTGGTGGGTAGTGCGGCGCTGGTGGCATTGCTGCTCGGGGTGAGTCTGCTGTTCTGGGGCCCGCGCATGCCGCACTACGTGCATCACGGATATGTGGCGGTGGCCACGGTGCTGGTGACCGTTGCGGTGCATTGGTTTCCGAATACCGTGGGCGCGATCAGTCTGGCCGCGTTCTATGTGTTCGTAGCGTGTGATGCCGCGATTTTCTTCGCCTGGAAATGGCTCGGCGCGCATCTGGTTTTCGCGGTGCTGTGTTGTTTGTGGGTGGTGCCCTCGCGCGGTCTGCCGTGGTGGTCGGGTTTGATTCCGGCGGGTATCACCATCGGAATCGGCATTGTGGTCGGCATTCTCACCCGGATGGCGTCGGACGCGGATATCGATGTGCTGACGGGTCTGCTGAATCGCCGCGGTTTCGATCGCGCGCTGGCCAATGCCATCGGGCACGCGCAGCGCACCGGTCAGGCATTGTCGCTGGTGCTGGTGGACCTGGATCGTTTTCAGAAGATCAATGATCATCTCGGGCATCGCGCGGGTGACGCGGTCTTGCAGCGGGTGGGTGACACCTGGCAGAAATTGCTGACCCCGGAGCAGCGGCTGGCCCGCTACGGCGGTGACGCTTTCGCACTGTTGCTGCCGAATTCGACCGAGCAGGCCGCGATTCTGCTGACCGAGCAATTGCGTGCGGCGGTGACTACGGGTTGTTCCGCGGGTGTCACCTCGTGGCAGCCGGGTGAGTCGGGTTCGCTGCTGGTGAGCCGCGCGGACGTGGGCCTGTATCGGGCCAAGCAGGCGGGCCGCAATCGCACGGTGCTGGAGTCGTCGCGGCAGTTGCCGCTGGCGGTGGAGCTACGCGAGGCGATCGATCGCGGCACCCTGGATGTGCAGTATCAGCCGATCGTGAGCCTGTCCGACGGTGCGACCCGCGCGGTCGGGGTGGAGGCGCTGCTGCGCTGGTCCTCGCACGCGCAACCGGATGTGACCACCGAGGGCCTGATCCGGGTGGCGGAGGAATACGACCTCATCTCCGATCTGGACGAGCTGGTGTTGCGCCGGGCGTGCGCCGACGCGATGCGGTTGCAGGAGACGTTCGCCCAGCTGGATCTGACGCTGAACGTGAATGTGAGCGGCCTGGAATTGGCCGAATCCGCCTATGCCGACCGGGTTTCCGGAATTCTGGCCGATACCGGCTGGCCCGCGGATCAATTGGTCCTGGAAGTGACCGAGAGCGAGATCGCCGCCGAATCCGAGACCGCCATCGCGAATCTGCACAAGCTGCGCGAGACCGGCGTCCGCATCGCCATCGACGATTTCGGCACCGGCTATTCGTCCTTGAGCCGCCTGGCCACGCTGCCCAGCGACATCCTGAAGGTGGATCAGTCCTTCGTGGCCGCCATCCGCTCCGATTCCCCGGCCCCGCCGCTGCTGGGAGTCATTGCGGCGCTGAGCAAGTCATTGGACCTGCAGGTGATCGCGGAGGGTGTGGAGACCGAATACCAGGCCGCGGTGCTCACCGAACTGGGTTTCGCGCTGGCGCAGGGTTACCACTACAGCGATTCGCATCCGGTGTCCGAGCTCATCAACGATCTCAATGACCGGCACGGTCTGGTCGGGGTGGGCCGCACCGAGCACGAGGTGAACACCAACGGCTGGATTCCGGTCGACAATCCGTTTGACGGGGGAGCGCCGGGCGCGCAGAGTTGATCTCATGCGCATGCTCGTCTACGCCTGTTGATCCCGGCTCGCACTTCTAGGTAGTCGCCGCGCCGATCCGGTGCGCGGTCTCACGCTGCGCGCGGTGCTGTTCGCGCTGACGGCGGATCTGATTCCGTATTACGCGCTGTACGCGCTGCTGTTCGCCGACCACGGTCTGAGCACGGCGCAGATCTCCTCGCTGCTGGCCATCTGGTCGGCGACCTCGTTCCTGCTGGAGGTCCCGTCTGGCGCGTGGGCCGATACGGTGTCGCGCCGGGGCCTGCTCATACTTTCCGGCGTCCTGCTCACGGCCGGTTTCCTGGTCTGGACGCTGTTGCCGTCGTATGCGGGTTTCGCGGCGGGCTTCGTGCTCTGGGGCACCGCGGGCGCACTGCGTTCGGGCACCTTCGAGGCGCTGATCTATGACGATCTCGCCGCCCGTGCCGCGACCTCGGCGTATCCCCGGCTGATGGGTTACACCCGTGCCGCCGCCGAATCCGCCGCTCTCGCAGGCATTCTCGCGGCCGCGCCGCTGTACGCGTGGGGCGGTTACGCCCTGGTCGGCTGGTCGAGCGTGGTGCTGGCAGGCATCCACGTGCTGTCGGCGGTGGCACTACCGAGTGCGCCGAAGGTGGTATCCGCTTCGGACGTAGAGGAATTGGAGGAGGAGCCCGATGCCGCGCCTGCCGCGCTTTCAGCAGCGTCGACTCCGGCCGGTATATCGCGATATGCGCACATGTTGCGTTCCGGACTTCGAGAGTCACTGCATGTCAGGGTGATTCGGCGCGGTGTGATCCTGGTAGCGCTGTTGAACGGCATCACCGCGTTCGACGAGTACTTCGCGCTGCTCGCCGACCACGCCGGTGTCTCGCCGTCGATATCGGCGGTGCTGGTCGGTGTGACCGTCGCGGGCGCGCTGGCCGGAGCCGCTCTCGCCGGTCGCACCGAAAGCGTTTCGGCGCGGGCCTTTTCGATCGCGATGGGCATCGCCGGCGTGCTGTTCATCGGCGGCGCGCTGCTGTGCGGTCTCGCCACCGCGCATCCCGGTGTCGTCTATTCCCTTGTCGCGGTGGGTTTCACCGCCATCGCGATCGCGTACGGCATCGATTACAACGCCGACGTGCTGGCCTCGGCCCGGCTCCAGGACGCCATCGAGGGTCCGGCCCGGGCCACCGTCACCTCGGTGTCCGGCCTGGTCACCGAGGTGATCGCGCTGATCGTCTTCATCTTCGTCGGTGTGGCGGCGGCCTGGCTGCCCATTCCGGTGCTGGTGGCGGCGCTGGGCACCCCGCTGCTGCTGATCGCCGCGCTGCTGCCGACCTGGCTGCCGGGTGGGGAGGGGGTCAGACCACCGACGGCCGATTGATGCTGGACCGCAGCACGTCGCCCTGTTCGGCGAAGCGCCGGGCGAGTTCGTGGCGCGCGTCGGCGTCGCCCATCGAATTGTTCACGCAGAAGCGTCCTTCGGCGACGGTCAGCAGCTTCACATTGACCAGCCGGATCGGTGACAGCGGTCCGGGTACGGTGCCGGGTAGCTCATCGCCGATCAGGCCGAGCATGACCACCAGCGCACCGTCCTCATCGAGATAGGTTCCGGTGGCGGCGCGCGGCAATTGCGCGTTCTCCAGTTGAATGGTGATGACCCCGTACTGCTCCAGCATGTCCGAAACCCGGAATCCATACTGCGCCACCAGATTCGACACCGTCATCACGGTCTGCCCCAACCAGGAGGTCGCCACCGAAATGGTATCGCTGTCGGCGGGAATGTCCGGCGATATCCCGAACACCTCCAATTCGTACCCATTCGTCGGATCCGAGTTCTCCCATTCGGTGGGGTCCGCCAGCCCGCTACTGGCGACCAGCAGCGCGTCATCGCGCCGCGAAATGGCGTGTGCCTGCCGCAATGCGGGCCACTGCGGCCCGCCCATGAACGCGGGATTGATCAAATGCGCGATCACATCACTATCGAGCCGCCCCCAGGAATTCCACGCTTCATCAAGTACCCGATAGGTTTCGGCGTCGTGCGTATCGCCGATTGTTGATTCGGTCACGCAACGACCGTAACCGACCCACCCCACCCCGGGCCATTCTCAGCTTCGTTCCCGCGCAACACATCTCGCCATTCCGGCCGGGCTGTGGAAAAGCCGGGCGGTCGGCACGGGGAGGATTGAAGTGTGACTGGGCGACGGCGAGCGGGATTGGTGTTCGGGGGTTGCATCGGCGCGGGTGTGGCGGTGCAGGCGCGCGTGAACGGTGAGTTGGGGGAGCGCCTGGGCGATGGTGTCGCCGCCGCGGTCATCAGTTTCGGGTCCGGGTTGCTGGTGGTGGGTGCGATCGTCGTGCTGAGCGCGCGGGGGCGCGACGGGCTGCGGCGGGTGTGGGATGCGCTGCGCGCGGGGGAACTGCGCTGGTGGCAGCTATTGGGCGGCTTGTGCGGCGCGTTCTTCGTGGCCTGCCAGGGGCTCACGGTGGCGGCGATCGGGGTCACGGCCTTCACCGTCGCGGTGGTGGCCGGGCAGTTGACGAGCAGTCTGCTGGTGGATCGGGTGGGGCTGGGTCCGCGCGGGCGGACGCCGGTGACCCTATTGCGTTCCGTGGGAGCGGGATTGGCGCTGGTCGCGGTCGCGCTGTCGGTGGCGGGGCGCTCAGGTGAGCGGGGCGGGCTGTCGGTGCCGGAGGGGTTGCGCGGCGGGCCGCAGCTATTGCTGATCGTATTGCCGCTGGTGGCGGGCTTCGGGGTGGCCTGGCAGCAGGCGGTGAACGGCCGGGTGGGCGCGGTGGGCGGACCGCGATCGGCGACGCTGGCGAACTTCGCGACCGGCCTGGCGGGTCTGCTGGTCGTCGAGGCCGTCGTGATCTCGGGAAGTGGTTGGCCGCATGGATTTCCCAGTGCCCCCTGGTTGTACCTGGGTGGCGTGATCGGCGTGGTGTTCATCGCGCTGGCGGTACTGGTGGTGCGCTGGATCGGGGTGCTGCTGCTCGGCCTGACCTCGGTGGCGGGTCAGTTGTTGATGTCGCTTGCTCTCGATGTGGTCGCCCCGACCGGGGCCGGAGTGTCGACCTTGGCGGTCATCGGCTGTGCTCTCACCTTTGTGGCGGTGGCTATCGCCGCGCGTGAGTGACCGACCACCGGCCGCGAGGTCCGGCCCGGTGCACGCTCGGGTGACCGAACGGTCGGTGTTCTTCGCCCCGGCACATGTCGAAATTCGTTCCGCCCATTACGGATTGGGCTCCCATCGCGCTGTGTGATGGTTGATCGATGACCATCGAATACGGGGTGTGGGGGCTGCGGCTGGCGCTCGGTGTGGTGTTCGGGCTGGCGGCGGCGGGTAAGTTCGCCGATCCGGCCGGGACGCGGAAGGCGGTGGGGGAGTTCGGGGTTCCGATCCGCTGGACTCCGCTGGTGAGCCGGAGCTTGCCCATTGCGGAGACGCTGGTCGTCGTGCTGCTGGTATCGCCGTGGACCGGGTTCGCGGGCGCCCTGTTCGGCCTGGCGTTGCTGCTGGCGTTCACCGCCGCGGTGGCCCGGCTGCTGCGACAGGGAAAGCATCCGTCCTGCGCGTGTTTCGGCGCGGCGAGCACCGCGCCGATCGGCCGGGCCACGCTGCTGCGCAATGCGGCGCTGATCGCCTTCGCGCTGGTCACCGGGGTGGGCGTGCTGGCCGAACCCGATGTGCCGGGCTCGCTTCCGGTGGATCACGCGATCGGGATGGTGGTGATCGCGGTCTTCGCCGCGCTGTTCACCCGGCTGACGGGCGAACTGCGCGCGGTGCGGCGGCGACTGGACGAACAGGCCCTGTCCACACTCGGCGCGGAGGGTCTCCCGGTGGGTGCGGTGGCCCCGGAGTTCGAACTGCTGAATGTGACCGGCGGCCGCACCGGTCTGGAAGCACTGCTCGCGCAGGGCGGTTCACTGCTCCTGGTGTTCGTGCACCCGGGCTGTGAGATGTGCGCGGCACTGGCGCGCGAGCTGCCGCGCTGGCGGCAGCGTGCGGCCGGAGCCCTCACCATCGCGATGGTCGGCAATGGTGACCTGGACGAACACGCGGCCTGGGCGCGCACCCAGGACCTCGGCGATATCCCGGTGCTGGTGCAGCAGGGCAATGAGGCGGCGCTGCGCTATCGCGTGCGCGGTACGCCGTCGGGTGTGCTGATCGGTGCGGACGGCCGGGTGCTGGCTCCGGTGGCACGCGGGGCCATGGCCATTCGTGACCTGATCGCACAGGCGAAACATGTTGGTGCCCAGTATGTTTCCGGAAGAAACGGTCAGTCGGTCTCGAACACCGGCTAGCTGATCTTCCGGCTGCCGTTTCCCCTGCGACAAACGGCCCGGTCCCGCAATTCCTTTGCCCCGCAATCGAATTCGAGGAAATAGCGAGCTCGGTCAACCTACCATCGAAGGGCAGGTTTCTTTCGATCCGATCGCATCGTCGAGAGGGAATGTCATGGCCTACTTCGCATTCACCGACTATTCCGGCAAAGAATTCGTCATTCAGCTGAACAATGACCAGCGCATCGCGGAGGCCCGCCGGATTCTGTCCGGTGAGGAACAGATGTCGATTCACGTGATGGGGCGCATCAGGAAGCGGCGGGAGGCGTACAACCCCGGCTGGGATTTCGCGCTGGATCCGGACACCATCACGTTCTTCACGGTGGCCATCGAGGTGTGCGATTCCAGCATCGACTACCTCAATGACAATCTCGACGAGGCGTGCGGGGCCTTCCTGCCCGGTTGTTTCTGGTGTCCGTGGTCATCCCGGCTGACCCGTGAATTGAAGGATTCCGAAGTTCAGAAGTGATTCGGCCCGGAAGTGTCTCCTGAGTTCCAGGTCCGGCCGGAGTCCCTCGGGCTCCGGCCGGAAACCGCTGGTCAGGCGGGTGTGTCCAGCTTCCGCGAGCGCAGCTCATGTCCCTTGGAGGTCTTGCAGCGACCGGATTCCAGATCCCACTGCCAGCCGTGCAGATTGCAGGTGAGGGTATTGCCCTCGACCACACCGAATTTCGACAGGTCCGCCTTCAAATGCGGGCAGCGGCGCTGAATTTCCCAGCCGTCGAGTTCGGTGGAGGCGGAATCGTCGTGCGCCTCGGAGAACCAGCCGTCGGCGTAGGCGATGCGCTCATCGGTGAGGCATTTGAAGAAGGTGTAGAGGAATTCGTTGTATCCGCCGATGCGCCAGGTGGTGAAGCGCGTGGACAGGAAGATGGTGTTCACCCAGTCGGGTTCGTTATCGCGCAGGACGGTGCGCACCAGGGTGGGGTCGATGCGGAAGCCGTAGCGCTGCTTGCCTTCTCCGTCGATGGGCGCGCGCACGATCCGCTTGGGGAAATCGAGCACGACGGTCTCATCGCCCATGACCAGCGCGACCGAATAGCCGATGCCGTCGCAGATGAGATCGCTCTGCGCCATGATCGGTTCGAAGAGATCCTTCAGGCGCGGCAGCAGCGGTCCATCGGATTCGCTTGCCCAGGAAGCCTTTTCGGCCGCGATGACGGGCGCGAAGCGCTGTGCCATGGCCTCGATGTAGGCGGCCTTGTCCCCGTACACGGTGTCCGGGTCGACCGGATGCTCGAGCTGGAGTTCCTTACCGCGCACATCGGCGACCGAGCCCGGGATCATCAGGATCCCGCCCTCGTTGCCGTGGATCCGCATCTGCTCCAGGAAGACGACCTGGTCGGGGAAGATATTGCCTTCGTCCCCGCGATCGTCGTTGAGGTAGCGCAGTTCGTCGTCGAGGAAGACCGGCGGCCCGGCGGACGGCACCACCCAGGTCGCGCCGACCTGTTCGATATAGGAGCGTGCCCGGTCCATACCGCGTTGGCGCTTCTGCTTACCGAAGTTGGCCTTGGTCTTGGTGGGGATGTCGTACACCATCGGGTACCAGATGGCCCCGGAGTACTGCAGCAGGTGAATGTCGATGTGCCCGAACGCATCGTGCAGCACATCCATATCGACCGGCCGCGCGTCGTTCATGTTGAAGCACACGGTCTCACCGTCGGAGACGATGATGCCGGAGTCGCCGATGGGTCCGTCGGCGGGCGCGCGCAGCGCGATGATCATGATCTCGAGGTCGCCGCCCGGTCCGGTGACGGTGTGCTTGACCGAATCCTCGGTTTCGAAGAATTTGGTGAAGCCGAGCTGTTCCAGTTCGCGGCGCAGGTCCGGCACGGGATAGTCGGGCAGCAGGACGGTGGCGTCCTTATTGATCTTGTCGGCGAGGTGCTTCGCGTCGAAGTGATCGCGGTGCAGATGCGAGACGTAGAGGAAATCGCAATTGCCGAGCGCGTCCCAATCCAGCTGGGTGTTATCGGGGAAGGGAACCCATGAAGCGAAATATGCCGGGTTGACCCACGGATCGCACAGGATCGTCCCCGCTGCGGTGGAGATGTGGAACCCGGCGTGTCCGACGCTGGTGATCTGCACGAGCTTCTTCCTCCTCGACCGTTACCAGCCACCCAGGGTACTTGCTACCCCGAAACGTCGCCTATGCAGGAACCCCTCCCGCCGGAGTTCAGGGTGAATGTCTGTTTTCAGCGAATGGCTGTTACCTGGATCACTGGTAGCCGCGCGAGCAGCGACTACGCTGACGCAACTGTGGAACCCGTCTACTTCCCGATCATCGGGCTGGCCCGTACCGTCTTCGCGGCGCAGGGCCTGAAGTTCACTGTCACCGGCGACGAAAACATCCCGGCGAGCGGTGGCGCTGTCGTCGCCATCAATCACACCGGGTACATGGACTTCACGTATGCGGGCCTGCCTGCGCGTACGACGAAGCGCTATGTGCGTTTTATGGCGAAGAAGGAGGTATTCGACAACTCGATCACCGGGCCGATCATGCGGGCGCTCAAACATATCCCGGTGGATCGCGCCGCGGGCGCGGACTCGTACCACGAGGCCGTGAATCGGCTGCGCTCCGGCGAATTGGTCGGCGTCTACCCGGAGGCCACCATCAGCCGCAGTTTCGAGTTGAAGGAATTCAAGTCGGGCGCGGCGCGCATGGCGATCGAGGCGAATGTGCCGATCATCCCGATGGTGATCTGGGGCGCGCAGCGCGTCTGGACCAAGGGGCATCCGAAGCGCCTGGGCCGTACCAACACCCCCATCTCCATCGAGGTGGGCGCGCCGATTCAGCCGTTCGAACCGGCTGCGGAGCTGACCGATCAGCTGCACAAGACCATGGAAGCCATGCTGCTCAACGTGCAGAAGGATTATGCGCACGAGCCGGGCGCGTACTGGGTGCCCGCCCGATTGGGCGGCGGCGCACCGACTTTGGACGAGGCGAACGAGCTCGATCGCGCCGAGGCGGCGGAGAAGGCCGCGCGTCGCGCCGAGCAGTAACGCGCACAGGCCCCTTCCGGCCTCGATGAGGAGGGTGAGAGTCCGGAAGGGGCTGCGTGCCGCGGTTATTCGACCGCCGCGGCTGCCTTGGTGGTGATGGCCTCGGCGGCCGTCACCGCGTCCGCCGGTTCGTGCTTGGCGACCGGAACGGTGAGATGGTCCAGCACATAGGCGGTTTCACCGTGCACGGCCAGATCCAGTCCGGCGTCCTCGGCCTCGTCATCGGCGCGAATGCCGCCGAACAGCTGCATGACCTTGGCGATGGCGAAGGTGACCACGAAGGTGTAGGTCAGCACCGCCAGCACCGCGACGGTCTGCCGCCACAACTGATCCAGTCCGCCGCCGTAGAACAGTCCGGCCACGCCATTGGGCGCGGAGCCGTCGGCCAGGAAGCCGATCAGCAGCGTGCCGAGAATGCCGCCCGCCAGGTGGATGCCCACCACGTCGAGCGAATCATCCAGTCCGAAGCGGTATTTCAGCGAGACCGCGAGGCAGCACACCGCACCGCAGGCCGCGCCGACGATGAGCGCGCCCATCGGTGACACCGCACCGCAGGCGGGGGTGATGCCGACCAGGGCGGCGATGAGCCCGGAGGCCGCGCCCAGCGAGGTGGCGTGTCCCTCCTTGAACTTCTCCACCACGATCCAGCCGATCATGCCCGCGCAGGACGCGGCGATGGTGTTGAGCACCACCACCGACGCGGCGTTCCCGGCGGCCAGCGCCGAACCGCCGTTGAACCCGAACCAGCCGAAGAACAGGATGCCCGCGCCCAGCATGGTCAGCGGAAGGCTGTGCGGCCGTGGGGCGTTCGGGAACACCTTGCGCTTGCCGAGGATGAGCGCCAGTGCCAGCCCGGCGATGCCGGCGTTGATGTGCACCGCGGTGCCGCCCGCGAAGTCGATGGCCTTTAGCTTGTTGGCGATCCAGCCGCCGTGCACCGAACCGTCCTTGCTGTCGAAGGCGAAAACCCAGTGCGCGACGGGGAAGTACACCAGCAGCGCCCAGATGCCCGCGAAGGTCATCCAGGAGCCGAACTTCATCCGGTCGGCGACCGCGCCCGCGATGAGCGCGACCGTCAGTGCGGCGAACAGTAATTGGAAGGCCGAGAAGATGGCCGGTGGCAGTCCCGGCGTGCTCGGCGCGTCCAGCAGTTTGGACGATCCGAGGTATTCGAGCGGATCACCGAGGATGCCCGCGCCGCCCAGCGAATCGCCGAAGGACGCCGAGTAGCCGACGATGATCCAGAGCACGCCCACCACCGCGAGCGCGCCGAAGACCATCATGGCCATGTTCAGGGTGTTCTTGACGCTGACCATGCCGCCGTAGAACAGCGCCAGTCCCGCCACCATGAGCGACACGGCGGCGAAGGCGGCGAGCATCCACGCGGTATCGGCCGCGGCTACTGCTTGTTCCATGTATCACCTGACTTAGAAGCGAATCCATACCAACGGTGTCCCTTGATAGGAATCGCCGTTGCGTGACAGTGGACCATCGCCGATGTTGCGTCGTGGTACGCCACTGTGAAAGATGCGTAAACCGCTGGGCTGCCCGGTCACCGCTATGGTTTCATATCAATCAACAGTGATTCACTGTAGAAGACACCTGAACCCGAAGGATGGACATGACCGACACCGCGGAGTTCCTGATCATCGGCGGTGGCCTGGAGGGGCTCGCCATCGCCTGGTCCCTGGCCGACCGCGGTGCCGCCGACGTCCTGGTGCTCGAGCGCGCCACCCTCTGCTCCGGTATGACCGGCAAATCCAGCGGGGTGGTCCGATGCCATTACGGCGCACCGTCATTGGCCGCCATGTCCTGGTGGTCGGTGCCGTTCTTCGAGAACGCGTCCGAGATCCTCGGCGATGACCTGGGATTCCGGCAGTGCGGGTACGCGGTCGGCGTCGGCGCGGACAATCTGGATCCGCTGCTCGCCAATGTGGCCATGCAGCAGGCGCTCGGTATCGAGGTGGAACTGCTCGGCCACGATGAGATGGCAACGCTGTGGCCGGGTTTGCGCGTCGACGATTTCGCGGGGTTCGCCTATGAACCGCGCGGCGGACGCGGTGAGGCGTATCTGACGGGTATGGCCTTCGGTGCGGCGGCGCGCGGGCGCGGCGTCCGGATCCGCCAGCAGTCACCTGTCCTGGAGCTGATCGTCAAGGGCGACAACGTCATCGGCGCACGCCTTGCCGACGGCACGGAGGTGCATGCCGCGAATGTGGTGCTGGCCACCGGACCGTGGACGCCGGATCTCGCCGCCACCGCCGGGGTCGAGGTAGACGTGAAAGCCCAACGCGCCCAGCTACTCATGATCGATCAGGGTGATCCGCTGCCGCCGGTCCCGGTGCTCTCGGATCTGGTCAGCCTGCAATACCTGTGCCGCGAACCCAATGGCGAACTGCTCGCGGGCAATAGCGATCACGCCGTTCCCGAGTACATCGATCCCGATGATTTCGTGAATCGCGCCGACGATTCGACCGTCGAGAAGGTGGTCGGGCGGCTGGAACATCGCCTGCCGGATATGCCGGACCCCCGGATCACCGGCAGTTATGTCGGTGCGTACGACGTCACCCCCGACTACAACCCGATCATCGGTCCCGCGCCGGTGCCCGGACTTTTCCTGGCCACCGGTTTCTCCGGTCACGGTTTCAAGATCTCCCCTGCGGTCGGCCGCCTGGTGGCGGATCTGCTGCTGGACGGCCGCACCGACCTGCCGAATGTCGAGGCCGCCGACTTCCGCTACGCCCGGTTCGCCGAGGGCCAGCCCCTGATCAGCCCGCACCCGTATCTCGGTGCCGGTGAAATGCGCTGAAGCACAACCACATCCGTACCTCTGTTCCAGGAGCCGATATGGCGATAGACACCACCACCGCGACGGTAACGCCGATCTCCCCGGCCATGCCGTCGACCGGCCACCGCACGCTCTCCGAGCTGGCGCGGGCCACCGACACCACCTTCATCCTGGCGTTGTTCACCACGCTGTCCGGCAAACCGTGCGCGAAACTCGTTCCGGTACAGGCGGTCGGGCAGCTCGAACAGGACGGCGTCGGGTTCGCCGGATACGCCGCCGGAATGATGGGGCAGCAGCCTCGCGATCCGGATCTGGTCGCGATTCCGGACCCGGAGACGTTCACGCCGATTCCGTTCGTGCGCCCCGGTCTGGCGCTGGTGCACTGCACCCCGCACGTGGAGGGCAAGCCGTGGCCGTTCGCGCCGCGAGTCATCCTGCAGCGCACGCTGGCTCGCGCCGCCGAGCGCGGGTACACGGTGAATGTCGGCACGGAGATCGAATACTTCCTGGTGGACAAGGGTCCGAACGGTCTGGCACCCGCCGATACCGCCGATCTCAGCCTGCAACCCTGTTATGACGCCCGCGACGTGACCCGCATGTACGACCATCTGGCCGAGGTCTCGCAGGCCATGAATTCACTCGGCTGGGGCAACTACGCCAGTGATCACGAGGACGGCAACGGCCAGTTCGAGCAGAACTTCGATTACGCGGACGCGCTCACCACCGCCGACCGCGTGATCACCGCCCGCTACCTGCTCTCGGTGATCGCCGAAAAGCGCGGTATGAAGGCAACTTTCATGCCCAAACCGTTCACCGACCGCACCGGCACCGGTATGCATATGCACCTGTCGGTGTGGAACGGCGATCAACCGCTCTTCCCCGATGCCGACGACCCGCGCGGCCTGGGCCTGTCCGCGACCGCCTACGGTTTCCTCGCCGGAATGCTCGACCACGCCTGCGCTCTGCAAGGCGTGATCGCGCCAACGGTGAACTCCTACAAGCGAACCGGGGCCACCAGCACCGCGAGCGGTGCGACCTGGTCACCGCGCTACGCCACCTACGGCGGTAACGACCGCACGCACTATCTGCGGGTGCCCGATCAGCATCGGGTGGAACTGCGCGGCGCGGACGGTTCCGCGAACCCCTATCTCGCCACGGCCGCCGCCATCGCCGCCGGACTCGACGGCATCGATCGCGCCCTCGATCCCGGCCTGCCCGGTGAGCAGCGCGGCGACATGCTCCCCATGACCCTGGTGCACGCCATGGACGCCCTGGAATCGGATCCGGTGGTGACGGCCGCGCTCGATATCGCCGGTCCGGGCGTCGCGGCCTACTTCGCCGAGCGCAAGCGCGAGGAGTTCTTCACCTGGCACAACACGGTTTCCAGCTGGGAGATCGACAACTATCTGACGGCGTTCTGACGTCCCTGACTTCGAAAGGAGGGTGATTTCGATGTGTGGAATCGTGGGCTTGCACCTTCGAGACCCGGCGCTGTATCCACGCCTGGGTTCCCTGCTGACCGGCATGCTGGACCAAATGTGCGACCGCGGCCCGGATTCGGCGGGTATGGCGGTCTACGGCGATCCGGTGTGGTCGCCACCGGGCACGATCACCGTGTCACTGTTGGACAGTCCGCTGTCGGCGGCCGAACTCGCCGAAAGGCTCACCGCCGCACTGGGTATGGAGGTCACCGCGATAGCGCTGGACCCGACCATCGTGCTGCATGCCGCTCTCCCCGCCGAGGGCGGATCGGATGTGCTGGTGCGTGCGGTGCGGGATATCGCGCCCGATGCACGGGTCATCGGCTTCGGCTCGGATCTGGCCGTGCTCAAGGGGATCGGCAACCCCACCGAGCTGGCGCATCGATTCGGCCTGCCGCGGGCGCAGGGCTGGCAGGGCGTGGCGCACACCCGGATGGCCACCGAATCCGCTGTGACAGCGGAGGGTTCGCACCCCTTTTCCGTCGGCCCGGGCCAATGCCTGGTGCACAACGGCTCGTTCAGCAATCACATGAGCATCAAGCACGAATTGCAGCGCGCGGGAGTCGAATTCGACAGCGAGAACGACACCGAGGTGGGCGCGCGCTTCGTCGCCCGGCAGCTGGCCCAGGGCGCGGACCTCGAAAAGTCATTGCTGCTGCTCAATGACGCTTTCGACGGTTTCTACACGCTGCTGGTGTCGACGAGCGATTCGTTCGCCGTCGTACGCGATGCCATCGCGTGCAAGCCCGCGATCATCGCCGAGACCGATCGCTGGGTGGCGATGGCCTCGGAGTATCGCGCACTGGCGGATCTGCCGGGTGTGGCACAGGCCCGAATCTTCGAACCGGAACCGGAAGAGGTGTATGTATGGCGGCGATCGTGAGTGAGCGCACCGTGCTCGATGTGGCCGAATCCGGCACGCGCGCGGTGAATTCCGTCCTCATGGCGGCGGAGCCCCCCGCCGTGTTCGGCCTCGCCAATCCGCGCGGCGCGCACGCGCTGGCCTGCGGTCTGGACCGTGAGATCGAGGTCGGCATCGACGGCCATGTCGGCTACTACTGCGCGGGCATGAATCAGCGCGCGGCGGTGACGATCAATGGCAGCGCGGGGGTCGGCGTCGCGGAGAACATGATGTCCGGCACCGTCCGGGTGCGCGGTGACGCTTCGCAGTCGGCGGGCGCGACCGCGCACGGCGGACTGCTGGTCATCGAGGGCAATGCCGGTGCGCGCTGCGGTATTTCGATGAAGGGCGTCGATATCGTGGTGGGCGGCAGCATCGGCCATATGAGCGCCTTCATGGGGCAGGCCGGTCGCCTGGTGGTGCTCGGCGATGCCGGTGAGGCACTGGGTGATTCGCTGTACGAGGCGCGCATCTACGTGCGCGGCACGGTGGCGTCGCTGGGCGCGGACTGCATTCGCAAACCGATGCGCCCCGAACATCTCGCCGAACTGCGCGAACTGCTCGACGCTGCCGGATTCGACGCCGACCCCGCGGATTTCACCCGCTACGGCTCGGCCCGCGAGCTCTATCACTTCCATGTCGACAACGCCGCCGCGTACTGATCAGCCAGGAGGCCACACCATGACTTCCCCGAATCCCGTGCTGCGCGAATCGGCGACCTTCGATCGCCGGGCCATCGCGGAAATCCAGCGCGCCGCCGACACCGGTATCTACGATATTCGCGGCTGGGGCGCCAAACGCCCACTGCCGCACTTCGACGACCTGCTGTTCCTCGGTGCGTCCATGTCCCGGTATCCCCTCGAGGGGTATCGCGAACGCTGCGACACCGATGTGGTGCTCGGCGACCGGCACGCGAAACATCCACTGCACCTGGATATCCCGGTCACCATCGCGGGCATGAGCTTCGGCGCGCTGTCCGGCCAAGCCAAGGAGGCGCTGGGCCGTGGCGCGAGCGCGGTCGGCACGTCGACCACGACCGGTGACGGCGGTATGACGCCCGAGGAGCGCGGTCAGTCCAAATACCTGGTGTACCAATACCTTCCGTCACGATACGGAATGAATCCGGACGATCTGCGCAAGGCCGACGCCATTGAAATCGTGCTCGGTCAGGGTGCGAAGCCGGGTGGCGGCGGCATGCTGCTCGGTCAGAAGATCAGCGAGCGCGTTGCCGGAATGCGCACCCTCCCACAGGGTATCGATCAGCGCAGCGCCTGCCGCCATCCGGACTGGACCGGTCCGGACGATCTCGCCATCAAAATCCTGGAACTGCGCGAGATCACGCGCTGGGAGAAGCCGATCTACATCAAGGTCGGCGCGACCCGCACCTACTACGACGTCAAGCTGGCCGTGAAGGCGGGCGCGGACGTGGTGGTGGTCGACGGTATGCAGGGCGGCACCGCCGCCACCCAGGACGTCTTCATCGAACACGTCGGCATCCCCACCCTGGCCGCCATTCCGCAGGCCGTACAGGCGCTTCAGGAACTCGGGGTGCACCGCAAGGTGCAGCTCATCATCTCCGGCGGTATCCGCACGGGCGCGGACGTGGCCAAGGCCATGGCCCTCGGCGCGGACGCGGTGGCCATCGGCACCGCGGCCCTGATCGCCCTGGGCGACAACAGCCCCCGCTACGCCGCCGATTACGAGGAACTCGGTTCCGCCCCCGGCTTCTACGACGATTTCCAGGACGGCCGCGATCCGGCGGGCATCACCACCCAGGACCCCGAACTCGCTGCCCGCTTCGACCCAGTCGAGGGCGGCCGCCGCCTCGCCAACTACCTGCGCGTCCTCACCATGGAGGCGCAAACCCTGGCCCGCGCCTGCGGTAAATCCCACCTGCGCAACCTCGAACCGGAAGACCTGGTCGCCCTGACCATCGAAGCCGCCGCCATGGCCCGCGTGCCACTGGCGGGCACCAGCTGGGTTCCGGGAGCCCCGCTATGAGCCTGCCGGACAGTGAATCAGCTACGGCAGGAGCGGTTTTCGATCCGCTCTGGGCGGAGATTCTCGAGGTCGGCCGCGACGGCGGTTCCGGCGGTTATCGCCGCTATGCCTGGTCGGACGCGGATCTCACACTGCGCGAATGGTTTCGGGGCTGTGCCGCCGCGCGCTCGATGGAGCTGGAGCAGGATCGCAACGGCAATCTCTGGGCCTGGTGGTTTCCCCGCGATTGGCTCGGCGATCCCAAGGGCGCGTTCGTCACCGGCTCACACTTGGATTCGGTACCCGACGGCGGCGCGTTCGACGGCCCGCTCGGCATAGTCTCGGCCTTCGCGGCGGTGGACCTGCTCCGGGCTCGCGGTATCGAGCCCACGATTCCCATTGCGGTGGTGGCCTTCTCGGACGAGGAGGGCGCACGCTTCGGCGTCGCCTGCATAGGTTCCCAGCTCTCGACCGGCGTGCTGGCCCCGGAACGCGCTTTAGGCCTGCGGGATATCGACGGAATCACTTTGGCGGAGGCGCTGATTCGCGCGGGCCGCCGCCCCGAGGACCTCGGCGCGGACACCACCCTCACCGAGCGCGTCGGCGTCTTCGTCGAACTGCATATCGAACAGGGTCGCGCCTTGGACCTGGTGGATTCCCCACTGGCCCTGGCCTCTTCGATCTGGCCGCACGGCCGCTGGGAGTTCGATTTCACCGGCGAGGCCAATCACGCGGGCGCGACCAGATTGGTCGACCGCCACGACCCCATGCTGGCCTTCGCCTCCACCGTGCACACTGCGCGCACGGAAGCCGCCGCACTGTCGGCCGTGGCGACCTTCGGCAAGGTGCTGGTATCGCCGAACGGCACCAATGCGATTCCATCCCGCGTTCGAGCGTGGCTCGATGCCCGGGCCGCCGATCAGCCCACCCTCGAAGTGCTGGTCGCGCACATCACGGCGGCCGCGCGCGGGCACGCCGCGGTGGACGGCATCGACCTGAACGTGCTGGCCGAATCCATCACGCCCATCGTCGATTTCCCCGCAGAACCGCGTAATCGCCTGGCGGCCGCGCTATCCCATCTCGGTGAGATCCCGGTCATCCCCACGGCGGCGGGCCACGATGCGGGCATCCTCTCCGACAGCGTCCCAACCGCAATGCTTTTCGTCCGTAACCCCACCGGCGTCTCGCATTCCCCGGCCGAGCACGCGGATCCGGTCGACTGTCACGCGGGCGCGACCGCGCTGGCGGAGGTGATGGCGGCCTGGGTCGCCTGACTACTCCTCGACGTGGTTATCCGGATACGCGGTGATGGCGAGGAAGCGAATCGGCAACCGCACCAGCTCATTCGGCCCGTGCGGTCCCTCACCGTCGAGCAGCAGCGCATCGCCGGGCCGCAGCGTGTATTCGGAATCCCCGTGCCCGTAGACCATCACGCCTTCGAGCATGTACAGCAGTTCGGTCCCCGCGTGCTGGAACAGCGGAAAGGTCTCGCTGGCCTCGGTGAGCGTGACGAGCACCGGCTCCAGCCGCTTGTGCTGTCCGCGCAATGCCCCGAGCAATTCGTAGTGGTGCCCCACCCTGGTGCCGCGCCCCACGATCCGCGCACCGTGTCCCGCCGGGGTGAACACCGCCTCGCGCGCGGCGTCCGCCCCCCGGAACAGCGAGGTCACCGGCACATCCAGCCCGGCGGCCAGCCGCGCCAAAGTCGAAAGGCTGCACGAGGTCTGCGCATTCTCGATCTTGGACAACATGGCCTTGGAGATCCCCACCCTGGCCGCCATATCCCCGACCGACAGCCCGCTGGCCAGCCGCAGCGACCGCACCTGCTTACCGATGATCCGTTCCAGATCAACCCCGGTGGGCGTATCCGCCGCGATCTCCCGCTGCACCGGAGCCGGATCGCCGGTATCGCGAATTTCGGTGCGCCCTGTCATAACCCGATCCTAGCCTGGCCGTTTCCTCCCAGTTGACAACGGCTACAGCTACCGGCGTCAGCTGGGATCGGACCCGCGCACCGCCGACAGCCAGACGGCCGCCGCCGCCCCCACGGTGGTCCCCGTCGCGAAAGCCGTTGGCCCGCCGCCCGCCACGTACACCCACAGCAGCCCGATGAACGGTCCCGCGATGGCGGCCTGCGCGTCCAGCAGCAGCCGCCGTCCATACTTCGCGGCGGTCGCCGCCATGACCGTGGCATTGTCATCCGGCCGCGCCGGATTGTCGATGAGCCTCCCCGCCGGTTCGGTACTGCGCATCCGCCCCGAGGGGTACACCCGCACCCCGTCGACGGTGATCGCGCGCCCGGCCATCGCGGCGTTCCCCTGCGTCAGCGTCACCAGACCGGGATCGAAATACACCGGCAGCCACCGCGTCCGCCCACCCGTGGTGAACTCCAGCCACGACCGGCTCACCAGCCGATGCTGCTGTCGTACCCGCCGCACCCCCACATCCCGGCACCCCTCACCGCGCGGCAGCCCGACCGGCAGCACACCCAGCGCCCCGGCGAATTGAAAAGCGCTGTACCCCAGGATGATCACCGCGACCGTCCCGAGCAACGCACCCTGCTCCGAACCGCCGAACGGCGCCCACGCGAGGCAAATCGCGAGGGCGCCGATCGTCATAACGGCCGGATAGGTCAGCGGATGACCCGTCCGGAGAATCACTTGAGGAAGCCGACCTTGGTGTAGTCGGCGCTGGCCAGACCGAACGCACCCCAGTTGGCGAGGTTCGCGCGCACGGCATGGGTGCCGGAGGCCTGGTTGAGGGGCAGCGAATGCACCTCGTTGAAGATCATCAGATCGGCCTTGTTGGCGAGTTCGCGGGCCTTGGCCGGATCGAGCTCGGACAGGGTCTGATCGATGAGGGTGTTCAGTTCCGGCGATCCGACGCGGGCCTTGTTGCCCTGCCAGTTGGCCGGATCGTAGTAGTAGAACTGGCGCAGCGCCTGCAGCGGCAGTGTGGAGCCGGAGATGCCGGACTGGGCGATATCGAAGTTGCCCGGGTTGATCACATTGGTGAAAAGTCCGGTGCCCGGGACGGTTTGGATGATCATCTTGACGCCGACCTTGGCCAGGTTGGCCTGGATGATCTTGGCGGTATCCACCCATCCGGCCTGGTCGTACATGACGTCGCGCAATTCCAGCTTGCGCCCGTCCTTTTCGCGGACATCACCCTTGAGCACCCAGCCGGCCGCGTCGAGTTCCTTGGCGGCGGCATCCGGATCGAAGGCGACAACCGCTGAATTGTCCTGGTACCCGGTCTGTCCCGCGATGAAGACGTGGTTGTTCACCACCTGCGGCTGATCTACGATGCCGTGCTGGCTGGTGTTGACGATGTTCTGCCGGTCGATGGCCTTGGCGATGGCCCGGCGCACCGCCGGATCCTCCAGCAGACCACCGGGCGCGCCGTTGAAGGTCAGGATATTGACGCTCGGCTCCGAGGTGCGCCGGATCTCCACGCCGGGGGCATTGCGCGCCGCGGTGACGTTCTCCAGACCGGCGACGTACGCCTCATCCAGCTCGTTGTTCTGGATGGCGGGCACCACCGCGGTGCTGTCCAGCACGCTGAAGGTGATGTTGGCCAGTACCGGCTGATCACCCCACCATTTCGGGTTGCGGCTCAGGGTGATCCGGTTCTGCGTCCGGTCCAGATTGGTGATGATGAACGGCCCGGAGCTGACCGGCAGCGAATTGCGCGCCCAGTCGTTGAACGCCTGCGGGGATTCGGTGTCGGCCTTCGGGTACAACCCGCCGAACAGGCCCTGCCATTCGCCGTACGACTTGTCGAAGGTGACGACCACCTGCCGGTCGTCCGTGCCGCGTTCCACCTTGCCGATGGCGTTGTAGCCGCTGGAGGAGGCGACCTGGTAATCCGGGTTCCTGCCGTTCATGGCCTGCCACTGCGAGCGGAAATCCTCCCAGGTGATGGGGGAGCCGTCGGACCACACGGCCTTCGGGTTGATCGTGTAGGTGACGACCTGCTGCGGGCTGGTGCTGGTCAGCTGGATATCGGTGTAGTAGTTGTTGTCGACGCTGAGCTCACCGGCCGCATTGCTCTTGAACGTCTGCGGCAGTGTCGGACTCACCACATCGTTGGTATCGGTGGTGTTGCCGTCCACGTGCAAGCCGTTGAACGACTCCGGGTACGCGCTCAGCGACAGCCGCAGATTGCCGCCGTCGGCCAGATCCGACACCGGGTGCGGATTGATCGCATTGGTCGCGCCGAGTGCGGCGGTACCGCCCTCCGTGCTGTCGCCGGCGCTACAGCCGGACACGATCACGCCCAGGGCGACCATGGGGATCGCGAGTCGTGTCACTGTCGAACGTATCCGCATGGACCGCTCCTTCCGCCGAGACGGCTGTAGTTACTTCAGGAACCCGATCAAGGTGTAGTCGTACGTGGCCAGTCCGGGTGCACCGTAATTGGCCAGCTCGGACCGTACCCCGTAGTTGCCCTCGGACTGGGTCAGCGGAAGTGAATGGCCCTCTTCGAAGACCTTGCGGTCGACCTGATTGGCCAGTTCGATCGCCTTCTGCGGATCCAGTTCCGAGAGTGTCTTGTCGATCAGCTCATTGAGTTCGGGTGAGCCGATGCGCCCGTAATTGGCCTGCACGTCGTCGGGGTAGTAGCCCCAGATCTGCGGGACGCTGCCGAGCGGGAAGGCGTCGCCCTGGAAGGTGAACTGGCAGACGTCGAAATCGCCGGGCTGAATGACATCGGTGAAATACCGTGCGCCGGGCCGGGTGTCGATGGTGAGCCCGACGCCGATCTTGGCCAGATCCGCCTGGATCATCTTGGCGATGTCGACCCAGGTGGGGTCGTTGTACATGACATCGCGGATGACCAGCTTCTTGCCGTCCTTGCTGCGGGTGCCGTCACCGTCGCGCCGCCAGCCGATGGCATCGAGTTCGCGCGCGGCGGCATCGGGATCGAAGCCGAGCGAGTTGTCCTGATATCCGTTCTGGCCCTGCAGATATACGTGATTGTTCAGCGCCTGCGGATTCGCGGACAGTCCGTTCTGCACGGTGACGGCGATGCGCTGCCGGTCGATCGCCTTCGAGATGGCCACGCGCAGTGCGGGATCGGCGAGGATGGAACCCGGAGCGCCGTTGAAGGTGAAGTGCCGCCAGCGATTACCGGGCGCGTGCCGCAGATCCATACCGGGGGTATTGCGCACATTCTGCACATCGTTGATATCGCCGAGCAGCGCGGCGTCGAGTTCCTTGTTCTGCAGTGCGGGTACCCAGGCGGTGCGGTCCAGCACGCTGACGGTGATGGTGTCCAGCTTCGGGGTGTTACCCCACCACTTCGGATTGCGGGCCAGCACGATTCGGCCCTGCGTCTTATCGGTGGACTGCACGACGAACGGTCCCGCGGTCAGCCCGATGCCGTTGAGCAGTGAGGTGTTGAACGAATCCGGGTCGCGCGTCACCTGTTTCGGGAACAGCGTGGCATTGCCCGCGAATTGTCCGCGCCAGTCGGCGAAATGCTTGGCGAAGGTGATGACGGCCTGCCGGTCGTCCACCCCGCGCTCGACCTTCTCGACCCGGTCGAAGCCATTGGAGATGGCGATCAGGAAGCGTTTGTCCTTGCCGCTCAGCGCATTCGCCTCGGCGGCGATGTCCTCCCAGGTGATGGGGCTGCCGTCGGACCACACCGCCTTGGGATTGATGGTGTAGGTGACCACCTGCGGATCGGTGGAGGTCAGCTGCACATCGGTGAAGTAGTCGTGATTGACGGTGAGGTTGCCCGCGGCGTCGGTATCGAAGGCGCGCGGCATGAGCGGCCGGATACTGTCCATGATCTCGCCGTCATTGCCGTCCACCTGGAGCGTATTCCAGTTGACCGGGAACGAGGTGACGGCGAGCCGCAGATTCCCGCCGTCGCGCAGGTCGTCGCGGGGATGCGGATTGATCTCGGCGCTACTGCCGATGATCGCGGAACCGGTGGGGGCCTCGGTGCTGCCACCGCAGCCCGCAACCAGTAGTCCGGCGGTGAGAAGTAGTGCGGCGCACCGTATTTTCCGCATCGCATCGCTCCTATCGGGTGGTCGCCGGAACCGGTACCGCGTCGATCAGCGCGCGGGTGTACTCGTGTTCGGGAGCGGCGAAAATGCGTTCCGCCGGGCCGTATTCGACGATCTGTCCGCGATACATCACCGCGATGTCGTGCGCCAGATTACGCACCACGGACAGGTCGTGTGAGACGAACAGATACGAGAGCCCGCGCTCGGCCTGCAGGTCGCGCAGCAGATTCAGCACACCCGCCTGAATCGAGACGTCCAGCGAGGACACGGGTTCGTCCAGCACCAGCAGTTCGGGATCCAGCGCCAGGGCACGCGCGATATTGATGCGCTGCTTCTGCCCGCCGGAGAAATCCGCGGGGTAGCGGTCGGCGTGCTCCGGCCGTAATCCGACCTGCCGCAACAACTCCGGCACCCGCCGGTTGATCTCCTCGCGGGAGCGGCCGTCGATGCGCAGCGGTTCGGCCAGTACATCGGAGATGGGCAGGCGCGGGTCCAGCGAGGACGACGGGTCCTGGAACACGATCTGCATCTTGCGCCGGATATCGCGCCGCTGCTGTTTGGTCAGCGCGGTCACGTCATTGCCGAGGATTTCGATGCTGCCGCTCTCCGGCTTCACCAGATCCATGATCTGGGTCAGCGTGGTCGACTTGCCCGAACCCGATTCACCGACCAGCGCCAGCGTGCGGCCCGCGCGCACCTCGAAGCTGATTCCGTCCACGGCCTTCACCTCGCCGGTGCGCCGCTGGAAGATGACGCCCTTGGTGATGGGGAAGGTCTTGCGCAGTTCCTTGACCTTCAGCACCACCTGCGAGGCGTCGACCTCGGTCTCCTCGGGTGGTGCGTCGATCTCCCTGCGGTAGGCGGTGAACAGCGCGTCACTGCCCACCTCCTCGGTGCGGATGCACGCGGCCCGATGTCCGGGGCCGGTATCGCGCAGCGGCGGTTCGGCGGCCAGGCAGTCCTCGACCGAGACCGGGCAGCGCGGTTCGAACGGGCAGCCCGCCGGAAGGTCGTGCATGGCGGGCGGGGTGCCGACGATGGGAATCAGCGGTGCGCGCGGCGGACCGTCGATGCGCGGAATCGAGCCGAGCAGCCCGACCGTGTACGGCATCCGCGGTGCGTGGAAAAGCTCTGCGGCCGGGGCGGTTTCGACGACCCGTCCGGCGTACATGACGGCAACGCGATCGGCGAGGGTGGCGGCGATGCCCATATCGTGGGTGATGAAGATGACGCCCGCACCGGTGATATCGCGTGCCTTGCGCAGCAGGTTCAGAATCTGTGCCTGCACGGTGACATCGAGCGCGGTGGTCGGCTCATCGCAGATGATGAGTTCGGGATCGTTGGCGATGGCCATGGCGATGACCACGCGCTGGCGCATACCGCCGGAGAACTCGTGCGGAAAAGCCTTGGCGCGCACCGTCGGATCCGGAATGCCGACGAGCTCGAGCAGTTCGATCGCCTTGGCGGCCGCCTCCTGCTTACTCATCTTGCGGTGTGCGAGCAGGGCTTCCGCGATCTGATCGCCGACGCGATAGACCGGCGTCAGCGCGGACAGCGGGTCCTGGAACACCATGGAGACGCGGCTGCCGCGCAGCTCGGACATCTGCTTATCGCCGAGCCCCAGCAATTCTCGCCCGCGCAGCCGGATCGAACCGCGCACCCGCGCCTGTTCCGGCAGCAGGCCCATGATCGCCATGGAGGACACCGATTTACCGGAACCGGATTCACCGACGATGGCGACGACCTCGCCGTCGTTGACGGTGAAGTTCACCCCGCGTACGGCATCCACCCGGCCTTCCTCGCCGGGAAAGGACACCTTCAGATCGGAGACTTCCAGAAGCGGTGCGGTGGTGCGCCGCTCGGTCGACTCCGGGGCGGTCTCGCTCATGCCTCGGCCTTTCGGTCGGCGCGCTTGCCACGCTGTTTGGCGCGCGCCCGCTTGGCGCTCGGATCGAACGCATCGCGCAGGCCGTCACCGATGAGGTTGGTGCACAACACGATCGTGACCAGGAACGCGCCGGAGAATACGAAGGTCCACGGATAGTTCAGCGCCGACGAGCTGTACCGGCCGATCAGCGAGCCCAGCGAGATGTCCGGCGGCTGCACACCGAAACCCAGGAAGCTCAAACCGGTTTCGGCCATGACCGCGCCGCCGACCGCGAGGGTGGTGTCGATGATCAGGATGGACGCGATGTTCGGCACCACGTGCGTGGTGATCACCGTCCAGGTCGACGCGCCCATATACCGTGCGGCGCGCACGAATTCGCGTTCCCGCAGACTCATCGAGAGCCCGCGGATGATGCGCGCGCTGATCATCCAGCCGAAGAAGGCGATCAGCACGGTGAGCAGCAGTAGTGAGCTGTTGCCCTTCGTCTTCGGCGCGAACAGCGCGATCATGATGAAGCTGGGGATGACCAGCAGCAGGTCGACCAGCCACATGATGGCCCGATCGGTCCAGCCGCCCAGCAGACCCGCGAGCGAACCCGCGATGGTCGCGATCACCGCGGACAGGAACGCCGCGCAGAAACCGATGATCAGCGACTTCTGCAAACCGTGCAGGGTCTGCGCCAGCACGTCCTCACCGGAGAGCGTGGTGCCGAACCAGTGCTTGGAGCTCGGCGGCTTCAGCTTCTGATTGAGGTCCGGATCCATATCGGTGTACGAGTACGGCACGAAATGCGGCAGCACGAACGCGGCTACGAACACCAGCGCCAGCACGATCAATGCCGCCACCGACACCTTGTTGCGCAGGAACCGGCGGATCACCAGCTTGCGGCGTCCCACCGGGTTCGGCGCACCCTGGATGATGGTCTCGACTTCGGTCATCCCACACGCACCCGGGGGTCGAGCAGCGCGTACGCGATATCGGACAGCAGGCCCGACAGCAGCACCACGATGCCGGTGAACAGGGTGGAGGCGAGCACGATATTGATGTCCTGCGCGCCGATGCCGTTGACGATCCACTCACCGACGCCGTGCCAGCCGAAGATCTTCTCGGTGAAGGTCGCGCCGGTGATGAGTCCGCCGAGGCTGTAGGCGAACAGGGTGGCCATGGGTATCAGCGCGGTGCGCAGCCCGTGTTTGTAGAGGGCGCGGGACCGGGTGAGGCCCTTGGCCCGCGCGGTGCGAATGAAATCGCTGCTCAGCACATCCAGCATGGCATTGCGCTGATACCGGCTGTATCCGGCCATCGCGCCCAGTGCCAGGCCGAGGGTGGGGATGAACAGGTGCTGCGCGCGATCGACCAGCTGATTCCACAGGCCGTGGATCTGCGTCGCGGAGGTCTCACCGGTATAGAGGAAGATCTGCTCGCCGGTGGCCTGATTGATCTGCAGCGCACCGAATTTCAACAGGGTCGCGAGCAGGAACACCGGTGTGGACAGCAGTAGCAGCGACACTATGGTGCTGAAATAATCGCTGAACTTGTACTGCCGGATGGCATTCGCGGCTCCTATCAGCACACCGAGCACGCTGCCCACGATCGATCCGATGAGCAGCAGTCGCAGACTGACGCCGATGCGCCGCGGCAACTCCTCGCTGACCGGCTGTCCCGGCAGCGTCTTGCCGAAGTCGCCGTGCACGACCCCGCCCGCCCAGGCCAGATATCGCTGCGGGATCGGATCATCGAGATGCAACTCGGCGCGTTTGGCGTCGATGACCGATTGCGGCGGTCGCGGATTCCGCTGTTCCAGGTAGTCCAGCGGCGTGAATGTGAGTGACGCCACGGTGAAAACCAGGAACGACGCCAGCACGAGCAGCACGACATAGTTCAGTGCGCGTCGCAGGAGAAAGCCGGCCATCAGTCCCTCTCGGGTCGAGTTCTTGTGCAGATCATAGGGAGTCCTGTGGATAACCGTGCGTTACGGAGCGCAGTGGCGGATAACGAGCAGGGCATCGGGGCGGTAACGAGGATCAGCCAATGCCGGGCAATTCACCCGGGCTGCACATTCCGGGCTCGGATTTCAGGCAGGATGGACTAGGTGACTCTCTTCCACCTGCCCAAACCCAAGATGGTCGCGACCGATGTCGATGGGACCCTCATCGACAATGGTGAGCAGGTGACACCGCGCACCAAAGCCGCGATCGACGCCCTCATCGCGGACGGCGTGCCCTTCGTCCTGGCGACCGGTCGCCCGCCCCGGTGGATCGATCCGGTGGTGGACGGACTCGGTTACGCGCCGCTGTGCGTATGCGGGAACGGCGCGGTCATCTACGACAGCGCGCAGGATCGAATCCTGGCGAGCCGAACCCTCGATGTGGAGACCCTGGCCTGGGCGGCGGATCTGGCCGAAACCCTGCTTCCCGGTTGCGGACTCGCCGCCGAGCGGGTCGGCGCGACCGCCCACGACGCCGCCACCCCGCAATTCGTGAGCTCCCCCGAATATGAGCATGCCTGGCTGAACCCGGATGACACCGAGGTCTCGCGCGCGGAAGTGATCGCGTCCCCCGCGATCAAAATGCTCATCCGCCTGCCCCGCATGACCAGCGGCGACATGCGCGCCATCCTGGAACCCCACCTCACCGGCCGCGCCGACCTCACCTACTCCACGGACAACGGCCTGATCGAACTGTCCGCCCCCGGCGTCACCAAGGCCACCGGCCTGGCCGGCGTCGCCCAGCGACTCGGCGTCCAGCACGCCACCATCATCGCCTTCGGCGATATGCCCAACGACGTCCCCATGCTCAAAATGGCAGGCCACGGCGTCGCCATGGGCAACGCCCACCCCGAAGCCAAAGCCGCCGCCGACGAAGTCGCCCCCGCCAATCACGAAGACGGCGTAGCCCAAATCCTCGAACGCTGGTGGCTCTGACCCTTCCGGCGAGTGCAGCCCTCCCGTCATCCCGGCATGCTTTTGGCCGGGATCCACACCTGTCGCGTGGAAACCCGGCCAATCGCATCAATCCCTGAAACCTACTGCCCCGCAGCAGCTTCCGGTATGGCAGCAGCCGGAATCGGATCCGCCTGCTGCCCATTGCCCAGCATCGCCGGAATCGGCGCGGGCCCCTGACCCTGTCCGGCGCCGAGGTTCTTCAGCACCGTCGTGACGATCCCGGTGATCTGACTGAAAATCAGCGACCCGTTCTGGAAGTCGGTGCGCACCCCATCCTGCACCGGGTACTCCCCGCTGGTCGGCAGCCCGAGCGCCCCGGTCCCCGCTCCCAATTGCAGGAACCGTTCCAGGATCTTCCCGACCACCGCGAACGCCTGCCCATCCGGCGTCGAGTACACGTATCCGTTCACGAATTGCGCGTACTGCCCGCCGTTCGCGGTCGCGATCGGCTCCGACTTCGCCTGTCCCATAGGACCGTTCGGCCCACCGGACGCCTCGTAGTACTTGGCCACCGGACTGGTCTCGAGCATCCCGAGCAGCTTGGTGGTCAGATCCGCGAGCGTCGCCAGATCGGCCTCACTGCTCGGATTGCTTTGCGGTTGTTGCTGATTCCCCGCATTGCGCTGCGGCCGAGTCTGCGTCGGCCGTTGCTGCTGCGGGGGCGGGGGACCGCTCGGCTTGCCCGCGACATTCTCCGCGAGCGAGCGAATCCGGTCCATCAGGTCGTATGCCATATCGCCCGGGCACGTGGTGTTGCCGACATCCCTGTGCGCGAACACATTCGGCAGTTTCACGGCCTGTCCGAGCGGATAGCGCGTGTAATCGCTGCCCTCGGAGTACATGGTGGTCTTGCCCTCGGGATCGATCCCGGCCACCTTGGCGCGCCAGCCGATGAAATTGCCCATGGCCTGCATGGCTTCCTCGGTGGGCGCTTCCTCCTCGTGATTGCCCATGAACGCCACACCGGCGGTGTTGATATTGAATCCACCCGCGTGCGCGCCCTCGACGGGCCGATCCAGTCCGCCGAAGCGGCCTTCGAAGATCTGCCCGTACTTGTCGACCAGCGCGTTGTAGCCGATATCGCACCAGCCCAAGGTCTTCGCGTGATACGCGTAGATCGATCGCACGATGCCCGCGGATTCCGAGGCGGTGTAGTCATTGCGCCCGGCCGTGTGGTGCACGGTGATGGCGTTGACGGCGTCGTCGTAGGTGGGTTCCTCGCAGCGCAGCGATTCGTCCGCACCCCATTGCGCGCGGCTGATCACCTTGGGTCCGCCGCCGGGCAGCGGCGCGGCCACCCGATTGAGGTTCTCATCGGCCGCGCCGCGGCCCGGATCGATGAGGATGGCGGCGAGTTTCTCCAGGTTGATCTGGGCCGGATCACCGTGATCGGTGAATGGCGCGACCTCCGGCTGCGCGGGCGTGGCCAGCGTGTCCGGGTTCGCGGGAGCGTTCGGCACCGGCTGCGCGTCGGGGTTGGCCGCGGGCGCGGGCTGAGCCTCCGGATTGGCGGGCGCGTTGGGCGCGGGCTCCGGGGCGGCCTGGGCTCCGGGGGCGGCCTCGGGTGCCGGATTCGCCGGAACATCCTGTGCCGCAGGCGGATCCACGGGAGCCGCCACCGCGCGCCCGGTGTTCTTCTTGGTCACCAGGATCTGCACGGATTTTGTCTTGCCGACGTAGATCGGTTCGGTGCCGGTGCGCCCCGGCTTCTTGGCGGGGGTGTCGACGGCTTCACTGTCGTACCAGGGTCCCCAGCCGCCATCGGAGCGTTTGGCGCGAATGTACGCGGTGGTCCCCACGAGTTCGGGCGCGGTGAGCGCCACCATGCTGAACGGGGTGTCCCGGCTGAGTTCCTTGACCTGCGCCCCGACCTTGTTGACCAGCTCGTTCGGCACGGCATTGGGGGCCAGGGCGGGAGTATTGAGATCGCCGGTGAGGTCCGGCTTCTGCACCGGTTTCGGTGCGGGGGAGGGGTTTCCGGTATCGGCGCCCGGTACCTCGGGGCCGGGGGCGGCGATGAATCCTGGTGCGCCGCCGGGGTTTACATAGTTTCCTGCGCCCGGCATACCGGGCCTGCCTAGTCGCGGTAACGGTATCTCGCTGGGTAAGCCGAGCCCCGGCGCGAGCCCGGGCGGAATGTGGATCGACGCCGGCAGCGGCAGCATGCGCAGATCGGAGAGATGCAGATCGGGCAGGTTCATCCCGGTCAGTTCACGGAGCGGCAGCACCAGATCGGGTGCGGAGGCGAGTGCGACCTCGGCCATTTCCGCTGGTATTGCTGCCGGATTGCTTGCGTCGGTGGGCATGATGTCCCGAGAGTCTCCCAGCGCCAGAATGCCGAGCGGCGTCGTGATCGCCAGGATGGTGACAACCGGGAGAACATACGAGTGTTTCGTTCGGCGGTACGGCACGAGCAGCTCCCATTCGACGTAAAACCGTTGCGGATCGCCGGGGCCCGGGGTTGCTTCCCGGCGAACCAACGATCACACTAGTCCCAACTGTCACAATCCCTGAACGTGTGGTTGAGGATTAGCTTTCGGTAACTCGAATGTAGCTTCGGCTATCGACAGAATGGGTATGACATGCCGAACGGGCATCTACATCAACGCCGGAGACGGCGCCGCCTACTAGCCTTATCGGTCGCCGCGTGCACCCTGGGTGGCGCGACCGCGGGCCTGCTCTGGGCCTGGCCGGACGAGGAGTACGAATTCGTCAACAGTCCGGGTCACGGCCGCGGGCTGAGTCAGAACGGCGCGTTCGATCGCGCCGTCGGCGGCAATACCGCCGAGACGATCCTGGCGCACTACTACCCGGGCGCGCAGCTCGACACCCTCGCCTCGGTGCCGGTCCGCGTCCGGCTCATGGGTTTGGACGACAAGACCCTCGATGTCGAATCCGAGACGGGTCTCTATGTCGCGGGCCGCCGGGTGGTTCCGGGCCAGGCCGCGCATCTCACGCCGACCGCCGCGGGCGCGGACGTCACCATCACCCAGGGCTGCGATGGCGCGGTGCTGTGGGAGGGAACGACCGACGATCCGTACGCGTATCCGCTGGAGAACGGCAGTAACCGGCCCAAGGACGAACACCTCGAGCTCTGCGAGGGATCCAACTACCGTGGCGTGCTCGGTGTCACGCTGGACGGCAATTCCAGTCGCGTGGTCAACGAGGTCGACCTCGAGGATTACCTGCTCGGGGTCGTGCCCGCCGAGATGGTGCCCAATTGGGCGGATGAGGGCGGCTCGGAAGCCCTTCGCGCACAGGCGATCGCGGCCCGGTCCTATGTGCTGGCCGAACAGCGGTACTCGTATGCGCAAACCTGCGATACCACCGACTGCCAGGCATATCCGGGCACCGATAAGGAAGACGCGCGCACCACGGCGGCCGTGCAGTCCACGGCCGGGCAGGTGCTGGTGCACGACAATCATGTCCTGCGCGCCGAGTACTCCGCCGCGCCCGATGGCGGCATTCCCAGTATCGACAATCTCGAAGTCGGCCCCGCGCTGAGCGAATTCCAATCCGCCCCAACACTTATCGACCCGACGGTGCCCACCTACACCGACCCGTCGTACACCGATCCGACCCTCGGTAATCCGTCCGGCACGGACCCGGGCTACTCCAACCCGGCCGCGCCGCACGATCCGGCGGGCGCGATCCTGCGAAGCCTCGCCGATATGCTCGCACCGCAGCCCCGCCCGAACCGCGGCCTTTCCCCCGCAAGCCATTTCGGTGTTCCGGGAACCCTGGGGCCGACCACCGGACCCGTCATCCCCGGCAACACCATCGCCCCCAGCACCGCCTCCACCCCGACCCCACCCGCGGCGCCCTTCTGACCCGCTACTCCGCCGCCAGTTCACCGGCCACCGGGTCGGCCCCCAGCGGCACCAGCCAGCCGAGGCCCGCGTCCGGCGCGAATTCCGCCATGCGGCTGGACAATTCGTCCTTCTGCGCGTCGGTGAGCGAATCCGCTCCGTCGCGCAGTCGGTCAACGGCCTCGCGGTACGCCACCAGGTATTTCCGCTGCTCGGCGAGAATCCCGATATCCCCGGCGGGTCCGTGTCCGGGGTACAGCGTCAGCCCGCCCAGTTCGGTGCTCAGTCGCTCCAGCGCCGCCAGCCATTCGGCCGAATGCCCGTCGGTCATATAGGAGTGCACACCGCAGAACGCGAGATCCCCGATGAACGCGACCCGCTGCTCCCCGCTCTCCACGAGAATCCAACTGTCGGAATGGCTTTCACCCGGACCGATCTCGTGCACGGTCACGCGCACGCCGCCGATCTCGATGGCAGATCCGCTCTCGACCAGGGTTTCCGGCACCCGGTACCGATCCGGCCATTCCGCCCCGTAGGTCGGACCCCACTGCGCCCGCTTGGCATCGGCGCTGTCCGCGATCACCTTGGCCACGGCGGCGGTCGAGTACACCGGCGTCTCCTCGGCCACCACGTACGGCAGCCCATTGAAGTGGTCCGGATGCGGATGCGTCACGAACGCCGCCGCCACCGGCTTGCCGATCGCCGCGATCTTCTCCTTCAGCGCGTGCGCATCGGAGACCAGCAGCGTGGAGTCGATCAGCACGACCGCCTCCGCCGTCTCCACCAGGTATCCATTCACGAAAATGCCGTTCTCCCCGGCCGTGAACGTGTGCACCTGAAATTCCTGCGACATGGTGTTCTTCCCTTCTCCACTACGGTGAAGACGAAGTTAGAACCGCCCACCACCCGCCGCCAGAAGGCACTTTCAAGTGCCCATACCCCGGGAGCCCCCATGCCCCTGGTGATACCGGATGTCCTCGAAGAATCCTGCGCCACCCGCCAAGCCCTGGAACGCCTCTCGTCCAAATGGCGAATCCTGCTGATCTACGCCCTCCTCGACGGCCCGCACCGCCACGCCCACCTCCGCCGCCGCCTCCCCGGCATCACCCAGAAAATGCTCACCGAAACCCTGCGCTCGATGGAGTCCGACGGTTTGGTCGAACGGCACGTCTACAAGGAGACGGCTCCCCAGCACATCGAATACGCCCTGACCACCCTCGGCAAATCCCTGGAACAACCCCTCGCCGCGATCTGCGATTGGGCGGTGCAGAACCAGGTGGGCGAGTAACCGCCAAACGACAGTCACCACGACGCTTCTCGTGTCAGCTGAGTGTCAGAGGCATGTCAGTTCGCCCGGACAAAGTGTGTACATCGAACAAGACGACCTGAACAACAGGGTTCCGGTCAGCCACAACAGCTTTCGAGGAGTACACCATGTCGAACACCACCATCGCCTCCGTCGCCCTGACCGACGAAGCCAAGAGCACTCTTCGCACCGCCGCCTACGGTGCGGTCTCCCTTCTCGCCGCCGCCGGCGCCCCGCACAAGGGCAACGCCCAGGCCGCCATCGCCCTCACCTCGGCCACCGGCCTGGTGGGCCACACCCTCTCCGCCAAGTCCAAGGACATCCACCTCACCGGAAAGACGGTCGCCGACCTGGCCGACCAGGTCCTCCCCGCGCTGACCGCCGCCATGTCCCTCCTGGAACGCCAGTCCCCGGCCGAGGCCGACAACTTCCGTGCCACCGTTCTGGTAGCCGTCGAAGCCGCCCTCCACGCCGGCAAGTCCGTCCCGGCCCCCGCCGTCATCGCCATGGCGAACAAGATCACCGAGGCTCTCGACGCATAACAAAACTCGTTGCGGCACAACATAAGCCGGTCATGCGGTCCTTCCGGACCCATGGCCGGCTTTCCTGCTGTCCGAAGCCGTCGTCGCCTCGAAGCCGATCAATCGATGTCATCGAAGGTTTCGATCGCGGTTCTGAAGGATTGCCCGGCGGCGGGTTCGATCAGGACGACGAAATCGGGAAGCGCGGATGGGGTGGCATCACCCTCGTCATCCATCGCCCCGGGCTCCGCCTCCCAATCGAGAAGGTGCACGGTCACTGCGTAATCCCCTGCGGGAAGGTCGATTTCGGTAGGGACTATATCCGCCACCGACGCCTCGGTGTCATCGAAAGCGCCGACACTCTCGATCCCACTTACCTTGGCGGTCCCCGTGGACCGGAACAGATACGGCTCCGAAGACTCCTGCAGATACTTGCGCTCCCGCGCGGTGAGCTCGGCCGCACCGGTCGCGTCCACCCGCACCAGCACCCCGAATCGCCCGTCGGCCAAGATGTTCAGCGGAACCAGCTTCCCAGTCTGAATATGCTCCCCAACCGGCTCATCCTCGAGCAACTCCACCTCCCACCCGTCGTAATCCACGACGTGCGCGAAGCTGACCGGATCCCAAAGCGCGAGCATCCCCGACCCGGTAACCGCCGTGAACACACTGCTGCCCGCCACATCCGCAGACGATCCTGAACTCATGCCAGAGAGCTTCTCAGAAGGGTCCGACAACCCGGAATCCCGTTGTGCCATAACCGCTCCTGTGTCGCCGGGTACCGGACTCCGCGGTGTCAGTGGACGTGTCAGCCGTGCGTCAGGGCGGTGTCAGGTGGGTCGGACAAAGTAGGTACATCGAACAAAGCAGCCCGGGCCGAACCGGTTCGGGTAAGCGCCACAACGATTTCGAGGAGTACACGAAATGTCTGTCACCACCGTCGCCACCGTCACCCTGACCGATCAGGACAAGAGCGTTCTTCGCAGTGCCGCGTACGGTGCGGTTTCCCTGCTGGCCGCTGCCGGTGCGAAGGGCAATGCGCAGGCTTCGATCGCGCTGACCTCGGCTACCGGGGTCGTCGGCCACGTGCTGTCGGCCAAGTCCCGGGACATCGTGCTGCCGGGCAAGACCGTAGCCGAATTCGCCGAGCATGTGTTCCCCAACCTGACCGCGGCGATGGCCATCCTCGAGCGGCAGTCACCGGCCGAGGCCGACAACTTCCGCAGCACCGTCCTGGTCGCGGTCGAGGCCGCGACTCACGCGCGCAAGGGTGCGCCGAGTCCCGTCGTCACCGCGATGGCGCGTAAGATCGCCGAGGCGCTCGACGCCGTGTAAAGGCCGTCCTTCCAGGTGTTTTCAGGTGAGGGAGGTGTCGCCGAGGGAGATTGCGAGGGTGCGGAGGAGGGGGTTGAGGTGGTCTCGGTCGGTGGGGGAGAGGGCGGCGAGTAGGCGTTCCTCGTTGATCATGTGGAGGGGGAGGACCTTGTCGACCAGGGCCAGGCCCTCGGGGGTGAGGTTTACGCGGATGGCGCGGCGGTCGTCGGGGTCGGGGATGCGGGCTACCAGGCCCTTGGCGGTGAGGCGGTCGATGCGGTTGGTGATTGCGCCGGAGGTGCGCATGGCGGCCTTGTTCAATGCCCCCGCGGTCAGGCCGCGGGGGTCGTTGGAGCGGCGGAGGGTGGCCAGGACGTCGAATTCCCAGAACTCGAGGCCGTGATCGCGGAAGAACTCGGCCAGTTCGCGCTCCAGCAGGTGGGACAGCCGGTTGATGCGGGCCACGATCTCCATGGGGGAAACGTCCACGTCGGGGCGTACTTCTCGCCAGGCGGCGGTGATCTGGTCGACGGCGTCGGGCACCGGCGCTCCTCTCAATGGAAATAATCTCAACGTGAAGATACTTGACGCTGAGGTATCTCAGTGGTTTTATTTCAACGTTGAGATTATCAATGAGGAGCTAGAGATGACCATCGTGACCCGCCCCAGCGTCTCCGGAACCGCCGCGACCCTGGCTCTGACCGGGCTCGCCCCGCTGGTGTGGGGCTCCACCTATGCGATAACCACCGAATTCCTGCCGCCGGACCGGCCCATGTTCACCGCGCTCATGCGCGTGCTGCCCGCCGGACTGCTGTTGCTCGCGATCACCCGCAAGCTGCCGCACGGCGAATGGGTATGGAAGGCAGGGATTCTCGGCGTGCTGAACATGGGTGCGTTCATGCCGCTGCTCTTCCTCGCCGCCTACCGGCTGCCGGGTGGTGTGGCCGGGGTACTGGGCGCGGCCGCGCCGCTGGTCGCGCTCGGCTTCGCCGCCCTGGCATTGAACGAGCGGCTGACCGTCCGGAAAATCCTTGCGGCCGTTATCGGTATGGCGGGCGTCGGACTGGTGGTGCTGCGCGCCACCGCCGCACTCGACACCATCGGCGTCATCGCCGGACTCGGCGGCGCGGCCTCCATGGCGGCGGGCACCGTCATGACCAAGCGCTGGGGCCGCCCCGAAGGCGTGAAACCGCTGGCCATGACCGCGTGGCAGCTCATCGCCGGCGGCATCATGCTGCTGCCGATCGCCTTCGCCATCGAAGGTATGCCGCCCGCCATGGACGCCCGCGCCATCGGCGGCTACCTGTACCTCGTACTCATCGGAACCGCTCTGGCATACGCGATTTGGTTCCGCGGACTGGCCCGCGCCAATGCCACCTCGGTCGCATTCCTCGGCCTGCTGAGCCCGCTCTCGGCCACCATCATCGGCTGGATCGCCCTCGGGCAGTCACTCGCACCGCTGCAGGTGCTCGGCATGGTCATCGCACTCGGCGGCACCCTGCTCGGGCAGACCGCCGGCGCTCCCAAGCCCGTCACCGAACCGGTCAAGGAAACCGCGCGCGTCGCGGCCTGATCCACCACCCATCGAAGGAGTTCAGCAGCCATGCGTATCACCGTTTTCGGAGCCACCGGCGGAGTCGGCAGCCGCGTCGTGGCCGAGGCGATCAACCGCGGACATCAGGTCACCGCCGTCTCCCGCGATCCGGGCAAAGTGCGCGGACTGCCCGCGGCGGCCACGATCATCGCGGGTGACGCCACCAACCCCGAGGACATCGAAACCGCCGTCGCCGGAAGCGATCTGGTGATCAGCGCGACCCGGCCCGGCCTCGGCGATGAACAGCAGCTGCCCAAGGTCGCCGCCGCACTGCTGGAAGCTTTGGCAGACAAGGATATTCGCCTGCTGGTCGTCGGCGGCGCGGGCAGCCTCATCGTCCCCGGCACCGATGCCATCCTCACCGAACAGCCCGGCTTCCCCGCCGAACTCATGCCGATCGCCACCGCCTGCAATGATCAGCTCGCCGTCTTCCAACAGGCCGACACCGAGGTCGACTGGGTCTACGTCAGCCCCTCGGCCCTGCTCGAACCGGGCGAGCGCACCGGCGCGTACCGGATCGGAGCGGGTGAACTGCTACAGGATCACGAAGGCAATTCGGTGATCTCGATGGAAGACCTCGCGGTCGTCCTGCTCGACGAGGCCGAGAATCCCAAGCATCACCGCATCCGGTTCACGGCCGGATACTGAAGTCCCCCAACGAAAGCGCGGCCCCCGGTCATGAGACCGGGGGCCGCGCTTCGCATTTCGAGATCAGAAGGGGCGGAAGCCCGCACCCGCACCGCCGCGACGGTCGATATCGGCCAGCACCATGGAAATGGTGGTGGACAGCTCCGGCTCGTGGATCAGATCGCCCGCGCCCTTGCAGGCGGGGAGTTCGATCGAGATCGGCCCGGCGTCGAAATCGGTTCCGGCGACGACCATTCCGACCAGGCGATCACCCAGGATCACCGGTGCGCCGGAGTCACCGTGGTTGGCACACACCTGGCTGCGGAACCAGTTCGGGGTGGACTGCCAGACCGGGCCACAGGTGTAACCGGTGGTGCGGCCGTTCTTGCACGGGATATCGCCGACATTCGGCGGGCCGCCGACGGTGTTGATCACCGACTGTGCGACCTGCTTGGTCGGGTTCACCCGGGACGGGTCGAAAACGATTACCGCCCAATCGTTTCCGGCGCTCTTGTTCGCGATCACGCCGATTCCGCCGCTGCGGGTGTACTCGGCGGCGATCCGCGCGCCGACCTCACCGCAGTGCCCGGCGGTCAATCCGACCAGCCGTCCGTCCCGGTCGTAACCGATGGTGGTGAGCGTGCAGTCGGCCGTGCTGTTCGGATCGTCGAGCTGCTCGACATAGATACCCGAGCCCCCGCCGAGCGTCACCGGGGGAGCGGCGTCGGCCGTCCCGGTGAACAGTACGGAGGCGCTCAGCGCGGTCACGACCGCGGCAGCCCAGGACAGCATTCGGGCGCGGCCCGTTACCTTCATTGATTCCTCATCCCCCGGAAAAGAATTCGAGCGACGCGATGTATACCGGTCTCCGCCATCACGCCGGGCGATCGTGTCATGCGCCGGATCACTGAAGCAAGTTCGTTCCTGACTTAGGCTTGACCTTGACGCTACGTCAACTTGCATGCTGAATTCATCGAGGTGAACAAGGGAGGACGGGATGGCTACCGAATGGTCTATCCAGGATCTGGCCAAAGCCGCCGGGACCACCAGTCGCACGCTGCGGCATTACGGTGAGCTCGGGCTGCTGACGCCGACCCGGGTGGGGGCCAATGGGTATCGCTATTACGGCCAGGAATCTCTCGTTCGATTGCAGCGGATCCTGCTGCTTCGCGAGCTCGGGCTGGGATTACCGGCCATTGGCGAAGTGCTCGCGGGAGAGAAGGACACCGCCGCCGCATTGCGGACCCATCTGGAATTGCTGAAACAGGAGCAGGACCGGATCGCACGGCAAATCGCCTCGGTGCACACCACATTGCGGAAAACGGAAGCGGGTGAGCCACTCATGGCTGACGAAGTGTTCGACGGATTCGACAACAGCAAGTACAAGGACGAGGTCATCGAGAGGTGGGGAAAGGACGCCTGGGAGAGCGGCGACCGCTGGTGGCGGTCCATGAGCGACGCCGACAAGAAGGCGCATATGCGGGCCCACCTCGATATCGCCGCCGATTACGGCCGGGCGCGCGCCGCCGGGCTGACGGTCGACAGCGACGAGGTGCAGGCCATCGTGCAGCGCCACTTCGACTGGGTCACCATCGGCTGGCAGGGTAAGCGGCCGAACGCGGAGTACTTCACCAATCTCGGTGAAATGTATGTCGCGGACCCGCGATTCGCGGAGAACTACGACCGGCACGGCGCGGGCACCACCGAGTTCGTCCGGGACGCGATGGTCGCGTATGCCGCCGCGCGACTGTAATCAGGTAATACCGCAACCCCTTTCGGTGTCATGGCATCGGAAGGGGTTGCTGCTTTACAGGTCACACGCACCGAATATGGCATCGCCGGTGTCGGTGCCGCGCGGTAGAGTTCCCGCCATCGAAATGGGGAGGGACCATGAGTTATCCGTACGGACCGCCGGAGAATCCGTGGCAGGGGGAGCCCGGATATGAGCAGCCGGGATATCCACAGCCGACCTATCAGCAGCCGGGTTATGCACAGCCCGCTTATCCCCAACCGGGTTATCCCCAACAGGGTTACGCGTATCCACAGCCGGGATATCCCGGCTATCAGCCGCCGCCCAGTGGCGCGACCGCCATTGCCGCCGCGGTGCTGTCGATCCTTGTCGCGGTGCTGGCCGGACTGGCCGGCCTCGGCATCATTCTCATCGGCGCGACCTTCGGATCAAGCCACTACAACACGGACTACGAGAGCTCATCGTTCGACGACGACGTCACCGTCGCGATCGGCCTGGGGGTCCTCGTCCTGGTGATGGGCGTGCTGTGGTTCGTCGCCGCGCTACTACTGCTCGCCCGCAAGACGGCCGGGCGCGTCATGCTGATCGCCATCACCTCGCTCGCACTGATCGGCGGCCTCGTCGGCCTGGCCGAGAGCCCGGAGAGCCCCGATCTCATCGGGCTCGCGATCGGCCTGCTGATCCTCGTACTCGCCGCGGTACCGCCCACCGGCCGCTGGATCGCCGCGGCGAAGAATCCGCCGCCGGCGATCCCGCAGGGCTATATGCCCTACCCCTACGCCTGAAGGATCACGCCTGAATGATCAAGCGGCGCACATGGACTGCATGACGCCGCGCAGGATCGGCATACCGTACGTGGTCGGCGCGAACGCGAGGGTCTGCGCGATGCCCAGCGGGGTGGTGATGGTGGAGGCCACACCGGTGAAACCGGCGATGGTGCTGCCCACGGTGATGAGCAGGCTGGTGGTGTCCAGGGTCAGCGTGATCAGGTCGAAGGCGTTCTCCACCTTCACATCCGCCAGCGAGACCGTATTGAGCGCCTTGCCCTCGTAGATGTCGAAACCGAGGTTCGCCAGGAACGTCAGTGGGCCGTAGTCCATGGCGTTCACCAGCGGGCCGAGCTGTTCGATGCGGCGCATGGTGACGATGTCCGCGACCCGGTTGTCCCGCAGGAACCCCTGCAGCGCATCGGCATTGGCCTGTACGGCGGCGGGATCGACCGGCAGTCCGGCGGTCTGGGTCAGGAAGGCGCGCGAACGCTCGACCAGATCGGAGGTCTTGAGCTCGGCCAGCGGGGTGCAGGCGCCGTCGGCCTTGACCAGCTGATTCGCCAGATCCAGCAGCGGCTGCGGCACGGCGACGTGCTCATCGGGCAGTTCCAGCCGCAACTTCTCATAGGCGTTGGGCGCGTCGCAGTTTCGCACCAGCTGCGCCTGTACGGCACGGGCCAGGGACTTCACGCCGTTGAAGATCGCGCCGACGATCGGCTTGAGAATGAAGCCCGCGGTCGGGACCAGGCTGGCGGCCAGCTGCGCCGGAATCTTCACGATGCGGGTGCCGAGGATGAACACCTCGACCACATCGGCGACGGTCACCTGGGAGAGCGAGACCGTCTTGTCGATGGTGCCGGTGCGGATCGCGTCAAGGCTGTTGACCAGGTAGGACACGATCGGATCATCGAGGAATTCGAGCCGGTCGCCCGCGCCCACCGGGCTGCTGGGCAGTCCGCGCCGGTGCACATGGACATCGGCGATGGTCTGCCGGAAATCATTCACCTGCTGATCGAATGCGGTCAGCTGACCTGCGGGAACGACGGTGCGGATCGCGGTGGCGGCATTGGTGGCGATGTCGTCGAAGCTTGCCGCCCCGTTGCCACACAGGCCGGGGGATGCGGCGACCGGCATGGTCGCGAGGGTTTCGGTATCGGCGTGCGCCGGAGCGGCGGCCGGAATCAGGGCGGCGGTGCCCAATACGGCCGAGAGGGTGAGTGCGCCCACGAAGGGGGCGAGGCGATGAAACCGCATGTGGATAGGTCTTCCGGGTCGAGCGTATGGGCACGGCCGCTGATGCGCTCACGGCAACAAACTGGACGGGCGTTCAGTCTGGTGCGTATGTAATACAGCGCCGGTGAAGCGCCTGTCCCTACTTCGGTGAATATTGAGCAAATACCTCGACAACCCATCCCGATCACCGGGATGACCACCGCCCATTTCGGTCGTATCCTCGGAGCCCCCCGAACCCCGCATACCGGAGCCCACGCACGGCAATACCTTCTTCCACTACGCTGGGCTCCCGTGACCGTCGCATCCCCCTTCGATCTCATCGTCGTCGGCTCCGGCTTCTTCGGGCTGACCATCGCCGAACGCACCGCCAACCTGCTGGGCAAGCGGGTCCTGGTGGTCGAACGCCGCTACCACCTGGGTGGTAACGCTTATTCGGAGGCGGAGCCTGAGACCGGCATCGAAATCCACAAGTACGGTGCCCACCTTTTCCACACCTCCAACAAGCGGGTGTGGGACTACGTGAATCAGTTCACCGAGTTCACCGGCTACCAGCACCGCGTCTTCGCACTGCACAAGGGCCAGGCCTACCAATTCCCGATGGGACTGGGCCTGATCTCCCAGTTCTACGGCCGCTACTTCAGCCCGCAGGAAGCCCGCGCGCTGATCGCCGAGCAGGCCGCCGAAATCGACACCAAGAACGCCGCCAATCTCGAGGAGAAGGCGATCTCCCTGATCGGCCGTCCCCTCTACGAGGCGTTCATTCGCGACTACACCGCCAAGCAGTGGCAGACCGACCCCAAGAACCTGCCCGCCGGCAATATCACCCGACTGCCCGTGCGCTACAACTTCGACAACCGGTACTTCAACGACGCCTACGAGGGTCTGCCCAAGGACGGGTACACCGCCTGGCTGACCAAGATGGCCGAGAGCGATCTCATCGAGGTGCGCGTCGACACCGATTGGTTCGACGTCCGCGACGAGATCCGCGCACAGAACCCGGACGCCCCGGTCATCTACACCGGACCGCTGGACGCCTACTTCGACTACGCCGAAGGCGAACTCGGCTGGCGCACCATCGATTTCGAGACCGAGGTCTTGGAAACCGGTGACTTCCAGGGCACCTCGGTGATGAACTACAACGACGGCGACGTGTCCTACACCCGCATCATCGAGCCGCGCCACTTCCACCCCGAGCGTGACTACCCCACGGACAAGACGGTCATCATGCGCGAATACTCGCGCTTCGCCCAGACCGGCGATGAACCGTACTACCCGATCAACACCCCCGAGGACCGCGCCAAGGTGCTCGCCTACCGCGAGCGCGCCAAGGCCGAAACCGCTTCCGCCAAGGTGCTTTTCGGTGGACGCCTGGGCACCTACCAGTACCTGGACATGCATATGGCCATCGGTGCCGCGCTCAGCATGTTCGACAATGTGCTGCGCCCGCACCTGGAGTCCGGCGCACCCCTGGTGGACACCGCCGAATGACCGCACAAGCGACGCTGGAAGAGATGACCCCGGAAGAGTCCAACACCGCGACCCGCGCCAAATCGCTGCTGCAGCGCATCATCCTGCCGCGGCCGGGTGAGCCCCTCGATGTGCGCAAGCTGTACCTCGAGGAATCCGACACCAATGCCAAGCGGGCGCACGCGCCCACCCGGACCTCGCTGTCCATCGGCGCGGAGTCCGAGGTGTCGTTCTGCACCTACTTCAACGCCGTGCCCGCCAGTTACTGGCGGCGCTGGAGCATTCTCGAATCCGTGGTGCTGCGGCTGGAACTGTCCGGCCACGGCCGCGTGGACGTGTACCGCTCCAAGGCGGACGGTTCCCGAATCCACGTGCAGGGCTCTGAGTTCGGGGTGGATCCCGGCCAGAACCATGCCGGGATGACGGATGCTGATTTCGGTGCGCACGGGACCGGAGCCGTCGAGTTCGAGGTGGATCTGGGCCCGTTCGAGGACGGCGGCTGGATCTGGTTCGACATCACCACCGACAGCGCGGTCGAGGTGCGCAGCGGTGGCTGGTACGCGCCCATCGAGGCTCCGGGCGAGGGCAGCATCGCCGTCGGCATGCCCACCTTCAACCGGCCCACCGATGCGGTGAAAACCATTGCCGCGCTTGGCAATGACCCGCTCGTGCTGGAGAAGATCAAGGCCGTCATCATTCCGGATCAGGGCAATCGCAAGGTTGTCGACGAGCCCGGATTCGCCGAAGCCGCACTGCCCCTTGGTGATCGGCTCGCCATCCACAATCAGCCCAACCTGGGCGGGTCCGGTGGCTACAGCCGCGTCATGTACGAAGCGCTCAAGACCACCGATGCCGAGTACATCGTCTACATGGACGATGACATCGAGATCGAGCCGGACAGCATTCTGCGCGCGCTCGCGTTCTCGCGATTCGCCAAGTCCCCCATCCTGACCGGTGGGCAGATGCTCAACCTGCAGGAACGCTCGCACCTGCACGTCATGGGCGAGATCGTGGATCGGTCCATCTTCATGTGGACCGCGGCCCCGAATGTCGAGTACGACCACGACTTCTCGAAGAATCCGCTCAGCGACCGCGACAACTCCAAGTTGCTGCACCGCCGCATCGACGTGGACTTCAACGGCTGGTGGACCTGCGTCATCCCGCGTCAGGTCGCCGAGGAGCTCGGGCAGCCGCTGCCGCTGTTCCTCAAGTGGGACGATGCCGAATACGGTTTGCGCGCAAGGGATCACGGTTACCCGACCGTCACCCTGCCGGGCGCGGCCGTATGGCATATGGCGTGGAGCGACAAGGACGACGCCATCGACTGGCAGGCGTATTTCCACCTGCGCAATCGCCTGGTCGTAGCCTCGCTGCACCTGCCCAACGACGGCCGTCCGATGGTCATCAACACCATCAAGGCGACGCTGAAACACCTGCTGTGCCTGGAGTATTCGACGGTCGCCATTCAGAACGAGGCGATCCGCGACTACCTCGCCGGTCCGGACAAGCTGTTCGAACTGCTGCCGACCGCGCTCGGCAAGGTGCATGCCATGCGCAAGGAATACCCGGACGCGGTGGTCGTGCCGTCGTCGACCGATCTGCCGATGGCCAGCCGCGCCGAGGTCGGTGCGGTCGGCGAACCGGGCAACCCGCTCGCCAAGATCGTCCGCCTCGGCAAGGGCGTGGTGCACAACTTCCGCAAGGCCAACACCGCGCACCATGAGACCCCGCAGCTGAACGTCCCCACCCTGGACGCGCGCTGGTTCCTGCTGTCCCAGGTGGACGGCGTCACCGTCACCACCGCCGACGGCCGCGGCGTCGTCTACCGCAAGCGCGATCCGCGCAAGGCCGCCGAACTCTTCAAGGAGGCCATGCGCCTGCGCAAGGAGCTGGCCGAGCGCTTCCCCGAGGTGCGCGAGCAGTATCGTGCGGCGCATTCGCATCTCACCAGTAAGTCCGCGTGGGAGAACACCTTCGGGATCGACAACTCAGGGAACGGGAGCAAATGACCGCCAGCCAGGCCGCCGAGTCCGACCGCGGATTGCATGTGGTTCCGGACGCTCCGGCTCCGGCCGCCCCGCCCGAGGTGAAGATCCTGAACCTGGTGCAGGGCACCATCGGCCGCAATCCGGCGGTCATCAAGGCCGCGCGCGGTATGTCGCATTTCGGTGAGCATTCGCTCGGCTGGATCGGCATCGCCGCGGTCGGCGCGCTCGTGGACAAGCCGCGCCGCCGCGAATGGGCCGGGGTCGCCGTCGGCGCGTTCGGTGCGCACGCCGCCTCGGTGGTGATCAAGCGGGTTGTTCGCCGTCCGCGCCCGAATGATCCATCCGTGCAGGTCAACGTGTCGACGCCGAGCAAGCTGAGCTTCCCGTCCTCGCACGCGACATCAACGACGGCAGCGGCTGTGTTGCTCGGCAGGCTCACCGGGTTACCCTTGCCCGCGGTGCTCGTCCCGCCGATGCTGCTGTCCCGGGTCGTCCTCGGGGTGCATTACCCATCCGACGTGCTCGCCGGTTCCGCGCTGGGCGCCGCATCAGCCGCTGTAGTGCTTGCCGCCGAAAAGAGACTCGCGAAGTGACCGCGCAGGAAGAAAGAGCCCTTGTTGACATGAGCGAAGAGCCGACCAGCACCGAGCTGGACGAGGCGGTCGTCAAGGGACCGCCGAAGACGCTGGGCGGCGGCCTGATCAAGGCCATGCGCCCGCGTCAATGGGTCAAGAACGTGCTGGTGCTCGCCGCACCGCTGGCCGCGGGCAAGACCGCGGCCGGTGATCTGGTGCTCACCGACGCGTCCGTGCTCGGCCACGTCGCCATCGCGTTCGTGGTGTTCTGTATGGCGGCGTCGGGTATCTACCTGGTCAACGACGCGCTGGACGTGGAGGCCGACCGGGCCCACCCGACCAAGCGCTACCGGCCCATCGCCGCCGGTGTGGTGCCGGTGAATCTGGCCTACGGCCTGTCCGCGGTGCTGCTGGTGGCATCCATCGCGGGTTCGTTCCTCGCGTCCTGGCATCTGGCCGTGGTGATGTCGGTGTACATCGCCATCCAGCTCGCCTACTGCTTCGGCCTCAAGCATCAGGCCGTGCTCGATATCTGCATCGTCTCCTCCGGCTTCCTGCTGCGCGCGGTGGCCGGCGGCGCGGCCGCGGATATCAAGCTGTCCCAATGGTTCCTGCTCATCATGGCGTTCGGCTCGCTGTTCATGGCGGCCGGAAAGCGCTATGCGGAGCTGAAGATCGCGCTCGACACCGGCGCGAAGATCCGCAAGTCGCTGCAGTACTACACCGCGACCTACCTGCGTTTCGTCTGGACCGTCTCGGCCACCGCGGTGGTCGTGTTCTACGGGCTGTGGGCGTTCGAACAGGGCCGGGTCAAGGACACCGATTGGTTCGCGATCTCCATGATCCCGTTCACCATCGCGGTCCTGCGCTACGCGGTGGATGTGGACGGCGGCGAAGCCGGTGAACCCGAAGAGATCGCCCTGGGGGACCGGGTCCTCCAGTTCCTCGCAATCGCCTGGATCGGAGCGGTAGGTGTCGCTGTCTATCTCACCTGACGTGGTAGAGGGAGAAGAGCGAGAGGGGGGCGCGCCTACGGCACAATTGCCGCTCGGGCGCGCCCATCGGCGTGCGACGGATCCGTCCGCGCGCAGATTCTCGCGACTATCCCGCACCGTTTTCGTCGGTGGGATCGTGCTGACCGCGACCCTATTCGCGGCCGGAGGCTGGCAGCGGCGCTGGATCGCCGATGACGGCCTCATCGTGCTGCGCACGGTGCGAAACCTGATGGCGGGCAACGGCCCGGTATTCAATGCGGGTGAACGCGTCGAAACCAATACCAGCACCGCCTGGACCTATCTGGTCTGGTTCTTCAGCTGGCTGACCGATCTGCGGCTGGAGTACGTGGTGCTCGGCATCGCGCTCACGCTGTCGGTGCTGGCCATCGTCTTCGCCATGCTCGGTGCGGCCCGGTTGTGGGGCGGCACCGGATCGGCGCTGCTGCTTCCGGCCGGTGCGCTGGTCTACATCGCGGTGCCCCCGGCCCGCGACTACGCCACCTCGGGTCTGGAGTCCAGCCTGGTCATCGCCTATCTGGCGGTGCTGTGGTACTTGCTGATTCGCTGGAGTCAGGCCGAACGGGTCCGGCTGCCAGGGTTTTTCGGCCTGGTGTTCTTCGCCGGGTTGGCGCCGCTGATCCGCCCGGAGATGACCCTGGTTGGCGCGCTGGCGCTGCTGATGATCTTCTGCGCGCCGCTGCCGGAGACCCGGCTGCGGCCGATCGTGTTCCGCGCGCTCATCGTCGCGGTCGCGGGGCTGGTGCCGATCGTCTACCAGGTGTGGCGGATGGGCTATTACGGTCTGCCGTACCCGAATACGGCCGTGGCCAAGGACGCGGGCGGCGCGAAGTGGAAGCAGGGTTTCGTCTACCTGTGGAATTTCGCCGGACCGTATTGGCTGCTGATTCCGCTGGCGCTGCTCGCGGTCGCCGCGGCGTTCGCGGTGTGGTCGGGACGCGCAGACGACGAGACCGGTCGGCACGCCGTTGATGACGACGAGACGGCCGGAACGCCGGACAAGAGCTGGCGCACTCGGATTCACCGCTTCAGCGTATGGCTGCACACCCCCGCCGCCGTGGTCGCGCTCATGGTCGGCAGCGGTCTGCTGCTGACCGTCTACGAGATCCGCGTCGGTGGCGACTTCATGCACGGCCGCATGCTGCTGCCGCAGCTGTTCTGCCTCATCCTGCCGGTGGCCGTGCTGCCGATTCGGATACCGCGCGGCCTGTTCGCCGGTACCCGCGAAATGCGCCGCCGGGATTGGGCTTTCGTGGTGGTGCTGGCCGGATTCCTGGGTACGGCGGGCTGGGCGCTGTTCGCGGCCAACACCACCGCCATCACCACCGGAACCAAGATCAGCTCCACCGGCATCGTGGACGAGCGGATCTACTACGTCCTCAATACCGGTCACGATCATCCGATCCGCGCCGAGGACTACCTGGACTATCCGCGCATGCGCGCCATGGTCCGCGATATCGCCAACACCCCCGACGGCGGCCTGCTGCTGAATTCGCCGTCCTTCATGTTCTGGTACATCGCACCGCCGCCGGAGCCCATCGCCCCGGGCGGCAACGGACATACCGTGTTCTTCCTGAATCTCGGCATGACCAGCATGAACGTTCCGCTGAGCGTGCGCGTCATCGATCAGATGGGGCTGGCGTATCCGCTTGCGGCGCATACCGAACGGCTCGAGGACGGCCGCATCGGCCATGACAAGAACCTCTACCCGGACTGGGTCGTGGTGGACGCGGGCATGGTGGATAGGCATCCGTGGCTGCCCTGGTACATGGACGACAAGTGGGTGGCGCAGGCGCGGGTCGCGCTGAGCTGCCCGGCCACCCAGGACCTGCTGTCCTCCTCGCGATCGCCGCTGACCTTCGATCGCTGGCGGCACAATGTGATGCAGTCGCTGGGCTTCTCGAAGTACCGGATCGATCGGGTGCCCAAGTACGAGATCGAACGGTGCGGTCTGGTCGATCCGACGTTGCCGCCGCGATAGTACCGGCGGTTGAACACGGTTCGACGGCAGTGGAATAACACAGTTCCGCGGTCTAAGTGACCGGTTTGCAACGTTTTTGAGTTAAGCCATCTCGTTTTGGTAACGCCGGCAGGGCCGTTCCGCGATACGCTCATCGAGTACACGCGGAGCGGCCCATTTTGTTGTGTCGCAACGATTGTCGCTGGACGCGTTCGGGCATCTCCGGCTCAGGGGGGCTCGGGTGCATGGACGAAAGGCCGGACGGAGTATGCGAGGCTTGACTGTGCGTGGAACGCGGCCGATTCGGGCGCAGCGGAGACGTTCGAGATCTTCCGGCTGGCTGAGAAGATCGGCGCTGGGCCTGGCCATAGCGGCATTGCTACCGTTCGGGGTGTCGGTGGCAGGAGTCCAGGGAATCGAGGGAACCGCGCAGGCCGCGTTCAATCCCGACGGCTTCGATTTCTGGGTCGAGTCCAGCGCCGGCATGGGTCCGATAAAGAACCGCATCTTCCGTGCGGCGGACGGCAATACGAGTCGAGTGGTGTACATGCTCGACGGCGAGCGGGCGCGTGACGATCTCAACGGCTGGGAGGTCGACACCAATGTGTCGCGAGCGCTGACCGCCGCCAATATCAATGTGGTCATGCCGATCGGTGGCCAATCCAGCTGGTACGCGGACTGGAACGCACCCAGCACCGTCGCCGGTGTACCCGCGGGCACCGGATCCACCACCGGTTCGGGCGCGTTCGATCTGTTCAACGGCGGCCCGGGCAAGAGCTACCGCTACACCTGGGAAACCTTCCTGACCAAGGATCTTCGCAACGCGCTGAGTGGCCGTCTCGGTTTCCAGACCACCCGAATGGGTGTCGTCGGACTGTCCATGAGTGGTTCCGCCGCATTGACCCTGGCCGCGTACTACCCGGACATGTTCCGCTATGCCGGGTCGTTCTCCGGTCTGCTGAATCTGTCCGCTCCCGGTATGCGGGAGGCGGTCCGCGTCGCCATGCTCGATGCGGGCGGGTACAACGTCGATGCCATGGCGCCGCCGTGGGGTCCGCAGTGGTTGCGGATGGATCCCTTCGTCTCCGCACCGCGGTTGAAGGCCAACAACACTCGGCTCTGGATCGCGGCGGCCAGTGGTCTCCCGGGCGCCGGTGACATCACCGGGCTCATGTCGATCGTGCAGGGCATGCCGATCGAGACCATCGCGATGATCAACACGCGGTCGTTCCAGGTGCGAATGGCCAGTCTCGGCTACGGCAATGTGACGTACGACTTCCCGATTCTGGGTGTACACAATTGGAAGAACTGGGAGAACGAGCTCAACCGGATGCTTCCGGATCTCTCGGCCAATATCGGCTGATTTCGTTTCCAGCACGAAACCTTCGGGGCCCCACGGTGATTCACCGTGGGGCCTTCGTCATGTCCCCGGCATCTCGATGCCCCCGGATGCTGAAGGTGTGCGAGGGGTTCGTGCGGCTGATGGTGATGAGCGATACCGGTGATCAGCAGCGTGAAACTTTGTGCCTCTCCTTGTATTGACCAGCGGGTATTCGACATAAATCGCGATTCAGTGGTCCCGGTCACATATATATCGATCTGATAACGCCTGGTTAGCCAACGCACGATAGGGTGCCCGAGACGCCCACCGCGGTCACAAGCACGCCGTGGACACGACAATGCGAAAGGCCGTACGGGAATATGCGAGGCGAGCAGGATAGACGTCGGAGATCGAGCGGCGGATGGTTGAAGAAGTCGGTACTCGGAGTGTCGATGGCTCTGCTGCTGCCGTTCGGGGTGTCGGCGGCAGGCGTGGGGGCGGGCACGGCGAACGCCGCGTTCGATCCGTCCGCCTTCGATTTCTGGGTCGATTCGTCCACCGGTATGGGTCCGATCAAGTCCCGCATCTTCCGTGCGGCTGACGGCAACACCTCGCGCGTCGTGTACGCGCTCGACGGTATGCGTGCCCGCACGGACCTCAATGGCTGGGAGAACGACACCGATGTCGCGCGTGCGCTCACCGCCGCGAACATCAATGTCGTCATGCCGGTTGGCGGCGAGTCGAGCTTCTACGCCGATTGGGCCGCGCCGAGCACCTTCCTCGGCGTCCCCGGCGGCACCGGCTCGGGGTCGCTGTCCTCCTCCGGTTCCGCCGCGGGCTCCTCATCGGGTTCGGGCGCCTTCCAGCTCATGGCCGGTGGTCCGGGCAAGAGCTACCGCTACACCTGGGAGACCTTCCTCACCCGGGATCTGCGCAACGCGCTGCGCGACCGCTTGGGCTTCAGTACGACCCGCAACGGTGTCTTCGGTCTGTCCATGGGCGGCTCTGCCGCGCTAACCCTGGCCGCCTACAACCCGGACCAGTTCAGCTATGCGGGTTCCTTCTCCGGCTACCTGAACGTTTCCGCGCCCGGCATGCGCGAGGCGCTGCGCCTGGCCATGGTGGACGCCGGCGGCTACAACATCGACTCGATGGCGCTGCCGTGGAGCCCGGCGTGGTTGCGCATGGACCCGTTCGTGTTCGCGCCGCTGCTCAAGAACAACAACACCCGGCTGTGGGTGTCCGCCGCCAGTGCCATCCCGGGTCCGGGTGATGTCTCGGGTGTCATGTCGGTTATCCAGGGCATGCCGCTCGAGGCGCTGGCGCTGGCCAACACCCGGGCCTTCCAGGTGCGGATGGCCTCCATCGGCGCGGGCAATGTCACCTTCGACTTTCCCGCCACCGGTGTCCACAACTGGAATAATTGGGCCGCCGAGGTCTATCGGATGATTCCGGACCTCTCCAACAACATCGGTTAGATCGCGACACACCCTTAACACGCCCGGTTGGTCATCCGATAGTTGCCTCGCATCGAAGAAGATCAGTTGTTCAAGGATCGGTTGTGCTCCAACGAGAGGGCTAGGTCGATGCGAGGTACGGGCGTTAAAAGGGTGGTCCTGGCAGTAGCGTCGATACTTTTGCTGCCTTTGGGCGTGACAGTGGTCGGATCCCCGCCCGCTACCGCGGCCTTCACGCCGGCGGCTTTCGACTTCTGGGTCGACTCTCCGGTCATGGGTCCGATCAAGACGCGGGTTCTGCGCGCGGCCGACGGCAATACCGATCGGGTGGTCTACGCCCTGGACGGGCAGCGTGCCACCGAGCTCCTGAACGGCTGGGAGAACGACACCAACGTCGCCGACGTGCTGGCGAGCTGGAATATCAATGTGGTCATGCCGGTCGGCGGCGAGTCCAGTTTCTACGCCGACTGGGCCGCGCCGAGTTCGTTCTTCGGTCTTCCGGCGGGAGCGGGTTCCTCGGCGCCCAATACCGGTTCGGGCGCGACCGAGGCGCTGGGCGGGGGTCCGGGGAAGAGCTACCGGTACGACTGGGAGACCTTCCTGACCGATCAGCTGCGCTGGGCATTGCGTGATCGATTGGGCTTCAACCCCAATCGCAATGGCGTCTTCGGTCTTTCCATGGGCGGCTCGGCGGCTCTGACGCTGGCCGCGTATCACCCCGATCAGTTCAGCTATGCGGGCTCGTTCTCCGGCTATCTGAACATCTCGGCACCGAGCATGCGTGAGCTCATTCGAGTCGCCATGGTCGATGCGGGCGGATACAACGTCGACTCCATGGCGCCGCCGTGGGGTCCGCAGTGGCTGCATATGGACCCGTTCGTCTTCGCCCCGACCCTGATCGCCAACAACACCCGTCTGTGGATCGCGGCCGGCAGTGGTACACCGATGGACGCGGATCTGAACATTCCGATCGGTGCCGCCGCCGATCGCCTGGTCCGAGGTGCGCCGCTGGAAACGTTGGCGCTGGCCAACACCCGCGCATTCCAGGCCCAGATGAATTTCCTCGGGGCCCGGAATGTCGTCTACTCCTTCCCGCCCCAGGGCTTGCACGCCTGGACCAACTGGCAGGAAGAGGCGTATCGCATGATTCCGGATATGTCCGCGAATATCGGCTGATCGCACCGCGATCAGGGTTCAGTGCCCGGGCGCCCAATCGATCGACACCTTCAAACTGGTGTAACCCTGTACGAGATTCGACCGCATCCAGGTCGGCGGAGTCGCGACCTGGATGCGGTCGATCTGTTCCCGCAGGCCGCCCAGCAGCGAGGCCAGTTCCAGGCGGGCCATCGCGGCACCGAGGCAGTGGTGCGGGCCGGTGCCGAAACCCAGGTGCCGGTTGGGCTTTCGATCCGGCACCAGCGCGTTCGCATTGTCGAAGACGCGTGCGTCGCGATTGGCGGCGGGCAGCCACACCACCACGGCCTCGCCTTCGCGGATCGGCTGGGCGCCGATCGTGGTGTCTTCGGTGGCGACGCGGAGCACGTGGGCGGCGGGGGTGATCCAGCGGATCAATTCCTCCACGGTCGGGGCAATCGAATCGGGTTCGTCGCGCAGCGCGTGCCAGGCTTCCGGATGCGTTCCGAGGGCATGGAACAGGCCGGTCACCGCGTGCCGGGTGGTCTCGTTGCCGCCGATGAGGACGTTATCGCAATTGATGACGATATCGTCGGCGCCGAGTCCGCTCGACAGCAGCGCGCTGATCAGATCGTCGGCGGGGTGGTCCTCGCGGTCGGCGATCAATTGATAGAAGTAGAAGAGAATCTCGGTGTGAGCTTCGGACGAGGTCATCTTATCGAACGTCGGTTCGTGCCCGCCGAAGGCGTGATTGGTGAGCTTGATCAGGAATTCGCGGTCGCTCTCTGGAACGCCGATGATTTCGCAGACCACCGCGGCCGGTAGCCGCGGGCCGATATCGATCGCGATATCGGTGGCCGAGTCGTCACGCAATCGCTCGATGATATGGGTGATCTCTTGTCCCAGTACCGATTCCAGCGACGGTTCGCGCAGCCTGGACATAAACGGCGTGATCAGCCTGCGCAGATCGGTGTGTTTCGGCCCGTCGGTCGTCACCAGCATGCGGCCGCCGGAATTATCGCGGTGAGTGGCGTCGAATCCGATCATCATGCCGTACTCGGAGGTGAAAGGCGCTTTGGGCGACAGCACGGCAGCACTGTCGCGGTGGGAGAACACCGACCAGAATCCGCTGGGAGACAGGCCGGGCTCGCTCCATACGACCGCGTCGGACTGCGAATACTCGTGCCACATGGTGTAGCGATCGGTGCTGGTGTAGAGGTCCGGATTTGCCAGGTCCATCTTCGGGAAGGTCTCCAATCGGATTCAACTGCCGACCCGGCTGCACCGGTCGGCGGGGATCGTACCCCCGTTCCGGAAACAGGGGCCAGCCTGCAGAAGGCGAATCATGGTCCACTGCAAGAGAAATCGTGTGGTAGGCGGTTAAGTCCATGGTGCCCAAGGTATTCCGATCCAGCTGGATCAAACCGTTGTTCTGATAGGTACGTCACCGGCGGGTGACTTCTCGTAGGTTGCCGGAGGTTTTCGGAGCCGCCGCGATTTGGCCCCGGAGCGATCCGATCTCGGAATACGCAGTGGCTGAGATGAATTCAGCACCCCTCCAGCTACCGGTAGCTGGAGGGTTCCGGCTAGGTGGCGGACCGCCCCGGGCCCTCGTCGATGTTGGCAGGAGCGGAGTGCTGGGCTACGGTGGGGTGCAGTTTGAAGGGAGTGGGGAATGCTGTGGATCTGAGCCTGTTCTATTTCAGTAGCGCTACAGGCGGTACTGATGGCTACAGATTGCTGCTGGATGGCGCGCGATTCGCAGATAGCAATGGGCTATCGGCAGTATGGACACCGGAACGGCACTTCCATAGTTTCGGGGGGATCTTTCCGAATCCAGCGGTGACTTCGGCGGCAGTCGCGGCCATTACCGAACGTATCGCGGTGCGGGCGGGCAGCGTTATCGCGCCATTGCACAATCCGCTGCGCATTGCCGAAGACTGGGCAATGATCGACAATCTGTCCAATGGTCGAGCCGGGGTGGCTTTCGCATCCGGCTGGCATGCACAAGATTTCATTATCAACCCCGGCGCGTATGCGGATCGCAGAGAATCCGTCACCGCTACCGCCGATAAAGTCCGGCGGTTGTGGAGCGGGGAGCCCGCAACCGGAATCGATGGTGTCGGTACCGACATCGAGGTCATCGTCCACCCCGATCCGATACAGCGGGACATTCCCATCTGGCTCACCAGCGGCGGCAGCGTGGAAACGTTCGCGGCCGCGGGCAAGCACGGGTACGGCGTCCTGACACATCTGATCGGCCAGAACCTGACCGGGCTGGCGGAGAAGATCGCGGTCTATCGGGAGGGGCTCGCACAGTGCGAGTCCGAGCAGCGTAACGCCAGTGTTGTGGTTATGCTGCACACCTTTCTGGGCGATGACCGGGACACTGTCCGCGAGCTCGTGCGCGAACCGTTCAGCGTGTATCTGCTGGACTCCTTCGATCTGATCGCCCGCGCGGTGCAACTGGCCGGCGGTGCGGAATTCTCCCGGGATATCGACTCGCTGTCGCCCGATGACATCGCGAGCATGGTCGATTTCGCTTTCGACCGTTACTTCGACAGCAGCGCATTGTTCGGGACCATCGACGACGCCGTGGATATGTGCGACCAGCTGGCCGACATAGGCGTCGATGAGGTCGCCTGTCTGGTCGATTTCGGGGTGGATCCCGCGCTCGTGCGCGATTCCTTCGGCTATATCGCCGATCTCAACAAAATCATTCAATCCTGATAGTAGGCAAGCGCTGTCCCGGCCGGCCTCGATAGTCGGCGACCGCCTCCCTTGCCACCTGCCCGGTGCGGCTCGAGTGCGAAGTCGTGCGTCTTTGAGGAATTAGCGTGAAGCGTACTGAGAACGCGGACATCGACCTATCGGCACTGCAGCAGGAACTCTGGCTCCGTCAGATCATGCAGCCTGACACCGCAATTACGATAGCCCAGTATCTCGATATCGAGGGCGAATTCGAGATATCGCTGTTGGAACGGGCGCTGTTGTTGTCCGCCGAGGAATTCGGCTCATTCCGTATGTCTTTGCGTTTTCCGGGGGCGGATCAGGACCCGGACGCGGCGCCGCGAGTGGTGCTCGGCGAGCACGCGACCTACCGGTTCGAGGTGGTCGATCTCGCGGCCGAGGACGATCCAGCGACCGCCGCGCAATCATTTATGCGCGCGAGAGTCGTTGCGGGACTGGATGTTCGGGGAACCGACGTGGTCGACATGGTGGTACTGCGGCTGGGTGCGCAGCGCTGGTTCTGGTTCATGCAGGCGCACCACATCGCGCTCGACGGTTATGCGGGTATGACGGTGGCGACCCGGGTGGCCGAGATCTACCGGCGGATTGCCGCCGGAGAAGAAGTGACGACGACCCGGCGTGATGATCTGCGCGTTCTGCTCGAGTCCGAGCAGACCTATGCCGGCACCGCCGCACAGGAGCGCGATCGGCGCTACTGGCAGGATCGGGCCGCTGATATCCGTACTGCGGTGTCCGCCTTGCCTATTCCCGGCGACACCACCCCGGATCCGCTCGCCAGCGTCGCGACCGCGGAATTCTCGGCCGCGGTGCTGCCGACGCGTGCGGACGCCGAACGCAGCGGCGCGGCCCGGCTGCTGTCCACCGAATCGACCCTGGTGTCCGCGGTCGGCTTGTACCTGGCGGCGTTGTCCGGGGAGCCCGCGTTCCGATTCAGCGTGCCGGTCACGGCCCGGCTGTCCCCGACGGCCAAGAAATCCTCCGGGGCCACCTCGAATGTGCTCCCCGTACTGGTCCAGCGGGATCCGGTGGCGACCGTTTCCGAAGCCTTCGGTGCTGTCGAGACCGAGCTCTTTTCCGGGCTGATGCATCAGCGGCTGCGCGCCGCGGAGATCCTGTCGCAGTTGGGGATCGAGGACGGCGGCTTCGGATCGGTGTACGGGCCGATCGTCAATGTGCTGCTGGTGGATTCGGCCCTGGATCTCGGCATGGCGCGGGGTGAGTTCAATATTCTGACCACGGGTCCGGTGGGTGGGCTCTCGGTCGTGGTCACCTACTGCGACCATCGGAACTCGGTTCGCCTGGTACTGGAGGCGAATTCGTCGGTGGTGGCCGCGGCGGATCTGCAGGGCCTGGCCGACGGTTGCGCCGATTTCATCGTGCGGCTGCTGAAATCGGTGGTGACAACGCCGGATCGGCCGATGTCCGAACTATTACCGCTGTCTTCCGAGCAGTGGCGGCAGGTGGTGCTGGGCTGGAACGACACCACCCGGGAGGTGCCGCCGCGCACCCTGCCGGAGCTGATCGGCGCGCAGATCGAGCGTGTCCCCGAGTCCGTGGCGATCGAATACGCCGGCGGGCGGCTGACCTACGGCGAACTGGACGACGCTTCGAATCGGTTGGCGCGCTTGCTGATAGCGCGCGGGATCGGTCCGGAATCATTCGTAGCCCTGTTGCTGCCCAGGTCAGACCGGCTGATCGTGGCCATGCTGGCGGTGCTAAAGGCCGGCGGGGCGTACCTGCCCGTCGATCCGGAGTATCCGGTGGACCGGATCGGATTCATGCTCACCGATGCCGCGCCGCGGCTGGCGCTCACCGACATCGGTACCGCGCGACTGGGCGCCGGAACCGGCGTCGAGGCGATCGTGCTCGATGCCCCCGAGGTGATTTCCGAACTGGCAGCGGCGAGTTCGGTGCCACTCGGCGCCGTCGACCTGCGTGCGCCGCTTGATCCGGACCATCCCGCCTACGTCATCTACACCTCGGGTTCCACGGGCGTGCCGAAGGGCGTCGTCATCACGCATGGGAATATCGTCAACAACCTGGTCTGGGCGCGGAATACGCTGGGCGACGGGTTCTTCGAGCGTGCGCTGGCCGCGACGTCGGTGAGTTTCGACATGTCGTCGTTCGAGATCTGGGGGCCGCTGACCACCGGCGGCCGCGCCCATCTGGTTCCGAACATCCTCGCTCTCGGGGACGGAACCACCGAGGATCTCGAGTTCACCTTCGTCAATGCCGTGCCCTCGGCTTTCGGTCAGCTGGGGGAGCGGGGACCGCGGGCCCGCCGCATCGGCAATTTCGTCTTCGCGGGTGAGGCATTGCCGCGCGCCCTGGCCGATGATGTGCTGCGGCGTGCCCCGGGCGCCCGGATCGTCAATGCCTACGGTCCGACCGAAGCGTTCATCGACACCGCGGCCGTGATTACGCAACCGCTGGTCGGCGCCCCGGTCACGATCGGCGCACCGGTGTGGAATACCCGGACCTACGTGCTCGATACCGCGCTGCGCCCGGTGCCGCCTGGTGTGGTGGGTGAGCTGTACATCGGTGGCGCGCAGGTGGCGCGCGGCTATCTCGGCCGCGCCGCGCTGACCGCGGCGCGATTCGTGGCCGATCCGTTCGGTACGGGCGGCCGACTGTACCGAACCGGTGATCTGGTGCGCTGGAACACTTCCGGCGAGCTCGAGTATCTGGGCCGTGGCGATGATCAGGTCAAGATTCGCGGCGTCCGAATCGAACTCGGCGAGGTCGAGGCGGCCTTGGGCGCCTGCTCGGGAGTGGCACGGGCGGTCGTGGCGGTGCGCGCCGACGGTGACGGCGCCCGGCGGTTGGTCGGATACGTCCTCGCCGAGAGCGGTGTGGTGCTCGACGGTGCACGTCTGCGCACCGAGCTGAGCGGGGTGCTGCCGGGGCATATGGTTCCCGCGGTCGTGCTGCCGCTGGATCTGCTGCCGCTGACACCCAATGGGAAGGTCGATCGCCGGGCGCTGCCCGATCCCGACTTCGGGGCGCTGGTGTCCGCACGCGCGCCGCGTACCGCGCACGAGGAATTGCTGTGCGACCTGTTCGCGGAGATCCTGGGCTTGGCGCGGGTCGGCATCGACGATTCGTTCTTCGATCTCGGCGGGCAGTCTCTGCTCGGCGCGCGACTTATCGGCCGTGTGCGGTCGGTGCTCGGGGTGGCGCTGACAGTTCGTGATCTCTTCGACGCGCCGACGGTGGTCGCGCTGGCCGCGCGCCTGGGTGCCGGCGCACGCGCGACTGGATGGCCCGCATTGACCCCGACGGTGCGCCGGGACCCGGTACCGCTGTCGTTCGGGCAGAACCGGCTGTGGGTGCTGAACCGACTCGAAACCGATTCCGCCGCATACAATCTGCCGATTGTGCTGCGTCTGCGCGGTGCGCTGGACGCGGAGTCGCTGGAGCGGGCGCTGCTGGATTTGGTCGGCAGGCACGAATCGTTGCGGTCGGTCTTCCCGGAGTCCGACGGCACACCCCGGCAGCAGGTGGTGTCGCTGCCGGAACTGGTCGGCTGGTGGGAGTTCGCCACCGAGCGCCTGCCCGCGGACCGAATCGAGGCGTGGGTAGCCGATTTCGCGGCTCGTGGCTTCGATCTGACCCGCGAATTGCCGGTGCGGCTCGGTGCCGCGGAGGTATCACCGTCCGCCGAATCGGGCACCGGAACAAGGGAATTCGTTCTTGTCGCGGTACTGCACCATATTGCCGCCGACGGCTGGTCCATGGCGCCCTTCGCGCGCGATCTGACAACGGCGCTGGCGGCACGGCTGGCCGGCACCGCACCGGACTGGCATGAATTGCCGGTGCAGTACCCGGATTTCGCGCTGTGGCAGCGTCAGGTGCTGGGTTCCGGTCACGATTCCGGCAGCGAGATGTTCCGGCAGCTGGCGTATTGGCGGAACGCGCTGGCCGATCTTCCGGTCGAATCGGTATTGCCCACCGATCGGCTACGTCCGGCCACACCGTCCTACCGGGGCGCGGAGGTGAGCATCGAGCTCACGGCGCCGGTGCATCGGGAGTTGCTGGCGCTGGCTCGATCCCGTGGAACGACCGCGTTCATGGTCTTGCACGCGGCGGTGTCGGTGCTGCTGTCCAAGCTGGGTGCGGGTGCCGATGTCGTGGTGGGCACGCCGATCGCGGGCCGTGGTGACGCGGCGCTCGACGATCTGGTCGGCTTCTTCCTGAACATGCTGGTATTGCGGACCGATCTATCCGGTGATCCGTCCTTCGATGAGTTGCTGGCGCGTACCAGGGTGGTGGATCTGGCCGCCTACGAGCATTCGGATGTGCCCTTCGAACTGCTGGTGGAGACGCTGAATCCGGAGCGTTCGCTGCACCGGCACCCGCTGTTCCAGACCATGCTGGTGCTGCAGAACAACGCCGAGCCGGAGCTGTCGCTGCCGGGCGTTGACATCGCGGTGGAGCCGGTGCGGGCGCATACCACCAAGCTCGATCTGGAATTCGATCTCACCGAACGGTTCGACGCGGACCGCTCCTGCCGGGGCATTACCGGTGTGCTGCGGTACTCGTCGGACCTGTTCGACGCGCAGACCGCGGAACTGCTCGCAGCGCGCCTGGTGCGCGTGGTGGAAGCGGTGATCGCGGCGCCGGATACGCCGCTCTCCCGGGTGTCGCTGTTGTCCGCGGTGGAGCGGCATCGTGTGTTGGAGGTGTGGAACGATACGCGGCGTCCGGTGGTGGGGGGGTTGTTGCCGGAGTTGT
>NZ_JBHJXS010000022.1:0-114760 GCF_042269265.1 Nocardia sp. NPDC056000 | reverse complement strand
GCGTGGGGCGGTCGTGAGACCGCCCCACGCGTGTGTGGCGAAAGGACGTGTGATGGATTCCGGCAAGGACACCTCGGCCGACCGCCCCGCATCGGGTGCCGGCGCCGGAGCGCCGGATCCGGGGACCGAGCACGACGCGCTCACCGAAGCGCACCGGCGGCCCCCCGCGGAGCAGCCGGATGACGATTCCGGGTTCGGGCCGCCGGTATCGGAGTTCGGGCCGTCGCTCAATGACTTCGGGCCGCCGATCTCCGTATTCGGTTCCGCCGGTGAGGGTTTCGGCGCGCCGAGTACCGACTTCGGGGCACCGGCGGCGGATTTCGGTGCGGGTGAATTCGGCCCGCCGACCGGTGAGTACCCGGTGGTGCCCGAGACGGCCGCGTCCGGATGGACGCCCGCACCGGCACCGGCCAGTCCCGAATTGGCCTGGCGGCCCGCCGATGACGGCGCGGTGACGCCGGGCGTCGCACCGGAGTACCTCGCACCGGATTCCGGGACGCCCTATGCGGGTGACCCGAATGCGTTGTACGGCAACGATTTCGACGGCTCCGAGCAGACGGTGCGGCATGCGACCACGCCCGAGCCGCCCAAGCGTTCCTCGGGCTGGGCCACCGGCGGCGGTATCAAGACCTCGCAGATCGGCCGGGAATCGGCCTGGCTGCGCTCCGCCGAGAACGGTATGCCGCCCGCGGACTCCGCTGCGCCGCAGCAGGAATCGCTGTCCTGGGCGGACGATCCGCTCACCAAGATGCTGATGCCGAAGAAGGCCGAGCCCGGTAAGGGCGGGGCCAAGAAGGAATCGCTGTCCTGGGGCGATGATGAGATCGCCAAACGGCTCGCGCCGAAAGCCGCTGCACCGCAACGCAAATCGAAGAAGCCGTGGATGCCGATCGCGGTCGGCGCGGGCGCGGTGGTGCTGATCGCCGTGGTCGCACTGGTGGTGGTATCGCTGACCGGCGGTGAGGACAAGGCCCCGGAGCCGGAGGCCGTATTCGGTCCCGGCGGCACTGTCACCACCGCCGCGCCGACCTCGGTGGCCGCGCTGAGCTGCCCCGCCAAGCGCGAGGGACCGCTGACGATCGGGAACGGCGCCGGTGGCACCGATACCGGTGCGAACGCCATTCTGGGTTTCCAGCACGCGTTCTACGCCGATCGGGACGGCAACAAGGCGCGATCCTTCGTCGCCCCGGACGCATTGAACGTCTCGCCCGCCGACACCATCCAGAAGGCCATCAACGATGTGATCCCCAAGGGCACCAGCTACTGCCTGCGCATCACCGATGTCAGCACCGAGGACGGTATCCGGGACGGCAACAACGCCTATGACGCCGATCTCACCGAACATCGCACCGACGGGACCACGACGGTCTATCGCCAGCGCATCGGCACGGTGACGCGAGACGGCAAGCACCTCATCTTCGCCATCGACGAGCGCTGATCGCTCGGGGACGCCGGAGTCGCATCTCACAATGCGGGATCGGAATTTCATATTCTGGTAGCGCTGTGAAACAGTGGGTTTTGGCGTACCCCGGCGTTCCCTCGGAGGTGTTTCATGTCCGCGATCACTCCACCGCTGTCCCGGCGGCTCGATGGCCTGCAGAGTTCCGCGATTCGCGATCTGCTCAAGCTCACCGCGCGTGCCGAGATCATCAGCCTGGCAGGTGGATTGCCCGATGCGCAGCTCATGCCCCGGGACCGGATCGCGGTAGCCGCCGATGCCGCGCTGAGTGATCGCTCGGTACTCCAGTACACCGAATCCCCGGGCTGGGGCCCGCTGCGCGAGGTGCTCGCCGCCCGCGAGTCCACCCGTATGGGCCGCACCATCCCGGTCGACGAGGTGTTCGTCACGCACGGCTCCCAGCAGGCGCTGTCCCTGCTCGCCGAGGTGCTGCTCGATCCCGGCGCACTGGTCGTGGTGGAGGATCCCGCGTATGTCGGTGCGCTGCAAGTCTTCCGGGCCGCCGGAGCCCGCATCGTCGCCGTCCCGCTGGATGCCGAGGGCATGCGCGTGGATGTGCTGCGCGAACTCCTCGCGCAGGGTGAGCGCCCGGCCTTCGTGCACACCGTCAGCAACTTCCACAATCCGGGCGGTGTCACCATGAGCCCGCAGCGCCGCCTGGAATTGGCGGAACTGGCCACGGCGCACGGCTTCTGGGTCATCGAGGACGATCCGTACGGCGAACTCTGGTTCGACCGCCCGTCCCCGGCTCCCGTGGCGACCTACTCGCCCAACGTGATTCGCCTGTCCAGCGCCTCCAAGATCCTGGCCCCCTCGCTGCGGGTCGGCTGGATGGTCGCTCCCACGCGGGTGTGCCGCGCGGTGGAGCTGCTGAAGCAAGGCGCGGACCTGTGCGGTTCCGCGCTCACCCAGCAGATCGCCAGCACCCTGCTCTCTGACACCGATTGGCTTGCCGCCCACGTGGATTCGGTCCGCCAAGTGTACGGCGAGCGCGCCCGCGCCCTGGTTAACGCGGTCCGCTCGGCCTTCGGCGACCGCATCGTCACCACCGACGCGGCGGGCGGCATGTTCGTCTGGGCCGACTTCCGGGACGGCACCGACACCGCCGCCCTGCTGCCCCGCGCCCTGGACGCGGGCGTCGCCTACGTCCCCGGCGCGGCCTTCGCCGTCTCCACCGACTACACCCACTCCATGCGCCTGTGCTTCACCACCTCGGACACGACGGTGCTGGAGGACGCGGTCGCGCGCCTGGCCAAGGCGCACGCCGCGCAGTAGACGACGGGTAGCGCCGGGAGCGTGCTCGAGCGCCCGGCGAACCCGCGGCTACGCCCAGTTGTAGGTGCGCTCGACCGCCTTGTTCCATTCATGGACGAGGTGGTCGCGGTCCGCGTCGGCCATGGTGGGGTTCCAGCGCTTGTCCTCGGCCCAGTTGGCGCGGATCTCATCGGTGGAGGACCAGTAGTCGACGGCGAGGCCCGCCGCGTACGCCGCGCCGAGGGCGGTGGTCTCGGTGACCACCGGGCGCACCACCGTGGCCTCGAGGATGTCGGACTGGAACTGCATGAGCAGTTCGTTGACGACCATGCCGCCGTCCACCTTGAGCGTCACCTTTTCCACGTCCAGATGCTGCGCCGCCGCATCGGCGCGCATGGCCTCGATGACCTCGCGGGACTGGAATGCGGTGGCCTCCAACACCGCTCGCGCGATATGGCCGCGATTGACGAACCGCGTGAGACCGGCGAACACACCGCGCGCGTCCGGCCGCCACCGCGGTGCGAACAGGCCGGAGAACGCGGGCACGATGTAGCAGCCGCCATTGTCGGCGACGGTGCGGGCCAGCGGTTCGATCTCATCGGCGCTGGAGATCATGCCCAGGTTGTCGCGCAGCCACTGCACCAGTGATCCGGTGACGGCGATGGAACCCTCGAGCGCGTACACGGCGGGCTGATCGGCGAGCCGGTAGCAGACGGTGGTGAGCAGTCCGTGCTCACTGAAAACCGGTGTCTCGCCGGTGTTCATGAGCATGAAATTGCCGGTGCCGTAGGTGTTCTTGGTGTCACCGGGCGACAGGCACGCCTGCCCGAAGGTGGCGGCCTGCTGATCGCCGAGAATGCCCGCGATCGGGGTGCCCGCCAGCGCGGTGCTGGTGATCTCGCCGTACACCTCCGAGGAGCTGCGAATGGTCGGCAGCATGGCCATCGGAATGCCGAAGTCGGCGCAGATGCCCGAATCCCATTGCAGCGTGCGCAGATCCATCAGCATGGTGCGCGAGGCATTGGTGACGTCGGTGATGTGCTGGCCGGTGAGATTCCACAGAATCCAGCTGTCGATGGTGCCGAAGCAGAGTTCCCCGGCCTCGGCGCGCTGCCGGGCCCCGGGCACCCGATCCAGGATCCAGCGCACCTTGGGTCCGGCGAAGTAGGTGGACAGCGGCAGTCCGGTGCGGTCGGCGTAGCGGTTCGCGCCCTCGGAACCGGCGAGTTCGACGGTCAGATCGGCGGTGCGGGTGTCCTGCCAGACGATGGCGTTGTGGATCGGCTTACCGGTGGCGCGCTCCCACACCACGGTGGTCTCGCGCTGATTGGTGACGCCCGCCGCGGCGATATCGCCCGCCCCGATGCCGACGTTCTCCAGCGCCTCGGCGATGACGAGTTCGGTATTGCGCCAAATGGTTTCGGCATCGTGCTCGACCCAGCCGGGTTGCGGGAATATCTGCTCGTGCTCGCGTTGCGCGACCCCCACGATGAGGCCCTGGTGATCGAACACGATGCACCGGCTGGAGGTCGTACCGGAATCGATGGCAGCCACATATCGACGCATTCGGGACAGGCTACCCGCCGGGTATGCCCGCGCACCGCCATGACGCGCACCCCGTCCGGACACCACGCCGCCGGGTCGTACACCGAACGATTAGTGTGGACTACGGTTGCTTGCGAGTAGCTGAGCGTCGACATCGATACGAACGCCGCGCCGGACATCCGCGGCGAAAGCCGGAGGAGTCGAGCATGACGAAGAACCCGCGATCGCAGTTTCTCGGCCCCGAACAGCGCGAAGAAGCCTGGGCGCGCTTGGGTAAGGACAACTTCGATGTGGTGGTGATCGGCGGTGGCGTGGTCGGCGCCGGTATCGCACTCGATGCCGCGACCCGTGGCCTCGAGGTTGCTCTGGTGGAGGCCCGCGATCTCGCCTCGGGCACCTCCAGTCGCTCCTCGAAGATGTTCCACGGCGGCCTGCGCTATCTGGAGATGATGGAATTCGGGCTGGTGCGCGAGGCGCTGCACGAGCGTGAACTCTCGCTCTCCAAGCTCGCGCCGCATCTGGTGAAGCCGCTGCGCTTCCTGTACCCGCTCACCCACTACGGCTGGGAGCGGCCCTACGTCGCCGCCGGGCTCACCCTGTACGACACCATGGGTGGTGCGAAATCCGTTCCGGGACAGCATCATCTGACCAAGTCGGGGGCGCTGCGACTGGCTCCCGGACTCAAGAACAACGTGCTCACCGGCGGGCTCACCTACTACGACACCGTGGTCGACGACGCCCGGCACACCATGACCCTGGCGCGCACCGCCGCGCACTACGGCGCGGTCATCCGCACCTCCACCCAGGTGGTCGGCTTCCTGCGCGAGGCCGATCGGGTGGTGGGCGTGAAGGTGCAGGACAGTGAGGACGGCCGCCGCACCGAGGTGCGGGGCAGCGTCGTCATCAATGCCACCGGCGTCTGGACCGATGAACTGCAGGCTCTGGCGCATCAGCGCGGACGATTCCATGTGCGAGCGTCCAAGGGTGTGCATATCGTGGTTCCGCGCGATCGCATCGCCAGCGATACCTCGATCATTCTGCGCACCCCCACCTCGGTGCTGTTCGTGATCATGTGGGGCACCGATCACTGGCTGATCGGCACCACGGACACCGATTGGAATCTCGACCTCGCGCATCCCGCCGCGACCAAGAACGACATCGACTATTTGCTCGAACACGTGAATTCGGTGCTGGTCACCCCGCTCACGCACGCCGATATCACGGGCGTGTACGCGGGCCTGCGCCCACTGCTCGCGGGGGAGAGCGATCAGACCTCCAAGCTCTCGCGCGAGCATGCCGTCGCCCGTATCGCCCCCGGTCTGGTGGCCATCGCGGGCGGTAAGTACACCACCTACCGCGTCATGGCCTACGACGCGGTCGACGAAGCGGCACAGGACATTCCGCGCCGCGTGCCGCCGACCATCACCGATAAGGTCCCGCTGCTCGGCGCGGACGGCTATCACGCGCTGCTGAACCAGACGCCGCATCTGGCCGAGAAGTACGGCATCCACCCGTACCGAATCCAGCACCTGCTCAACAGGTACGGCTCGCTCATCGACGAGGTGCTCGGCCTCGCCGACGGCAAACCCGAACTGCTGCAACCGATCGAGGCGTCCCCCGGCTACCTCCAGGTCGAAGCCGTCTACGCCGCGGCCGCCGAAGCCGCCCTGCACCTGGAGGACATCCTCGCCCGCCGCACCCGCATCTCCATCGAATACGCGCATCGCGGCGTCGACTGCGCCGAGCAGGTGGCCCGCCTGGTGGCACCGGTGCTCGGCTGGGACGAAGCCGAGATCACCCGCGAGATAGCGACTTACGTGGCTCGCGTACAAGCCGAAATCGAATCCCAGACCCAGCCCGACGACGCCTCGGCCGACGCCCTGCGCGTGGCCGCCCCGGAGCCCCGCCCGCAGATCCTGGAGCCGGTTCCCGTCGAAAAGTAGTGCGCCGAAAGGGATCCGGCGGCGGCCGCCCGGTGGTGCGTCGCCGTCGGGTTCGTCGAGCTCGGTATCGGCGTGGGATGCCGGTGATCAGCGGTAGCTGCGCGAAGTAGCGGTTCTAGTGATCGCGCGGTTTACGGCTCGGGCTGGCAGCGCGGGCAGAAGTAGATTCCTCTGTCCGCGCGGGCCAGGGCCGGATCATCGGCCAGCAGGTGCACGACCAGGTTGGTGCCGCAGCGGCGGCAGGGGCGGCGCTGGCGGCCGTAAGCCAGTGCGCGCCACGGGGGTTGGTGGGCGGCGCGGGTGAGGACCCGATGCGCCTCGTCCACGAGGGCGGGGAGATCCTCGACCGCTGCCACCGGGGTCGCGGGGTGCACGCGGCGCAGGAAACAGATGTCGCTGCGGTAGATGTTCCCGATTCCGGCCAGATTCCGCTGATCCAGCAGTGCCAGGCCGATCGGCTGGTCCGGATGCTCCGACAGTCGCCGGACCGCTTCGGCCGCATCCCAATTCGGGCCGAGCAGATCCGGGCCGAGATGATCGGTAGCGGTGTGCTCGGCGGATAGCGGGAGCACCTCCACCAGGCCGAGGGAGAAGCCGACGGCCTCGGCGTCCTCGGTGGCGAGCACCAGGCGGGCGGTGAAACCGGGTTTGGTCCAGCGCTGGCCGGGCGTGAAGACCCGGTAGACGCCTTCCATCTTCAGATGGGTGTGAATGCTCAGCTCGGGGGTGCGCACGAACAGGTGCTTGCCGTAGCTGCCGACGCTCTCCACCGGCTGCCCGCGCAGATCCAGGGTGGCATATCTGGGCACCCGGAAATCACTGCGCGTCAGCACCTTTCCGGCCAGCGCTCTGCGCAGCCGGGCGGCGGTCAGGAATACCGTATCGCCCTCAGGCACAGCCGATCCCGTTCACGGGCGGCTCCGCAACCGGAAACCCTTGGGCGTGGCCGCGAACCCGGCCTGCGTGAGAAACTCCGCGAACGTATTGCCGTGCACCGATTCCCCGTCCACCCGATCGATCACCAGTGAATCCACCCGCCGCTCCCGCACCAGCCCCGCCAGCGCCTCGGCCCCCGCCGCCCGCAGGGCCGCATCTTCGGTGAACGTGAGCAGCGTCTTCCCGCCCCGCTCCAAATACAGTGCCAGCTCCCCATTCACCAGCACCACCAGTGCACCCGCCTTCCGCCCCGGCCGATGACCCGCTCCCTCCACCGCAGACTTCGGCCAAGGTAGCGCCGCCCCGTAGGCATTCGCCGGATCGCACGCCGCCAGCACCAGCGCCGTCTCCCGAGCGTTGCCGCCCGGCATTGTCGACGAGCCCGAACCACGTCCGCCTACATCCGGCCCGCTGTTCTCGAATGCGCGCGGCCTATCCGTTTCGAACGAACGCAGCCGATCCACCACATCGGTGGTCGAGAACTGTGCTCCGCCCAGCGAATCCACGAAATAGCCGCGGCGGCACCGTCCCCGATCCTCGAATTCGGTGAGAACCCGGTACATGAGCGCGAACCCGCCCCGAATGCCCTCACTCTGCACCGACCCGCGCGTCAGCACCCCGTACCGTTCCAGCAGCACATCCGCCGTAGCGTGCGCCCGGATCGTATTGTCGGCCACCCGCTCCGGTAGCAGCGACCATCGCCCGGCCGCACTGGGCGGGTTGGTCCGCACCGGAACCCCGGTGCGCGGCAGATACATTCGCCCGCGCGGCGCTCGCCGCGGCGTGCGATGCGCGGTGGTCGTCCGCGCGGTCCCGGCCAGCAGCGCCCGCACCGGCGCGAACGTATCCCCGGCGACATATCCGGCCCACACCAGCTCCCACAGCGCGCCGAGCACCGCCCCCTCATCCTCCAGTCCGCTGGCATCGGCCAACTGCCGGAAGAAGTAGGCCCCGCCACCGGACATATCCACAACCTGGTAACCGGTTCCCCGCGCCGATGATTCGGCCGCCTCGGCTTCGAGCTCGGCAGCACCGATATCGCCGCTTCCCCTGTTCGCGGACGTGGCGTCGGCTTTGGACTTCGCGTCGGTTCCGGGCGAGGCGCCGGTGGACGTCGTCGTCGCCCCGGCCTTGGCGTTGGACCGGGCTTGCCCGTTCGTGCCCGGGCCGCCGATCACCGTGGCGCCCAGGGCCAGCAGCAGGCTGATGTGGGTTTCGGTGAGGTCGAGGTCATCGGGCGGGGGGAGGGTGAGGCCCGCTTGGTCGGCGGGGTGCAGGGCTATCCAGCCGTCCTTGGCGGTGATGGAGCCGTGGCCGGACCAGAGGACTTCGCCGGTGGCCATGAGTTCGTCCAGCATGGCGGGGGAGTAGTCGCGGACGCGGGCGGGCAGGATGAGCGATTCCCAGGCCGAGGCCGGGATCGGTACGCCCGCAAGCTGTTCCACCACGGCCGCGACGCCGTCGACACCGCGCAGTTCACCGGTGCCGATGTGCTGCCAGGACGGCAGGAAGCGGGCCAGGGCGGCGGTGGCGACCGGCTCCACCTCCTTGCGGGCCGCCGCGAGCGAGCGGCGGCGCAGGCGGCGCAGCACTTCGCTGTCACACCATTCGGATCCGGCCGCGCCCGGCGTGAATTCGCCTTCCACGACGCGCTTTTCGGCGGCCAGGCGATGCAGGGCGGTGGCCGCGACCGCCGTGCCGAGACCGAAACGGTGCGCGACCTGGGTGAGGGTGAACGGTCCGTGGGTGCGGGCGTAGCGCCCGACCAGATCGCCCAGCGGATCGGCGACCGGTTCGATGAAGGCGGCCGGAACCCCGATGGGCAGCGGCACCCCGAGCGCATCACGCAATCTGGCCGCGTCCTCGACCGCTACCCACCATCGCGAGCCCGCGAAGGAAACCTCCAGGGCGCGATGGCTTTTCACCAGTTCGGCATGCCAGGGCCGGGGATCGTCGAGGCAGCGCTCGGCGGCCTCCTCGGCCGTGATCGGCCCGAGCAGGCGCAGCAGATCGGCCAGTCCCTCCATATCGCGCGCCTGCCGCTCCGGGGTGAGCCGCTGCAATTCCCGCTCGGTCTGTTCGAGCACCTCGGCGTCGAGCAGTTCCCGCAGCTCCACCCGGCCCAGCAGTTCCGCCAGCAGACTGGAATCCAGTGACAGCGCCGCCGCCCGGCGTTCGGCCAGCGGACTGTCGCCCTCGTACATGAACTGCCCGATGTAATCGAACAGCAGCGAGTTCGCGAACGGTGACGGCGTGGCCGTCTCCACCTCGACCAGCCGCACTTGCCGTCGCGCCACCCGCCCCAGCAGTTCCCGCAGCGAGGGCAGGTCGTACACGTCCTGCAGACATTCCCGCACCGTCTCCAACAGGATCGGGAACTCCGGGAATTTGCGTGCCACATCCAATAGTTGGGCCGCCCGCTGCCGCTGCTGCCACAGCGGCGCGCGCTTTCCGGGATCGCGCCGGGGCAGCAGCAGCGCCCGCGCCGCACACTCCCGGAACCTCGACGCGAACAGCGCCGACCCGCCCACCTGCTCGGTCACCAGATCATCGATCTCATCCGGTTCGAACACGAACAACTCCGCGCCCGGCGGATCATCGGTGGTATCCGGCAGCCGCACCACGATCCCGTCATCGGACGGCGTCGGCGCGGCATCCACCCCGAACCGCTCCCGCAATCGCGCACCCACCGCCAGCGCCCACGGCGCGTGCACCGGCAGCCCGTACGGCGAATGCAACACCACCCGCCAGTCCCCGAGCTCATCGCGGAACCGCTCCACCAGCATGGTCCGATCGGTCGGCAACTGCCCCGTCGCCACCCGCTGCTCCTCCAGCAGCGCAACCAGATTCGCCGTCGCATTGGCATCCAGCCCCGCGGCGGAGGTCACTCGCTCCAACTCGGTCGTAACCGGCCCGGCGGATGCGGATGTGCCCCGCCCGGACCCGTTCTTGCGAGCGGTGTCGGCGGTTACCGCCGTGCCGGATGACTGCTCCACCGCTTTGCCCGCCGTGCGGACGAATTCGCCGAGGGCCGCGCCCAATTCGGCGGGGCGGCCGAGGGAATCGCCGTGCCAGAAGGGGAGTCGGCCGGGGAGGCCGAAGGCGGGGGTGACCAGGACGCGGTCGAAGGTGATCTCCTCGATGCGCCAGCTGGTCGCGCCGAGGGCGAAGACATCGCCGACGCGGGATTCGTAGACCATCTCCTCGTCGAGTTCGCCTACGCGGGAGGCTTTCTCACCGACCATGAAGACCGGGAAGAGGCCGCGATCGGGGATCGCGCCGCCGGAGGTGACCGCGAGGCGCTGTGCGCCCGGGCGGCCGGTGAGGGTGCCCGCATCGCGATCCCAGACGATGCGCGGGCGCAGTTCGGCGAACTCGTCGGAGGGGTAGCGGCCGGACAGTAGATCCAGCACCGAGTCGTAGGCCGAACGGGGCAGGGACGCATAGCTTCCCGTACCGCGCACGGTCTCGAACCACACCTCGGCGTCGAGCGGTTCCAGGGCGCACGCCGCCACCGTCTGCTGGGCGAGGATATCCAGCGGGTGCAGCGGAACCTTGAGTTCCTCGATCTGCCCGGCCGTCATGCGCTGCGATGCCACCGCGCAGTGGATGACATCGGTGCGATGCTTGGGGAAGATCACGCCGCGCGAGATCTCCCCGACCTGATGCCCGGCGCGCCCGACCCGTTGCAGCCCGCTGGCCACCGAGGGCGGGGCCTCCACCTGCACCACCAATTCGACCGCGCCCATATCGATTCCGAGCTCCAGGCTGCTGGTGGCGACCACGCAGCGCAATCGCCCGCTCTTGAGATCGTCCTCGATGATGGCGCGCTGTTCCTTGCTCACCGACCCGTGATGGGCGCGCGCGAGCAGCGGGGCCGCACCGTGAATCACCTCGGTGGAGGCCCCCAGCTGCGCGGGCGGCGCATGCTCGGTATCGACCTCTTCGCCGATCCGCCCCGCGTACTCCTCGTTCAATCGGGCCGTGAGCCGCTCGGCCAGCCGCCGCGAATTCGCGAACACGATCGACGATCGATGTTCGAGCACCAGATCCACGATCGCCTCGTCCACATGCGGCCAGATCGATCCTGGCTGATCCGAATCCTCCGCTCCCGCATCGGGTTCGGTCATATCCGCCACCGGCACCCGCACCGACAGATCGAATGTCTTGGGCGCGGGCGGCTTCACAATGGTGATGGGCGCACTCCCCACCAGGAATCGCCCCACCTCCTCGGGCGGCCGCACCGTGGCCGACAACCCGATCCGCTGTGCCGGGCGTTCGGTCAGAGCATCCAGCCGTGCCAGCGAAAGCGCCAGGTGCGCACCGCGTTTGGACCCCGCGATGGCATGCACCTCATCCACGATCACGGTGTGCACCTCGCTGAGGCTCTCCCGTGCCGCCGAGGTGAGCATCAGGAACAGCGACTCCGGCGTGGTGATGAGAATGTCCGGCGGCGTCCGCAAGAGCCCGCGCCGATCCGCCGGACTGGTATCCCCGGACCGCACCCCCACCCGAATCTCGGGCGCGTCCAACCCGAGTCGTTTCGCGGTCTGGGTAACCCCCACCAGCGGGGCCCGCAGATTCCGCTCCACATCCACCGCGAGAGCCTTCAGCGGGGAGATATAGAGCACCGACGTCTTACGCTTCTCGGCGACAGCTTTCGCGCCGCCATCGGCGCTCGCGCCTTTCGCGCTCTTCGCGCTGCTCGTCGCCTTTCGCGCCCGGGTGGTGCGCTTCACATCGGCGGGTTCGACCGCCGCGGTTATCTCCCGAGTCGCCAGCCGATCGATCGCCCACAGGAACGCCGACAGCGTCTTACCCGACCCGGTCGGCGCGATGACGAGCGTGTGTTCCCCCGCCGCGATGGCCTCCCACGCCCCCAACTGCGCGGCCGTCGGCGCCGGGAACGCGCCGTCGAACCACTCCCGGGTAGCTGGTGAGAACCGATCCATCGCCCCAGTCTGCACCCGACCACCGACACCCGGCGCTCATGCGCCGGTCGAACCCGGGATCGTCCGCGTTTCGGATGAGCGGGTGATCGCGCGCATGCGATCAAGATCGACCGAGTGCGGGTCGGGAGCGAAGGACGGGCAATCGGATTACGGCTGCGGAGCCCGCGCGTAGGCTGCGAATCGTGCAGAAGGTGCTCCGGCTCGACCTGGTCAGTCACGGGATGACCGAGGCGATGCGCAAGGCACGATTCCCGGTGGACGAACCCTTGACCGAAGCCGGGCGGCGCGCGGTGTCGGCGTGCGGGCGATTACAGGCGGCGCGGGTGCTGACCGCGCCGGAACGCCGGACCGTGGAGACCGCGGCGCTCATGGGTCTCATTGGCAATGAGGATGATCGATTACGTGATCTCGACGCCGGCGCGTGGCGGGGCGGGGAGCTCATGTCGGTGCCGAAGGAAGATCTGTATCTCTGGCTCACCGATCCCGGCTATCGGGGACACGGCGGTGAATCGGTGGTGGATGTGGTCGAGCGCACGGGGGAGTGGCTGGCCGATATCGCGGTCGAAGGTGAGCCCACCATCGCCATCACGCATCCCTCGGTCATTCGCGCCGCACTCCTGGTGACCCTCGACGCACCCGCGAAGTCGTTCTGGCGCATAGACGTTCCGCCGGTGAGCGTCACCCGCCTGCACTATCGCGGCGAATGGACCCTGCACTTCCGGCCCTGAGCGGACCGGTCAGCTGGTCAGCGCACCGCCGAGCATCGCCCGCACCGCGTCGGTGATGAGCTGAGCGGACAGCGTCGGATCGATGGCACGCAGAATGCCCAGCCCCAAGCCGAGACTCAGCACCGAGGTCGCCGCGTCCTCGGCGGGCAACGGCAGGCTCAGCCCGGTCGAATCGGCGAGCGATTGCAGGCTCGCGGCAATGGTCCCGCGCACCACGCCGAGACTCGACACCATGGCGGCCTGCAGCGCCGGATCGTCCCGGGCCACGATGGCGAATTCGAATTCCAGCATGGTCCAGCCGACATCGCCGAGCGTGCGCTCGGCCCAGCCCTGAAACCGCGCGAGCCGTTCCTCGAGGGTGCCCTCGGTGCCGAGCACCTCGGTGACCTCAGCGAATTTGGACTCGTGAATGAGCCCGAGCACCTCCAGGCATAACGCCGATTTGGTGCGGAAGTTCGAGTACACCGCGCCCTTGGAGTAACCGGCCTCCTCGGCGACGCGTTCCAGGCTGGTCTTGGCGTACCCGTCGGTGAGGAACATGTCGCGTGCCGTCGCGAGCAGGTCGGCGCGGGTGCGGGCCTGGCTCTCGGTGCGGGTCAGTCGTGCCATGCGGACATTCTATGTACTCGAAGATTTGGGATACCCCGGGTATTCGAATTCTGCTAGTGTTCGAAACTATGAGTAACAGGAACGGGTCACATCGACGTGGCCTGGCCATCGGATGCGGCGGTACGGTCGGCGCGGCGTGGATCGTGGCCGCGCTGGCGGCGGCCCGCGATGTACTGGACTGGGATCCCCGCACCGCCGACGTCATGATCGGCACCTCCGCCGGCGCGGAAATGCTGACCATGCTGGGCAGCGGCATCGGCGTCGACGAGCTGATCGATATGCAGCGCGGCACCTCGACGAATCCGATCCTCACCGCCCATATGCGTTGTGAGCCACCGCGATTCCCGCCGCTGCCGCGCCCGCGCCTGAACGCCCCCGCCCGCGCCGCACGAGAGTTGCTGGCGCGCCCCGGCAATGGTCACGCCCTGCTCACCGCCGGTAGCGGCCTGCTCCCGCGGGGCAGCGGCGACGCGAGCTGGCTGCAGCGCCTCGCGGACCGCCTCAACCCCGGCCGCACCTGGGTCGAACACCCCGCCACCTGGCTGGTCGCCATGGACGACGCCACCGGCGAACGCGTCGCCTTCGGTTCCCCGCATGCCCCGCGGGCGAGTCTCGGTGCGGCACTTCGTGCTTCCTGGGGTGTTCCCGGCTGGTTCCCGGCCGTGCCCATCGACGGCCGGAATTTCATCGACGGCGGCGCGGCCTCCACCGCCTCGGCCGATCTGCTCATCCCGGCACAGCTCGACGAGGTCGTGGTCATCGCCCCGATGGCCTCCACCGGCCGCATTCCGGCGACCGGCGCGGGCCACTTCCTGGAGCGGCAAATGCGAAATCGCATGAGCGAGAAGCTCGATACCGAGATCGCCCAGCTGCGCGCCAGCGGCACCAAGGTGCTGCGCCTGGACGCCACCGCCGAGGATCTCGCCGTCATGGGCCCCAACTTCATGGACGGCCGCCGTCGCCTCGCCACCTTCGAACACAGCCTGATCAGCACCCGCAAAGCCATGGAACAGGGAGTTTTCGCATGAGCGTCCTCGGAAAGAACTATCCGGCAATCGATCTCGCCGGAGCGCGGGTGCTGATCACCGGCGCGGGCCGCGGTATCGGCCAGTGCACGGCGGAACTGTTCGCGAGCAAGGGCGCAGAGGTCGCCATCGCCGATGTGGACACCGCCGCCGCCCAGGCCGTGGCAGCCGCCCTGGACGCCAAGGCTTTCGAACTCGATGTGCGCCACCGCGACCAGTGGGACAAGGTCGTCGCCGACTTCGGCCGCATCGACATCCTGGTCAACAATGCCGGTGTCATGCCCGCCGGAGCCTTCCTCGACGAACCGGATGCGGTGGGCCACACCACCATCGACGTGAACGTCTGGGGTCTCATCCACGGTATGCGCGCCGTCGCGCCCGGCATGGTGGACCGGGGTAGGGGCCACATCATCAATGTCGCGTCGCTGGCGGGCAAGATCCCGATCGCGGGCCTGGCCGTCTACAACGCCAGCAAGTTCGCCGCGGTCGGCCTGTCCGCCGCGACCCGGCTGGAGTTCGAACCGTACGGCGTCAGCGTCAGCACGGTCATGCCGTCGGCGGTGCGCACCCGCCTGTCGTCCGGCCTGACACTGGGTGCGGGCATGCCCACCGTCGACCCGGAAGACGTTGCCGCGGCGGTGGTTCAGACCGTGCGCACCCGCCGGGCCGAGGTCGCCGTCCCCAACTACCTCGGCCCCATCGACGCGGTGTTCGCCGCCGCGCCGGAGCCCGCCGTGCGCCTGGTCCGCCGCCTGTTCAACGGTGACCGCGCCCTGCACCCGTCCGACGAATCCACCCGCGCCGCGTACGAACAGCAGATTCGCGCCATCAGCACCGACGAACAGGGCTGATCCGAATACTCGACGGCCCGAACCGCATGGGGGGTTCGGGCCGTTGCCTTTCGGTCATCCGGGCGGGTCAGCCGAACTGAATGCCCTGCGCCAGTGGCAGTTCCGTGGAGTAGTTGACGGTGTTCGTGGCCCGCCGCATATACGCCTGCCACGAATCCGATCCGGATTCGCGGCCGCCGCCGGTCTGCTTCTCGCCGCCGAACGCGCCGCCGATCTCCGCACCCGAGGTGCCGATATTGACATTGGCGATACCGCAATCGGATCCGTCCGCGGCCAGGAACCGCTCCGCCTCGCGCTGGTTCCGCGTGAAGATGGACGACGAAAGTCCCTGCGGCACACCATTGTGCAGTTCGATCGCGGTATCGAGATCGTGATAGGTGAGCACGTAGAGAATGGGCGCGAAGGTCTCCTCGCGCACCACCGCGGTCTGCGCGGGCATGCGCACGATGGCGGGCCGGACGTAGTACGCGTCCTCGCCGAAACCGTCGACTCGCTCACCCCCGCACAGCAATTCGCCGCCGTCGGCCTGCGCCCGCGCCAGCGCGTCCCGCATCGCGTCATAGGAGCGGCCGTTGATCAGCGGTCCGACCAGCACCCCCTCCTCGAGCGGATTGCCAACGCGCAGTTGCCGATATGCCGAGGAGATGCGATCCAGCAGCGGCCCGGCCACATCCGCGTGCACGATCAGCCGCCGCAGCGACGTGCAGCGCTGCCCGGCCGTCCCCGCCGCCGCGAACACGATGCCGCGCGCCGCCAGATCCAGATCCGCCGACGGCGTCACCACCGCCGCGTTATTGCCGCCCAATTCCAGCAGGCAGCGCCCGAACCGCTCGGCCACCCGCGGGGCCACGATCCGCCCCATCCGCACCGATCCGGTGGCGCTCACCAGTGCGACGCGCGGATCGTCGACCAGCTGTGCGCCGACCTCGCCCGTGCCCTGAATCAACTGGTGCACTTCGGGATTCACGCCGACATCGGCCGCCGCCCGGCGCAGCAGCGAATGGCACGCCAGTGCGGTCAACGGCGTCATCTCCGATGGCTTCCACACCACGGTGTCCCCGCACACCAGCGCCAGCGCGGTATTCCACGCCCACACCGCGACCGGGAAATTGAACGCCGAGATCACCCCGACCACGCCCAGCGGATGCCAGGTCTCCAGCAGCCGGTGCCCGGGCCGCTCGGACGGCATGGTCTTGCCGTACAACTGCCGCGAGAGCCCGATGGCGAACTCGCAGATATCGATCATCTCCTGGACCTCGCCGCGCGCCTCGGCGCCGATCTTCCCGGCCTCCAGGGTTACCAGTTCGCCCAGCTCGTTCTGGTGCTCCACCAGCAGTTGCGCCAGGCGCCGCACCACGGCGGCCCGCTGCGGCGCGGGCACGGTGCGCCAGTCCCGGAACGCCTCGGCCGCGCGCCCGATCGCGGCGTCCACCTCGGCCGCCGAACTGGGTCGCAGGGTGAGCAATTCGCCGCCGGTGATCGGCGTGCGCACCGAGAGCTCCCCGGGTTCGGGGGTTTTCGCGCCGAGCGCGCGAAGTAGTGACTCGGTGCGAGCGCGCGGCTCGCCGGTCAATTCATCGGTCATTACAGGGTTCATCGGCAGCTCCAGTATGGGTTCCGGCCACGAGTTCGGTTCGCTGAGTTAGCCTTCGCTGATGGCGGATACACCGGCGAAACCACAACTCGACGACATCGATAGATTGCTGATCCGTGAGCTGATAGCCGATGGTCGCGCCACACTCTCCAATCTTGCCGAGAAGGCGAACCTTTCGGTGTCAGCGGTGCAGTCGCGTGTCCGGCGGCTGGAGGCGCGCGGCGTGATCCGCGGCTACACGGCGAACGTCGATCCGGAGGCGCTGGGGCAGATGCTGTCGGCATTTGTCGCCATCACTCCTCTCGACCCGTCGCAGCCCGATGACGCACCCGCACTGCTACAGCACATTCCGGGCATCGAGGCCTGCCATTCGGTGGCCGGAGACGAGAGCTACATGCTGCTCGTGCGAGTGGCCTCACCCCGGCACCTGGAGCAGCTGCTGCAGGAAATTCGCGCGACCGCCAACGTCCGGACTCGAAGCACCATCATTCTGCAGACATTCTATGACAAGTAGGTTGCTTTCGTAATTAGTTCGGAACTTACGGACAAAACCGTAAAAGTTCGTTTACGCTGGGGTGGTGACCCTAGAACTCGATCGGCTCGGGGCGGTTGCCGACACGACCCTGGTCACCCCCGCCCGGGTGCATGAAATCCTGTCCGAGAACATCCTCGCGGACGGCTTCGATCTAGTGCTGGACCTGCGAAAGTCTCGCGGCCGCCGACTGGTCGACGCCCGCGACGGCACGGCTTACCTGGATATGTTCGGCTTCTTCGCCTCCTCGGCGCTGGGCATGAACCATCCGGCCCTGGTCGGTGACCGCCGCTTCCTGTCGAACCTGACCGCGGCGGCCCTGAACAAGCCGAGCAACTCCGACGTCTACACCGTCGAAATGGCCAGATTCGTGGACACCTTCGCGCGTGTCCTCGGCGACCCCCGGCTACCGCATCTGTTCTTCATCGACGGTGGCGGGCTCGCGGTCGAGAACGCCCTCAAGGCGGCGTTCGACTGGAAGTCCCGGCACAATGAAATGCACGGGCGCGCAACGGAACTCGGCACCAGGGTGCTGCATCTGACCGGTGCCTTCCACGGCCGCACCGGGTACACGCTCTCGCTCACCAATACCGATCCGGTGAAGACGGCACGCTTCCCCAAGTTCGACTGGCCGCGCATCGACACCCCGTACATCGGCGACGCGCATCCCGATATCGAGGCCGCCGAACGGCACGCCCTCGATCAGATCATTCGCGCCTTCGCCGAAAACCCGGACGACATAGCGTGTTTCATCGCCGAACCCATCCAGGGCGAGGGCGGCGACCGGCATCTGCGGCCGGAATTCCTGCGCGCCGTGCAGGAGCTCTGTCACGCCAACGACGCGCTGTTCATCCTCGACGAGGTGCAGACCGGCGTCGGCATGACCGGCAGCATGTGGGCGTATCAGCAGCTCGGCCTGGAACCCGATGTGGTGGCCTTCGGCAAGAAGACCCAGGTCTGCGGAATCATGGCGGGCGGGCGCATCGACGAGGTGCCGGACAATGTCTTCCACGTCAGCTCCCGGCTCAACTCCACCTGGGGCGGCAACCTCGCCGATATGGTGCGGGCGCGCCGCATCCTCGAGGTGATCGAGCAGGACGCCCTGCACGAGCGCGCCCGCGAACTCGGTGCGCACCTGCTGCGCCGACTGACCGAATTGTCCACCGCCCATGCGGAAGTCACCGAACCGCGCGGACGCGGCCTCATGTGCGCCATCACCCTCGACACGGCCCAACTGCGCGATGACGTGGTGACCCGGCTGCGCGAGCAGGAACACATCCTCATCCTCGGCACGGGGGAGCGCGGTATCCGCTTCCGGCCCCCGCTCACCGTCACCGTCGCCGAACTGGACGAGGCCGTTGACGCGCTGGACCGCATATTGGGCTGAGCCGCTGGACGATCCGGGCCGGACAACGACGTCCGGCCCGGATGCCCACGGCTCCGGATAACCGGGCGGTCGCGCCGGGATTGCCCAGGATTTCGGAATCGCCGGATAGGTCCGAGCCGCGCGACACCCGGTGACGACTCGGTGAAACCCCATGTGGCCTCCTAGCATTCGGCCACATGTCAGCTCGCCGCCATGCCGGTATGACACGGTGCATCGCGTGATCGCGCGCGGTACTCGACCCGTTCTGCTCGTCGCCCTGACCCTGCTGGCCGGATGTTCCGGCGGCCAGGCCGCGACCGATGGCAAGGCGTCCGGAACCGCCGGATCATCCACCTCGGTCCCGGTATCGAGTACCGCAGCGCCCATAACCGTTGCGCCGCAGGCGAATCTGCTGCCCGGGATGCCGCCGCCGTTATCGTCCACCGATGTGTACGCGGCCACGCGCCAGCTGAGCCCGGCCGTCGCCGACCATTTGCCGCGCGTCTACGTGCCCAATAGCGAATCGCACACCATCACGGTGATCGACCCCGCCACCTTCCAGATCGTCGACAGCTATCCGGCGGGCGGGTCGGAGCCGCAGCACGTGGTGCCCTCGTACGATCTGCAAACCCTCTACGCCAACAATGATCTGCCGATCGGCGGCGGCAGTCTGCTGCCGATCGATCCGCGCACCGGTAAGGCGGGGGAGCCGATTCCGGTGCGCGATCCGTACAACATGTATTTCACCCCGGACGGCAAATACGCCCTCGTGGTCGCCGAAGCCGACCGGTCGCTCGATTTCTACGATCCGCACACCTGGGAGAAGCTGCACGCGGTCGCCGTCCCCGACTGCGGCGGCGTCAACCATATGGATTTCACCGCCGACGGCCGGACCGCATTGGTCAGCTGTGAATTCAGCGGCCGCATGGCCGTGGTCGATATCGCGGAGCTGCGCCTGATTCGCATGGTCGACCTGCCGCAGGGCCGCGGGGCCATGCCGCAGGATGTGAAGCTCTCCCCGGACGGCCGCACCTTCTACGTCGCCGATATGGCCACCAACGGCATCCACGTCTTCGACGCGAACACCTTCGAGAACACCGGCTTCGTCCCCACCGGCGACGGTACGCACGGGCTCTACATCACCCGCGATTCCACCGCGATGCTCATCACCAATCGCCATGACGGCACCATCTCGGTATGGGACTTCGCCACGAATCGGCTGGTTCGCAAGTGGCAGATTCCGGGCGGCGGCAGTCCCGATATGGGCAATCTCTCGGCGGACGGCCGCGTCTTCTGGGTCTCCGGCCGCCATCACGGCGAGGTCTACGCCATCGACATCGTGGAATGGAAGTTGTTGGCCCGCATCCCCGTTGGCCGGGGTGCGCACGGACTCACCATCTGGCCGCAGCCCGGACGCTATTCCACAGGCCACACCGGGGTGATGCGGTGACCATTCACAAGCGAGATATTTTTCCCGGGCCACAGCTCGCTTGCGGCGTAAAAACGAGTCTCGACCTGCGGGTTTCTACTGGCAGCCAGTCAATAACCATACTGACGAGTAGGCAAGACGGGATTACCAGAGGGCACTGGTACTGGTTACACTCCCGGGCATGACGAGTGTCCAGCAGCAGCCTTCGCCGGGGTCGGCGGGCGCCCCCGATATCCACACCACCGCCGGCAAGCTGGCTGACCTGCGTAACAGGCTGGATGAAGCCAAGCACCCGATGGGTGAAGCCGCCGTCGACAAGGTCCACGCCAAGGGCAAGATGACCGCGCGCGAGCGCATCCTCGCCCTGCTGGACGAAGGTTCGTTCGTGGAGCTCGACGCGCTCGCCCGGCATCGCAGCGTGAATTTCGGCCTGGAGAACCAGCGTCCGCTCGGCGACGGCGTGGTGACCGGTTACGGCACCATCGACGGCCGCGACGTGTGCATCTTCTCCCAGGACGTCACCGTCTTCGGCGGCTCGCTCGGCGAGGTGTACGGCGAGAAGATCGTCAAGGTCATGGATCTGGCGCTCAAGACCGGCCGCCCGCTGGTCGGCATCAACGAGGGCGCGGGCGCGCGCATCCAGGAAGGCGTTGTCTCCCTGGGCCTTTACGGTGAGATCTTCCACCGCAATATCCAGGCGTCCGGCGTGATCCCGCAGATCTCGCTCATCATGGGCCCGGCCGCGGGTGGCCACGTCTACTCGCCCGCCCTCACCGACTTCGTCGTCATGGTCGATCAGACCTCGCAGATGTTCGTCACCGGTCCCGACGTGATCAAGACCGTCACCGGTGAAGAGGTCACCATGGAGGAGCTGGGCGGCGCCCACACCCACATGGTGAAGTCCGGTGTCGCGCACTACGTCGCCTCCGGCGAGCAGGACGCCCTGGACTACGTCAAGGACCTGCTGGGCTACCTGCCGAGCAACAACCGCGCCGAGGCCCCGCGCTTCCCGGCCACCGATCCGATCTCGGGCGCCATCGAGGAGAACCTCACCGAGGACGACATCGCGCTGGACACGATCATCCCGGATTCGCCGAACCAGCCGTACGACATGCACGAGGTCATCAAGGCCCTGGTGGATGACGACGAATTCCTCGAGGTGCAGGCCGAGCGCGCGATGAACATCATCGTCGGCTTCGCCCGCATCGACGGCCGCAGCGTCGGTTTCGTGGCCAACCAGCCCTCGCAGTTCGCGGGCTGCCTGGATATCGACGCCTCGGAGAAGGCCGCGCGCTTCGTGCGCACCTGCGACGCCTTCAATATCCCGATCATCACCCTGGTGGACGTTCCGGGCTTCCTGCCGGGCACCGGCCAGGAGTACAACGGCATCATCCGCCGTGGCGCGAAGCTGCTCTATGCCTACGGTGAGGCCACTGTGGGCAAGATCACAATCATCACCCGCAAGGCCTACGGCGGCGCCTACGACGTCATGGGATCCAAGCATATGGGCGCCGATGTGAACCTGGCGTGGCCGACCGCTCAGATCGCCGTCATGGGCGCGTCGGGCGCGGTCGGATTCGTCTACCGCAAGCAGCTCAAGGACGCCGCCGCCGAGGGCGCCGATGTCGACGCGCTGCGCCTCGAACTCCAGAACGAGTACGAGGACACGCTGGTCAACCCGTATGTGGCCGCCGAGCGGGGCTATGTCGACGCGGTCATCCCGCCGTCGCACACCCGCGGTCAGATCGTCTCGGCGCTGCGTCTGCTGGAGCGCAAGATGGTGACCCTGCCGCCCAAGAAGCACGGCAACATTCCGCTCTGATCGGACGATAAGCGCTTCATGGGGCGCACACTGAGGTTGGGACTCCGGTACCACTCGTATCGGGACCCGCACACCGCGCAAGAACGCCCCATCCGAGCAAAGATGGTAGGAACGGGCCTTCGACGTTGAGGGCCCACAAATTACCGTTCGCGGATTCGAACCCATTTCCGCGAACAGCCGCGCCACCCGCGCGGAATTGGACAGGAGGACTGGCGCTGTGACGACCATGGCTGACGAAGAAGTACTGCGCGCCGCCGAACTGGATCTAGCCGTCGATGGATTGACGGAAACGGTCGAAACGGCTGTTGCCGAAGCTGACCCGTCGAGCGCCGGTCCGCTCATCCAGGTAATCAAGGGAAATCCCAGCGATCTCGAATTGGCCGCCCTGGTGGCCGTATTCGCGGCCGCCGCGAGCGTCCCGAGTGCCGCGCCCGACAACGGCCCGGCCGATATGTGGGGCCGGCCGACCCTGCTGCACCGCGGCTCCGCGCCGTTCTCGCCCTACGCCTTCCCGGCCCTGTCCCATCTGAAGGACTGACACGCCGAAAGGCGACCGACCGCGCCGGTGCGCGTGACCACCGGCCCGACCGGTCGCGGCAGGGCTCCAAATAGGCTGTGCCCATGACCGCTGTGACCGAGACGAACGCTGTGCCCGGGACGACTTTCGTCCTGGCCTCCCAATCTCCGGCCCGGCTCGGCGTACTCCGCAATGCGGGAGTCGAACCGGTGGTCCGGGTGTCCCACGTCGATGAGGACGCGGTGGCCGCGGCCCTACCCGCGGACACCACACCCGATCGCGTGGTGATCGAACTGGCCCGAGCGAAGGCGCGCGAAATCGCCGCCGTGATCGCCGCCGAGGCCGATCCCGCCTCCGGTGAATTCACCGATTCCGTTGTGGTGGGCTGTGATTCGATGCTGCTCGTGGACGGGCGGTTGCAGGGCAAACCACTCACCCCCGAGGTGGCGCGGGCGCGCTGGGCCGAAATGGCCGGGCGCAGTGCCGATCTGCTCACCGGGCACTGCGTACTGCGCCTGCGCGCGGGCGAGATCGTCGGCGAGGCGGCCGATTGCAGTTCCACCACGGTGCATTTCGCCAAACCCGAACCCGAGGAGCTGGACGCCTACATCGCGACGGGCGAGCCCTTGCAGGTGGCCGGATCCTTCACCCTGGACGGCCTCGGCGGCTGGTTCGTGGAGCGCATCGAGGGTGATCCGTCCAGCGTGATCGGGATCGGGCTACCGCTGGTTCGTCGACTGCTTGCCCAGGTGGACGTCGGGGCTACGCAGCTGTGGCGCGACCCGGCTCGTTGAGGTCGCCAGGCGCGGCTCCTCGGTGTCGTTCGCGACGCCGGGGATGCCATCGGTGGTCCGGGCCGCCGCGAGCAATTCCAGTCGCGCCACACACAATTCGGGTTCCACGAAGGGATGCAGCCGCACCGTGACGGTGTCGCGCGCGCCATTGTGGTCCAGCACCTCGCGCATGAGTCCCAAATGCACGCCGCACACGACTTCGGAGTGGGTGCGCGCGAGTTCGCGCAGCGGGCACGCGGTGAGCCGAATGAGCGAATGCTCCTCGGTCTCCCCGGCCGGATCACGTTCGGGTGCGAAACCGAGTTCGGAGGCGACGGTGACGGTGAGATCCCGTGCGTCCTCCAGTGTTTCGACCGGTTGGTCCACCGATTCCAGTTTGGAACCCCAGACCCGGCCGGCGGCAATGGCGGCGTCCGAGCGGCGGCGCGGATCGCTGCCCAGTTGATCGGCGAGCACCTGCGCCAATTCCTGATAGCCCACCGATCGCTGTACGGCGGTATATCCGATTCGCGGGCGGCCGCGGCCGCGCGGGGGCTGTTGGAATTGGCGTACCAGTGATTCCCGGGTGAGCACATCCAAATGGAAACGCACCGTAGTCACATGTTGGCCGGTGACGCGGGCCAGTTCCTGCGCGTCGAGAGGCTCGCTGGCGCCACGTAGGATCGCGAGCAGACGTCGTCGCGGCCAAGAATCGGACATAGCTCACCCCTCCTCTCGAGAGACTTTATCGGATGAAGCTGCGCTTAATTCGCTCAATCATCCGATTCGTGATCTGAAACGAGTTTCGTTACCGCCACTTGCCTACGATCGGTGCTGAGATTCGAACTGCCGATACCCAACCCACCACGCGTGAAGGACCACACTGTGCCCGTTGCCCCGGATCCGCATCCCTCGTTCGGTTCCTACGCACATCCTCACCGACTAGTAACCACAGAATGGCTGTCGGCAAACATCGGCGCGCCGGGACTCAAGATCATCGAGTCCAACGAGGACATATTGCTATACGACATCGGCCATGTCCCAGGGGCCATCAAGATCGATTGGCGAAACGAGTTGATCGACCCCCGAACTCGCGATGTCGTCGACGGTGAAACCTTTGCCGCGCTCATGCGTGCCAAAGGTATAGGCCGCGACGACACCGTGGTGCTCTACGGTGATCGCGCCAATGGCACCGCGGCCGCCGCCCTGTGGGTGATGGACCTCTTCGGACACGAGGATGTGCGCCTGTTGGACGGTGGCCGGGATGCCTGGATCTCCGAGGCCCGCGACACCACCTTCGAGGTCCCGTACCCGCTCGCGAGCGAATACCCGGTCCCCGCGCGCGATGACAAGACCGCCCGCGCCTTCCGCTCCGATGTCATCGCGCACCTGGGCGCACCGCTGATCGATGCCCGCGTCTTCGAGGAGTACACCGGCGACCTCGTCGTCCTGGACCGTCCCGAGGAGCAGGCGCTGCGCGCGGGGCACATCCCCACGGCCGTCAGCATCCCGTGGAGCGCCTCGGTCGCCCCGGACTCGCGTTTCCGGCCGCGCGCCGAACTCGACGTGATCTACGGCGCGGTGTCCGACGGCGTCGCCCCGATGGTCTACTCCCGCATCGGCCGCTGGTCCGCCCTCACCTGGTTCGTCCTGACCTACCTCGTCGGTGTGCAGGGCGTCCGCAATTACGACGGCTCCTGGACCGAATGGTCGAACGCGGTCGGCGCGCCCATCGTGACCGGCGATCAGCCCGGCGCGCTGCCGGAGAGCATCCGGCGCGACTGATCCGGCCGTGATCCCGCGCGGGCGACCGGGCTGTCCCGCGTGTGATCCGGTGCGGAGGTAACCCCGGCCGCTCTATGCGCGAATAGTGATGCGAGGGTAGGTTCTTCCCCGGACATCCCCGCGCAGATGCTCCGCCCGGTCATCCGGGGTCCCCCGAGGGTCACGAACGCTGTGATTCTCACCCTTCGGGCCTACCCATGGGTAGCCCTAGCCCGGTTCGGCTGTTGTTGGCAGACTGCCTACACTGCCCAAGACGAAGTTATCTCCAGCACAGGAGGCTCAGTGCCCAACCATGCCAACGCGCAGATCACGAAGGTCCTCGTAGCCAATCGAGGCGAGATCGCCGTGCGCGTGATCAGGGCTGCCAAGGACGCGGGCATCGCCAGCGTCGCGGTGTACGCGGAACCGGACGCAGACGCGCCTTTCGTGAAGCTCGCCGATGAAGCTTTCGCGCTCGGTGGGCAGACCTCCGCCGAGTCGTACCTGGTCTTCGACAAGATCCTCGACGCCGCCGCCAAGGCCGGCGCGGACGCGATCCACCCCGGTTACGGCTTCCTCTCCGAGAACGCCGAATTCGCGCAGGCCGTGATCGATGCCGGTCTGATCTGGATCGGCCCGTCGCCGCAGTCCATTCGCGATCTGGGCGACAAGGTCACCGCGCGCCATATCGCGCAGCGCGCCGAGGCCCCCATGGCCGCGGGCACCAAGGATCCGGTCAAGAACGCCGACGAGGTCGTCGCGTTCGCCAAGGAGTACGGCGTTCCGGTCGCGATCAAGGCCGCCTTCGGTGGTGGCGGTCGCGGTATGAAGGTCGCCCAGACCATCGAGGAGATCCCGGAGCTGTTCGACTCCGCCACCCGTGAGGCCATCGCCGCCTTCGGTCGCGGTGAATGCTTCGTGGAGCAGTACCTGGACAAGGCCCGCCACGTCGAGGCGCAGGTGCTCGCCGACAAGCACGGCAATGTGATCGTGGTCGGCACCCGTGACTGCTCGCTGCAGCGTCGTTTCCAGAAGCTGGTCGAGGAAGCCCCCGCCCCGTTCCTGTCCGATGCCGTGCGCGAGAAGATCCATTCCTCCGCCAAGCGCATCTGCAAGGAAGCCGAGTACTACGGCGCCGGCACCGTGGAATACCTGGTGCAGGGCGAGACCGTGTCCTTCCTCGAGGTGAACACCCGCCTGCAGGTCGAGCACCCGGTCACCGAGGAGACCGCCGGCATCGATCTGGTGCGTCAGCAGTTCCGCATCGCCGAAGGCCATGAGCTGGAACTGAAGTCGGATCCGATCCCGCGCGGGCACTCGTTCGAATTCCGCATCAACGGTGAGGACGCGGGCCGCGGCTTCATGCCCGCCCCCGGTCCGGTCGTGGTCTACAAGGAGCCCGCGGGCCCCGGCGTGCGCGTGGATTCCGGTGTGGTCGAGGGTTCGGTCATCGGCGGCCAGTTCGACTCCATGCTGGCCAAGCTGATCGTCACCGGCGAGAACCGCGAGCAGGCGCTGCAGCGTGCCGCCCGCGCCCTGGCCGAGTACGAGATCGAGGGCCTGGCAACGGTGCTGCCGTTCCACCGCCACATTGTCGAGAACCCGGCGTTCATCGGCGACGGCACCAAGTTCGACGTCTACACCAAGTGGATCGAGAACGACTGGACCAACACCATCGAGCCGTACACCGGTGGCGTGCCGATCGAGGACGAGGACGAGGCTCCCCGTCAGAAGGTCGTCGTCGAGGTCGGCGGCCGTCGCCTCGAAGTGTCGCTGCCGGGCCAGTTCTCGGTCGGCGCGGCGCCTGCCGCGAACGGTGCGGGCGTCATCCGCAAGAAGCCGAAGCCGCGCAAGCGTGGCGGTGCGGCCGGTGCGGGTGCTTCCGGTGATTCGGTCACCGCTCCGATGCAGGGCACCGTCGTCAAGGTCGCGGTCGAAGAGGGTCAGACCGTCGAGATCGGCGATCTGGTCGTGGTGCTCGAGGCCATGAAGATGGAGAACCCGGTCACCGCGCACAAGGCCGGTGTCATCACGGGCCTGTCGGTGGAGGCCGGTGCGGCCATCACCCAGGGCACCGTGCTCGCCGAGATCAAGTGATCTCCCGCCGGATCTGACCGTCCGGCAACAGCTTTCCCGTCCGGGCCGCTCACAGCTGTGAGCGGCCCGGACGTTTCTCGAGGTGTCGCGCTAAGGTCTTTGCATGGCTGAACCACCGGACATTCGTATCGGCACCGCGGAGCGGGAAGAGGCCATGAAACGGCTGTCCGACAACTTCGCGGCGGGGCGGTTGAGTGTTGCCGAATTCGATGAGCGCAGCAGGGTTGTGGCCGCGGCCATGACGCGCGGGGACTTGGAGCCGGTGTTCTCGGATCTGCCCGCGGTGGTGCTGGACAAGCCGGTTCCGGCCACGCAGGGGTTGCGGTTCGGCGGGAATCTGCCGCAGCGGATCATGCCCGTGGTGCCGATTCTGGCGGTGATCCTGTTCTTCGTCACGCATCAGTGGTGGGTGTTCCTGTTGATTCCGGTCGCGGGTGCGCTGTTGTTCGGCGGTGGCAATCATGAGCGGCGCGGGCGCCGGGAGCGGAGGCGGGAGCGCTGATGGAACCCATTGAAATCAATGCGGGCAGTTGGTATTTGCGTGCGCTGCGGGCCGATGAGCGCATCGACGATCGCCCCGCGCTGGCCGACGGCGGCATCACCGATCCCGGCTATGTCGCCACGCGGACCGCGCAGTGGGCCGACGAGACGCACTATTCGTGGGCGGTATGCGTGCCGACCACCGCCGAGATGGTCGCCGAGATCGGCGTGACCCCGGGAGCCGACGGCACCGCCGCGATCACCGGCTGGGTGCGCGAGGGCTATCGCGAGGCCCTCGATGACGGTCTGGTCGCCGTGCACCGATTCACCTCCGGATTCCTCGGCCTGGAACCGGTCGCCGCGTCCTGAGATCCCGGCCCCGGACCGTCGATCCTTTCCGGTCCGGAGAAATTCGGCACCCCTGAAACGCCAGTTCAGCGCCCTGTTCCGGCGCTGTCCTGGCCATAAATCATTGGTGCGCAGCCCTTTTCCACGAGACCCTGGAGTGGCATCCGAAGCCGACTACAGGGGAGCGGTTATGTGGGGCTGGAGTACACATCAGGCAGAACGCGCGGCGGTCTCGGCGGTCACGAGCTGGACCATCACCGAGCCGCGGCCGACCATCACCGAACACGAGATCCGGACCGAGACCCGGGGGATCGAGGACAGCGCACCCGCCGCCAACGGCGGGTGCGCTGCCGCGCTCACCGATGACGAAATGTGCGTTGCGGACACCCCGGCCGCCGACCCGCGCATGCCGGTCGGGGGCGCGGGGATCGTCGCACCCGGTGGAGTAGCCTCGCGGCATGGACAGGCCAGCCTTGGATATCGACCGACTGCGGAGCAGTCTCGCCGCCTCGCCGGAGGGGTCGTTCTTCACCGGGATCGACGTGGTCACCTCGACCGGGTCGACGAATGCGGACCTGGTTGCGCGTGCGGCCGATTCGACCATCGACCGGGTGGTGCTGATCGCCGAGGCGCAGGAGCGCGGCCGCGGCAGGCACGAACGGCAGTGGGTGAGCCCGCCGCGCGCGCAGATCGCCATGTCGGTTCTGGTGCGGGCGCGCGGTATCGACCCTGAGGTCTTGGGCTGGCTGCCCCTGCTGACCGGGGTGGCCGTGGTGGACGCGGTGCGCGCGTCTACCGGGGTCAAGGCAATTCTGAAGTGGCCCAATGACATTCTGGTCGACGGCCGCAAACTGTCCGGCATCCTCGCCGAGATCGCCGCGGCGGGAACCGATCCCGCGATCGTGATCGGCGTCGGGTTGAACGTCAGCCTGACCGAGGCGGAATTGCCGGTGCCGCACGCGACTTCGCTGCTGCTGTCCGGTGCGGGCGACGCCGACCGCACCGAACTGGCGGCGGCCATGCTGCGCGAGTTCGCGCGCCGTTTCACCGCCTGGGAGGCCGCGGGCTGGGATACCGCGGAACTGTCCGCCGAGTACCGGGATCGCTGCTCCACCATCGGATCTCAGGTCAAGGCCGAGATTCCGGGCGGTGAGGTGCTCACCGGCATCGCCACCGGTGTCGACGCGCACGGCCGCCTGTTGATCGGCGATCGCGCCGTCTCCGCCGGTGACGTCACTCACCTGCGCGCCGAATACTGAGCGCACCCCGTCATCGTGCGATGACGGGGTGTACGGGTATTCCGATGGGTGCTAGACGATTTCGGTGTTCGGCCTAGACGGTTTGGAGTTCGGCGCGGGCCGCTTCGCGGGCCAGCAGGCGGTCGCGCTGCTCCTCGAATTTGACCGTATCGGCTTCCAGCTTGGCGACGTACGCGGCCAGGATCTCCCGCGCCTTGTCGCCGCGCGGACCGAAGTCGTTGCGCTCGAAGATATTCCAGTTCTTGAGCACCGGCTGCACCACCTCTTCCAGGTGCTGGCGCAGATCGTAGATGCCGTGCTTGGCCATCAGCACGCCATTGCGCCGGAAGTTCGGCATGCCCGCGCCCGGCATGACGAAGTTGGTGAGCACCTTGGTGATCGCCTCCATGGCCTGATCGGGCGCCAGGTCCAGGCCCGCGCCGCAGAGGGTGCGGTAGAAGATCATGTGCAGGTTCTCGTCCGCGGCGATGCGCTGCAGCATGCGGTCGGCGATGGCGTCATTGCATACGCGTCCGGTATTGCGGTGCGAGATGCGGGTGGCCAATTCCTGGAACGTCACGTATGCGACGTTCTCCAGGAATCCGCCCCAATCATCGGGTGACTGTGCGCCATTGGTCATGTGGATCATCCGCGCCTCTTCTAGCGCGACCGGATCGACGCCGCGGGTGACGATCAGATAGTCGCGGATGACGATGCCGTGCCGGTTCTCCTCGGCGGTCCAGCGGCCGACCCAGGTGCCCCACGCGCCGTCCTGGGAGAAGTTCTCGGCGATCTCGCGGTGGTAGGAGGGCAGGTTGTCCTCGGTGAGCAGGTTGGTGACCATGGCGATCTTGGCGACCTCGCTGAGTGAGGATTGCGAAGGGTCCCAGTCCTGTCCGCCCATTGCGGCGAAATTGCGGCCTTGATCCCACGGCACGTAGTCGTGCGGATGCCAGTCCTTCGCCATGGACAGGTGGCGGTTCAGGTTCTGCTCTGCCACCGGTTCGAGTTCTCGCAAGATTTGCAGCTGGGTCAACTCTCGGGTCACACACGCCTCCTGTGTCATGCGCCGGTTTTGAATGCGGCCGGAATGGTGTTGCGCGGGACAGCTCGACGAAAGGCAGATCTGAGTCGCCGATGCTACGCGGATGCCGCACGATTGTGCGCCAGACCGGTGTTCGGCGTGAGGCATTCTGTCATCTCCGCGGGATAGGGTGCTTACATGGGTTATCCAGAGGAAGCATTGGCGCCGGAGGAGCAGCTGGTGCTACATCGTCATCCGCATTGGAAGATGTTGTTCTGGCCCGCTGTAACTTTCATCCTGATCACCGCATTGGCCGGATTCGGGTTGGGCGTTGCCGCGCGCAATACCAATGGCAACGTGGCGACCGGTCTGTTGATCGGCATCGGGGTGCTATGGCTGGTGATTGTGTTGTGGCGCAGCGTCATCCCGTTGATTCGCTGGAAGTCCACGCATTTCATCATCACCGACCGGCGGGTGCTGATCCGGCAGGGCGTGCTCACCCACACCGGTATCGACATTCCGATGAACCGCATCTCGAATGTGCAGTTCCGGCATAGGTTGTTCGATCGACTCCTGGGCACCGGCACGCTCATCATCGGGTCCGCGTCGGAGGATCCGTTGGAGTACGACGACATTCCGCATGTGCAGCAGGTGCACGCGCTGCTGTATCACCAAGTCTTCGATGTGGTGCAAAACGATCCGCGCAATCACGGTTCCCCGCCCGCCTACCCGTAGGCTTGCTCCGTGACCGCTGTACTGCTGGCCGAAGACGACGAGGCCATTGCCGCGCCGCTGTCGCGGGCGCTGGGGCGTGAAGGCTATGCGGTGACCGTGGAGAGCTACGGTCCCGCCGTATTGGAGCGCGCCCTCGAGGGCGGCCATGACCTGCTGATTCTCGATCTCGGACTACCCGGTATGGATGGTCTGGAGGTGTGCCGCCAGGTGCGGGCGCGCGGGGCGGATCTCGCGGTGCTGATGCTCACCGCGCGCACCGACGAGGTCGATTTCGTGGTCGGGCTGGACGCCGGCGCGGACGACTATGTCGGCAAACCCTTCCGGCTCGCCGAACTACTCGCCCGGGTGCGAGCGCTGTTGCGGCGCAGCGGAATCGGGGACGAAACGGTCGAGGTGGGCGGAATCCGGCTCGAACCCGCCGCGCGTCGCGTACTCGTGAACGGCCTCGAGGTGAATCTGGCCAATAAGGAGTACGAACTGCTCAAGGTGCTCATCGACCGCGCCGGACAGGTGGTTTCGCGCGAGACCATCCTGCGCGAGGTGTGGGGTGACGCCGATCTGCGCGGCTCCAAAACCCTGGATATGCACATGTCCTGGTTGCGCCGGAAGATCGGTGACGAGGGACCGGTGGCGGAGCGCCGGATCGTAACGGTGCGCGGCGTAGGCTTCCGCTTCAACACCGATTAGCGGTTCCCGCGACCGGTTTTTCGTATGCTCCCCCCTGCGCCAGAGCGCGCGAGTCAGGTCGCGCCCCGGCGTACCCGCAGGTCCGTGCCGTGGCGTCGGCCGACGCCGTGGCGTATCCGTATCGAACGCCGAGCGAAGCGAGGCATCTCGACGATGAGACGCAGAATCCTGCTGTCGATGGTGGCCGCGCTCACCCTCACCACACTGGTTCTCGGTGTGCCGCTGGCCTTCACGGCCTGGCAGTGGGTGGAGGACATCTCGCGCAATGAACTGCGCAATCGCCTCGATCGGATCGCGGTGGAGGTGGTGGCGCAGGAGCGCGATGACGGTCTGGTGCACGGGGAGCTGGATCTGCGGTCGGTGCGGCCGCTGATTCCGCCGGACGGGCGGCTCACCATCGTGTATCCGACGCCGCAGGACAATGCCTCGCGTATCGATGTGGGGGCGGATCAGGTGCGGGATCCGCTGGCCGAATCCCTGGCCATGGGCACCTCCGGATCGCTGCGGCTGGAAACCCCTGCCGCGCCGATGCATTCGATGCAGCGGCAGGCCCTCGGCGCGGTCGCGGCGCTGGTGCTGATCTCGCTCGGGGCGGGCATCGCGGTCGCGGTGGTGACCGCGCGCCGGGTGGCGGATCCGCTGCGCGATGTGGCTGCGCGGGCCGCGCGGCTGGCGATGGGTGATTTCCGGGCGGATTCGCGACGGCACGGGATTACCGAACTCGATCGCGTATCGGACGTATTGGACTCCGCGACAGTCGAAATCGCGGGTCGGCTGCAACGTGAGCACGCGCTCGTGGCCGATGTGTCGCATCAGCTGCGCAGTCGCCTCACCGCCGTGCGGCTGCGGCTGGACGAACTCTCCACCCATGACGATCCCGCCGTCGTGCACGAGGCGGAAGAGGCCATGGCACAGGTGGATCGGCTCACCGACGCCATCGACGAACTGGTGCGCGCCTCCCGCGATGAGGGCGCGGCGGATCGCGATCCGGTGCCGGTCGTCGCGGAACTCCGTGGGGTGGTGGCGGAATGGCGGCACCCCTTCGCGGAGGCGGGCCGCAAACTGGTGTTGCTCGGCGACCCCACCCTGCGCGCGCCTGTCACCGGTTCCCGCCTGCGTGAAGCGGTCGCGGTACTGGTCGACAACGCCCTCATGCACGGCGGCGGCACCTGCACGGTCTCGGTCCGCACGGTTACCGGCGGCCTGGCCTCCCGCGAACCCCTCGTCGTGGTCGAGGTGGCCGACGAGGGCGACGGCGTCCGAGATGAATTGGCCCCGCACATCTTCGACCGCGGTTTCTCCGCCGCGGGCTCCACGGGTGTCGGCCTGGCCCTCGCCCGCGCCCTCATCGAAGCAGACGGCGGCCGCATGGAACTCCAGCGCCGCCGCCCCGCCCTGTTCGCCGTATTCCTCGGCTCCAGCGGCGGTTCCCCCCGCCCGGCCCCGAACGGTCCTGTCACCGAACCACGTTGACGTCGCGTTCTCTATCGATTCCCTAACCATTCGCTAGCCGGGGCTGAGAACTTGCTCCATACCTTCGGATTCGTCAGACAGAACGGCGAGAGATCGTCGACGAACCGAAGGAGTTGCCATGCAGAAGACCACAGTTCGCCGCGGCGCGATCGCGGGCGGAATCGCGGGTGTCGCCGTGCTCGCTGCCCTGTTGGCCCCGGCGGTCGCCAATGCGGCCGCGCCGGATGCGACCGGCGGCGAGGTGGCCCGCCCCGGCGTGGCGATCCCGGTGGATCCGAATGTGCAGTACCCGTCCGACCCGTCCGAGACCGTCCTGGTGACCAAGGACGAGGACGGCAATGTCACCGTGCAGCGCGGCCGCCCGGGCCAGCTGCCGCCCGGCGCGATTCCGGCGACCCCGCTGGAGCCCGGCCAGCACGGCGTCACCATCCTCCCGCGCGACACCTATCCCGCCTCGCCGGTCGTCCCGGCCCTGCCCGCTCCGTCCACCGGCAGCGCGGGCTGATCCGTTCCCGGCGCGCGGCCGAGCTGTCCCGCGCGCCGGATCCATGGCGCTGCCGCATGGCGTGAGCGGCGGAGATATCCACTGATCAATGGGAGATTCGGCCGAATTGTCGTACGGAATCGCGAGGAGTGACCGTCGCCCGGGGGTGATTCACCCGGTGAGCGGACAGCGTGAATTCGTGGCGCGGGTCGGCGGTTCGCTCACAGTTTCCGCACGGGTGGCGTCAGTAGGGTCTGGGCTGTGAGTGGTCCGCTGATTCTGGTTGTGGACGATGACGCGCGGGTGCTGGCGTCGGTGGCGCGGGGGCTGCGGCTGTCCGGTTTCGAGGTGGAGACCGCGACGGACGGGGCCGCCGCGCTGGCGCGCATCACCGCGAGCGCGCCGCAGGCGATGGTGCTGGATCTGAATATGCCGCTGCTGGACGGCGTGCAGGTGGTGACGGCGCTGCGGTCGTTCGGGAACGATATTCCGATCTGCGTGCTGAGCGCGCGGGCGGAGGTGACCGATCGGATCGGTGCGCTGGAGGCCGGGGCCGACGATTATCTGACCAAGCCGTTCGACCTCGGCGAACTGGTCGCCCGGTTGCGCGCCATGCTGCGCCGCGCCCCCGCGCCCGCATCCGAGGCGGATCGAATCACGGTGGGCCCCCTCAGTATTCAGCCGAGCGCCCGCCGCGCCTACGCCAATGACGCCCGGCTGGATCTCACCAAACGCGAATTCGATCTGCTCGCCGCCCTGGCCGCCGCCCCCGGCCAGGTCTTCACCCGCGCCCAGCTACTGGATCGCGTCTGGGGCTACGACTTCGAAACCCAGACGAAAGTGGTCGACGTGTTCGTCTCCTACCTGCGCCGCAAAATCGAATCCACCGGCAGCCCGCGCCTCATCCACACCGTCCGCGGCGTCGGCTTCGTCCTGCGAGACGACGCATGAGGCAGCCAGGTCGTGATTCGCGCGCGGCACCGCTTGCGGGTTGCTCGGGTGGGGATCGGACCCCACCGCTCGTAGGGTGCCTCGGCGGTGCGGCATGAGGTCGCGATCGCCGCTGCGCCGACCGTTTTCGCTGCGCACTCGTGTCGCGCTGGCCAGTGCCGCGACCGCCGCCGTGGTGGTGGCGCTGATGAGCACGGTGTTGTTCGCGGTGGCGAGCAGTGATGCCAAGACGCAGGTGGGGTCGGTGGTGGATGCGATCGCGCTGTCTCCGGCGCAGCCGCTGCCCGCGTTGCCGACGGATCCGAGCGCACCGCTGGTCACGACGGATGTGCCGGGCGCGCACGCGCTGCCGCAGCCCGCGACGCCCGGTCCGGAGCTGTATCTGCAACGCGGCCCCGATGCGGATTCCTCGACCGCGGTGGAGTTCGCGCGCACTTTCCCGGTGGCGGGCAAGACCGTCGTCGTGGCCGTACCCCGCACTGTCGCAACGGATTCCGCGACCAAGCAGCGCACCCGGATCATCGGTATCGGGGTGGCGGCGACCGCGCTCGCGGCCCTGCTCGGCTGGTATTTCGCCTCGCGCGCGGTGGCCCCGCTGCGCCGTCTCACCGCCGAGACGGCCGGGCTGGGGGATCGGCTGGCATTGGACCCGCCCAAGCGTCCGGTGGCAAGTGAGACAAGGGAATTGGCCGATGCCATGAACACCATGCTGGACCGGATCGCGGTCGAGCGTCGGCACACCAGCGAAGCCCTGGTCACCGCAAGGGATTTCGCGGCGACGGCCGCGCATGAACTGCGCACCCCGTTGACCGCCATGCGCACCGATCTCCAGGTGCTGCGCACCATATCGCTCTCGGAGTCCGAGCGCGCCGAGATCCTGGACGAGGTGCTCGCCGGTCAAACCGCGATCGAGGCGACCCTGCATGCCTTGGAGCGCTTGGCCGTCGGCGATCTGACCACCGAATCCGATTGGGAGGACGTGGATCTGGGCCAGCTCATCGATCAGGTGGTCGATGACGCCGTACACATGCATCCGGGCGTCGCCATCGAAACCGAAGGCGTGGAACCCATTCGCCTGCGCGGCCTGGCGGCGGGCCTGCGCTCGGTGCTCGAGAACGCCATCACCAATGCCGTCCGGCACGGCTCCGCCACCCGCGTCGATATAGCCGCCCGCACCGTCGGCGATACGGTCACCCTCACCATCGACGATGACGGCACCGGTGTCCCCGAGTCCGAACGCGAGCGTGTCTTCGAGCGTTTCCAACGCGCCAGCCCCAACTCCGGAAGCGGCCTGGGCCTGGCCCTGGTGGCCCAGCAGGCCCGCTTGCACGGTGGCACAGCCACTCTCACCGACAGCCCGGTGGGCGGTGCCCGCCTGACCGTCACGCTGGTCGTGGACCGAGGCTGACGCCGCCGGGCACGGCTCTCGGCGCGGCGGACCCCGCCACCCCCGAATACGACGGCGGCCCACAACCGAAAGGTTGTGGGCCGCTATCTTTTCAAGCTCTAACTATGTCCGAGTTGTTCCTCGTTGACCAGATCCTCGAACTCTTCCTCGAGTTCTTTCATTTCATCCGGAAATACCCAGCGCCGCATGGCCCAGAATCGGAATGCCATCTGCAGCAGATTTCCGATGATGAACGCGCTGAAGAAGTCGGCGATGTTCTCGACGGTGAAGCTGACGTTCGGCTGGCGCAGGTCGAACACGTAGCTGGAGATGTACAGCGGCAGGCTCGCCAGCAGCACCCCGATGCCGCTGACCGCGAAGAACAGCAGCGCCTCGTGGTGCTTCTCGCGCCCGCCGCGCTTGTCGAAGGTCCATTCGCGGTTGAGGATGTACGACACGATGACCGCGATGGTGCCCGACAGGATGCGGGCGATCGTCGGCTTGGTGTCCAGTACGGTCCACTTCAGCAGGTAGAAAATCCCGATATCGATAACGAAGGTCGTCGCTCCGACAATCGCGAACTTCAGCAGTTCGGAATGGCGGTCGGCGAGGTCCCGCAGCGGTGTGGGCAGGACGTTTATGACCTTGTCGACAAATGACACCAGCCGAGTCTACGTCGCTTACCGACTCGGAGAGCAACCCGCGGGTTGTAGGGGGTCGGTGCCATGACAACATTGACGAACGTGAGCGCACGTTCCTTCGATTCCTCCGCGATGCCCACCGTCACCATGATCGGTGGCGGTCAGCTCGCGCGCATGACCCATCAGGCGGCCATTGCGCTCGGGCAGCGGCTGCGCGTGCTGGCCGAGCGGCCGGATGATCCGGCGGCGCAGGTCACACCCGATGTGGTGTTCGGCAGCCATCAGGATCTGGCGGCGCTGCGCAAGGCGGCCGTCGGCTCGAACGCGGTGACCTTCGATCACGAGGGTGTGCCGACCGAGCATCTGGAGGCGCTGATCGCCGAGGGCGTGAATGTGCAGCCGCCGCCGAGCGCGCTGATCTTCGCGCAGGACAAGCTGATCATGCGCCGCAAGCTGGCCGAGCTGGGTCTGCCGATTCCGGCGTTCACCGAGGTGAGATCGGTCACGGACGCGGTCGAGTTCGGTGACGCGAATGGCTGGCCGTTCGTGCTCAAGGCGGTGCGCGGCGGTTATGACGGTCGCGGCGTGTGGATGCCCGCCGATGCCGCCGAGACCGAGCGCATTGTCAACGATCAACTGGCGCACGGTGTTTCGCTGCTGGCCGAGGCCAAGGTGGATCTCGCCCGCGAACTGTCCGCCATGGTGGCGCGGTCCCCGTTCGGTCAGGCCGCGGCCTGGCCGGTGGTGGAGACCGTGCAGCGCAATGGCCAGTGCGCCGTGGTGATCGCCCCCGCGCCCGCTCTGCCCGAGCAGCGCGCGACCGAAGCCGGTGCCCTGGCGTTGCGCCTGGCGGCCGAACTCGGTGTCACCGGGGTAATGGCCGTGGAGCTGTTCGAAACGCACTCCGGTGAGCTGCTGGTGAACGAGCTGGCCATGCGCCCGCACAATTCCGGCCACTGGGGTATGGACGGCGCGTGCACCGGTCAGTTCGAACAGCATCTGCGCGCGGTGCTGGATTACCCGCTGGGTTCCACCGCGCCGCTGGCTCCGGTGACCGTGATGGCGAATATTCTCGGCGCGGCCGAATCCCCGGCGATGTCGATGGACGAGCGCCTGCATCATCTGGCGGCGCGTCTGCCGGAGACGAAGGTGCACCTGTACGGCAAGGGTGAGCGCCCCGATCGCAAGATCGGCCACATCAATATCCTCGGCGACGATGTCGCCGTCACCCGCGAGAAAGCGGAGCGCGCGGCGCATTGGATGTCGCACGCGATTTGGACCGACGGATGGGATCCGCATCATGACTGAGACCGCACAGGTTGGCCTGATCATGGGCAGCGACTCCGACTGGCCCACCATGGTCGCCGCCGCGGAAGCCTTGGCGGAGTTCGGTATTCGCTTCGAGGTCGGCGTGGTCTCGGCGCACCGCACCCCCCAGCGCATGCTCGACTACGCCAAGGAGGCGGCCGGTCGCGGCCTGCAGGTGATCATCGCGGGCGCGGGTGGCGCGGCGCATCTGCCGGGCATGGTCGCCTCCGCGACCGCGCTGCCGGTGATCGGCGTGCCCGTCCCGCTCAAGCATCTCGACGGGATGGACTCGCTGCTCTCGATCGTGCAGATGCCCGGTGGCGTCCCGGTCGCCACGGTCTCCATCGGCGGCGCGCGCAATGCGGGCCTGCTGGCCGTGCGCATTCTGGCCGCCTCGAATCCCGAACTCCGCCAGCGCATGGAGCAGTTCCAGGCCGATCTGGAGAAGATGGTCCTGGAAAAGGATCAGGCCCTGCGAACCCAGCTGCTGGGCTGACCGAATCCGTGCGCCCACCCGGCTACGGTGGGCAGGTGGCCCCCGACGACGCTACTGCCAGACGCCTGACGGTTGTCGATCATGCCCTCCGGTTGTTCGCCGAAAAGGGTTATGAGGCAACCACTGTCGACGAGATAGCGGAGGCGGCCGGTATTTCGCGGCGCACCTTCTTCCGGCAGTTCCGGTCGAAGGAGGATGTGGTCTTCGCCGATCACGAATCGCAGCTGGCGCAGGCGCGCGCCTACCTGGATGCCGCGCAGGGCGATCCGTGGGACGCGGTGCTCGAGGCCGTGGTGGCGGTGTTCGAAAGGTTCACGCAGTGGCGGGAATTGGCGGCGCGCCGGTATCAGGTGGTGCGGCAGGTGCCGACATTGCGGGAGCGTGAGATCGTCACCGTTTTCCGGTATGAGCGGCTGTTCACCGACTATCTGCGGGCGCGGTTGCGCGGCGAGTCGGATCTGGCGCTGGTGCAGTTCACGGCGGCGGTGACGGCCACGCACAACTATCTGCTGCGGCGCATGGTGCGTGGCGAGTCCGATGCGAGTCCGGCGGATCTGCGCGCGGCCCTGGCCACGGTGCCGCGGGGTGAAGCCGCGCGTCCGGCGGGGGTGGAATCCGATCAATTGGTGGTGGCGGTGTTCCCGCGCGATATGCCGTCCCGGCAGGTCGCCGATCTTCTGCAGCGTCGTCTCGATACGCTGTGATCGATACGCAGTGGCGTAAATGACACTGCGTGCCAGGGTTTGGTAGGGAACTAAGCGCACGTGGCCGCGATATCGCGGCGTATACTTTGCTTTGAATGGCACTGAGTGCCGAGACGCTGGGAAGGTTGGGCTTCCAGCGGCGATCCGATCCGAACGACCAGGAGACGAATCCATGGCGGGCAATCCCGATTTCGATCTGTTCAAGCTCGAGGACTTCCACGATGAGCTGCGCGGCGCGATCCGCGCGCTGTCGGAGAAGGAGATCGCCCCGTACGCGAAGGACGTCGACGGCAACTCCCGCTTCCCGGAGGAGGCGCTGACCGCGCTCAACGCCGCCGGGTTCAACGCGGTGCACGTGCCGGACGCCTACGGCGGCCAGGGCGCGGACTCCGTGGCCACCTGCATCGTGATCGAAGAGGTCGCTCGCGTCTGCGGTTCCTCCTCGCTCATCCCCGCGGTGAACAAGCTCGGCACCATGGGCCTGATCCTGCAGGGCTCCGAGGAGCTCAAGCAGCAGGTGCTGCCGACCATCGTGAACGGCGGCATGGCCTCCTACGCGCTGTCCGAGCGTGAGGCCGGCTCCGACGCCGCCTCCATGCGCACCCGCGCCAAGGCGGACGGCGACGGCTGGATCATCAACGGCTCCAAGTGCTGGATCACCAACGGCGGCAAGTCCGATTGGTACACCGTCATGGCCGTCACCGATGCCGACAAGGGCGCCAACGGCATCTCCGCGTTCATGGTGCACAAGGATGACGAGGGCTTCGTCGTCGGCCCGCTGGAGCACAAGCTGGGCATCAAGGGTTCGCCCACCGCCGAGCTGTACTTCGAGAACTGCAAGGTTCCCGGCGATCGCATCATCGGCGAGCCCGGTACCGGTTTCAAGACCGCGCTGCAGACCCTGGATCACACCCGCCCGACCATCGGCGCGCAGGCCGTCGGCCTGGCCCAGGGCGCGCTGGACGCGGCCATCGCGTACACCAAGGACCGCAAGCAGTTCGGCAAGGCCATCGCGGACTTCCAGAACACCCAGTTCATGCTCGCCGATATGGCGATGAAGGTCGAGGCCGCGCGCCTGATGGTCTACACCTCGGCCGCGCGCGCCGAGCGTGGCGAGAAGAACCTCGGTTTCATCTCCGCCGCCGCCAAGTGCTTCGCCTCCGATGTGGCCATGGAGGTCACCACCAACGCAGTGCAGCTGTTCGGCGGCGCGGGCTACACCACCGATTTCCCGGTGGAGCGCATGATGCGTGACGCCAAGATCACCCAGATCTACGAGGGCACCAACCAGATTCAGCGTCTGGTGATGTCGCGTCAGATCCTGCGCTGACTTTCGCGCTGTACCTGATATCCCGCCAGGCGGTCCGAGTGCTACTCGGGCCGCCTTCGGCGTTTCCGGAGGTAAAACCGTTCGGGTGGAACGCTATTCAGATCGAGTCTCCGAAACGCAGTGAGCGCGTGATGAGTTCGCGCAGCGCCCGTTGGCCCGCTTCGCCGGGGGCGATGGTGTAGGCGACCATGGCGCGGACGCCGGGATCGGCTGTGAGGGGCAGGAATTCGTAGTCGAGGGAGATCGGGCCGACCTCGGGATGCTGGAAGTGGTAGACGCCGTGCGCGACGCCCACGACATCGTGACTGCTCCAGAGTTCGTCGAATTGCGCACTGGACGAGCGCATGCGGTCGACCAGATCGCGCAGCTCCGAATCGCCGGGCCGGTGCGCCAGCCGCATGCGCAGATCATGGGTGATCTGCCGGGCGATAACGGGTTGTTCGCCCGCGAGCAGCGTCCGCAGCCGCGGGTCGAGCAGCACCAGATGCGCCCAATTGCGTTGCGGGCCGGGCAGGGTGGCGAAGTCGATGCCGAAAAGCACGGTGGCGGCGTGATTCCAGCCGAGGATATTGGTGCGGTGGCCGACGATATAGGCCGGAATCTGCTCCATCGCGGCGAGTAGTGCGTGCAGGGCGGGCCGCAGCACCGGTGCGACGGGTTCATCGCCGGGTGCGGGCGGATGGGCCAGTTGATACAGGTAGCCGCGTTCGTCATCGCTGAGCCGCAGTGCGGTCGCCACGGCGTCCAGGACCGTGAAGGACACATTGTCGAGCCGCCCCTGCTCGAGTCGCGCGTAGTAATCGGCGCTGACCCCGGCGAGCTGGGCGAGTTCCTCACGGCGCAGCCCGGGCACTCGGCGGCGGGTGCCGTAGTACGGCAGTCCGACATCCTGCGGCTGGAGCCGGGCGCGCCGGGTGCTCAGGAAATCGCCGAGTTGCTGAGAGGTGTCCACGAGTACCGAATCTTAGGGTGGGTTTGCTGGACCGAGGTTGCCCGGACCTCGGAAATACAGGTTCTGGTCCGGATGTTCGTGATCGATGAGGCTGTGTATCGATACAGCTTCGAAGCACGAGAACGGATTTCGCCATGTCTGCCCCCATGACCCGCCGCCCCGGTATCGAGAAGATCGCCACCACCCCCGACTGGTACCACCCGTACCGCATCTCCCAGGCGATCACCGCGAACGGCATGATCTACGTCTCCGGCCAGGCCGGTTTCACCGAGGACGGCCGCACCGTTCCGGGCGGCTTCCTGGAACAGGGCCGCCAGGCCTTCCGCAATGTGCAGCGCGTATTGGCCGAAGCCGGAGCCGATTTCAGCGATGTAGTGAAGGTGGGCATCTTCGTCACCGATATGCCCGCGAATCTCCAGCATGTGATCACCCTGCGCGGCGAATTCCTCAGCGAGCCGTACCCCGCCGACACCCTGCTGCAGGTGGCGGCGCTGGCCCAGCCCGATTGGCAGATCGAGGTCGAGGTCATCGCCATGGTTCATCCGCGATGACCGATCCGGTGCTGCTGCTCGGCGGTGCGGGCCTGCCCGGCTGGATCTGGGATGGGGTCCGCGCCGAGCTGCCGGTCGAATCGGTGGTGGTCCGCTATCCCACCGCCGCGGGCGCATCGCTGCGCGAGTACGCCGAGGCCGCCCTCGCGCAGGCCCCGGCTCGCCACTTCGCCGTCGTCGCGCACTCCATCGGCGGCGTGGTGGCGAGCGAGATGGCGGCGATCGCCCCCGATCGCCTCACCGCGCTCCTGGCGGTGTCCGCGTCGATCCCGGCTCCGGGCAGCTCGTTTCTGCGGGCGCTGCCGTTCCCGCAGCGCTACCTGGCCGATCTGATCATGCGCGTGGCCGGAACTCGCCCGCCCGCCAACGCGATTCGCTCCGGGCTGGGCACGGGCCTGTCCGAGGCCGATATCACCCGGCTCATCGACGAGTTCGCTCCCGAATCCCAGCGCCTGTACCGCGATCGGGTTTCCGAGCGGGTGCTGCCCGCGGCTCGCGGCTACCTCACAACGCTGAACGATCGCGAGTTCTCCGTTGCCGCGCAACGCCGGTACCGCGCGGTGCTGGACCCCGGCCTGCATCGGGAGATCCCCACGGGTCATCTGCCCATGTTGCAGGATCCGGTTCTGCTGGCCCGGACCATCGAGGAGTTCCTGACGATGTGCCGCTGAAGAGACTGGTCCTCCGCCTTATTGGGGCTCGGGTGGGACATCGGCGCGTTTGCGCGTGTCCGATGTCCGAGTTGCCCCCAATTACCGGGTGTCGCAAGGGTTTGGCCTCGAACGTTGTGTGTTGGTCTGGGAAATAAGAGGTTTCAAGACTGTTCGAAGTGGGAAAGCGGGGGCACTATGGAGCCATGGCCGGAGTCGAAATCACCGACACCTTCGTCCGGCGGACCCTCGCGGACGGACGGGTGGAGGAAGTCGCGTGGCGGGAGCTGGCGGAGGTGCGCATTATCACCACGGCCGATGGGCCGTTCGCCGAAGATGTTTTCTTCGTGCTGATCGGGGCCACCGGTAAGGGATGCGTGGTACCGCATTCCGCCGCCGACACCGCGTTCCTGGCGCGATTGCAGCGGCTACCCGGCTTCGACAACGAGAAGGTCGTCGAAGCCATGGTGAGCACCGGGGATCGGCAGTTCCTGGTGTGGCGGGCGCAGCGACCCGACGGCAATCGGTCGAATTAGCCGACCAGATCGGCGTATTCGGGGTGCGAGCCGATGTACTTCTCCACGTACCAGCAGGTCGGAATGATCGAGAACCCCTGGGCGCGTGCGTCGTTCAACGCGAACTCGACGACCTGCGCGGCCACGCCGCGGCCCCGGAACTCCGGGAAGGTGAGGGTGTGCTGGATGTCGAGGGTCTTCTTGTCGCCGTCCACGCGCTCGGCGTAGTCGGCGTAGCCCGCGAGGGTGTCATCGAGGTAGATCTCGTAGCGGGTGTCGTCGACATTGTGTTCCAGCCGGGTACTCATGGTCGGTGAAAACTCCCTCGCGCGGCGGATTGTTCCGGGCGGCAGGTCAGATGACCGCGCCCGGATTCAGTATCCCGTGCGGATCCAGGGCGTCCTTGACCCGGCGCGTGAGCGCCATCACATCCGGGCCGAGCTGATCGGGCAGCCACGCCTTCTTCAGCCGTCCCACCCCGTGTTCCCCGGTGATGGTGCCGCCCAGCCCGATCGCCAGATCCATGATCTCGCCGAACGCCAGGTGCGCGCGCTCGGATTCGGCCGGATCATTCGGATCGTGCACGATCAGCGGGTGGGTGTTGCCGTCGCCCGCGTGCGCGATCACCGAGATCAGCACCCGGCGTTCGCGCGCGATATCGGCGATGCCGTGCACCAGATCGCCGAGCCGGGGCAGCGGCACCCCGACATCCTCGAGCAGCAGCGGGCCCTTGCGCTCCACCGCGGGAATCGCGAATCGCCGTGCGGCGCAGAAGGCTTCGCCCTCCTCGGGATCATCGGTGCGGAAAGCCTCGCTCGCCCCGGCCTTTTCGCAGGCGGCGAGCATGATGTCGGCCTCGTGCCCGGCGTATTCGCCCGGCGCGTCCGACCGCGCCACCAGCAGCCCGGCGGCGGTGCGATCGAGGCCCATGCGCAATTCGTCCTCGACCGCGTTGATGGCGACCGAATCCATGAACTCCAGCATGGACGGCCGCAGCGCCCCGGTGATGGCGAGAATCGCTTCCATCGCCCCGCCGAGCGTCGGGAAGCTCGCGACCACGGTCGATTGCGGCGGCTGTGCGGGCAGCAGCCGCAGCGTGAGTTCGGTGATGATGCCGAGCGTCCCCTCACTGCCGACGAACAGTTTGGTGAGCGAGAGCCCCGCCGAATCCTTGAGCCGCGGCCCGCCCAGTCGCACCGCGGTGCCGTCCGCGAGCACGACCTCCATGCCGAGCACGTAATCGGTGGTGACGCCGTACTTCACGCAGCAGAGCCCGCCCGCGTTGGTGGCCGCGTTACCGCCGATGGAACAGATCTCGAACGACGACGGATCCGGCGGATACCACAGCCCCTGTTCCGCGACAGCCCTTTTCACCTCGGCGTTCAACAGCCCCGGCTGTACGACGGCGGTCCGGGTGACCGGGTCGACGCTGATCTCGCGCATCTTCTCGGTGCTCAGCACCAGCGCCCCGGCCTGTGCGGTGGCCCCGCCTGAGAGTCCGGTGCCCGCGCCGCGCGGCACGATCGGCACCCGATGCTCATGCGCCCAGCGCACCACCGCCGACACCTGTGCGGTGGTGGTGGGCCGCACCAGGGCGAGCGCGAGCGCGGCGTCCGGATCCAGGGCCCGATCCTGGCGATAGGCCCCGAGCACATCGGGATCGGTGACGAGCATGCCGTCCGGCAGTTGGGCGCGCAGGGTGTCGAGAGCTGTGTGCTGATCCACAGTTGAAAACTACGTGATATGCCCATAAATCGGGCGCGTGTCCGATTGGTCGCAATTCTTGGCATTGTTTACCGAGTGTTCTCCGTGTCGGGGTGCCCCGGTGATTGCCGCGCACACTCTGATCGGCCAGCATGCGAACTCATGCCGTCCACACCGCTCAATCCCGCCGGTGACGTTCCAGATACCGGTATCCCCGCGCGGCTCGCCGCCCAGATGACCATGGCCGAGCAGCATGACTGGCATCGCGCCTATCTGCGCCGCCATGCGGTCTCGCGCCGGAACTTCCTGCTCGGCTCCGCGGCCGCCGCGGCGGTGGCCGGGGTGGGCGCCTCGCCGTTCGCCGCCCGCGCCTACGCCGATGACGCCCCGCTGGGCGTGGCCGGTCGCCACGTCGGCTTCGGGGCGGATTCGGCGTCGCAGCTGCGCTTTTCGGCCCAGCTGTCCCGAAATCCGGGTTCGGCCAAGGTATTCCTGGATCACGGACCCACGCCCGCGCTGGGCGGCACCGTCGAGGCCGAGGTGCGCAACCTGGTGACCCAGATCCCCAGCGCCGACGGGGGAGTCCTTGCGGCGGAACAGTTCTACGTGCACGCCCCGCTGGACGGCCTGCCCGGCCGGCTGCCGCAGTTCTACCGCTGGCGCAGCTCCGACGGTTTCGCGGGCGATGTCCGCTCGGCGTCCACCGCCATGCCGACCGCGCGCGCGGCCGTGCTGCCCTTCCGCTTCACCATGATGGGCGATCAGGGCGCGGACGACACCCCGGGCCAGCCCGCGGGTCTGGCCCCGGGCGACTACGACGATATGTACTACAAGCCGGACAATGAGCCGGGCGTCCGGCACACCGAGAACGTCATGCGCCAAATCGTCGCCGCCCGACCGGATTTCCACGTCCTGGCCGGTGATATCGCCTACGCCGATCCCTCGGGCGCGGGTAAGAGCCCGCAGTACGTGGCCTCCGGCGGCACCCCCGCGAACGGTTTCGACAAGTTCAACCCCTACGTCTGGGACGTGTACTTCGGCGCGATCGAATCGAGCGCCTCGACCACCCCGTGGATGTTCGCCACCGGCAACCACGATATGGAAGCCGCGTACAACACCCACGGCTACGGCGGACACCTTGCGCGCCTGGACTTCCCGGGCAACGGCCCGGCGGGCTGCCCGTCCGCGTACTCCTTCACCTACGGCAATGTCGCGGTGCTGTCGCTGGACGCCAACGACGTCTCCTATGAGATCGGCGCGAACACCGGCTACTCCGGCGGAGCCCAGAACAGTTGGGTGGAAAGCACTCTCGCGCGCTACCGCTCGAATCCGGATATCGATTTCATCGTCTGCTTCTTCCACCACTGCGCCTACTCCACCACCGATTCACACGCCAGCGACGGCGGTGTGCGCGCCGCCTGGTGCGCGCTGTTCGACCGCTATCAGGTGGATCTCGTTCTCCAGGGCCACAATCACGTCTTCGAGCGCACCGACCCGATTCGCGGCGGCGTGCCCAGTAAGGCGGCGGGCGACAATTCGATCGTCTACCCGGACACCGACGGCACCGTCTACTACACCGTCGGTGGCGGCGGCCGCCCCCGCTACGGCTTCCAGCCCGGCTCGCAGGAAAGCTACCGCGGCAACGAAGTGCCCGACACCGCCGTCCCGAACAGCTACGTCTGGAACTCCGGCGGCACGAAGAACGACGAAGCGGCCCCTTGGTCGCGGGTGCGCTTCCGCAACTACTCCTTCATCCGAGTCGACGTCCGCCCCGGCTTCTTCTCCAGCGAAATGGACGTGATCGCCGTCGACGAATACGACCGCGAATTCGACAAGGTCACCTACCGCCGCCAGGTCCGCGGCTAGCCGTCACCCCGGAAACCCAAGCGGGGCAGACGATTCCCTTCCGTCATCCCGGCATGCTTTTGGCCGGGATCCACACACCGCGTACATGCGCTGAGGGTGTGGATCCCGGCTAAAAACGCGCCGGGATGACGAGGGAGCCGTCGCCTATCGGGTTGTGCTGCGCGGCAGTGTGAATGCGGCCCCGAGCACCACCGCTACGATCCCCAGTGCGGCCAGCGCCGCGATCTCCATGGCGTGTACGAAGCTGCCGAGATCATGTGCCCCGCCCAGCGCGCTGAAGAAGATGGTGCCGAGAACCGTTGCGCCGATGGCGTTTCCGAACTGCTGCGCGGTGGTCAGCACCCCCGCCGCCATTCCGGCCTGGTGTGCCGGAATCCCGGCGGACAGCACCGCGCCGATGGCCGATGGAATGGTCATCCCATTGCCGATGCCGACCAGCACCATGCCCGGAATCAAAGTCATTGCGGTGATGGATGATCCGTACCAGCCCAGCACGCCGACGGTGATCGCCAGCCCGGTGAAGCTGATGCCCGTGCCCAGCACCATCACCCGATTGCCGATCCGCTCGGCCACCTTGCGGGCGAACAAGGAACTGGTGGCGAAGGCGATTCCCAGGGGCGCGAAGGTGAGTCCGGCCGCGAGCGGTGACATGCCGAGCCCGTTCTGCAGCAGCAGCGTCAGGCAGAGCATGAATCCCGCGAAGAATGCCAGGTACCCGCCGGAGATCACCATGCCCGCCGCGAACACCCGCTCCCGGATGAGCGCGGTATCGAGCACCGGCTGTCCGCCGCGCCGAGTCAGCGCCGCCTCGTACCGCAGCGTCAGCAGCAGCACCGGCAGCGCCGCGGCCATGGACACCCAGGTCCACACCGGCCACCCTTCGGGCCGTCCCAGCGTGACCGGCACCAGCACCAGTGCGAGCGCCGCCGAGATCCCCAGCGCGCCAACCGGATCCAGCCGGGGCCGATGGGTCTGCTCATGCCGGGGCAGCCACCGCGCCGCCAGCAGCGCCGCGATCACCCCGATCGGCAGGTTGATGAAGAAGATGGTCCGCCACCCCCATCCGAACAGGTCGAGGTCGAGCAGTACCCCGCCCAGCACCTGCCCGGACACCGCGCCCAGTCCGACGGTCGCCCCGAACGCCGCCATCGCCTTGGCGCGTTCGGCGGGCGGGAACATGGTGTTGATCAGCGCCAGCATCTGCGGCACCATCGCGGCGGCCGTAATACCCTGCAGCACCCGGAATCCCACCAGGGACCAGGCACTCCAGGCGAGCCCGCACAGCAGCGAGGCGGCGGCGAACGCGAGCATCCCGATGACGAACATGCGCCGGTGCCCGTACAGATCACCGAACCGCCCGCCGGTGATGAGCCCGCTGGCGTAGGCGAACCCGTACCCGCCGACCACCAGTTCGAGCGCGGCTTCCCCCGCGTGCAGATCGTGCTGTAGCGATGACGCCGCCACATTGATGACGAAGTAGTCGAACATGGCCATGAACATGGCCGTGAGAATCACCGGCAGCACCCGCCACCGATTCGGGAACGGCCCGGGCGGTGCGGAAATGGCTGCGGTGGAACGGCTTTCGAGAATTGTCACGTCGTTCTCCCGAACGTGGAGCAAGGACCGAATCTGATAACCAACTGGTTAGTTGAAAGTAATCCCTCGCCCGCGACCCTGTCAACTACTTAGTTGGTTATCATTGATGCCATGGCAGCTGTCAGGGATCCCGAGGCGACGAAGGCGCGGATCTTCGCTGCCGCCACCGATGAGTTCGCCGCGCACGGCATCGCCGGGGCCCGGGTCGATCGGATCGCCCGCAATGCCAAGGCCAATAAACAGCTCATCTACGCCTACTTCGGCGATAAGGAACTGCTGTTCCGGCAGGTGCTGGAGAAGACCATGCTGGATGTCGCGGCCTCGGTCACCACCGATATCGAGGATCTGGACACCTGGATCGATCAGCATCTGGACTATCACCGCGAGCATCCCGAACTGCTGCGCCTGCTCATGTGGGAGGCGCTGGAGCTGGGCGCGGAGAACGCCTCGGCGGGTGAGCTGCGCTGCGGCCGCTATCTGGAGAAGCGCACCAAAGTCGAAGTGGCGCAGGAGAAGGGGCTGATCCGCAAGGATATGCCGTCCGGTCACGTCATCATGCTGCTGATGAGCATGATCAACTATCCGCTCGCGGTCCCGCAGGTCGCCGAGTTCTCGCTCGGTGAGCACAGCGATCCGGAGTTGGTGCGCAAGTGGACCAAGGACGCCATTCGCCGCGTGGTCGCCCCGCAACCGGATGCCGCCGGCCCCGACGCGAGCGCCTGACCGGTCGGTCCCGGCGCGGTCACCGCACCGCAGTACAGTGTCGCCGTGCCCGATCCCAAGCTCGAAATCCAAATGCTGCACGACCGCGTCATGGTCAAGCTCAACCAGGACGCGGGCGAGCGTCGCAGCAGCGGGGGCATTCTCATTCCGGCGACCGCCCAGGTGGCCAAGCGGCTGTCCTGGGGTGAGGTGTGCGGCGTCGGCTCACACGTGCGCGCCATCAAGGTCGGCGATCAGGTGCTCTTCAGCGCCGACGACCAGTACGAGGTCGAGATCCAGGCGCAGGCGTATTACGTACTGCGCGAACGCGATATCCACGCGGTCGCGAACGAGCAGGCCGAACACGGCACCGGCCTGTACCTCTGATCGAAGGCCGGAAACGGCAACGGCCCGTGCCGTTCCGGGACACGGGCCGGTGAGCTCAGAGCGTTTTCACCGTGCCGCCGTCGATGACGAAGTCCGCGCCCATGATGTTCCCGGCCTGTTCCGAGGCCAGGAACGTCACCAGCGCCGCCACCTCGCCGGGTTCGGAGATGCGCCCCGACGCGATGCCGAACTGCGTGGGGATCGCGTCCAGGAACTGTTCCTGCGCAATGCCGTTGGCCGCGGCCAGCTTGGCCCCGATATTGTCCGGTCCGCGCCAGATCCCGGTGCCGACCACACCCGGTGACACCGTATTGACCCGGACGCCGTGCGGCCCGAACTCCTCGCTGAGCCGTTTCCCGAATGCGGTCAGGGCGGATTTGGCCTCGCTGTAGCCGACCGGCCCGGCCGCCGGGAGTCGCGAGTTGATAGAGGATACGGTCACGATGGCCCCGCGCCGTTCGACAATGCTCGGCAGCGCCGCGCGGGTGGTGGCGACCACTCCGAACAGGTTGAGGTCGAACAGCTTTCGCCACTGCTCGACGGAAGTGTCGAGTACTCCGCCGAGTTCGAGCTGATCGCCGTCGCCGCCGCCGACATTGTTGATCAGGATATCGATCCCGCCGAGTTCGGCGAGGGCCGCGTCCACCGCCGAGGTCGCACCCGCGAGGGTGCTCAGGTCGGCGGAAATCGCTGCTTCCGCGACTTTTTCGAGTTCTGGGGTGATGGTGCGGGCAACGCCCGCGACCCGTGCGCCCGCCTCGGCCAGCGCTTCGGTGACGGCGAGTCCGATGCCCCGGCTGGCGCCGGTGACGAGGGCGGTCTTGCCGTGCAATCCGAGATCCATGAGATGCCTTTCTTGAACTTCAGGTCAAAAACTGGGACAGAAAAATACGGGTCGCTCGCGCGGCCCGTGATTCGGGTGGTTCAGAGGGTGATCAGTGCGGTCTCGATAATGCGATACAGCGTCGCGGCGTCCGCTGTCATAGCCGTAATACGCAGTCCCGCAACGGTGTTCTGGATGAACTCCGCGTACCCGCGCGGATCGATATCGGCCCGGACATCGCCATCGCGCCGCCCCTGGTCGATGCGGGCGGTGAGCACCTCGACCATATGTCGCTGGGCGGCGTCGACCGCGCGTGCGGCCCGCTCGTCCTGTCCGGCGAGCTCCAGGGTGGTGTTCGCGACCAGGCAGCCGCGCCGATTCCGCTGTGCGAGATCGGAATCCACCACGAAACGCAACCAGGCGTGGATCCGGTCCCGGGTACTTCCCGGCTGGTCGAGTATTTCGGTGATGAGCGCGGTTCCCTTTCGGGTGTAGAGCTCCAGCGCCCTGTCGAACAGTTCGCGCTTACTGCCGAAAGTGTTGTAGAGACTGCCTTTTCCGAGTCCGGTGGCCTCGGCGAGCTGTGCCGGTGAGGTATTGGCATAGCCGTTGGTCCAGAACGCCTCCATCGCGCGCTCCACCACGGTGTCCGCGTCGAAGTTGCGTGGCCGTCCCATGACATGAAAATACCCCGTTCTGTACCTTCAGGTCAAGAACGGGGTATTTCAGCGGGAAACCCTAGAGCGCCTTCAGTTCCTCGGTGACCGCACCGACGGACTTCTTGGCATCGCCGAACAGCATGGAGGTGGTGTCGGCGTAGAACAGCGGGTTGTCGATACCGGCGAAACCGGAGTTCATCGAGCGCTTGAGCACGATGACCGACTTGGCCTGATCGACGTTCAGCACCGGCATGCCGTAGATCGGCGAGGAGGCGTCCTCACGGGCGGCCGGGTTGGTGACATCGTTCGCGCCGATGACCAGGGCGACATCGGTACGGCCGAATTCGCCGTTGATATCGTCCATTTCCTTCATGGCGTCGTAGGAGACCTCGGCCTCGGCCAGCAGCACGTTCATATGGCCCGGCATACGACCGGCGACCGGGTGAATCGCGTACTTGACCTCGACGCCCTTGGCCTCGAGCAGCGCCGCCATCTCCTTGACCGCGTGCTGCGCCTGAGCGACGGCCATACCGTAGCCGGGCACCACGATGACCTGGTTGGCGTACGCCATCTGGATCGCGGCGTCCGCGGCGGAGGTGGCCTTGGCCTGCTTCTGCTCACCGTCGCCGGACGCGCCGGGAGCCGTTCCGCCGCCGCCGAATCCGCCCGCGACGATGGCCGGGATGGACCGGTTCATGGCCTTGGCCATCAGGTTGGTCAGAATGGTGCCGGACGCGCCGACGATCATGCCCGCCACGATCATGGCGGTGTTGTTCAGCGCCAAACCCGCTGCGGCGGCGGACAAACCGGTGAGCGCGTTGAGCAGCGAGATGACGACCGGCATATCCGCGCCGCCGATGGGCAGCACGACCATCAGGCCGAGAATGCCCGCGAGCACCAGCACCAGGATCATCCAGTACTGCGGCACACCGTCTTTGGTCGCGCCGATACCGATGACCACCGCGGCCGCGATGGCGCCCGCGAGCAGCAATAGGTTCAGCGGCTGCTGTAGCTTGCCGACGCTGATCGGCCTGCCGGACAACAGTTCCTGCAGTTTGGCGAACGCGATGACCGAGCCCCAGAACGACACCGAGCCGATGACCGCCGCGAACAGCGAGGCGATCACGATGTGAGCGGTCGGCTGCTCCCCGGCCGGGAAGTCCGAGAAGCCCTTGGTCTCCAGGAATTCCGCCCACGCGATGAGCGCCACGGTGCCACCGCCGACGCCGTTGAACGCGGCGACCAGCTGCGGCATGGCGGTCATCTTGGTGAAGCGCGCCGGGGGCACGCCCAGGCCGATGCCGACCACCAGACCGGCGATGATGATGATCCAGTTATTGGTGTCGCGAATGGAGATGAACGTCGCGATGACGGCGATGAGCATGCCGACCGCCGCGATCTGGTTGCCGCGCACCGCGGTCTTCGGGCCGGTGAGGCCCATCAGACCGTAGATGAACATCGCAAACGCGACGATGTAGAGAATATTGACCAGATTGTCCATGGCTTACTTGTCCGCCTTCTCTTGCGCAGCAGGCTTCTTGGCCTTGAACATGCCCAGCATGCGATCGGTCACGACGAACCCGCCGATGACGTTCAGCGTGCCGAACACGACCGCGACGAACAGGATGATCTGCATGAGCACCGACGGGTGCTCGATCTTGCCGAACACCACCAGCGCGCCAAGCACGACAATGCCGTGAATGGCATTGGTGCCGGACATGAGCGGGGTGTGCAGGGTGTTGGGCACCTTGGAGATGACGGCGAAGCCCACGAACCCGGACAGCACCAGGATCGCGATATTCGCGAGAAGTTCGGTGTACATCAGGCTTCCACCTCACGGGTGACGCAGGAATCGGCCAGCACCTGATCGGAGAAGTCGGGCGCGAGCGCACCGTCCTTCAGCATCAGTTCCAGCAGCGCCGAGATGTTCTTGGAGTACAGCTCGGACGCGTGCTCGGGCATGGTGGCCGGGAGGTTCAGCGGCGAGGCGATGGTGACGCCGTGGCGCACAACGGTTTTGCCGGGCTCGGTGAGCTCGCAGTTACCGCCGGTCTCACCCGCCATATCGATGATGACGCTGCCGGGCTTCATACCCTCGACCGCGGCGGCGGTGACCAGTCGCGGTGCGGGACGCCCGGGCACCAGCGCGGTGGTGACCACCACGTCGAAGCCCTTGATGGCGTTCTCCAGCGCGGTCTGCTGCTGTGCGCGTTCCGCATCGGAAAGCTCACGGGCGTAACCGCCTTCACCGGCGGCGTCGATTCCCAGATCGAGCCACTGCGCGCCGACCGAGCGGACCTGATCGGCGACCTCGGGCCGCACGTCGTATCCGGTGGTCCGGCCGCCGAGGCGCTTGGCCGTGGCCAGCGCCTGCAGTCCGGCGACGCCGACGCCGAGCACCAGTACGGTCGCGGGCTTCACGGTGCCCGCGGCGGTGGTGAGCATGGGGAAGAAGCGGGTGGACTCGGAGGCCGCCAGCAGCACGGCCTTATAACCGGCGACATTGGCCTGCGAGGAGAGCGCGTCCATCACCTGGGCGCGGGAGATGCGCGGAATCGCTTCCACCGCAAAGGCTTGCACGCCGGCGGCCTTGAGCGCGCCGATCTTGGTGTCGGCATTGCGGGGTGCGAGGAAGCCGATGAGCGTCTGACCACTCGAAAGCTTGGCGATCTCGGCGTCATTGGGGGGCGCGACCTTGACGACCACATCGGTGTTCCACGGATCGCCGATGGTGGCGCCCGCCTCGACGTAGGCTTCGTCAGGAATGAGCGCGCCCAGACCGGCACCGGATTCGACGATCACTTCCACGCCCTGCTTCAGCAGGGACGGAATGATCTTCGGCACCAATGCGACACGTCGTTCGTCCGCGTTGGTCTCGCGAACCACGCCGACACGCGCACCGCGGGGCGCAGCTGTCTGTGCGCTCTGCGTTGTGTCCACTTGTCAAACTTCCTTCTCGTGGTGAGCCCGGGCCACCCGGTACTTCCTGATGGGCCGTGTCACCGGTCCAAACGGTGGGCCGAACTTACTTGTGAGTAAGTTCGTGAGAATTCTCGCAACTGTACCTGCTTCGCGGTGAGCGTAGCGGAGATAGGCATCACATGGGGTCGCGGGAAAACTGGACAACTCCATGGTCGGCGGCGCTGCTACCGGCCACAAGAGCGCACGGCCCGGTGCGCTACCTACTGGTAGGTGTGTATCCAGGTGAACGGGCACGCGCCGCTCGCAGGGGTGTCGCGCATCACTTTTACGCCGTAATGTCTGCGAGGTGAGAGGCTGCGTATTCTGTCGGATCGTGTCGGGCGACGCGCCCGCGACCAAGATCTTCGAGGACGACATCCTCCTGGCGTTTCTCGATATCCGCCCGATCACCCGCGGCCATACGCTGGTGATCCCCAAAAGCCACGCCACCGACCTGGACGAGCTGAATCCGGCGCTCGGCGCGCAACTCTTCGCGGGCGGGCACCGGCTCGCCAAAGCCATGCGGCGCAGCGACTTTCCGGCCGACGGCGCGAACCTGCTGATCAACGACGGCAAGGCCGCCTTCCAGACCGTGCATCACGTGCACCTGCACGTGATCCCGCGCCAGACCGGCGACACCTTCACCTTCGCGAAGGGGTTCGTCCTGCGCCGCCCGCACGATATGGAACATACGGCCGCCGCCATTCGCATCGGACTGGACCGGCTCGCCGCCGAGGAAAGGGAAACCCACGCATGACCGACACGGTGCCGGACCAGCGCGCGATCATCGCCGCCCTGTCCGACCAGTGGGACCGGCTCACCCGGCTAGTGGACGGACTCCCCGAAGACCGCTGGCGGACGGCCTCGCCGCTGCCCGGCTGGACCGTGTTCGATGTGCTCGCGCATATCACCGGCACCGAATCGCTGCTGGCGGGGGAGCCGACCCCGGAACTGGAGGTCGATGGCGACCACATTCACAATGCGATCGGCGCGCTCAACGAGAAGTGGATCGCCTCGCTGCGACCGCTGTCCGGCGCTGAACTGCTGACGCGCTTCCACGAAGTGACGGCCGGAAGACTGAAGACGCTCGCGGGGCTCAGCCCGGAGGCATGGGCCGAGCCCGGGCCGTCCCCGGTGGGCATGACGCCCTACGGCCGGTTCATGCGCATCCGGGTCTTCGACTGCTGGATGCACACGCTGGATATCGCCGACGCGCTGGGTGTTTCGATCGACGAGGGCGGGACGCAGGCCGAAACCGCCTTCCCCGAAGTGATTTTCGGCCTCGGCCGCGCGGTGGTGAAGGGCGGAGGCGCTCCCGAGGGCGCGCGCGTCACCTTCGAACTCACCGGACCGGTGGCGCGCACCCTGCACGTCGCGGTGGTGGGCGGGCGCGCGAACCTCGTCGAAACCCTGGACGGTCCGGCCGATGTCGTGCTCACCCTGGATTCGGGACTGTTCGCGCGCCTGCGCGGCGGGCGCACGACGGCGGACGCGCACCTCGGCGAATTCACCATCGCCGGTGACACCGAACTCGGCAACCGCCTGGTTCGCGGCCTCACGTTCACCATCTGAGTTCCGGTGCGACTGTTCCTGTCCAGCTACCGATTCGGGGCGCACGCGAATCGGCTCCTCGACCTGACCGGCGAACCCGGCCGGGTCGCGGTGATAGCCAATGCCTGTGACGCCTGGCCCTCGGCCTGGCAGAGCGCGGTCACCAGCGATCTGGTTCCGCTGCGCCGCATGGGTTTCCAGCCCGAGGTGGTGGATCTGCGCGAATACATCGGCCGGGCCGAGGCGCTGGCGGACACCCTGTCCGGCTTCCCCGCGGTGTGGGTGCGCGGCGGCAACACCTTCGTCCTGCGCGCCCAATTCGCCCGCAGCGGAGCCGATCTCATCCTCACCCGGCTGCTCCAGGCCGACGCCCTGGTCTACGCGGGCTACAGCGCCGGAGCCTGCGTCATGACACCCGACCTGCACGGACTCGAATCCACCGACGACCCGGCCGAGGTGCGCACCGCCTGCGGTATCGAACCGCTCTGGGACGGTTTGGGTTTGGTCCCGCGCCGGATAGTCCCGCACCTGGACTCACCCACCGACCCCGAGGGCCACTCCCGCAAACTGGTCCGCGACTACCTCGCCGCGGGCACCCCGCACTGGGCGCTCACCGACGACCACGTCGTCGTAGTGGACGGCGAACGAACAGAAGTGCTCACTTAGAAAATGGTGAAAGCCGGTCGATCAGTGATCGACCGGCTTTCGAATGTTCTTGTCCTGACTGGTTACTCGCCGCCGTGGCGAATGCCGTGCACCACGGCGATGATCGCGGCCAGCGCGGCGGCGATACCGAGAATGGTGAAGCACAGCACGTACGCGCCCAGCGTCGGCACATGGGTATGCGCGATGACCTGCGAGGTCAGAATGGATCCGGTGATCGCGCCCGCCACGCTGCCGCCCGCGGTGCGCACCAGCGAGTTGATACCGCTGGCGATACCGCTCTCACTCATCGGCACATGCATCACCGCGAGGGTGCCCAGCGCCGCGTAACCGATACCGAATCCGGTGCCCTGCAGGATATTCGAGATCACCATCTGCCAGCCGTGATCATGGAACGCCGCGGTCCACAGCAGCGCCGCCGCCGCGAATCCCGAACCGATGGCGAGGGTGTACGCCGCGCCGATGCGGGCCGCGATACGCCCGGTGCGGAAGGAGAACAGCGTCATCAGCAGTGCGCTGGGCACACCGTAGAGACCGACGGCCAGCACCGATCCGGACAGGCCGTAGCCGACCTTGTCGGCCGGGGTCTGCACGAAATTCGAGACCAGCGTGAAGGATCCGAACAGCGCGGCGCCGAGCAGCAGCGAAATCAGGTTGGCGGTCAGCGATTTCGGCCCGACCAGCAGCGGCAACCGCACCAGCGGCTGACTCACCTTGAGCTCCACGAAGACCCACGCCACGGTCAGCGCGATGGCCGCGCCGAACAGTCCGAGCACGCTGCCCGAGGTCCAGCCCCAGCGCGGGCCCTCGCTGATGGCAAGCAGCAGTGTGACGAGCAATCCGGCCAGCAGTGCCGCGCCCGCGTAATCGGGGGAGCCGCCGTGCCGCACGCCGGTGTCCTTGGCGCTGAACTGAATCAGGATGGCCGCGACCACGCCGAGCGCCGCGGTGACCCAGAAGACCGGATGCGGGTTGGTGGTGTGGTCGGCGATGATGCCGGTCATCAGCATGCCGATGGTGCCACCGACGCCCATGGTGCCGGACACGATGCCGATGGCGGTGACCATCTTCTCCGGCGGGAAGGTATCGCGCAGAATGCCGATGGCCAGCGGGATCATGGCCGAGGCGGTGCCCTGCAAGGCGCGGCCGATGATGTAGACGCCGAGCGAGGTGGCGAAGGCGCAGACCACCGAACCGATGATCAGCAGTCCCATGGCGATCAGCACCATGCGCTTCTTGCCGTACATATCGCCGAAGCGGGACAGCAGGGGAGTGGCGACCGCGCCGGACAGCAGGGCGGCGGTGAACAGCCACTGGATGCCGGCGGCATTGGTGCCGAGCTGCACCATCATGTGCGGCAGCAGCGGGATGACCACCGTCTGCTGGAGCGAGACGACCAGACCGGCGGCGCCGAGCGCGAGCAAGGTGAGCCCGAGATGGGCCTTGGGGCGGTCGTCGGTGGTGGTTCCGGCGACCTGACCGACAGCGGTCGTAGTCATGCGGCAATCCTTCAGATTACTTACCAAAATTAAGTAAATGGGTTACGTAAGATAACCACATGCCGCCGCCGGAAGCCACATCCGTCCACCAAGTTGACGCAGCTCACATCGTGGAACTGGAAGGCGCGCTCGCCCGTGTCGCCTACCTGCTCACACGCGTCCGCCGCCACGATTACGCCATGGTCAAATGCGGTGTCACCATGGATCGGGCCAGCGTCCCGCTGCTGCGCGTGCTGGCCGACGCCGACGAACCCATGCGCCTCGGCGAACTCGCCACCCGCCTCGACGTCGAGGCCCCGCACGTGAGCCGCCAGATCCAGCGCCTGGAAAAAGCGGGCTACGTCGAACGCACCCCCGACCCCGCCGACGGCCGCGCCCAGCGCGTCCGCCCCACCCCCGAAGGCCGCCGCGCGGTCGACGCGGTCCGAGACGTGCTGCGCAACTGGATGGCCGAAGCCCTCGCCGACTGGTCCACCGAAGACCTCAAAGCCCTCGCGGTCCTGAACCACCGCATGGTCGACGGCTTCCTCTCCCACGCCGAACAGATCGGCGACCTCGGCGCCACCGCCCGCGAAGCCCGCGTCCCCCGCGCCGACTGACCGCCCCCGGCCACCCCGGCATAGTTGTGGCCGGGGATCCACACGCGCAGAGCCGCAACCCGATTCGACAGATGGCGTCCCCGCGGCGCTAGGTCCGCTCCCTCGTCCCCACGGCACCCGCGGCCCACGCGCAAGCGAGCAGTGCGACGAGTGGCACCACCATCGCGGTGGTCAGCGGCACCAGTTTGGTGAGCCAGCCGATGATCGCGGGTCCGGCGAGCAGGCCCATGTAGCCGAGGCCGAATACTCGGGACATGTCCGTGGCGGCGGTCGCAGAGCCCAAATTGCCTGCGGCCGTGAAGACCTGGGGCACCGCGCCCGAGAGGCCGATGCCCACCAGCGCCCAGCCGAACAGGGTGAGGGGCAGCCAGCCGGACAGGGCGATCAGGCCGAACCCGAAGGCCCCCAATACGGTTCCCCAGCGCACCACCGCGACGCGGCCGATCCTGCCGCTCACCCGATCGGCCACGAGACGGCCCGCGGTCATGGTTGTGGAGAACGCGCCATAGGCCAGTGCGGCCGTCCCGACGTCCACGCCGAGGCGATCGCGCAATTGCAGTGCGCTCCAATCCGCCGCCACGCCTTCGGCCATCAGCACGGCGAAGGCGATTATCCCGAGTACCAGCACTTTTCGTGAGATACCCGAACGCTTGGCGGTGGCGATCTCCGTGCCGGATACCCCGGGGTGATCGACTTCCGATGGCGGTGGCGCGGTCTGGTCCGGTTCGTGGGGGAGCAGGCGCGGGGTGCAGAGTGCCACGGCGGCCAGGCCGAGCGCGGCCGAGACCAGCAGGGTGGTGTGCACCGGCCAGCCCGCGCGCTGGGCGGCGGCTCCGGCCAGTGAGCCGAGCAGTCCGCCGAGGGAGAAGAAGGCGTGGAAGGCGGACATGATCGGGCGGGGGTAGGCGCGTTCGATATGAACGGCCTGGGCGTTCATCGAGACGTCCAGCATGCCCATGCCGATGCCGAAGAACGCCAGGGCGGCCGCGAGGGTGGCGGGGTTGGTGGCCAGTCCGGGCCCGATGAGGGCGAGTGAGAGCAGGGTGGCGGCGGTGGCGGTGAGGGTGCGGCTGCCGAAGCGGTCGGCCAGCGGTCCGGCGGCCTGCATGCCGATGATGGCGCAGCCCGCCATCAACAGGATGAGCATGCCCAGCAGACTGTGCGACACCCCGGTCCGTTCGGTGACGGCCGGGATATGCACGATCCACAGTGCCGAGAGCATGCCGTTCAGGCCAAAGACCACGAACAGGGCGATACGGGCGTTCCGGATCGGAGGAGCGGGCGTCGCGGCGGCCATCGGCACGACGCTACCTCTCAGGGCAGCTCCTCGTCAGCCACTGCCCTTCGCGGCTTCCTCGACGCTCCGGGCGGTGCTCCGAATTCGGTGTACTACAAGCTCTTTCACACCAATTGTAGGCCCCGCCACCGACAGATCAGGCATCCGCCGTGACCGACCACACACCGGAATTCGCCACGTCACGGGCGTAGTCCGCGAAATCGCGGGGTGCGCGCCCGAGTGCCCGGAACACCCCGTCGGTGGTCGCCGAATTGCGCCCGTCCAGCACCGTGCCGAACAGGTAGTCCAGCAGGCTCACCTCATCGCCCGGTACCCCGTAAGAGGTCAGGGACGCAACGAATTCCGCGCGGGACAGTGGGATGAACGCGATCTCGCGCCCGGTGGCCCGGGCGATCTCGGCGGTCGCCTCGGCGAAGGTCAGCGCGCGCGGACCGGTCAGCTCGTACACCTGCCCGGTATGCCCGTCGCAGGTCAGTGCTGCCACCGCCACCTCGGCGATATCCTCCGCGTCCACGAACGGTTCGGGCACATCCCCCGACGGCAGCGCCACCTCGCCGGCCAGAATGTAGTCCGCGAAGGCGCCCTCGCTGAAGTTCTGCGCGAAGAACGCGCACCGCACCACGGTCCATTCGAGTCCCGAATCCCGCACGATCGCTTCGCATTCCAGGGCTTCGGGCTCACCGCGTCCGGACAGCAGCACGATGCGCCGCACGCCCGCCGCGACCGCCTGCACGGTCAGCGCCTTGATATCGGCGGGTGCGCCGGGCACCGCCAGATCCGGTTGATAGGACAGGTACACCGTGCCGATTCCGGCCAGTGCGGGCGCCCAGGTGGCCCGGTCGGTCCAGTCGAACAGGATTGCGGCGGTGCGGGAGCCGATGCGCACCGGCACCCCCGATGCTGTCAAGCGGGCTGCCACCCGGCCGCCGGTCTTTCCGGTGCCGCCGAGGACCAGGATGGTGTTTGCGCTGTTCGCGGTGTCTTTGTTCGTCATGAGACAAGTACACCGAGAAACCGTGAGAGCGAACATGGTTGAGAAGCGCGCGAGCATTTGCCATCGTCTTAACCATGGATGCTCTGGCCAGCCTGCTCGAAGGACCACGTGCGCGGGCGGCTTTCGTCATGCGCACCTCATTCGACCCACCGTGGTCCCTGCGCATTCGCGACGAGTCCCCGCTGACGCTGGTGGCCATGGTGCGCGGCGGCGGCTGGATCATGCCGGATCCCAAGGGCGGCAAGCCGACTCCGCCGCGGCAGTTGCGCGCCGGCGATATCGCGCTGTTCCGCGGACCGGATCACTACACGCTGGCCGATGATCCCGGCACCGAACCGCAGGTGATCATCCACCCCGGTCAGACCACCACCACGCTGGGCGGTGAGGTGCTGTGCGAGACCCTGAGCCTGGGCGTGCGCAACTGGGGCAGCAGCGCCGACGCGCAGACCGTCATGATCACCGGCAGCTATGAGCAGGAGTCCGCCGCCAGCCGCCGACTATTGCGCGCGCTGCCGCCCATCGCCGTATTGGGTCGCGGCGAAGTGGATTCGCGGGTGCTGGATCTGCTGGTGGAGGAATCGGCGAAGGATCTGCCCGCCCAGGGCGCCATGCTGGACCGCCTGCTGGATCTGCTGCTGATCGCCACCCTGCGCGCCTGGTTCGCCCGCGCCGACGCCCCCGCCTGGTACCACGCCTACGGCGATCCCCTGGTCGGCAAGGCGCTGCGCCTCATGCAGCACAATCCCGCGCACGCCTGGACCGTGGCCTCCCTGGCCGCCGAGGTGGGCGTCTCCCGCGCCGCCCTGGCCCGCCGCTTCACCGAACTGGTCGGCGAACCCCCGATGGCCTTCCTCACCGACTGGCGACTGGCCCTGGCCGCGGACCTGCTGCACGAATCCGACGCCACCCTGGAATCCATCGCCCGCCGCGTCGGCTACGGCAGCGCCTTCGCCCTCAGCACCGCCTTCAAACGCCACCACGGCATCAGCCCCCGCGACCACCGCAACGCCCCCGACCAGCGCACGGCCTGAGACTGCGAGGAACATCCGCCCCGAGGTTCGAGTCCGTCTCGGTTCTGGACTGAGTGGAGCGGGGGAGCGCAGCGGAGGAGCGGAGGGAGGGAAGAACCGAGACTTCGGGGACTCGAACCCGCCCGGAGCGCAGCGGAGGGCAAGATAGCACCGTGAGCGATCTGGATTACCCGGTGCTGTGGCCGGTGCCGACCCGCTGGGCGGACAACGACCACTACGGCCACGTCAACAACGTGACGTATTACAGCTACTTCGATACGGCCGTGAACGCGTGGCTCATCCATGCCACCGGCACCGATATCCGCGACCTACCCGCCATCGGCGTGGTGGCGCAGACCTCCTGCACGTTCATCGGGTCGATCAGCTTCCCCGATCAACTGCTGGTCGGCATTCGCATTGCCCGCCTGGGCAATTCGAGCATCAACTACGACCTGGCCATCTTCCGCGACAACGGCGACTCCCTGGACCTGGCCGCCACCGGCACCTTCGTCCACGTCTACGTCGACGACGCGACGCGCAAACCGGTCCCGATCCCGCCGGTCATCCGCGCGGCGGCCGAACCCCTGGTGGTCACGGCCGCCGAACACTGATCCGCCGGTCAGACGCGGCCGAGCAGGGTGAGCGGATCCTCCAGCAGTGCGGCGACGCTGCTCAGGAATCGTGAGCCCTGTTCACCGTCGATGAGGCGGTGATCGAAGCTCAATCCCAGCGTGGTCACCCAGCGCACCGCGAGTTCGTCGCGGTGCACCCACGGGCGTTTGCGGATCGAGCCCAGGCACAGGATGGCGGCCTCGCCCGGATTCACCAGGGGTACACCGGTATCCACGCCGAACACGCCCACGTTGGTGATGGTGAACGTGCCCGAGGTGAGATCGGCCGGGGTGGCCGAACCGTCCCGGGCGGCGTGCGCGATATCGCCGATCTCCTGGCACAGATCCCGAAGGCTGTGTGAATGCGCGTCTTTCAGGTTCGGGACCAGCAGCCCGCGCTCGGTCGCGACCGCGATGCCGAGATTCACGTAGTGCTTGGTGACGATCTCCTGGTTCTCCTCGTCCCACGACGAGTTCAGCTCCGGGAACTCGCTGAGCGCCACCAGCAGCGCCTTCGCCACCAGCGCCAGCGGGGTCAGGCTCAGCCCGGCGAAGGTGGGGGTGGCGCGCAGATGATCCAGTAGTTCCATGGATCCGGTGAAATCGGTGGTGACGAAGGTGCTCGCCTGCGGAATATGCTGCGCGCTGGCCACCATGGCGGCGGCCGTGCGCTTGCGGATTCCGGCTATGGGCGTGCGGGTTTCGCGCTCACCGGCGATGCGCGGAGTCGCGGCTCCGGTGTGCATGGGCGGCACCGGCGGGGCGGTGTGAATCGGAATGTGTTCGCCCACACGACTGTCCGGGCGTGCACCGCGCAGATCGTCAACGGTGACAGCGCCTTCCGGCCCGCTGCCGGTGATCGCGCGCAGATCGGCTCCGATCTCGCGGGCGAGTTTGCGGGCCCCGGGTGTGGCGGCGGGTCGCCCGAGGTCGGTCCCGAAGGCCGAACCCGCCGTCGAATCACCGGCGGGCGCAGCGAGTTTCGCGGCGGCACTGCGCGCCCGCCGGGACACCGTCTCATTGTCCGGGCCGTAGCCGACCAGGACCGACTGTCGTTCGGCGGGTGCGGCCGAGTCCCGGGACGGCTCCTGGGTCATGGCATTCGCGTCCATCGCGTCCATCGCGGGCTGTGCGGCGGTCGCCGGGCTCCGGTAGAGCCGTTCGGCTCCGGCGTCCGCGTGCACCTGCTGTGCGGTGGCCGCGGCGGTGCCGATGCGGATGAGCGGCGCGCCCACCAGCACGGTGTCGCCGGGCTCCGCGAGCAGTTCCAGCACCGTCCCGGCGTAGGGACTGGGCAGTGCCACCTGAGCTTTCGCGGTTTCCACCTCGGCGATGACCTGGTTCAATTCCACCGTATCGCCGATTCGCACCGACCAGGACACCAATTCGGCGTCGGCCAATCCCTCACCGAGATCCGGCAAAGCGAATTCCATTACTTGACGCTGTTCTTCCACCGAGCTTCCTCCGAAGGCATGGACCGTTAGGCGGCGAGCGTGCGATCGACCGCGGCGAGAATGCGGTCGGGGTCGGGCAGGTGGTGCCGTTCGAGCTTAGCCGGGGGATAGGGGATGTCGAAGCCGCCGACCCGCAGGACGGGCGCTTCCAATTGATAGAAGCACTTTTCGGTGATGCGCGCGGCGATCTCGGCGCCGAGTCCGCCGAATACCGGTGCCTCATGGGCGATAATCAACCGACCGGTTTTACGCACCGACGTTTCAATGGTGTCGAAGTCGATCGGCGACAGACTGCGCAGATCGATCACCTCCAGCGAATGTCCTTCCGCCGCCGCGATATCGGCGGCCGTCAGCGCGGTGGCGACGGTGCCGCCGTAGGCGACCACGGTGGCGTCTTCGCCCTGCGTACAGACCCGCGCCCGATCCAGCGCGAGCCCGCCGCCCTGATCGAGCAGGTCGAAATCCACCTCGGCCCTATCCCAATACCGCCGCTTCGGTTCGAAGAAGATGATCGGATCGTCGAGCGCGACCGCCTGCCGCATCATGAGATACGCGTCCGCCGGATTACTCGGCGATACCACACGCAACCCCGCGGTATGCGTGAAATACGCTTCCGGCGATTCCGAATGGTGCTCCACCGCGCCGATCCCGCCGCCGAACGGAATGCGAATGGTGATGGGCGCGACCACTTTCCCCTTGGTCCGATAGTGGATCTTCGCGACCTGGCAGACGATTTGATCGAACGCCGGATACACGAATCCGTCGAACTGAATTTCACACACCGGCCGCAGCCCGCGCAGCGCCATTCCGAAAGCGGTTCCGATGATGCCGGATTCGGCCAGCGGGGTATCGATGACGCGATTGTTCCCGAAATCCTTCTGCAGTGTGTCGGTCACCCGGAACACCCCGCCGAGGCGTCCGATGTCCTCACCCATGAGGATCACCTTGGGATCGTCCTCCAGCGCCCGTCGCAGTCCGAGATTGATGGCGCCCGCGAATGTCGTCTTCATGGCCGGACTCCTTCCAGATAGGCGGCGTACTCGCCGCGTTCGGCCTCGATCAGGCGGTGCGGGGTGGCGTAGACGTGATCGAAGAGTTCCATCGGATCCGGATCGGCCATGGCCAGGGTCGCGCTGCGCAGCCGGGCGGCGACCTCGTCGGATTTGACCGCCGCCTCCTGCTCGAAATCGCTGTCCCACAGGCCCTCCCGCTCCAGCAGCCGCCGCAGCCGGTCGATCGGATCGCGCTGCCGCCACAGTTCGAGTTCGGCGGCGGTGCGATACCGGGTGGGATCGTCGGAGGTGGTGTGCGGTCCCATGCGATAGGTGATGGCCTCGATGAATGTCGGCCCGCCGCCGCTGCGGGCGCGGGCCAGTGCCTGCCGGGTCACCGCCAGCACGGCGAGCGCGTCATTGCCGTCCACCTGCACGCTGGGAATCCCGTATCCGACCGCGCGCTGTGCGATCGGCGTCGCGCTCTGCACCCGCACCGGCGCGCTGATGGCCCAGTGATTGTTCTGGCAGAAGAACACGACGGGCGCACTCCAGGAGGCGGCGAAACCGAGCGCCTCGGCGATATCGCCCTGACTGGTGGCCCCGTCGCCGAAATAGGCGATGGTCGCGATCTCCGCGCCCTCCAGATGGGCGGCGTAGGCGTAACCGGTGGCGTGCAAGCCCTGCGCGCCGACCACGATCGCCGGATTGGTCATCCTGTATTCGTCGGCGTCCCAGCAGGAATGCGCGATACCGCGCCACAGCGGGGTGATCTGTTCGGGCGGTACGCCGCGGCAGTACGCGACCCCGGCCTCGCGATAGGAGCAGAACACGTAATCGTCGGGGAGCAGCGCGTGCGCCGAACCGATCTGCGCGGCCTCCTGGCCCAGCAGCGGCGGCCACAGGCCGAGTTGGCCCTGCCGCTGCAATGCCGTCGCCTCGGTGTCGATCCGGCGGGCCACGACCATATCGAGGTACATGGCCCGCAATCGGTCGCGACCGACGTCCTCGACCAGCGCGGAGTGCGCGCGATCGAATACGCGGCGGCCGTCGGGCTGGACGAGCTGCACCGGGTAGGTGTTCTTGTCGGGCATGGGTATCGCCTCCTCGAAACACCGGGTACACCGTTATCGCCGTGGGATTGTGTCCCGTGAGCAACGATGTGTGTCCTGTATCACCCAGCATCCTCCATCGAGCTATCTGCGCAAGTATTGCGGGCGAAACTGTGCAGAATGCTCGGTCAACGCGGTATCCGGCGTGTCATACTGCCTTGCATGTCCAGTAGGGAGCCTTTGACCGGGTCATTGGACGCCACCGACGCCCGGCTATTGCTGGAACTGGTGGCCAACCCGCGCGCCACCGGCGTGGAATTGGCTGCGCGACTGGGGCTTTCCCGCAATACCGTGCAGGCCAGACTGGCGCGCTGGGAGGCGAACGGGGTGCTGGCAAGCGTCGAGCGGCGGGTACAGCCCCGCGCCCTCGGCTATCCGCTGGCAGCCTTCGTCGCGGTGGTGGTGGATCAACATCGACTCGATGACGTGGTGGCCGAATTATCGGAGATTCCCGAGGTCACCGAGGTGTGCGGAATGACCGGTCCGACCGACCTGACCGTGCGCGTGGTGGCGCAGGACGCCGACGATCTGTACCGGATCGCCGGGGCCATATTGAAGATCCCGGGTGTGGAACGCACCAATATGGCGCTCATCATGCGTTCCCTGGTCGGCCCGCGCACCGCACCCCTGCTCGACCGCCTCGCCGGTGACGGCCCGCCGGAGCTCTAGCCCGAATTTCAGTCCAGTTTCGGTGGATTGGCTGGTGACCCGGGGTCCACTGGACCGGGACCATGAGCCGATGAGCACCACCGCCGCCACCGAGCCGCCCGTCATCGCAGATCCACCCGAGGCGGGGCTCGGCCAGCCCATCGGCGCGGGCATCGTCACCGCGCTGGTCGGTTTCACCAGCTCGTTCGCGGTGGTGCTGGCAGGGCTCAATGCCATGGGAGCGACTGCGGCACAGGCGGCTTCGGGGCTGCTCGCGGTATCGGTGACCATGGCCGTCGGCATTCTGGTGCTCAGCCTGCGCTATCGGATGCCGATCACACTGGCCTGGTCCACGCCCGGCGCGGCGCTGCTCGCCAGCACCGGGGCGGTGTCCGGCGGGTGGGCGGCGGCGGTGGGCGCGTTCGCGGTGGCCGGACTGCTCATCGTGCTGACCGGATTCTGGCAGCGGCTCGGTGCGCTGATCGCGGCCATTCCGGTGGAGATCGCACAGGCCATGCTCGCCGGGGTGCTGCTGCCGCTGTGCCTGGCACCGGTGAAGGCGCTGCCCGTCAGCCCGGCCGTGGTGGTGCCGGTCATCGCCACCTGGCTGATTCTGCAGAAGTTCGCGGCGCGCTGGGCGGTGCTCGCCGCCTTCGCGGTGGCGGCGATCGGCGCGAGCATCGATATCGCGGTCACGCATCGCAGTCTGGCGTGGTCGCAGATGGCCCCGCGCATCGAATTGACCATGCCGCACTGGAGTTTTCCCGCGCTGATCGGTGTGGCGATCCCGCTGTACGTGGTCACCATGGCCGCGCAGAACATTCCCGGCACCGCCGTCATGAGCTCGTTCGGCTACCGGGTGCCGTGGCGTTCGGCCATGACGGTCACCGGGCTGGGCACCATGCTCGGCGCGGTGGCGGGTGGCCACGCCATCAATCTGGCCGCCATCAGTGCCGCCCTGGCCGCCGCCCCCTCGGCCCATCCGGATCCCAAGCGCCGCTGGATCGCCGCCACCACCGCGGGTATCACTTACCTACTGCTGGCCCTGGCCTCCAGCGCCCTGGTGATCTTCATCGCCGCCGCCCCGAAGGGCGTGCTGGAAACCGTTGCGGGCCTTGCCCTCATCGCCACCCTGGCCGCCGCCCTCACCGCCGCCCTGAACTCCGCCGAGCACCGCACCTCCTCCACCCTCACCTTCCTGGTAGCCGCCTCCGGCGTCACCCTGCTCGGCATCGGCGCGGCCTTCTGGGCCCTGGTGGCCGGACTCCTGGTCCGCTGGCTCCTGCGCCCCCGCCCCGCGCAGTAAGGTGGGGCCGTCTGGTTCCGGCGTGGATTCTGCGAAGAGGAGTTGGGTTGAGCGCGGTGCTGATTTCGGCCGAGGAGCTGCGGGAGCGGCTCGCCGACGGGGATTCGACGGTGCGGCTGCTGGATGTGCGGTGGGCACTGGGTGATCCCGATGGGCCGCAGCACTATTTGGACGGGCATATTCCGGGCGCGGTCTTCGTCGACCTGGAAACCGAACTCGCCGATCCGCCCTCGCCCGCCAAGGGCCGCCACCCCATGCCCGAACTCGCGCACCTCCAGAAATGCGCCCGCAGTTGGGGTCTGCGCACCGGTGACACGGTCATCGTCTACGACGCGACCGGCGGTATGGCGGCCGCGCGCGCCTGGTGGCTGCTGCGCTGGGCCGGGCTCGCCGACGTCCGCATTCTCGACGGCGGCCTGCCCGCGTGGGAACGCGCCGGGGGCAAGGTGGTCGCGGGCGAGGAAGCCGCTCCCGAACCCGGCGATGTGGCCTTGACCCCGGGCGGTATGCCAGTCATCGACGCCGATGCCGCGGCCGACTGGTCCGGCCTGCTGCTCGATGCCCGCGCGGGTGAGCGCTACCGCGGCGAGGTCGAGCCCATCGACCCGCGCGCGGGCCATATTCCGGGCGCGGTCAGCGGCCCCACCGCCGAAAACCTCACCGCCGACGGCACTTTCAAATCCGCCGGCGAATTGCGTTCGCGTTTCACCGAACTCGGCTCCGGCCCGGTCGCGGTCTACTGCGGTTCCGGCGTCACCGCCGCCCACCAGGTCGCCGCCCTCGCGGTGGCGGGCATCGACGCCGCCCTCTACCCCGGCTCCTGGTCGCAATGGTCCAACGATCCGAAGCGCCCCGTCGCCACCGGCAGCTGATCCGGCATACGAAGCTCGGCCGCCCATCGTGACGGGCCACGTTCGCCGCCGCGGGGGCATCCGCTGCGGCCGCAGGGGTGGATGCGGCTCTCGACTCATCCGAAAACCGCTCGGCGGCAAGGATATTCGCCACCGCGGGGTTCAGGGGCAGTTCTTCGCGATCCGGCGCAGGGCCTTCTGATCGCCGTTGGTGAGCGGTAGGTCGTATTCCAGCGCGACGGTGAGGTATTTGCCCGCGTAGAAGCAGTGGTTGGCGCGGGCGGGCGGCAGCCAGTCGGCGGGGGTGCGATCGCCCTTGTCCTGGTTGGCTTTTCCGTCAACGGCGAGCAGTTCCAGGTCGAGATCATTGGCGAAGCGCATGCGGCGCTCCAGGGTCCAGCCGGAGGCCCCCAGATCCCACGCCGCTGCCAACGGGAAGACATGGTCGATCTGCACGGCCTTGGCATCGCCCTTGTCGAAGACGATGTGCGTGCCCGTATACGGATCGTCGAGGGTGCCGCCAACCACCACGCACGATTTGCCGCCGGGGCGGAAGGCCGCGCCCGAGAGCTGGCGGGCGAGCACGTTATTGCGGGTATCGCAGCCGTCGCGCCCACCCGGACCGTCCTGCGCATCGCTCCACGCGGGCCCGAACACGCAGCGCTGCCCGGATTTACAGCCCCGGTCGTAACCGCCCGGGCGCACCCGCGCGGGCACGGTGCGCACCCGATCCAGCATGGTTTCGAGGTAGGCGCGCGCGGGACTGCCCGGCGCGGGTGCGACCGGCGGGCTGATCACCTCGCACCCGGTGGTGCTCAGCACGACGATCGCGGCGCCGAGCGTCGCGAGCACTATCCGAAATGCCGACCCGATGGACCGCACATCCCAGATTTACCGCAGCGCGCCGGGGCAGTCGCGCAACCACGCGACTTCGCACCCCGGCGCGCCGGAGAAATCGGGTTACAACCAGGCGTGCGCGAGCAGATCGTCCGCCGCGGTCTCGGTCAATTGGGGTGGGAACCGCATGGCGGCAATGGATTCGGCATTGATCCCGTCATGGCCGATGAGCCAGGAGCCGCCGCGCTCTTCGCATTCGGCGATCTTGGCGAAGGTGGTGAGTAGAAATGTGATGGCGTCGCGCGCCTCGGGTGTGCGCGCCAGCCGCTGGGATTCTCCCGGCCGGGACAGATCGAGCCACACCCCCGCCTGTCCGTCCAGGCGCATGTCCACGATTTTGGTCGTGTCCACGAACGTGAATTTGCGTCGTTCCCACGGCGTTGTCGGCGTGAAGGACTGCTCTAGCACTTGGAGCAGAATCGTCATCTTCACGGCCTCCCTCGGTATCGAAAGTGCCACGGCTCCGGATTGAGTCGCGGTTATCAGGGTGCGTCCCCGCCCGGCTGTGAAGCGCGCATGACAAACATCGCAGCCATTGCGCACAGCCGACCCCGCCATATGCGGTGACCAGGGGTTATTCCAGTATGTCCCGGTTCGCGGCAGAAATAAAGACCCGGTAGGGGTCGTGATTCGCGAGATTACGAATCGAACCCTCGGTAACCGCTCCGTGCCCCGGATCACGGTCTCGAGCAGGGCGGCACGGATCTGTCGGCGGGGACTGGTTGGATGGTCGGATGCTGCACGGACTGTGGACGCCGGGATCGGGCTTGGTGCTGTGGCACGACCCCGATCGGGATGCCGTCGACGCCGCCGCACTGCCCGATCCGCTCGGCCGGATCGTGGGGGCCGCGAAATTCCGGCATCGGGCCACGGTGCTGGTGCGCGGTGCGTACGGACAGGAGAAGGCTCAGGTCAAAGCGCATGCGCTGGCTCCCGAGGCGGCCGCGAGCGTGCTGTTGCAGCACCTCCCGGACGGGTTGATCTCGGCCGAGCTGCGCTATCTCGGCCATATCGCGCGCGGTATCGACCGCTGGGTGCGGGCGGGCCGCATCGTGCCCGAGGTGCGCCGCGACGACGGCGAGTGGTGGGTGCGCTGGCGGCTGGTCGGGGGCCAGCGGCAGCGCGCCTGGCTGGCCGAACTCGCCGTCGCCATGCCACCGGCCCTTCAGGTCGCGGGCCGCCCGGCCGAACTGCTGGACAATCTCACCGCCGAGCTCACCGACCCGATCACCCGGCTGCACCTGATGCCGAAGGTGCCGGACGGATTCGGTGAAATCGATACGCGCGGTGCGGAAATGGACGCTGCGGCCCGGGCGCGGCAGACGCTGCCGGAGGCGTGGGCGGAGCTGGCGACCGCCGATCGGCAGCCGGGGTTCACCATCGCCGATGACAATGAGTTTCCCGAACCGCGATCGCATGAGCTGGTGACTTCGCTGCTGAAAGCCGTTCCGCTGGAGAGCGGTTCGCATCGGGTGGCGGCGGTGCTGGAGGATTGGCGCACGAGTTTGACGGCGGGGGAGCCGGAGTTGGTGCTGCGCCTGCTCGAGCCCGATGGTGAGGACGCGGCCGAGCCGGGGGCGCTGTGGCGGCTCGAGGTGTGCCTGCGCGGGGAGGGGGAAGCGCCGCAACCCGTGCTGCTGCCCGGTGATCCGCATCTGGTGCGGCTGGCGGGGGAGAAGCTGGCGGCGGCCAAGGCGGCGTATCCGCGGCTGCGGGATCTGCCCGGCGACGGCCGCAGCATGGATATGTTCCTGCCCACCGAGGTGGTCATGGATCTGGTCGCGCACGGGGCGAATGTATTGCAGGGCACCGGGATTCGCCTGATGCTGCCGCGCTCGTGGCGGATCGCCGCGCCCACCCTGCGGTTGCGGGTGCAGAGTCCGCCCGCCTCGGAAAGCGCGGTCGGATTGAACGGCCTGGTGTCGTTCCGCTGGGAACTGGCGCTGGGTGACACCACGCTCTCGCAGGCCGAGATGGCGCGCCTGGTGCAGGCCAAATCGGATCTGGTGCAGCTGCGCGGGGAGTGGGTGCAGGCCGATCACCGCATGCTGGCGGCGGCCGCGGACTATGTCGCGGGCCGCACCGACGCCACCGAGACAACGGCGGGCGCGCTCTTCGCCGAACTCGCCGCGCATCCGGCGATCGGCGTCCCGATCGAACCGGTGTCCGCGACCGGTTGGGCCGCACAGCTTTTCGATGCCGAACGCAGTGACGAACCGGTCCCGGACCCGATCGGGCTGAAAGCTCAGCTGCGCCCGTATCAGCAGCGCGGCCTGGCCTGGCTCGCCACCATGAGCCGCCTCGGCTGCGGTGCGATCCTGGCTGACGATATGGGCCTCGGAAAGACCGTTCAGGTGCTGGCGCTGCTCGTGCATGAGCTCGAAATGGCGACGGCGACAACCGAATCCGGAGAGTCGACGCGCGTCGGTCCGACATTGCTGGTGTGCCCGATGTCGGTGGTGGGCAACTGGCAGCGAGAGGCGGAGCGGTTCGCGCCTGACCTGCGGGTGCTGGTGCACCACGGCCCGGGGCGGCGCTCCGGGGCGGAATTCGATGCGGCGGTGGCCGATTCGGATCTGGTGGTGACCACGTACGCGCTGCTGGCGCGCGATGTGGAGGAATTGAAGCGGCAGCCGTGGGCGCGCACGGTGCTCGATGAGGCGCAGCACATCAAGAACGCCGGGACCAGGCAGGCGCGCGCGGCGCGGCTGGTGCCCGCGCGACATCGGCTGGCGCTCACCGGAACCCCGGTGGAGAACCGGCTCGAGGAGCTGCGCTCGATCATGGATTTCGTGAATCCGAAGCTGCTGGGCAAGCCTGCGGATTTCCACGCGCGGTTCGCGGTGCCGATCGAGCGGGAGCGCGACGAGCTCGCGGTGAGCCGACTGCGCGCGCTCACCTCACCTTTCGTGCTGCGCCGGGTGAAGACCGATCCGGCGGTCATCTCGGATCTGCCCGATAAGATCGAGATCACCATGCGCGCCAACCTCACCGTGGAACAGGCGGCGCTGTATCAGGCGGTGCTGGACGATATGTCCGCGAAACTGAAGGCCGCCAAGGGCATGGAGCGCAAGGGTGCGGTGCTGGCCGCGCTGACCCGGCTCAAACAGGTCTGCAATCATCCCGCGCACTATCTGCGCGACGGCTCGGCGGTGCTGCGCCGCGGCCATCACCGTTCCGGGAAATTGGCGCTGGTGGAGGACATTCTGGAATCGGTCATCGCGGACGGTGAGAAGGCGCTGCTGTTCACCCAATTCGCCGAATACGGCGATCTGGTCGGCCCCTATCTGTCCGAGCGGTTCGGTGTGGAGGTCCCGTTCCTGCACGGCGGGGCGAGCAAACAGCGCCGCGACGATATGGTCACCCGCTTCCAGGAGGATCCGGACGGCCCCCCGCTCATGCTGCTCTCGCTCAAGGCGGGTGGCACCGGCCTGAACCTGACCGCCGCCAATCACGTTGTGCACCTGGACCGCTGGTGGAATCCGGCGGTGGAGAACCAGGCCACCGACCGTGCCTTCCGGATCGGCCAGCGCCGGGATGTGCAGGTGCGCAAGCTGGTCTGCGTGGACACCATCGAGGAGCGGGTCGACGATATGTTGCAGGGCAAGCGCCAGCTCGCCGATCTGACCGTCGGCGCGGGCGAGAAGTGGATCACCGAACTCGGCGATGACGAATTGCGCGCGCTGTTCGCGCTCGGCGCGGAGGCGGTGGGCGAATGAACACCTATATCGATGTCGGTGAGTTCGGCGAGCGCCGCCCCGTCGAGGGCGGCGTCTCCTCGCGCAGCCGTCGCGGCGCGGCCTTCGCCCGCACCTGGTGGGGCCGTTCGTTTTTGCAGGCCATCGAGGATGTCGCCGATCCCGGCCGGCTCACCCGGGGCCGCTCGTACGCGCGTACCGGCCAGGTGATCAGCTACCACCTGGAGCCCGGCGCGGTCGCCGCCGAGGTGCAGGGCAGTCAGCCGCGCCCGTTCATCTCGGTGCTGACCCTGCGCCAGCTCCGAGATGAGCGCCTGCGCGAACTCGTCGACCTGGTGCGCGCCACCCCCGGCATGCTCGGTGAGATCGCCTCCGGCTCCCTGCCCAAATCCCTGGGCCCGCTGCTGCTTCCGAATACCGCCCCGGAATTGGATTTCTCCTGCACCTGCCCCGATGTGGGCTGGCCGTGCAAGCATGTGGCGGCCATCTGCTACGTCATCGCCGAACGCCTCGACGAGACGCCGCGGGATCTGCTCACCCTGCGCGGCGTCGAACTCGACGATCTCATCGGCAGCGTGCAGCAGGACGGCAATCCGGCCGATGCGGCCGACCTGTACGGCGAGGACATTCGCCTGCCCGCCCTCCCGAAACCCGAATTCCACCCGGCCCCGGCGGATCTCGACGCGGTCCTGCTCCGCCGCGCCCTGCGCATGACGGCGGAGGACGAGCGCAGCGCCGAGATCGGCTACCGGCACCTGCGCACGCTGTACTCCCTGCTGGAGCCCTGAGCTATCGGACCGTCGTTCTCGCGGCCGCCTTGACCGTGCTGCCGGAACGTGTGCCCAGCGCGGTGAATCGATAGTCCGCGAAGTCGAAATGGCCTGCGCGCCAAAATCCTTCGGGTGTGGTCATGGCGCGGAGCGGTACATCGCCGTTCTTGTCGAAGTAGTAACTGTTGGCGCGGGTGCAGGAGTCCTGCCAGAACACCTGTGTGCCACGGCGATTCAACATCTCCTCGAAGAAGCGTTCGTTCGCCTCCTCGGTGACTTCGATCCGGGTGGCATGGCTCCCGCGCGCCTTGCGGAGCAGCCGCAGGATATGCCGGGTCTGCATTTCGATCAGCGCGAAATACGAGGAACCGTTGTAGCCGTACGGGCCGATGATGGTGAAGAAGTTCGGGAAGCCAGGCACGCTGACGCCCTCGTAGGCTTGCAGCCGGTGCTCATCCCACCAGTCCTCCAGCCGGACTCCGCCGCTGCCGTGCAGATCGAAGGTGGGCATATTGCCCGATTCCATCACCTTGAACCCGGTGGCCATGATCAGCACATCGACCTGATGGTGTCCGGCGGCGGTGCGCACGCCGGTCGCGGTGATCTCGGCGATGGGCTCGGTATCGAGCCGCACATTCGACCGGTTGAACGTCTTCAGATAGTCATTGGAGAAGGACGGCCGCTTACAGCCGAGCGCGTAGTCGGGCGTGAGTTTCGCGCGCACCTCCGGATCGTCGACCTGATCCCGCAGATGCGCCAGCCCGGTCCGCTCGCCCAGCTTGGACATGGGCAGCACCCCGTAATAGTGCGCCGCCAGCGGGAAGGTGAGCTCCACGAAAGCCTGGGAGAGCCAGCGCGTCACCAGCTTTCCACCGGGCAGTCCGAGCAGCCGGTGCACCACCGGGGGCAGTGCGGTATCGGGTCGCGGCAGGCACCAGATCGGGGTGCGCTGGAAGACGACGAGTTCCGCGACCTCGGGCGCGATCTCCGGAATCACCTGTACCGCCGAGGCCCCGGTGCCGATGACGCCGACCCGCTTACCGCGCAGATCCTGATCATGGTCCCAGCGCGAGGTGTGCATGGTGACGCCGGTGAACCGTTCCACCCCAGCGATTTCCGGCAGTTTGGGCCGGGTGAGCACCCCGGTCGCACCGATCACATAGCGCGCGGTGAGTTCCTCGCCGTCGCCGGTGCGCAATCGCCACAGGTGCAGCGCGTCATCGAAATCCGCGCGGACGATGCTGGTGGAGAAGCGAATTCGCGGCCGCAACCCGTACTTGTTCACGCAGTGCTCGGCGTACGCCTTCAATTCCCTTCCGGGCGCGTACACCCGGGACCAGGTGCGCTGCTGTTCGAACGAGTACTGGTAGCTGAATGACGGAATATCCACGCCGATACCGGGATAGGTGTTCCAGTGCCAGGTGCCGCCCACCCCGTCGGCGTCGTCGACCATGAGGAAATCGTCGAAGCCCGCCTTGCGCAACGCTATCGCCGTCCCGATCCCGGCGAATCCCGCTCCGACGATAATGATCTCGTGATCGACCACGGTGCTGTTCACAATGCGTCCTCCGCGTAGATGATGCAGTCCACCCGATGTTCGACACCGTCCACGGTGCGAATCCCGAGCGGGGCGAGCCGGGCGATCGGCCAGGTGACGAGCTCGCAGTTGGGCTGGTTCAGCGCCCGGTAGTACCCGCCGTGCAGGCGGACACCGGTGGCGGTATCGGGGGTGAGTTGCCGTCGCACCCAGGAATCGCGCACCGAGACGAACAGATTCGCGGTGGCGGCCAGCCGCAACAGGGTCGCGGCGATACCGTGCGGTGGCCGGGCCGTGCCCGGCGATGGCTGGGAAGCGGGGTCGCCGGGCAATGGTCGCGCACTGTCGCTGGGCAGCAGACCGAGCAGATCATCCGGTAGTCGGCGCAGCAGTTTGCGCCCGGGAATGGGCGGTGCGGGCAGTACCCACACCGGATCCCGCTGGAAAACGGTGACCCGGCGGGCCTGCGCGGTGATACCCGGCAGCACCTGGGCGATCGCCGTTCCGGAGCCGATCACCGCCGCGTGCCTGTCCCGCAGCTCGAGTTGCCCCCGCCAGCGCCCGCAGTGCACCTGCGGTCCGGTATAGCTGTCCGCGCCGCGCGGTCCGGCGGCGCGAACCCTGCCCGAATCACCCTGCCTGGCAGTGGCATTCATTTCGCCACCGGATCGTAGGTCAGCCCCTGCGACCAGGTCGGCGGCTTGCCGAGCACCCGCACCGGGAAATAGTCGATGGCCTTGTTCAGCACATCATTGATGCCCTGGATCGGCTGCCACCTGTTGATGGTGGCCTTCCCGTGCATCCGCACCACGTGGAAGAGCGGTACGCGCTTGATGCTGGGCGCGCGATCACCCGCTTTCTCATACCGCCGCACCGCATTCCAGAGCTTCTCCTCGTCCAGGCCCATCGCCATGATGTTGGTGGACATGCGGGACAGCAGCGGTGTGTACAGCAGTGCTCCCATGAGCAGTGTCGGCCGCAGTGCGAAACCCGCCGTCTCGATGGCGATGCGCCGCATCGGCCCGGCCCCGAGCTGTTCGAGCACCTGGAATCCGACCGCCAGATGCCGGGATTCATCGCTGTTGATATGCCGGAAAACCTCGTGGCACAGCGGATCCCGCACCTCGTCCAGCAGGAATTTCACCAGCGCGCCGTCGAGCGCGCACTCCAGCGACGGAATCACCGTGCCGAGCACCGGCAGCGTCAGATCGTCGCCGTACCGGTCCACCCACTGGATGACCATGCGAATGTTCTTGTTGGGCAATGGCATCTGATCGCCCTCGAGCATGCCCCAGCGCCGCATGAGCGCCAGTTCGGCATTGGCGTGCTTCTGCTCCTCGGCGTGGAAGTACCGGTAGATCTCCTTGAGCGGCCCCTCCGGCGCGCGTTTGGTGAGCGCCGCGAAACCGCGCGCGCCCACATGTTCTATCCACACGAGATCGGCCATGAACGCGGTGAGCGCGGGCCGCTGTTCCTCGGTGATGAGGTCGGCTCCCGGTGCGTCCCAGTCGATATCGACCAGCGCCCACTGCCGGTCCTTGATGACCGTGAGCATGTCGGAATACGCGAACGCCATTGTTCACTCCTTCTCGTGAATGGCCGTCGTGCTACCGCACCAGCCGCTCCAGCAGACCGGCGGCACGGGTATAGGGCTCCGGCAGTAGTCGTTTGGACTGCCAGATCAATTTGGCTTCGATTTGCGGGACGACATAGAGCTGACCGCGGTCAACGGCGTCCAGGGTGGTGCGGGCGATCGAGGCGGGCGGGCGGCCGGTCCAGCGCAGCAGCCGGTCGCCCCATTCCGAGATGTTCTCGTCGCCGATCGAAACGTCCTGGAGGATATTGGTTTTCACCGCCGTCGGGCAGAGCGCGGTGACGCTGACACCGGTGCCGGAGAGTTCCGCGGCGAGGGTTTCCGAGAGCGCCAGCACGCCCGCCTTGCTCACGTTGTAGGCGGCCATGCGCGGTGCGACGCCGAACGCCGCGGCGGAGGCCACATTCACGATCGCACCGGTTCCGGCGGCGCGCAGGCGGGGCGCGAAGACATGGCAGCCGTGGATGACGCCCCACAGGTTGATATCGAGCACCTGATGCCATTCGTCCAGGGGCGCATCGCCGATGACCTCGCCGCCGCGTCCGATTCCGGCATTGTTGACCACCACGTCGGCGGTCTTGCCGAACCACTGCTCGGCGGTGGCGGCGAGCGCCTCCACCTGGTCGATCCTGCTCACATCGCATACCGCGTCGAATGCCTTGCCGCCGGTGGCGCTCACCAATTCGACTGTCGCGCGGGCTCGTTCGGCATCGATATCGGAGCAGATCACCCGCCCGCCGCGGCGGCCGAGTTCGACCGCGAAGGCGCGGCCGATACCGCTGCCCGCGCCGGTCACCACCGCGTCCGCCTGCTGGGTGCGGCGGGAACCGCCGAAGGGGTTGAGTCGCATGGGAACTCCCGGATCCGAGGTGTCCGGTGCGGCAACTGGTGGCATCTGCCACCATTGGCCGCGCCTGCCCCCAATTAGGCGCGCGATAGGGCAAAATGTCAATGATGAACGTGCGCGCACCTGCCCGGACCTGGGGTGGGCGAACCCAGGAGGAACGCCGTACCGAACGCCGTGCCCGGCTGATCGCCGAGGCGCTCGCGATCTGGCTCGAAAACGGCTGGGCCGCAGTCACTATGCGCGGGGTGTGCACCCGCGCCGCGCTCAACGACCGCTACTTCTACGAGCACTTCGCCGATCGCGACGAGCTACTGGCCGCGGTCTGGGACGAGGTCTGCCTGGAGGTCTTCGGCGAACTGTCCGGCGTGGTCGCGGAGCATCTGCACCTGCCACCGCTGGAGATCCTGCACCGCGCGATCGCCCGCGCCGTCGCCCTGCAATTGGATAGTCCGGCCCGCATTCTCTTCGGTGATCACGCCGGATCGCGCGTGCTCGAGGAGCGGCGCAAGGTCATGCTCACCGAGGCGACCGATCTGCTCATCGCCACCGGACGGCCCTATCTGCGGCCCGGTTTCGACGAAGCCGATCTGCGCATGGGAACCCTCATGGGCATAGGCGGTTTCGTGGAACTGCTCACCGCCTGGCGCACCGGGGCCATCGAATCCGATACCGATCGCATCGTCGAACACGTCAGCCGCACGGCGCGACTATTGGGCACGCAGTACCTGGCCGTGCCCGACTGAATCGCACCCGCCCGCACGGGCGTGACCGCCGGGCCTCGCCGACCCGGTCAGAGGTTGTCGATGCGATAGACCCGCTGGGCATTGCCGCGGAACACCTGTTCCAGCGCCTTCTCATCCGCCCCGTGCGCGGTGAGCGCGGTCGCCACCGCCTCGGCCGCATTGCCGATGCTCGTAATCGGTTTGTCCACCGGGAAATTCGAGCCCCAGATGAGCCGATCCGCGCCGAAGACGTCGAGGGCGTGCTCGAGCAGCGGTGAAATGCGCTCCAGCAGTACCGGTACCGGCGTCGGCTTCCCGCGCGGCGGCACCGGATGCCCGAGGATCGGCATCATCAGCCCGCTCACCTTGGCCACCACATTCGGGTGCGTGGCGAGTGCGCTGAGATCATCGCGCCAGCGCACGAACAACTCCCGCCGCTGGCCCGGATTGTGCCCGGTCTCCTTGCCGACGGGCCCGAAAATGCCCGCGGGCGTGCCCAAATGGTTCAGCACGATGGTGGCGTCCGGATAGTGCCCGGCCAGTGCGGTGACCTCGGGCAGCTGGTTCGAGAACACCCACGCCTCGAAGCCGAGCCCGCGTTCGGCGAGCGCGCCGAAGCCATCGAGGAACGCGGGCGCGGTGAGCGCGCCCGGAGCTTTGTTGTGCGCGCGCACCTTCGGATCCGGGTGATACTCCACCCGGGTGCGGATGCCACGGAACAGCGGTGACGCCGCCAGATGCGCGTCCAGCAGCTCCGCGAAACCCGGTGCGGCCGGATCGCCCGCGCCGATGATCGCCCCGAGCGCGGGCGTGTCCACCCCGAACGGCAGACTCGCCACCCAGCGCGTCTCCCCGACGGGCGCGAGCGGACCCTTACCGCTCCACTCCACCTCGATGTGCACGATGCCCTCGACCGGAACATCCCCGGCATCGGTGCGATAGTCGGCGGGCAGATACGGATGGACGAACGGTTCCGGATCGCCCACGAATTCGCGATCCCGCTTGGGAGCCAGTCGTTTGGCCCAATCGATGGGAACGGGCACGTAGTGGAACAGTTTGGCGAGCCCGCTGAATTCGCGCGGTGTGGTCAGCGGATCCCACTGGTGGATATGCGCATCGACGACTGTCATGCCCGCAAGGTCCATGATGTCCCTTCCGTCCGGATCGACCTGCAGCGGATTGTTTCACGCGCCGCATCCGGAAACGCCGAAATCGGGTAGCGGCACCGGAAACAGCCGGGGGCGTCCGGGTGCCGGGCGGTCACAGTCGCAGCCCGGCTCCGATCGATTCGCCGGGCGCGATTCCGGGTGGCATGGCGAATATCGCGCTACCGGTGTGCTGCACCACGGTATTGAGCCGATCGCTCGCCGCCAGCAGGCGCTGCGCCCGGATGAACTGCTCCGGCGGATTGTTCATATACGCCGCGAACAGCAGTCCGGCATCGAGCTGGGCATGCCCGCCGTGCGTGTGATTCGGGGCGGTGCCCTCGGGATGATCGTGTGCGGGAACGGCTTCCGGGGCCGGTGCGGCGGTGGTCGCACTGGTGGCCACCAGCGTGCCGTAGTCGTAGCTGTAGCCGCGCCGCAGCATGGGGATACCGTGCACCAGCCGCACATGCGCGTCCGCCGGAATGATCGGCTCCCCGTTCGCCGCGCGGGCGTTCAGATCCACCGGATCGAATTCGGCACCGCCGGTCAATGGCGATCCGTCATCGCGCCGCCGCCCGATGATGCGATCCTGCTCCGGACGCGACAGCATGTCCCATTCGGCGGTGCTCATGCGGATCTTGCGGAACACCAGATACGTTCCGCCCCGGAACCATTCGGGTTCCTCGGGCGCGTTCGCCCAGACGGCCGCGTCGAATTCGGCGGTACCGGCCACCGGGTTCGCGGTACCGTCCTTGTGCCCGAACATATTTCGTGGGGTGCCGCCGCCCGCGGGCCGACTCAGGAAACCGTGCTGGGTCCAGCGCAGATTGCCGAGACCGGGCATGCGGGCGCGCAGCGCGCGAAAGGCGTGGCTGACAATCTGCGGATCATCGGCGCAGATCTGCGCCATGATGTCGCCGCCGGTCCAGCTGGGGCGCAATTGATCTCCCGCGAATTCCGGCAGGGTCGCCAGATGCCGGGGCCGCCGATCCGCCAGCCCCGACCAGTCCTCGAAGAGCGCCGGACCAAGTCCGAACGTGATGGTGAGCCGGGCCGGATCGAGCCCGGTGGCGAAATCGGTGTGATCGCTGAATCCCGGTGCGCTGTCCGGCTTATCGGGCACCCGGGCGCCCGCCGTCAGCGCGGCCGCGGTCTCGGTCCAGGCGGCGAGCAGATCCCGCAGCACCCCGCGATCCCGGCTCGCGAGATCGCAGGACAGGAACAGCGCGTGCGATTGTGCCGTGGTCGCGATGCCCGCCTGTCGCACGCCGTGGAAAGCCACTGTGCGGGAATCGTTTTCGGCAGGTGCGGTAATGCGTCCGGCTACCGCGCCCGCGGTGGCCGCACCCGCCGCCACCAGGGCTGATCCGAAAAGTCCGCGCCGGGAGACCCGGGGCATGCCCATAGAATTACTACGATCTGTAGTAGATCCGCTCATGGTCCCGAAGGATAGCCCGCTTCCGGCTCACCTTCAACCATACTGAAGGTCGGCGAAAAGTGCACGGCTCCCGGGCCATTACCGGTCCATACGCGAGACTGGAGCCGTGACCACCGAGAACGGCCGCCCCCGCCCGCGAATAACCAGCGCGGGCATCGTCCTGCTCACCCTGGCCAAACGCGTCGAGACCGAACTCAACACCGCGCTCACCCCGCTGGGCCTCACCGTCGCCAGATTCGGACTGCTCGCGCATATCTCCGCGCGGCCCGGAGCGTCCTTCAGCGACCTCGCCCGCATGTCCGGCGTCAGCGTGCAGAGCGTGCACACCGGCGTGAAAACCCTGGTGGCACACGGCCTGGTGCACGATCGCACCGCGCGCGCCGGATCCGCCTCGATCATCGAACTCACCGCGGAGGGCACCCGCGTACTGCGCCGAGCCGAACAGGTGGCCGTCGAGGTCGACGCGCAGATGTTCGGCCCGGAGGCGGATCCGATTCAACGGCAGATCGGGCAGAGCGTGCTCGCCGCCTTCGTCGAACCGGAGTCCTGACCCGCCGCGATCAGGGGAGCTCGTACTCGAAGCTGATGTGATGGGTGCCGTCCGCGTCGACGGTGATACTGCCCGTGCCGGTGATGCCCGCCAGCTCACCGGTGCCGCTGCCCGGCACGATGATGAAGTACTCATTGCTGCGATCGGTGCCCGAGGTGGTCGCCGAATGCGCGAAATTGAACGCGCCCGCCCGGCCCGCCAGCGCGCCTTCGAACGATTCCATGGCCACGTAGGTCCCGACTCCGGCGGCCTGATCGAAGGCCGAGGTGAACAGGGTCGCCGCGCGGCCCGCCACCTCACCCTCGAACTGCTTCTCCATCTGGACGACGCCCACGGGCACGGCGGTGACGACGGCCGGGTCCGGGACGACCTCGGTGGGTACGAATGACTTGACGCTGAAAGTTCCTGTTACCTGCACGAATCCGAGCGTATCGGCGGCCGCCGACCTGCTCTTGTAAATACGCGTCAGGCCGGTCGCCGCACCTCAGACATTGCGCCGATACTGACCGCCGACCATGAAGAAGGTGTCGGTGACCTGACCCAATGTGCACACCCGCGCGGCATCCATGAGCGCGTCGAAGACATTCGCGTCCGAACTCGCCGCCTCGGCCAGCCGGGCCAGCGCGGCGGGGGCCTGCTCGCGATGGCGGTCGGTGAACTCGCGCACCCGGTGCAGCTGCGACTGCTTCTCCTGTTCGGTGCCGCGCGCCAACTCCAGGACGCGGTGCTCCTCCTCGTGCGGATTGCGGAAGGTGTTCACCCCGATCAGCGGCAGGCTGCCGTCATGCTTGCGCCGCTCGTACAACATCGACTCATCCTGGATGCGGCCGCGCTGATAGCCGGTCTCCATGGCCCCGAGTACGCCGCCGCGCTCACTGATCCGATCGAATTCGCGCAGCACCGCCTCCTCCACCAGATCGGTCAGCTCATCGATGATGAAACTGCCCTGCAGCGGATTCTCATTCATCGCCAGTCCCCACTCGCGATTGATGATGAGCTGAATGGCCAGCGCGCGCCGCACCGATTCCTCGGTCGGGGTGGTGACGGCCTCGTCATAGGCATTGGTGTGCAGGCTGTTGCAGTTGTCGTAGACCGCGATCAGCGCCTGCAAGGTGGTGCGAATGTCGTTGAAGCTCATCTCCTGTGCGTGCAGTGAGCGACCCGAGGTCTGCACGTGGTACTTGAGCTTCTGCGACCGTTCGTTCGCCCCGTACCGATCCCGCATGGCCACCGCCCAGATGCGGCGGGCGACCCGGCCGATCACCGAATACTCCGCGTCCATGCCATTGGAGAAGAAGAACGACAGATTCGGTGCGAAATCGTCGATATCCATACCGCGCGCCAGATACGCCTCCACATAGGTGAATCCGTTGGCCAGGGTGAAGGCCAGCTGGCTGATGGGATTCGCCCCGGCCTCGGCGATGTGATAGCCGGAGATGGAGACCGAGTAGAAATTGCGAACGGTGTTGCGCACGAACCATTCCTGGATATCGGCCATCATGCGCAGGCTGAATTCGGTGGAGAAGATGCAGGTGTTCTGGCCCTGATCCTCCTTGAGAATGTCCGCCTGCACGGTGCCGCGCACGGTGGACAGCGTCCGCGCGCGCAGGTCCGCTGCCTCCTCGGCTGTCGGTTCGCGACCCTCGGTGGCCGAGAACTGTTCCAGCGCTTGATCGATCGCGGCATTGAGGTAGAACGCCAGAATCGTCGGCGCGGGACCGTTGATGGTCATCGATACCGAGGTGCTCGGGGCGTCCAGATCGAAACCGTCGTACAGCGCCTTCATATCGTCCAGCGTTGCGATGGAAACACCCGAGGTGCCGACCTTGCCGTAGATATCCGGGCGTTCCGCCGGATCGTGCCCGTACAGCGTCACCGAATCGAAGGCGGTCGAAAGTCGTTTGGCGTCAGCGTGTTCGGACAGCACCTTGAATCGACGATTGGTGCGGAAGGCATCGCCCTCGCCCGCGAACATGCGCGCGGGATCCTCATTGTCCCGCTTGAACGGGAACACCCCGGCCGTGAACGGGAACCGGCCCGGCAGATTCTCCGCCCGCAGGAACCGCAGCAGCTCACCGTGATCGGTGAACCGGGGGAGTGCGACGCGGGGAATCGAACTGCCGGACAAGGTTTCCCGCCGCAGCCGCGTGCGCAACTCTTTATCCCTGATCCGCACGACCTGCTCATCGCCCCGATAGGACTCGGCGACCGCGGGCCAGGCGGCCAGCAGTTCGGCATTCTCCGGGGACAGCGCTTTCCTGGAATCGGTGAGCAGATCCGCGACGGCGGCGTCCTCGGGCAGTTCCGCGAGCACCTGCTCCACGCGCTGAACCCGTTGCGCCGCAACGATCTGCCGCTCCGTCGCGGCGTGATAGTCGCGGATGGTCTCGGCTATCTCGGCCAGGTACCGCACGCGCGCGGGTGGGATGATCTGCGCGAACCGGGTCGAGGACCGGGTGTCGACGCGGGGTAGCACGCCCGACTCCAAGGGCAGGCCCTTTTCGCCGAGCAGACCGCTCAGATGCTGGTAGAGCGCCGTCACCCCGTCATCGTTGAAGGTCGCGGCGCTGGTGCCGAATACCGGCATATCCTCCGGCAGGGCGTGGAACGCCTCCCGGTTGCGCACCAGCTGCCGCGACACATCGCGCAACGCGTCCTCCGCGCCGCGCCGTTCGAACTTGTTGACCGCCACCACATCCGCGTAATCCAGCATGTCGATCTTCTCCAGCTGGGAGGCCGCGCCGAACTCTGGCGTCATCACGTAGAGCGAGACGTCCACGTGTTCGGCGACCGCCGCGTCACCCTGTCCGATACCCGGCGTCTCCAGCACGATAAGATCGAAACCCGCTGCCTTGCAGGCGATCACCATCTGATCGATATTCTGCGGCAGCTCCCGCTCACCCCGGGTGGCGAGGGAACGGAAGTACACCCGCTCCCCGTCGAGGGCGTTCATGCGAATGCGATCACCGAGCAGCGCACCACCGCCGCGCCGCCGCGTCGGATCGACCGCGAGCACCGCCACCCGCAGCTTGTCCTGCTGATCGGTGCGCAGCCGCCGAATGAGTTCATCGGTGAGAGAAGACTTTCCGGACCCGCCGGTGCCGGTGATGCCCAGGACGGGCACCCGCCGCGCGCTCGCCGCGGCGGTCAACTCGGCCATATCCGCCGACGGCAGCGCGTCCTGTTGCAGGCAGGTGAGCGCCCGTGCCAGCGCCGCCCGATCCCCGCTGAGCACCGCCTCCACCGGCGCGGGCGTGGTGGACAGATCCACATCGCAGCCCGCGATCAGCTGATTGATCATGCCGGGCAAGCCGAGTCGCTGCCCGTCCTCCGGGGAGAAGATGGTGACCCCGGCGGCCGCGAGCCGTTCGATCTCCGCCGGAATGATCACCCCGCCGCCCCCGCCGAAGATGCGCACGTGCCCGGCCCCGGCCTCGCGCAGCGCGGTCGCCAGGTACTCGAAGTACTCGATATGCCCGCCCTGATACGAGCTGACCGCGACGCCCTGCACATCCTCGCTGACCGCCGCGTCCACCACCTCACGCACGGCGCGGTTATGTCCGAGGTGAATCACCTCGGCCCCCTGCCCCTGCAGGATTCTGCGCATGATGTTGATGGCCGCGTCATGGCCGTCGAACAGCGCCGCCGAGGTCACGAACCGCACCGGGTTCGCTGGAACATGCAGATCGGCCATGGGAATCCTCCGCGTCTACGGCCGCACAGTTGATACCCCAATAGTAGGACGTCAAATCAAAAGTGACGTGAGATCCGCCACAGCAACATCTCTGGAAATAGATGGATGTCCAACTATATGGTGACCTAAGACCGCGTGGACCACGCGGTGACATCGAGACAGGACTGGCATGGTTCGCGAACTCACGCACTTCATCGGCGGTCAGCACGTGACCGGGACCTCCGGCAAATTCGGAGACGTCTTCAATCCCAGCACCGGACAGGTGCAGGCGCGGGTGCCGCTGGCCACCAAGAGCGAGGTCGAGGCCGTCATCGCCAACGCCGCCGAGGCGCAGCAGGTGTGGGCCGCGTACAACCCGCAGAAGCGCGCCCGCGTGCTGATGAAGTTCCTGACCCTGGTGCAGGACGAGATGGATTCGCTCGCCGCACTGCTGTCCAGCGAACACGGCAAGACCATCCCGGACGCCAAGGGCGATATCCAGCGCGGCCTCGAGGTCATCGAATTCGCCACCGGCATACCGCATCTGCTCAAGGGTGAGTACACCGAGAGCGCGGGCACCGGCATCGACGTCTACTCCATGCGCCAGCCGCTCGGCGTCGTCGCGGGCATCACCCCGTTCAACTTCCCGGCCATGATCCCGCTGTGGAAGGCCGGACCGGCGCTGGCGTGCGGTAACGCCTTCGTGCTCAAGCCGTCCGAGCGCGATCCCTCGGTACCGCTGCGACTGGCCGAACTGTTCCTCGAGGCCGGACTGCCCCCGGGCGTGTTCAACGTGGTCAACGGCGGTAAGGAAGCCGTCGACACACTGCTGAACGACGATCGCATCAAGGCCGTCGGCTTCGTCGGGTCCACCCCGATCGCGCAGTACATCTACGAGACCGCGACCGCCAACGGTAAGCGCGCGCAGTGCTTCGGCGGGGCCAAGAACCACGCCATCGTCATGCCGGACGCCGATCTGGACGATGTCGCCGATCAGCTCATCGGCGCGGGCTACGGCTCCGCGGGCGAGCGCTGCATGGCCATCTCCATCGCGGTGCTGGTCGGTGAGGAGACCGCGGATCGCCTGCGCGACAAGCTGATCGAACGCATCGCCAAGCTCAATGTCGGCCTCTCCGATGATCCGGGCGCGGACTTCGGTCCCCTGGTCGGACAGGACGGCGTCGATCGCGTCAACGACTACGTGCAGATCGGCGTCGACGAGGGCGCGGAACTGGTCATCGACGGGCGCGGCCTGGTGGTCGAGGGCGGCGAAGAGGGATTCTTCGCCGGTGCGACGCTTTTCGATCGCGCCACCCCGGACATGCGCATCTACAAGGAAGAGATCTTCGGTCCGGTGCTCACCATCGTGCGCGCCAAGGATTACGAAGAGGCGCTGCGCCTGCCGAACGAACACGAATACGGCAATGGCGTAGCGATTTTCACCCGCGACGGCGATACCGCCCGCGACTTCGCCGCTCGCGTACAGGTCGGCATGGTCGGCATCAACGTGCCGATTCCGGTGCCGATCGCGTACCACACCTTCGGCGGCTGGAAGCGGTCCGGCTTCGGCGATCTCAACCAGCACGGCCCGGACTCGATCCGCTTCTACACCAAGACCAAGACGGTGACCCAGCGCTGGCCCTCCGGCCTCAAGGAGAGCAACGCGTTCGTCATCCCGACCATGGACTGACGATGTTCACACTCGACGAAGACGAAAAGGCGATCACCGCGACCGCCCGCTCCTTTGCCGACGAGCTGCTCGCGCCCAATGCGCTGGAATGGGATGAGCGCAAGCACTTCCCGGTGGACGTACTGCGCAAGGCCGGGCAGCTCGGCCTCGGCGGCATCTACGTCCGCGAGGATGTGGGTGGATCGGAACTGCGCCGGCTCGATGCCGTGCGCATCTTCGAACAGCTCTCCACCGGCTGCCCCGCCATCGCCGCCTACATCTCCATCCACAATATGGCCTCGTGGATGATCGACAGTTACGGCGATGCGGCGCAGCGCAATCGGTGGCTGCCGGGTTTGACCTCGATGGATCTGCTGGCCAGCTACGCGCTCACCGAACCGGGCGTCGGCTCGGACGCGGCGGCCCTGAGCACCAAGGCCGTTCGCGACGGTGACGACTATCTGCTCACGGGCGTCAAGCAATTCATCTCCGGTGCGGGCAGCAGCGATGTGTACGTGATCATGGCGCGCACCGGAGACACTGGGGCGCGCGGGATTTCGGCCTTCATCGTGCCCGCCGACACCCCCGGACTGTCCTTCGGCGCGAACGAGCGCAAGATGGGCTGGAACGCGCAGCCCACCCGGCAGGTCATCCTCGACAATGCCCGGGTGCCCGCGGCCAACCTGCTCGGCTCCGAGGGCAATGGCTTCCGCATCGCCATGAACGGGCTCAATGGCGGACGGCTCAATATCGCCGCCTGCTCGCTCGGCGGCGCACAGGCGGCCATGGATCAGACCGTCAGCTATCTGGCACAGCGCAAGGCGTTCGGGGCGCGGCTGCTCGACAACACCGCGCTGCAATTCGAACTCGCCGATATGCGCACCTCCCTGGAGGCCGCCCGCACCCTGCTGTGGCGGGCCGCCGCCGCCCTGGACGCCGACGCCGACGACAAGGTCGAACTCTGCGCCATGGCCAAGCGGTTCACCACCGACGCCGGATTCGAGGTGGCCAACAAGGCCCTGCAACTCCACGGTGGCTACGGTTACCTGGCCGAATACGGGATCGAGAAGATCGTCCGCGACCTGCGGGTGCATCAGATTCTGGAAGGCACGAACGAGATCATGCGGGTGGTCGTCGCCCGCTCGGTGGTAGGAGCAGCATGAGTGACAACGCAGAACCCGAGGTGCTGATCGGTAAGCGCGACGGCCTCGGCCTGATCACGCTCAACCGGCCCCGGGCGATCAACGCGCTGAATCACCCGATGGCGCTGGCCATTCTGGACGCGCTGCGCGCCTGGGAGACCGATGACGAGGTGCGCACCGTGGTGCTCACCGGCGCGGGGGAGCGCGGGCTGTGCGCGGGCGGCGATATCGTCGCCATCCACACCGACGCCAAGAATGCTGTGGCCCACCGTGATTCACCGTGGACCGCCGCCGATTCGCCCAGCGGGCGGTTCTGGCGGGACGAATACATCCTGAACGCGCTCATCGGCGGCTACGCCAAGCCGTACGTCGCGATCATGGATGGCATCGTCATGGGCGGCGGCGTCGGCCTGTCCGGGCACGCCTCGCACCGCATCGTCACCGAACGCTCCAAGATCGGTATGCCCGAGACGGGTATCGGCTTCATTCCGGATGTGGGCGGCACCTACCTGCTCGCGCACGCACCCGGCGAGATCGGCACGCACGTCGCGCTCACCACCGCGCGCATGACCGCCGGTGATGCCATCGCCGCCGGATTCGCCGACGCCTTCGTACCGTCCGAACACCTTCCGGCACTGCTGGAAGCGCTCGGCACGCTGAGCGCGGATGACGCCATCGCGAAATTCGCACAGCCCGCACCTGTGTCGGAATTCATCGCCCAGCGCGACTGGATCGACTACTGCTACGGCGCGGACACCGTCGAGGAGATCGTGCACCGGCTGCAGACCGACGGGCGCGCCGAGGCCGCCCAGGCCGCCGCCGATGTGCTGTCGAAATCGCCTGTGGCGCTGAAAGTCACGCTGCGGTCGCTGCGCGAGGCACGCAAGGCCGACAGCCTCGAGGCGGTGCTGAACCGGGAGTACCGGGTCTCGGCCGCCTCGCTGAACACCCACGACCTGGTGGAGGGCATTCGCGCCCAGGTCATCGACAAGGATCGCAACCCGCAGTGGCAGCCCGCGACGCTCGCGGATGTCACCGACGCCGATGTGGACGCCTACTTCGGCGCGCTCGGCGATCGCGAATTGGGTTTGGCCACACCGGAGGATCAACAGTGAGCTCTGAAAAGATCGGCAAGGTAGGGTTTCTCGGCCTCGGCCATATGGGCGGCCCGATGGCGGCCAACCTGGTGAAAGCCGGATACGAGGTCCTCGCATACGATCCGGTGCCCGCCGCACAGGATCAGGCGCGGGCCGACGGTGCCACCGTCGTCGCGACACCCGTTGCGGCCGTGGCCGAATCGGAGATCGTCATCACCATGCTGCCCAACGGCCGCATCGTGCTCGACCTCTACAACGATGTGCTGTCCGCCGCCAAGCCCGGCACGCTGTTCGTCGACTGCTCCACCATCGACGTCGGCGATGCCAAGGCCGCCGCGGAACTCGCTGTGGCAGCGGGACATCGGGCCCTGGACGCCCCCGTCTCGGGCGGTGTCGCGGGCGCGGCGGCGGGCACCCTCACCTTCATGGTGGGCGGCGCGGACGCCGATTTCGCCGCCGCCCTGCCGCTGCTGGACGTCATGGGCGGCAAGGTCGTGCACTGCGGCGGCGCGGGCGTCGGCCAGGCCGCCAAGATCTGCAACAACATGATCCTGGGCATCTCCATGATCGGGCTCTCCGAGGCCATCGTGCTCGGTGAGAAGCTGGGGCTGACGCATGACAAGTTCTTCGATGTGGTGTCCACCGCCTCGGGGCAGTCGTGGGCGCTCACCTCGTACTGTCCGGTGCCCGGACCGGTGCCGACCAGCCCGGCCAATAACGATTACCAGCCCGGTTTCGCCACGGCGCTCATGAGCAAGGATCTGGGCCTCGCGGCTAATGCCTTGCAGGCCAATGGGGTTGACGGACAGATCGGTTTGCTTGCCGCGGAGATCTACCAGCGCTTCAACCAGGACGAAGCGGGCAAGGATTTCTCGGCTATCGTCACCGATATTCGTACCCGATCTGGAGGAGAACAGGCGTGACCGACTTCGAGACGATTCTGCTGGAGCGCAAGGGGCGCGTCGCCCTGATCACGCTGAACCGGCCGAAGGCTCTGAACGCGCTGAACTCGCAGGTCCTGACCGATATCTCGGCGGCCCTCGACGAGCTGGAGAATGACAACGAGATCGGCGCGGTCGTGCTCACCGGCTCCGAGCGGGCATTCGCGGCCGGTGCGGACATCAAGGAGATGTCCGAGAAGTCGTACATGGACATGTTCCTCACCGACCACTTCGCCGGGTGGGACCGCCTCGTCGCCTTCCGCAAGCCCATCATCGCCGCGGTCGCGGGATACGCCCTCGGTGGCGGCTGCGAACTCGCCATGATGTGCGACATCCTGCTTGCCGCCGATACCGCCAAATTCGGCCAGCCCGAGATCAAGCTCGGCGTCATCCCCGGTATGGGCGGCTCACAGCGCCTCACCCGCGCCGTGGGCAAGGCCAAGGCCATGGATCTCATCCTCACCGGCCGCAATATGGACGCCGAGGAAGCCGAGCGCGCGGGGCTGGTCTCGCGCATCGTCCCGGCCGCCGACCTGGTCGCGACCGCCCTCGAGGTCGCCGAGACCATCGCGTCCATGTCGCTGCCCTCGGTGATGATCGCCAAGGAAGCGGTCGATCGCGCCTTCGAAACCACCCTCACCGAGGGCCTGCGCTTCGAACGCCGCGTCTTCCACTCCCTGTTCGCCACCGAGGATCAGAAGGAAGGCATGGCCGCTTTCGTGGAGAAGCGGCCCGCCAACTTCAGCAACAAGTAACGGAACGGGTTGGGGCACAGCCCCACCCGTGGTCAGTGCCGCGTCGGCCCGACCACTTCTACGGTCGGCTGCTTACCGTCGGTGTGCTCGCCCTCGTGATTCATGGCGAGCGCACCGGCGATGGTCCCGCCGAGGGTGGCCGTAACCGCAATGGCCGCAACGAGTTTGCGGCGCGAGGGGATATCCTCGCCGCGCAGTCTCGGGACCGGATTGAAACGCACACTGCGCACCCGGCGCGCGGAGGGGCGCTCGGCGGCCAGCAGCACTGCGCCACGGGTGGAGACGAATTCGGGTTCCGGATCGTAGATCAACGGCAGATCGAGCTGCTGCTCCAGCTCATCGCGAATGCTCTTGTTGCGGGTGCAACCCCCGAGCAGCGCCATCGCGGACGGGTGCACGCCGGTCTCATCGATCATCTGCCGCACGAACGACACCGAATGATGCACCCCCGCCGACACCAGATCGGCGAAGTCACTGCGGGTGATGACGGCGCGATGCCCGTTGATCGGATCGCACACCGTGATCACGCGATCACTGGCCAGGGCTTCCTTATGGCGGCGGCTGGTGGCCAGATCCACACTCACGCCGCCGCGGGCCAATAGCCAGCGTAGTAGCGAATCATGCCCGTCACCGCCGAGCACGGTACTGCGCTTACTGGCCAGAATCGCCTCGGTGCGGCAATCGATCTGGGTCAGCGTCAAACCGGAAGCGCCAAGGTCATAGAGCAGGATCGAGCCCTCGGCGGGCAGTCTGCCGGTGAACCGCAGATATCTGAGCTGCGCGACCTGCTCGTCGATCAGGGTCAGGCGATTGCGCCCCGCCGTGGTGCGAATGGCGTCCGCGTGCGTCGAACACCGGCAGGTGACCGCGATACCGGTAATGAATTCATCACGCCGAGCAGCGGATTTGCGCATCAGCCGGACGGCTTCGAAAACACCTTCCTCGATACCGCCGCCGGTCCGGCGCGCCACTTTGCAGCGGTCGATGGGCGGCAGATGCGGCTGGTCGGAATGGGTGAGCATGGCGCGCGCACCCGCCGCGCCAGCTGACACCCCGAGGACCAGCACCATGGCCTCAATGGTGAACCTTTTGCGGTCCGATTCCAAGACTATGACGCAGGAAATTGGCTGACCGGATGCTGGACGGTTACTGGGCGGCCCATCTGGTCGGCGAGCCACCGCTGTCGAAGTCGCCCGCGGTCTGCCGGAATTCCGCCAGCAATCGCAGCAGCAGCTGTAAACGATCCGGTGGCAGACCGGTATTCGCGAACACCTGCCGGTTCAGCTCGGTGGTGGCCTTGGACACCAATTCCCTTCCGGCATCGGTGATTTCGATCAAGGTCGCGCGCCGGTCACTCGGATGCGGCACCCGCTTCACCAAATGCGCGGCCTCCAGCCGATCCACGGTGTTGGTGACACTCGTCGGATGCACCTGCAAACGCGCGCTGGCAACCGCCATGGGCAGCGCACCCGTTTTGCTGAAGCTCAACAGCATCAGTAGCTCGTACCGGGAGAAGGTGAGCCCGGAGGGCTTGAGCGCCTCGTCGACCCGGGCCATCACGATCTGCTGGGCCCGCACCAGCGAGGTGACCGCGGCCATCCCGTCCGCGACCTCGGCCCAGCCGTGCTCGGTCCACTGGCGGTGCGCCTCTTCGATCGGATCGAGCGGCAGGGGACGTGGCCGAGACATGTCCACGATCATCGCATGCGAAGCACTCGTATTCCGCCGCACCGAGCCCTATTTCGGTGTCGTACTCTTTGCGGACAAGGAGGCAGTACGTGACCAACCCGCTCGGCCCGAAGTTCGACCCGGCATCATCCGCACCCCGGGGCCCGTACAGTGTGCCCTTCCCCGAATTCACACCGCGCAAGCCCGATCGCAAACCCCTCTTCATGGGCTTGGCCATCGCCGTGATCGCCGCCGGCGTCGCCGGAATTCTCCTGTGGCCGCAGAACGCCGGCGGCGACTCCGCAGCCGCCGCCGACGAATTCGTGCCCACCGCCACCGACCACGACCCCTCGACCCGGATCGACGGCGTAGTGCGCAAGGACTATCCGGCCGGTGTGCACGTTGCCGCGAACCAGCGCGTCGCGTACACCCAGAGCCCGCCCTTCGGCGGCGCGCACGACAGTTCGTGGCTGCCGTGCACCGGCGTCAACTACACCGTGCCGATCCGCAACGAGAACGCCGTGCACGCGCTCGAACACGGCGCGGTCTGGATCACCTACAACCCGACCACGCTCGGCGTCGACGGCGTCTCGGTGCTCACCGGACAGGTCGGCGCGAAGCCGTACATGCTGCTGTCGCCGTATCCGGGGCTGGACACGCCGATCTCGCTGCAATCGTGGGGTCACCAGCTCAAGCTCAGCGATGCCCGCGATCCGCGCGTCGGCCAGTTCATCACCGCGCTGCGGCTGAACCCGTACACCTATCCGGAGCCGGGCGCGAGCTGCTCCAACCCCACCATCGACACCAATAACCCGCCGCCGTACGACCCGACACCGCCGGGACCGTACGCGGTCACCGAAGCCGGAGTCACCCCGCCGCCGCCTCCGCCGCCACCGGCCCCGGAACCCGCGCCCGAGCCGCCGCCCGGCCCGGAACCGGCGCCCGAAGGCTGATTGGAATCAGGCTGATTCGAACACTGGCCCCGAATGCGCACGCGCGGCATCATTTACAGCGATGCGGGTGTGACCGAGGGGCTAGGTAGCGGTCTGCAAAGCCGTATACGCGGGTTCGACTCCCGCCGCTCGCTCCAAAGGAAATGTCCCCCATGGAAATCCATGGGGGACATTTTCGTATGCCGCGGGGGTCTAGGCGCAGCGGAAGCGGAACGTGGCCGTCGGGACGATGCCGGGCACCGTGCTGACCTGCTGTGCCGCATCACCATCGAGGGAGCAGCCCATCGGCGTCGAGACCTGTACCCGATAGCAGCCCGAGCCGCCGATATAGGTGGCGCTGCCGTCCCGGCCCGTGGTGACGGTGCCCGCGACCGGGCCGCCCGCGCACGGGGTGACATCGGCGGTGACGCCCGCGATCGGGAACTGCTCCACGCCGTACACCGCCTGCACCTTCACCGCGGAGTCCCCGGCGGGCGGCGGCTCGGCGGCCGCGAGCGGGGCCAGGACGACGGCCGCGCCTACGACGGACAGGGCGAACAGCATGCTGCGCAACGAGACTCCTCAGGTAGTACCCGGGGCAATTCGCCCCCGCGCCAATATAGGTGCTGGGCGACGTGTCCGGTGGGAGCACGCCGAGTAGACCGGCGGCGCTGTCACATTCACGCCGTGCGGGTCCGGGTCGGGCCGATCGATTCGCGCCGGGCGGCGGCACCGCTCGGCCTTCGGGCGCGGCCCAGCGGCGGGCACCTTTCCGCCACGCACCATGCTCGCGCCACCCGGCGGTGTCAGACAGCCAGGGCATCCCGGGCGGGCGGGGCGCTGGACAGACCATTGGTCAGCTGGGCGGCGGACGCGCACTGCTCGGCGGTGAATGCGACTGCCGCGCCGAGGACTTCGAGGTCCACCCGATCTCCGACGGTGGGGGCGGCGACGCTGACGCGGCGCACCTGGATGGGGTCGGCGCGGCCGTCCAGATCGAGGGTGAGCATGACGTCCGCACCGCGGAATTCGACGCCGCGCACCGTGGCGCAGCCCGGATCGCCGTTCGAAACCACATGGGCGACAAGCTGTTCCGGGCGCATCATGACGGTCGCGGCACCGGCGGGGGCGTCCGGCTGCACCGGAATCCGGCCCAGGGCGGTCTCGGCGGTATCGGATCGCAGGGTCGCGTCCAGCAGCACGGTGTCGCCGAGGAATCCGGCCGTGAACAGATCGGCGGGAGCGGCGTACACCTGTTCGGGCGTGCCGACCTGGGTGAAGCGGCCGGTGCACATGACCGCGACCTGATCGGCGAAGGAGAGCGCCTCCTCCTGATCGTGGGTGACCAGAATGCTGGTCATGCCCGCCGCGCGCAGCGTATCGGCCACCGCCTGCCGGGTGGCGGCGCGCAGGCCGGTATCGAGCGCGCTGAACGGTTCGTCCAGCAGCATGAGATCGGGTTTGCGGGCCATGGCGCGGGCCAGCGCCACGCGCTGCTGCTGCCCGCCCGAGAGCTGATGCGGTCGCCGATCCGCGTAATCCGCTCCCAGCGAGACCATATCGAGCAACTCGCGCACCTGGGCCGCACGCCGTCGCCGGCCCGCCAGGCCGCCATTGAGACCGTAGGCGATGTTCTGCCCCACCGTGAGATGCGGGAAGAGCGCGCCGTCCTGCGCCACGTAGCCGATCCGGCGGCGATGCGGCGGCAGCGAGAACCCTTCCCGGGTAACCACTTCCGAGCCGACCGTGACCGAGCCCGAGTCCGGGTTCTCGAATCCGGCGATCACCCGCAGCAGCGTGGTCTTACCGCAGCCGGACGAGCCGACCACCGCCGTGGCGCTACCGTCGGGCACCTCGAGCCGGATGCCGTCCAGCACCCGGGCGGGCCCGAAATTCTTGCAGACATTCTCGACGACAAGACGACTCATAGCCCGGCCGCCTTCCTGGATTGAGTGAACAGCAGATACGTGACCGGCACCGCCGCGATGATCATGATCAGTGCGTAGGGCGCGGCCGCCGCGTAGTCCAGTTCGCCGGACAGCGACCAGAAGCGCATGGCCAGGGTGCGAGTTCCATTGGGGGCCAACAGCAGTGTGGCGGTCAGCTCGGTGGCCACTGCCACGAACACCATGGCCGCCGCCGAGGCCGCGGCGGGCGCGGTGAGCCGTAAGGTGATGCGCAGGAACGTCATCGGCCGCGAGGTGCCCAGCGCCTGCGACACCTCCTCCAGGCCGACCGGCACCTGCGCCAGGCCCGCGCGCACACCGACCAGGGCGCGCGGCAGGAACATGAGCGTGTACGCGGCGAGCACGGTGGCGGCGGTCTGATACAGCGCGGGCAGCCAGCGAATGCTCACCGTCACCAGCGCCAGCGCGATCACGATGCCCGGCAGCGAACTGGTGATGTAGTTGGCGCCCTCGATGATTCGCGCGAACCGCGAGGTGGAGCGCACCGCGATCCAGGCCACCGGGAAGGCGCACAGCGTGGTGATGACCGCGGCCGTGGCGGCCAATCCGATGGTCTGGCCCAGGGATTCACCGATATCGGCCATATCCCAGACCTTCGAACCACCCAGCCGCAGCCAGCGGATGATGGTCCACAGCGGCACGCCCAGCGAGAACACCAGGGCGGCGGTCAGCAGCAGGAATACCGGAAACTTGTTGACGCCCAGCCGAACCCGGACGGCCGCGCGCGGAACACCGCTGCCGATGCGGGCGTAGCGGGCATTACCGCGCGCCGCGGCCTCACCGGCCAGCAGCACCAGGCACAGCACCACCAGCACCCCGGCCAGCGTATTGCCTGCCGCCCCGGCGAAACTGGATTGGTACTGCTCGAAAATCGCGGTGGTGAAGGTGGAGAACCGGATCATGGCGAACGCGCCGTATTCGGCGAGCAGATGCAGCGCGATCAGCAGTCCGCCGCCGAGAATGGCCAAACGCAACTGCGGCAGCACGATTCGCGCGAAAACCGCGACCGGACCCGAGCCGAGCGCCCGCGCGGATTCCTCCACCGCCGGATCCAGCCTGCGCAGCGTCGCCGCGGCGGGCAGGTACACCAGCGGGAAATACGACACCGTCGCGATGAGCACGCCCGCCCACAGCCCGTGCAGGGACGGGAAGGCGCTCACCCAGCCGTAGCTGTTGACGAAGGCGGGCACGGCCAGCGGAGCCGCGAAGATCGGCCCCCACCAGGCCGCGCCCGGTACATCGGTGCGCTCCACGATCCAGGCCAGCCCGATGCCGAGCACCAGGCAGATCGGCACCGTGATGACCACCAAACCCACCGTATTGCGCAGTAGTTCACCGACCCGCGGCCGGAAGATCAAATGCGCGGTCTCGGTGAATCCGGTGCTGAACAGCGTGGACACGATGTAGCCGAGCGGTACGAACGTCGCGGCCACCAGCAGCAGCGCGAGGATCGTGACGAGCAGCCCGGGCCGGGCGGCCCGGGTGGCGACAGCGGTCCGGACGGCCATGGGTTAGAGCAGACCCGCGTCGGTCATCAACTGGGTGACCTTCTTGGCGTCCAGCTTGCTGGGGTCGACCTTCGGCGCGTCCAGCGAAGCCAGCGGCGGCAGCGCCGGATTGGCGGCGACGGTGGCCGAGACCGGGTACTCCATCGAATCGCCGTCGCGCAGCACCTCCTGGCCCTTCTGCGAGGCGATGAAGGCGAGGAACTTCTGCGCGTTCTCCGACTTCTTGCTCGACTTCAGCACGCCGCCACCGGAAATGGAGACGAAGGCGCCCGGATCCTGGTTCTTGAAGTAGTACAGCTTGGTGTTGTTGCTGTTCTCCTTGGTATTGGCCTGATCGCGGTACCAGTAGTAGTGGTAGATCACGCCGCCGTCGAACTGCCCGGCATTGACGCCCTTCATGGTCGTCACATTGTTCTGCGAGGCGATCGCGTTGTCCTTCATGCCCTTGAGCCACGCCTTGGTGACGTCCTCACCCTTGAGAGCGAGCAGGGCGGCCACGATGGCCTGGAAGTCCGCGCCGGACACGCCCGCGCTCCAGCGGCCCTTCCACTGCGGCTGCTGCAGATCCAGCAGCGAATGCGGCAGCTGATCGGCCTGCACCTTGCCGGTGTTGTAGACGAAAACGGTTGAGCGGGCCGCGATTCCGGTCCACTTGCCGGTGGAGGGGCGGAACTGCTCGGGCACCTGCGCGAGCGTGTTGGGATCCACGTCGGCGAACAGCCCGGCGTTCTCGACCAGCGCCATGGCGGGGGAGTTCTCGGTGAGGAAGACATCGGCGGGAGAGTTCTTGCCCTCGGCGACGAGCTGGTTGCCCAGATCGGTGTCGCCGCCCTGGCGCAGCGTCACCTTGATGCCGGTCTCCTTGGTGAAGGCCTCGGCCCACTCCTTGGTCAGCGATTCGTGCTGGGCGTTGTAGACCAGGATCTCGTTGTCGTCCTTGGACGAATTGGAGCATCCGGTTGCCGCCAGCAGGGTGATCGCGGCGACCGCGCCGGACACCAGTTTCCATCGAGCCGCTGCCATGACCGTCCTTTCGACATGCCAATCCTCATTCCTGAGGTTTGGCTAACCAACGTACCGTCTCTCGGGGCGGACAGATCCGGCACCCCACCGAATCGCAACCTATTTGCCGTAGTCTGCGGACATTCAGTGGTGGACCGATCGAAGGAAATCGATGACCCTGCCGCCCGGCGGACAACCGTACAATCCGGCAATGGACGTTCAGCGATCTGCTGGCAAACGCGGCGGGGGAGGTCGTAAACCACTGTTCGTCGGATTGGCCGTGGCGGCCGTCGTCGTGGTCGGCGGTGGCGTCGCGGCCGCGGTCTCGCTGTCCGGCAAGGATTCCCCGAGCGACAGCCAGCGCATCGACTCCGCCATTCGCGATTTCTACGGCACGCTGTCGGCCAAAGGTCCGGGCGTCGCGGTCGCCAGGGCGTGCGCGGCGGATCGCGCCGAATACGATGCGCTGTCCACCGCGCAGAAGAGCGCGTCCGAACAGGGCCGGATGGATATCCGCATCGTGAGCATCGACCAGATCGCCGTCACCGGGGATCGCGCGACCGCGAAAATGGTTGGCGCGCTCTCGGTTTCGGGAGCCGACGACAAGTCGACCACCGCGTCGGAGCATCTCCGCAAGGAGGAGGGCACGTGGAAGGTGTGCTCGACCGACGGCAGGTAGTGCGGTCGTGAACTGCTGCGGGCCGAACCGGCGCACCGTACTGGGTGCGCTCGCGGCGGCGACCCTGCTCCCGCTCGCCCGCCCGGGAGTGGTTCGCGCACAACCGGGTTCGGTGATCGCGACCGATTTGGAGGTCGTCACGATCACCGCGGAGTCGGCGATCCTCACCTGGACGACGCTGGGGCCCAACGCGAATGGCGATCCGGTGCCGGTGGAGACCGACGCCGAGGTGTGGCTGGGCCCCGCCGACGGGACGGGGCTGCGGCAGGTGTTCGCCGATCCCGGGCCGACCGCGTACCACTACGCCGAGATCACCGGCCTGGAACCCGGCCGCCGCTACCGATTCGAGGCGCGCTCGCTGGGTGTGACCGCCGTGCCCGCGCTGAATGTGGCCACCCGGCTGCCGAATACGCCGGAGGCGAGCGGCGAGTTCACTACGCCGGTGCCGCCGCCGGGCCGACTGCTGCGCACCATCGCGCTCTGCAACGATGTGCACTACGGCGAGGAGATCAGCGGCCTGATCGCCGCCGGACTGCCGCCCGGCGTGCGCCAGGATCCCGGTCTCGCACCGTATCCCGAGGTCATGCTGGCCGCGATCCTCGACGATCTGCGCCGCCCCGACCGCGCCGCCGATCAACTGCTGCTCGCGGGTGATCTGACCGCGGAGGCGACGCCCGAGCAGGTGCGCGGGGTGCATCGCGCACTCGCGGAATGGGGTGCGGCGGAACAGGATTGGTTCGCTTGCCGGGGCAATCACGACCGCCCGCATCTCGGCGGCGACTACGCGGGCTGCGCACCGTACGCCGACCACTTCGACTGCTGGGGCGAATCCTTCGGTCCCCGGCAGCAATTGGGGGAGTTCGAGGTGGGCGAGTTGCGCCTGCTGGCCGTGGACACCACCGAACTCGACGGCTCCGGCGGCAGTATCGACCGGCCGCAGCTGGATCGGCTGCGCGAGGTGCTGCTGGCCGATCCGGATCGCCCGACGCTGGTCTTCAGCCATCATCCGGTTACCGCCGAATCCGGCTGGACGAATATCGCGGGGCCGGGTTTTGTGCTCAACAGTGCCAATTCGGCTGAGCTGCAATCGCTCTACCGCTCCGCGCCCGGGGTATTCCTGCATCATTCCGGCCATACCCATCGAAATCGCCTTACCCGCCCCGACTTTCCCATTCCGGTCGAATTTCTCGAGGTGGCCGCGGCCAAGGAGTATCCCGGCGGCTATTCGCTGGTGCGCCTCTACGAGGGTGGCTACACCGTCAACTTCTACAAGACCCGGACGCCGGGCGCGCGTCGCTGGAGTGCTCGGTCGCGCGGTGAGTACTTCGGTCTGCTGCCCGAGTACACCCTGGGCTCCACCGCCGACCGAAATCACACGGTGCCGCGCGATCTGTCGGGCCTCGTACCGGCCTGACGGCAGTTTCGTTTCAGCCTGACGGCAGTCTCGTTCCTGCCTGACGGCAATGGGCTGGGTCACTGGCCACGGCGGCAATGCTCATTTGCTGTTAATCTCGCAAACAGTTAGCTGTTTCGTTCGGCTGTAGCGCGAGAAGCGTTCGATCACCGGTGAAAGGGTGACGAGATGGGCGCGAAGTTCGCGTTGGTGCAACCCGTGAGCGTGTCCGAAATGCCTGATATACGCAGGTTCGACGGGATCCTCCAGCCTGCCTCCGCCTTCTTCGGGGCGGTGGTCGCCGGACTGTTGCTCATGGCCCCGCTCGATCTCGGCTGGTCCAATGACGCCCCGCTGGAACTCGATCTGCTGGTCATGAACATGCCGCGCGCCGCCGCGGCCGGCGGCATGTTCGCGGTCATCGCCGCCGCCCTCGCCGTCGCGCTCGGCCGCCGTACCGCCTGGATCGTCTCCTTCGGCAGCGCCACCGTACTGGCCGCCGATCACCTGTGGAATATGCGCTCGGCGCTGAGCGGCACGCTCATCACGGTCAATTACATCGACGCCATCTTCGGCGGCATCCTGCTCGGCGCACTGGCCGTCGCGGTCTTCGGAAAACCCATCGCCACCGGCGCGTACCTGCTGGGAGCGGTGGTCAGCATCACCATCGGCGACCTCACCGCGCTACCCGCGCCGGGGGCCGAGAGCCGCACCCTCATCGAATGGGCCTCCAGCGGCACCCCGCCGCTGTGGATGATCCTGGCCACCGCCGTACTGCTGGCCTGCGGGGCACTCGGCGAACGCGTCGACCCGGCCGCCGATCCGGCCGAGAACGCCGACCTGCCCATCGGGCCGATTCTCGCGGCACTGCTGCTCGTCGGCGCGACCGCGTTCTCCACCGACTGGTACGTCCGGCACGCGGACACCGTCCCGCAGACCGTGCTGGCGGTGGGCGTCACCGTGCTGGCCGCGTTCGGGGCCGCGCTGCTGCTGCCCGGGCGGGACGGGGTGCTGGTATTGCTCGCGGTGGCGGTCACCAATTCCGGCAGCTCCATCTTCACCGTGCCGCGTCCGGATTGGAGCGCACCGCTGCCCATCATCGCCGTGGCGATCGGGTGGTACGCGGGACGGCGCAGGCATCTGCCCTGGGCGGTCTTCGCGGGCACCGGTGCGCTCGCCGTCTTCGCGGCCGGCACCTCGGGCAGCGCGCATCACGCGATGCTCATACCGCTGATCGGCATCACCGGTCTCGGCTTCCTCATGGGCTACTGCTTCGCCGGGCACACCCCGCGCAACGCCCCCAGCATGGTGGTCGCGCTGGCGGCGCTGGTGGTGCCGTGCCTGGTTATCGCGGTGCGCGGCAGCGGTTTCGGCCGGGTCGCCTACTCACCGCGCTGGTACCGTGACCCATCGAGCATCACCTCGGCCCCGCCCGGCTGGGTCGCGCTGGCCGTCACCGTCGGCTGCGCCGCCGGACTGGCGCTGCTGTATCGGTGGCGACCCGCCGATCACCTGCCGAAGCGGCCGTCGACCCAGCTCAGCGCGTCCGCGTAGGACGCCTCCAGCACGCCACGGTGATCCGCGCCGGGGTATCCGCGATACTGCACCGGCTGGCCCGCGGCGCGCTGGCGCACCACCATGACATCGGTGGCGGCCGCGGGCACCGTGGTATCGGCCCGGCCCTGCAGCACCAGCAGCGGCTGCGCGAAAGTCAGTGTGCTGGGATCGTTTTCATTCAGCACCCGGGTGAGCGCGTGAATATCGCCGTCGGGTGCGAACACCTCGCTCGCGGTCAGCCCGCCCCACTGCTGCGGACTCCGCAGCTGCGCAATGCATCCCACGTCCGCCAGGGTGACCATGGCCGCCGCGTCCGGGGTCAGGAAGCGCGCCGGATCGATATCGGCGACCGTCTGCGCGCCCCGAATGATCAAGGGCAGGAACGCGGTCGACCCACCCGTGAGCGGACCGAGCGCGGTGGACGCGCCCACCGCCGTGGCCAACTGTGACGCCTGGATACCGATGCCCTGATGCGATGCGGGAGCCAGCGCGACCGCACCAAGCAACTGGAGCTCCGGCGCCCACTGCTGCGCCTGCGCATCGGCGAAAACGGCCGCCTGCCCACCCTGTGAATGCCCCATCGCCACCCAGCGGGTGCCGATCTCCGGTTCGATCTGCCTTGCGGCCCTTGCCATATCGGTGACCGCGCGCTGTTCGGCGGTACCGATCAGATAGCCGTGCGGACCGGGCGTGCCCAGGCCCTGATAGTCGGTCTGCGCCACCGCGTAACCCGCGGATATCCACTGCGCCTGCACTTTTCGAACCAGGGAGGTGTAATCGTGCGCGGGGAAGTCGTCGGAGGTGTCGTGCGAGGGCGCGCAGGAATCATCGACCCCGGTGGTGCCGTGCGCCCACGAGATCAGCGGCCAGCCGCCCGGGGGCGGGGTGCCCTCGGGCACCGCCACGGTGCCCGATACCGCCACCGAATTGCCCTGCATATCGACGGATCGGTACAGCACCAGGTAATTCCGCGCCCCCGGGATCCCCGGATCGCCGTCGATGGGCCGCAACTGGATCACCGAGCCGTGCGGTCCGGCGATCCGATCCTCGGGCGCGGTGTAGAACGCCGCGACATCGGTGGTCTCATCCACGATCGCAATGGGGGTGACCGGGGTGGCATGGCCCGGTGCGACGGCGATGCAGGTTCCCGCGATGCCGGCCAGGGCCGCGCCGGCTATCGATCCGGCCCGTCGCGCATGTCGCCGCCGTGGTAGGTCCGCGCACCTCTCCTCGATGTCCGACATGCCCAAAAGATACCGGTCTGTTGGCCAATTAGGGGGCAAGGCAACACGCCCTGGTGAGTGTCAGCCCTCACCTCCGCGCGCCCGCCACCTGCCCGGACGAGTCCGAATATGCCCAGCGCAAGCGTTTATTTCACGGTGCGCGCATCCCTCGCGCGACACCCGCCACTGCGCCACGGTCGATGCAGAGATTCGCATGTCCTCACCCCACCGACGCAAGGACGCGACCATGACAGTCACCGACGAATACCTCGCCAACAACGCCGAATACGCGTCCCGCTTCGCCGGGCCGCTGCCCCTGCCGCCCAGTAAGCATGTCGCCGTGGTGGCCTGCATGGACGCCCGGCTCGACGTGTATCGCATTCTCGGCCTGGGGGACGGGGAGGCGCATGTCATCCGCAATGCGGGCGGTGTGGTCACCGATGACGAGATCCGCTCGCTCGCCATCAGTCAGCGCCTGCTGGGCACCACCGAGATCATCCTCATCCACCACACCGACTGCGGCATGCTCACCTTCACCGACGACGACTTCAAACGCACCATCCAGGATGACACCGGCATCAAGCCCACCTGGTCTGCCGAAGCCTTCCCGGATCTGGACGATGATGTGCGGCAATCGATTCGGCGCATCGAATCCAGCCCGTTCATCACCGCGACAACGTCCTTGCGCGGCTTCGTATTCGACGTGGCCACCGGCAAACTCAACGAGGTCGTCGGCTGAGGTCGCATCGGCCCGAGACGAGAAAAGGCCCCGATCGGCGAATGCCGTTCGGGGCCTTGCTCTTCGGTGCCCTCGGCAGGATTCGAACCTGCGGCCTTCTGCTCCGGAGGCAGACGCTCTATCCCCTGAGCTACGAGGGCGGGGGTGGACCCGCTCGGACTTCTCGACTTTCCGAGTGGGCTGGGAAAGCGTATCGCATTGCCTGCGCTGCGCCAAAAACCCGGGTGGACCGGGCGTTTTGCGACGCCCGGCACCGAACTCAGTTGAGCGGAAGCGGTGTGGCTTTGCGCTCGGCGAGCATCTGGGTCATCAAATCGGCTTCGCTGGACTGGGTTTTGGCCATGCTCTGCGCCAGTGAACGCACCACATCGATATCGGCGCGCTGCTCGGCGTATTCGATCATCGGCATACCGCCCTGATGATGCCGCAGCATCAACTGCAGGAACATGGTGTCCAGCGCCGGACCGGTGGCCGCGCGCAGCGCCGTGATCTCCTCGGTGGAGGCCATACCGGGCATGACCGCCACCGGACCCGAATGCTCGGCGGTGCCCATGTGGTGATGCGCCGACATATCGGTCATCCAGCCCATGTACCCGCCCGTGGGCAGCAGCGGTTCGCCCCAGGATTGCAGCCACGCCTGCATGCGGCCCGCCTGATTGCCCTGGGTGGTGAGGATGTCATAGGACAGCCGCTTCACCGCCGGATCGGTGGTGCCGCTGAACGCGATCGCGGCCATCTCCACCGCCTGCGCGTGATGCACCGACATGTCCTGGCTGAAGCCGATATCCACCGCGCTGGGCTCGGGATCCGAGGCGCGCAGATTGCCGACCATCAGGCCCGCGGCGAAACCGGCCAGCAGCACCGCGATCACACCGAGGATCAGCAGCGCGGGCCGCTGACTGCGGCCCGTCGCCTCCACGGGTTCGGCTGCCTCGGAATCGCCGGGCTCGTTCGCGTGCGACAAGAACGGCGGCATTACTGCGCCGGAGCCGGCTGCTCCGGCTGCGGGTCGCCGGTGGGCACGGGAATGCTGGGGATGCCGCCGGGCAGCGTGCCGTCGCCGCCGGGCGCGGTCGCGTCACCGCCGGGCAGGGTGCCGCCGGGGATGGTGCCGCCGGGCAGGCCGGGGATGCCACCGGGGATGTTCGGCATGCCGCCGGGAATCTGGCTGCCGCCGGCACCGCCGAGTTCGGTGGTGTCCTTGGTCAGGCCCTTACCGTCCAGCGGCACCGCGTCCGGACCCGGCTTGGACGGATCGAACGGCGGCGGGTTGTTGGTGTCGAAGGTCGGGTTCGCGCAGCTCGCGCCGACCTCGGGGTAGGTGTTCGAGTTCAGGCGCAAATCCTTGATGAACCGGTCCACCCGCGAATCGTCGGCCTTCTGCAGCTTGAGCTGATGACCCCACGCCTGCAACGAGATCGGGGTGTCCAGACCCGGGTACGGCGACATCAGCATGTACTGCTGGCCTTCGACCTTCTTCTTCAGCGTGTCGATGGTCGCCTGATCCACCTTGTCGGGGTTGTAGGTGATCCACACCGCACCGTGTTCCAGCGAATGCACGGCATTCTCCGTGCGGATCGCCTTGGCGTACACATTGCCCATGCACGCCGCCCACGAACCGTCGTGCGGGCCACCGAACGGCGGTGCCTGGTCGTATGCCACGCGCTGCGTCGAGGACACGTGCAGCCCGGCCGGATAGTCCTTTTTGACCACGCCGTCGATATACGCGGAAGGGTTCTTGATCTCTTCCTTGGCGTTGTACTTGGGCACCAGGAATGCGGCGATTCCGCCGATCAGCGCCAGCACGGCCACCACCGCGGCAATGGTCATCCACGGGATGTTCCGTTTCACGGGCAGTTTGCCCCCGGACCCGCCTTTACGGCCCGATCCCGACGATTTGCCCGCGGCCTTAATAGCCTTGGCCGACTTGGCACTGGTGCTGCTCGGCATAACTAGTTGTGCTCTCTTCGACGTGTTCGGACAATCAAGCGATGCGGCCGCATCGTTTGCTGGGCGCCTGCCCGTGCGATGCCCGCGCGCGGCGTGCACCTGCTCAGACCATAGGATAGTGACTCGTGACTCCAGCTGACCTTGCAGATCTCCTTCGCGCAACCGCGGCGAAGGTACTTGTCGAACGTGGATCCGACCCTGCGGTCCTGCCCGACGAGGTCAAGGTGGAGCGTCCCCGTAACCCCGAGCACGGTGACTATGCCACGAATGTGGCCATGCAGGTAGGCAAGCGGGCCGGAATGAACCCGCGCGACTTTGCGAATCTGCTCGCCGAGGCGCTGGGACAGACCCCCGATATCGAGGTCGCCGAGGTCGCCGGACCGGGCTTCCTGAACATCCGCCTGGCCAAGGCCGCACAGGGCGCGATCGTGGAGAACATCCTCGCGGCGGGCGCGAAGTACGGCAGCGGTGACGCGCTCGCCGGGACCAGGATCAACCTGGAATTCGTCTCCGCCAACCCGACCGGACCCATCCACCTCGGCGGCACCCGCTGGGCCGCCGTCGGCGACGCGCTCGGCCGCATCCTGTCCGCCCAGGGCGCGGACGTCACCCGCGAGTACTACTTCAACGATCACGGCGCGCAGATCGACCGCTTCGCCAATTCGCTCGTCGCCTCCGCGAACGGGCAGCCCACCCCGGAGGATGGGTACGGCGGCGCGTACATCAAGGAGATCGCCGACACCATCGTCGCCGCGCATCCGGATGCGCCGGGTTTGCCCGCGGCCGAACAGCACGAGCTGTTCCGCCGCGAGGGCGTCGAGCTGATGTTCGCGCAGATCAAACAGAACCTGCACGAATTCGGCGTCGACTTCGACGTGTACTTCAACGAGAGCTCGCTGTTCGCCTCCGGCGCGGTCGAGAAGGCCATTCAGACGCTCAAGGATTCGGGCAAGCTCTACGAGAAGGACGGCGCCTGGTGGATCGCGTCCACCGAATACGGCGATGACAAGGACCGCGTCGTCATCAAGAGCGATGGCAAGTCCGCGTACATCGGCGGCGATATCGCCTACTTCCAGAACAAGCGCTCACGCGGGTTCGACCTGTGCATCTACATGCTGGGCGCGGACCATCACGGCTACATCGGCCGTTTGAAGGCCGCCGCCGCCGCGTTCGGCGACGATCCGGACACCGTCGAGGTGCTCATCGGCCAGATGGTGAATCTGCTCGAAGGCGATGTGGCGGTGCGCATGTCGAAGCGCGCGGGCACCGTGGTCACCCTGGACGATCTGGTCGAGGCCATCGGCGTGGACGCCGCGCGGTACTCCCTGGTGCGCTCCTCGGTGAACTCCAGCATCGATATCGATCTGGACCTGTGGACCAAGCAGGACACCGAGAACCCGCTGTACTACGTGCAATACGCGCACGCCCGCACCAACAACATCATCGGCAATTCCGCCGCGTTCGACTTCGCCTCGGTCGCACCGGATTTCAGCCTGATGACCGCAGACCGCGAGGGTGAGCTGATTCGCACCCTCGGTGAATACCCGCGCGTCCTCGCCACCGCCGCCGAGATGCGTGAACCGCACCGGGTAGTCCGCTACCTGGAGGAGCTGGCCGGGGCCTACCACCCCTTCCAGTCCGATAAGGAAATGCGCGTCATCCCCATGGGTGACGAGCCTGTCACCCCCCGAAACGCCGCTCGCCTCGAGCTGGTCAAAGCCACCCGCCAGGTGCTGGCCAACGGCCTCGGCCTGCTAGGCGTCACTGCCCCGGAGCGTATGTAGATGAGTGCACATCCCGCCGGTCCCCGCCACGCGGACATCCCGCCTGCTCAGAACCTTCCCGAGCGGCCGGAGAACACCCAGCAGATGATCACGCTGCCCGCGAATGTGTGGCCGCGCAACGCTTCTCGCGATGCCGACGGCGTCGTGCGGCTCGCCGGGGTGCCGGTGCACGAGCTGGCCGCCGAATTCGCCACCCCGCTGTTCGTCATCGACGAGGACGACTTCCGGTCCCGCTGCCGCGATATGGTCAGCGCGTTCGGTGAGGGTTCGCGAGTGCACTACGCCTCCAAGGCTTTCCTGTCCGCCGAGATCGCGCGCTGGATTCGCGATGAGGGCCTGCACCTGGACGTGTGCTCCGGCGGCGAACTCGCCGTGGCACTGCACGCGGGTTTCCCGGCCGAGCGAATCGCGTTGCACGGCAACAATAAATCGGTTCCGGAGCTGGAGACCGCGGTCGCGACCGGCGTCGGTCACATCGTGCTGGACTCGCTGATCGAGATCGACCGCCTGGAAGCCGTCGCCAAGACCGCGGGCAAGGTCGTCGATGTGCTGGTGCGCGTCACCGTCGGCGTGGAAGCTCATACGCACGAATACATTTCGACCGCGCACGAGGATCAGAAGTTCGGTTTCTCGATCGCCAGCGGTGATGCCATGCAGGCCATCGCCCGGGTCTTCGAATCCGACAATCTGCGCCTGGTCGGCCTGCACTCGCACATCGGCTCGCAGATCTTCGAGATCGACGGTTTCGAGATCTCCACCCGCCGCATGCTCGGCCTGCTGCGCGAGGCCGCCGACAAGTTCGGCATGGAGCGCGCCGCGCAGATCAATGTGCTCGATCTCGGTGGCGGCCTTGGTATTTCGTACCTGCCGCACGAGGACCCGCCGTCGCTGGCGGACTTCGCGGCCAACCTGCGCCGCATCGTGGCCGAGGAGGCCGAGCGCGCGGGCCTGCCCATGCCGACCATCGCGGTCGAGCCGGGCCGCGCCATCGCCGGACCGGGCACGGTCACCCTGTACGAGGTCGGCACCACCAAGGATGTGGTGCTCGACGCGGGCGCGCGTCGCCGTTACGTCAGCATCGACGGCGGAATGAGCGACAATATCCGGCCCGCGCTGTACCAGGCCGAATACGATTGCCGTCTGGTCTCGCGCTCCAGCGAGGCCGCGCCGGTGGTCGCTCGGGTGGTCGGAAAGCATTGCGAGAGTGGGGATATCGTCATTCGCGATACCTGGCTCCCGGCCGATGTCGGCCCGGGTGACCTGGTCGCGGTGGCGGCTACCGGCGCGTACTGCTACTCGATGTCGAGCCGTTACAACATGCTCACCCGGCCCGCCGTGGTCGCGGTGCGAGACGGCAAGGCGCGCTTGATTCTTCGCCGCGAAACGGTGGAGGACCTACTCAGCTTGGAGGTGAATGCATGACCGAAATCGCCAAGACCGGCGTGTGGGGATCGGATCATCCGATCGGAATCGCGGTGCTCGGAATGGGCACGGTCGGCACCGAAGTGGTTCGCATCATTCGCAACCAGGCTGAGGATCTCTGCAATCGCGTCGGCGCGCCGGTCGTGCTGCGCGGGGTCTCCGTGCGCGATCTGAGCAAGGATCGCGGTATCCCCGCCGAGCTGCTCACCACCGATGCCGAAGCCCTCGTCGCCCGCGACGATGTGGACATCGTGGTCGAGGTCATGGGCGGTATCGATCCGGCCCGCGCGCTCATCCGCACCGCGCTCGAGCACGGCAAGTCCGTAGTCACCGCCAATAAGGCGCTGCTCGCCGATCACACCGGCGAGTTGTCCGCCGCCGCCGAATCACACCGCGCCGACCTGTATTTCGAGGCCGCCGTCGCCGGTGCCATCCCGGTGCTGCGCCCGCTCATCCAGTCGCTGTCCGGTGACCGGGTGAACCGCGTGGTGGGCATCGTGAACGGCACCACCAACTTCATCCTCTCGGCCATGGCCGAGACCGGTGCGGCCTACGCCGATGTGCTGGCCGAGGCCACCCGCCTGGGCTACGCCGAGGCCGATCCGACCGCCGACGTCGAGGGTTACGACGCCGCCGCCAAGGCCGCCATCCTGGCCTCGGTCGCCTTCCACACCCGCGTGACCGCGGCCGATGTCTACCGCGAGGGCATCTCCAAGATCACCGCCGAGGATCTGGAGACCGCCGCGGCCGTCGGCTGCACGGTGAAACTGCTGGCCATGGCCGAGCGCGTCACCGATGACGGCGGCAAGGAGTCCATCTCCGTACGCGTCTACCCGGCGCTCATCCCGCGCAAGCACCCCCTGGCCTCGGTCAGCGGCGCGTTCAACGCGGTCGTGGTGGAGGCCGAGAACGCCGGCCGCCTGATGTTCTACGGACAGGGCGCGGGCGGCGCGCCGACCGCCTCGGCCGTGATGGGCGATCTGGTGATGGCGGCGCGCAACAAGTTCTACGGTGGCCGCGCTCCGGGCGAGTCGGTTTATGCTGAGCTGCCGATCGCCTCGATCGGTGAAACCCCGACCCGCTACCACGTGAATATGCAGGTCGCCGACCGCACCGGTGTACTCCAGGCGGTCGCGGGCGAATTCGCCAAGCATGGGGTCAGCATTTCGACGGTCCGCCAGGAAGGTCATGACGCGGGCGCCCGCCTGGTCGTGGTGACCCACCACGCGCAGGAATCGGCCCTTGCCGATACCGTGGCCGCGTTGGCCGAACTGGATTCCGTCACATCCGTGACCAGCGTTCTGAGATTGGAAGGCACCGAGGAATGAGTACGACTGCGCGGTCTGCCGTGCATACCCCGTGGCCCGGTTTGATCACCGCGTACCGGGATCGTCTGCCCGTGCCCGCCGACTGGGAGCCGGTGACGCTGTTCGAGGGCGGCACCCCGCTGGTGCCCGCCACGCATCTGTCCGAGCTGACCGGCTGTGAGGTGTACCTCAAGGTCGAGGGCGCGAATCCGACGGGTTCGTTCAAGGACCGCGGCATGACCATGGCCATGACCGATGCCAAGTACAGCGGTAAGACCGCGGTGCTGTGCGCCTCCACCGGCAATACCTCGGCCTCGGCCGCCGCGTACGCGACCCGCGCGGGTCTGCACTGCGCGGTGCTGATTCCGCAGGGCAAGATCGCCATGGGCAAGCTGGCGCAGGCGGTCATGCTGGGCGCGAAGATCATTCAGGTCGAGGGCAATTTCGACGATTGCCTCGAACTGGCGCGCAAGGTCACCGCGGACTTCCCCGAGGTCGGCCTGGTGAACTCGGTGAACCCGGCCCGTATCGAGGGCCAGAAGACCGCCGCGTTCGAAATCGTGGACGCGCTCGGCAAGGCCCCCGATGTGCACGTGCTTCCGGTCGGCAACGCCGGAAACATCACCGCGTACTGGAAGGGCTACGGCGAGTACTACGCCGACGGCACCTCCAGCTCGCGCCCGCGCATGCTGGGCGTACAGGCCGCCGGTGCGGCTCCGCTGGTCAACGGCGCGCCGGTGAGCGATCCGGAGACCATCGCCACCGCCATCCGGATCGGCGCCCCGGCGTCGTGGAATGCCGCGATGGCCGCGAAAGAGGAGTCCGGCGGCGCGTTCCGGGCCGCCACCGATGAGAAGATCCTCGAGGCGTACCGCCTGGTCGCCGCCACCGAGGGTGTTTTCGTGGAGCCCGCGTCGGCCGCCTCGGTCGCCGGTCTGCTCGCGGCGCGCCAGGAGGGCTGGCTCGATTCCGGTCTGACCGTGGTCTGCACGGTGACCGGCAACGGTCTCAAGGATCCGGACAACGCGCTGGCCGGTATGCCCGAGGTCAAGCCGATCGCGGTCGATCCGGTCGCCGTGGCGCACGCACTCGAGCTGGCCTGAAAGTGAATTCGCGCGAAGGTCAATTGATGACCAGGACGCTGCCCGCCGGAATCACCGTCACCGTGCGGGTTCCGGCGTCCAGCGCCAATCTGGGGCCGGGTTTCGACACCCTCGGCATCGCGCTGGGGGTGTACGACGAGATCGTGGTCACCACCACCGATTCCGGTTTGAACATCCGGGTCGAGGGTGAGGGCGCGGACGATGTGCCCTGGGGCCCTTCACATCTCGTGGTGCGCGCCATCGAACGCGGCCTGCAGGCCGCAGGCGTCTGGGCCGATGGCCTGGACGTGCTGTGCCGCAACGTGATTCCGCATTCGCGGGGGCTGGGCTCCTCGGCCTCCGCGGTGGTCGGCGGGCTGGCCGCCGGTCGCGGTCTGGCCGCGAAATTCGATGCCGCACTGGCCTATGACCAGGACGTCATGGTGCAGCTGGCGGCCGAATTCGAAGGCCACCCGGACAATTCCTCGGCCAGTGTGCTCGGCGGAATCGTGGTGTCCTGGACCGAAACCGACCGTCCCGACGCAAATGGCCTGGCGGACCACCACGTTCGCGCCTACCGCGCGGTGCGCCTGGAACCGCATCCCTCGCTGCGGCCGGTCGTGCTCATTCCCGAAGAGCGGTCCTCGACCGCGCACACCCGGGGACTGCTGCCGGACAATGTCCCGCACGCCGACGCGGCCTTCAATGCCAGCCGTGCCGCGCTGGCTGTCGTAGCCTTGACGCAACGCCCTGACCTGCTGCTCCCCGCCACCGCGGACCGGCTACACCAGGGTTACCGTGCGTCCGCGCTGCCGCTCACCACGAAATGGATCGAACGCCTGCGCGCCGCGGGCATCGCCGCCACCGTTTCCGGTGCCGGACCGACCATTCTGGCCCTCGGGACCAGCGAATTCCCTGCGGAACTGCGCGAACTCGCCATTGCCGACGGACTGCGAGTTCTCGAACCCGGTATTGCCGGTGGGGTATCGGTGGATTGACAGCGCGCCTGCCTTGCCGATGTAAAGGCCGGGAGCTATCCTGAGCGAGTCCGTACATCGTGCGCGTCAGACGCCGGTGCTTCATCAGGGCAAATCGCTCCAGAGGCTCCTTGCTCAGGCTCGAGGCTTGAGGCTCGAAACTTGGGGGTAGCCAGTTCACTGGAATGATCTCTCCCACCTTTTCACTCGGTGGCGAAGCCCACGCGGTGGTAAAACCACCAATCCGGCGCAGCACGCGATACGGCATCCGAGTCCGGCATACGACCGGACTGCAGGAGGAACCCTCGAACAGGCACACGGCAGTCGAGGGAAGGAAAGGATTTCCGTGACAGATACGGACCTGCTCGCGACACCCGGGGTGGAAAGTGATTCAACCTCCTCGGATCGCGAAAGTGAATCCGGACAGATTTCGAAGATGAGCGAACACACTGACATCGCACGATCGGGGCTGACTGGAATGTTGTTGCCGCAGTTGCGTGCGCTTGCGGGGGAACTCGGAATTCGAGGCACCTCCGGGATGCGTAAGGGTGATCTCATCGCCGCCATCAAGGAGAATCAGTCCGGCGGCGCCGCGAAGGAGACCGGTGGCAAGGCCACCTCCACGCGGAATGCCAAGGGCAAGAGCGATTCTGCGCCGACCGGCGGGGAGTCCGCGTCGGCTGCGCCCGCTCCCGCGAAGGCCGAAACCGCTGCCGTGAAGGCCGAAACCGCCCCCGCGAAGGTCGTGGAAACCCGGGTCAAGACCGAGGTTCCGACGTACAACTCCGCCGAGAAGACCGCCGAGCCGCGTGAGGCGAAGCGGGAAGAGGCCGAGGGCACTCGCGCCGAGAGCGGTGACGACAACCGCGATGGCGGCCAGCGTGGCCGCGGTCGCCAGCGCCGGGGTCGCGATCAGCGTCCCGCCGGCGGAAATGCCAATGCCGAGGCCGCTGCCTCGGAATCCGCCCCTGCCGCTGAGAAGCCGGAGCAGGAGGGTGGTGAGCGTCGCCGCGAGCGCAATAACAATCAGCAGTCCGGCGGCCAGAACCAGAACAGCAATCAGAACGGCACCGCGCGCGGCGGCAACAACAACGACCGCGACCGCAATCGTGCCGCCGCCGATGACGACGAGGAAGGCGGCCGCGGTCGCCGGGGTCGTCGCTTCCGTGAGCGTCGCCGCGGGCGTGACCGCGACGGCGTGCCCGGCGAGGTCGGCAACAGCCGCGAGAGCCGCGAACTCGAGATCCGCGAGGACGACGTCCTGCAGCCGGTCGCGGGCATTCTCGACGTGCTCGACAACTACGCGTTCGTGCGCACCTCCGGCTACCTGGCCGGTCCGAACGACGTGTACGTGTCGATGAACCTGGTCCGCAAGAACGGCCTGCGCCGCGGTGACGCCATCACCGGCGCGGTGCGCGCTCCGCGTGACGGCGATCAGAGCAATCAGCGGCAGAAGTTCGATCCGCTGGTGCGCCTGGACACGGTCAACGGCTCGGATATCGAAAGTGCCAAGCGCCGGCCGGAATTCCAGAAGCTGACCCCGCTGTACCCGAATCAGCGACTGCGGCTGGAGACCCAGCCGAACAAGCTGACCACGCGCATCATCGATCTGATCATGCCGATCGGTAAGGGTCAGCGCGCGCTGATCGTGTCCCCGCCCAAGGCGGGTAAGACCACGATCATGCAGGACATCGCGAACGCGATCGCCGTCAACAATCCGGAGTGCTACCTCATGGTGGTGCTGGTGGACGAGCGTCCCGAGGAAGTGACCGATATGCAGCGCTCCGTGCGCGGCGAGGTCATCGCCTCCACGTTCGACCGCCCGCCGGGCGATCACACCTCGGTCGCGGAACTCGCGATCGAGCGTGCGAAGCGTCTGGTCGAGATGGGTCAGGACGTCGTGGTGCTGCTCGACTCGATCACCCGATTGGGCCGCGCGTACAACAACTCGTCCCCGGCGTCGGGCCGAATCCTTTCCGGTGGTGTGGATTCCACCGCGCTGTACCCGCCCAAGCGGTTCCTCGGCGCGGCCCGCAATATCGAGAACGGCGGCTCGCTCACCATTATCGCGACCGCGATGGTGGAGACCGGTTCCACCGGTGACACGGTCATCTTCGAGGAGTTCAAGGGCACGGGTAATGCCGAGCTCAAGCTCGATCGCAAGATCGCCGAGCGCCGCGTGTTCCCCGCGGTCGACGTCAACCCGTCCGGCACCCGCCGCGACGATCTGTTGATGTCACCCGATGAGGCCGGGGTGCTGCACAAGCTGCGCCGCGTGCTCTCGGGCCTGGACTCGCATCAGGCCATCGACCTGCTCGTGGATCGACTCAAGAAGACCAAGAGCAATGCCGAATTCCTGATGACCGTTTCCAAGACCGCGCCCAACGCGATCGACGAATAAGGTTCTCGCACAGGCGGTTTCGCCTGGTAGAGCTCGGCTACAGCCCCACTTCGGTGGGGCTGTAGCCGTTTCACGGGTAGATAGGTCGGCAGGTATCGCGGTTCGGGTCTCGGGCTGTAGAACGCCATTCCGATGACCGCGGCTCCGGCGATCATGACGGCGAGAATGGTCGCGGTCACGAAGCCCGTCCGAAACCGGGGGGTGTCCGCCGGGTAGGTGTGGGTGCCGGGCCCGTGCGGGGGGGGAGGGGGCCCGG